>NZ_JBSFXO010000002.1:0-829216 GCF_053595415.1 Streptomyces sp. NPDC002499
CCACCCCGCACACCACCCCCGCAAGTTTTTAGAGAACAGTGGGTTTTGTGCGGGGGGGGCCCCGCGCGCCCGGCCGCCCCCCCCCGGACACGGTAGCGCCCACCATGGCCCTGAGGAATGCCGGCCGGTTCGAGCGGCGGGCACCATACCCGCCCGGACCGGGGAGGCGTGGTTATAGGCAGGTGCAGCTCGGCATAGGCCGGGCCGTAGCGGTGGGGAGCGACCCCTCAACCCAGCGGCGGGGTAGGAAACCCATAGACACCGGTCGCTACCGCCGGAAAGTCCCGTCTCGAAGGATCTGGCCTCCGTCTCAACTGACCTGTTCTGATTCGTCGTTGATCCCGGTTGATCTGGTTCGTCATCCTGATCACCGCACTACTCTGTCGAGCCATGAACGCAGAGCGCTGGTTGGCGGACACCCGGATCTCGTACGACACAGTCGCGGTCAGCTATGCCGACCAACTACGCGAGGCTCTGACCGGGGCCCCATATCTGCGGGCGGCGCTGGCGCTGTTCGCCGACTTGGTGCACGCCGCCGGCGGCGGACCGGTGGCGGACGTGGGCTGCGGGCCCGGACACGTCACCGCTCACCTCCACGAGCTGGGTGTGGACGCTTTCGGCATCGACCTCTCCCCCGGGATGATCGACATCGCCCGGCGCGACCACCCCCGCCTGCGGTTCGAGGTGGGCTCGATGACCGACCTCGACCTCGCCGATGCTTCAGTCGTCGGCCTGCTCGCGTTCTGGTCGTTGATTCACGTCCCCGACGAAGCAGTGCCCACGGTCTTCGGCCACTTCCGGCGCGTGGTGCGTCCCGGCGGACCACTGCTGATCGGCTTTCACGTCGGCGACGAGTCGAGGCTGAAGACGCAGGGCTACGGCGGGCACCCGATGAACGTCCCCGTTCACCGCCGCCAGCCCGACCAAGTAGCGGCCTGGCTGCGCGATGCCGGGTTCACCATTGACGCCCACATGCTGATCGACCCCGACGAGGGCGTCCCAGGTGCGGTCGTCTTCGCACGCCGTAAGGCCTAGCCACATCAGCCGGTTGTCGTGCGAGGTCCACACACAGCTTCTGAGCACTGCTATGTGGCCCTTCACGTCTCCCTGCCGCCGCGTCGGTGGGTTCGGGGCGGTCTGGGCAACTGGTGTGCAAAGGCGCGAAGTTGAGTGGCAGGATGCGGCCGTGTGAGCGACTCCAGCGCATTCATAACCATCGCCAAGTCGGCCGCGCCGCTCTATGTGACCACCCTCGCCGCTTCGGCGGGCTCACTTGTCGACACCGCGCTCCTGGGCCGCCACGCCACCCTCTCACTGGCCGCGTTCGCCGTGACGGTGGCCGTTTTCAGCCCGGCTACTGCCACCGTGGCGGGTGCGCTCCGCGGGGTGATGCCGTTCATCGTGCCGCACCGCAACGACCCCGGGAACCTGTTGCCGTTGGTACGCAGCGGTCTGTGGCTGTCGTTCGCTGTGGGCGGAGTGTGTGCCGCGGCGGTGGCAGCGGTGCCGCTGCTCGGCACAGTGTTCGGAGTTCGGCCCGGCGTCCTCGCCCAGCTGGGTACATTCCCGTGGATGCTGGCGGGCAGCGTACTGCTGATCGCGGTCGGCCAGTCGGCGACGTCCGTGCTGGTCGCCCTGGGCCAATCCGCTCAGGTGATGCGGTCCGGTCTGGTGGGCACTGCGGTGTCGGTGACACTGTCTGTGCTGCTCGTCGGAAGCCCAGGACCGCTGCCGAGCTATGGGCTGACCGGTGCGGGACTGGCCATGCTCGCCTCCAGCCTGGTCACTACCAGCCTCAACCAGTACGCACTGCGCCGCCGCACGGTGCTGACGGGACGGCGGATACGGCCCGGCCGGCCGGATCTGGGCCAGATACTGCGTCTGGCCCGGGTGGGACTCCCACTCGGCGGGACTGTACTCGTCAAGTTCTCGGTGCTCGGAGTACTGACCTTCGCGGCCGCCCGGATCAACACCGACAGCGCTGCCGTGCACAGCGTGTCCGAATCGCTGGTGAACGTCATCTTCACCGCGGCGGTCACGGTCGGCCAGGCCACGGTCCCGCTGATCGCCGCATACTCCGAGGCACGGGACGCCGTGCGCGTCCGGCGCAGCGTGTGGGCCGGGATTGGGGTGGCCCTGTGCGCAGTCGCCGTACTCGGAACCGTCCTGTTCGTGCTGCGAGACCCGATAGTGGGCCTGTTTACCAAGACCCCGGCACTGGAGAACCAGGTGATCCGGCTGTTGCCACTGATCCTGGCGGTAGTGGTCACCGACGCTCTTCAAACAGTGGCAGGCTTCGGCCTCGTCGGACTCAAACGCACCGGGCCAAGTCTGGTGTCCACGGCGCTGTGGTTCGGGATCCTGGCCGCACTGTCCGTGCCAATCGCCGACACAGCCGGGTTGCCCGGCCTGTGGACCGCCCTGGCTTGTGCGAATGTGCTCCAGGCCATCACGAAGTTGGTGTCCTTCCTTCGCCTCAGCGCCCAGATCGGCACGTCCGTCTCATCGACAGCACCGGGCGGGAACGCCATCGCTGCACCACGACCGGGGCCAAGACACTGAACACCTCCGGGCCATCTGAAGGCCCCGGTGTTGAGACGGTGCTACCGGTCGGGCACGTGGTTCGAAGGCGGCATCCCGGCTCTCGTTGGTAGCGGTCGTGGATGAGCACGCTCGTACTGGTCGTGCCAAGCAGCGATCGTGAAACACAGTGCGATGGCTGCCACAAGGAGTTGGATCGCACCCGCGAACGGATGTGCCGAGTACAGGAAGAGAACGGCGATCACGAGCACGCCCAATGTGAACCCGCCGAGCCAGAGGACCGGAACCCAGTCCATCGCGGGTGCCGCGGCTTGCTCGTCCACACGGCCCCATCCGTGGATGACCGACGTCAGCCCCAGCAGAAAAGCGACCGGGATTTCGATGAGCAGCGCGATCAGGCTCATGCAGCCACCCGCGAACCCGTCGCCTCGCGAGTCTGAAGGCTTTACAGGGCGGCAATCGTTCCCCGGCAGGCGCGGTATGCGCGGCCTCGGCTCGAAGGGCATACGACACCCTCGTACGTCACGCCGTGTGCTGCATCACGGTTCATCAGGACGAGGCCGAGGCGTAGCCGAAATGAGTTCCCCGCATGCCTCCACCGGCCCTCGAACTACAAGGTGAAGGCACTCGCTCGTACGAGGGTTCCAGGGACGTGAACTCGCACCAGCCTCCTCGACGCCTCAACCCCCACGGCGCAACGGGTGGTTGGAAAGGGCCATCGCAGTACGCAGCGGCCCGCGCCCTGCCCGGGCCGGACGAGGAAACCGCGCAGCGGGAGAGGCAGACCGGCGCGGGAGTCTTCCAGACGGGCCGCCGTGTCAGGTCAGCACCAGCCAACGCCGGCCGTCGATGAGTTCCCGTGCCGCGTCGAGGTGGCCGGCGTGGCAGGCAGTCTCGGTGATGACGTGCAGCAGGACGTCGCGCAGGGTGTGCAGATGCGGCTCGCCGAACAGGTCGTGAGGCCACCACGCCAGGGCTGCATCGGCGGCAGTGGCGGTGATGACGGCGTCGGCGAGCTCTGCCTCCTGCCGGTATGAGTCGAGGACAGCGGCAGCCCGTGCTTCCGGATCCACCTTCCACGCTTCGTCGCCGCTCGTCAGTGCGTGGATGGTCTTTTCGTCCCCGGCGACAACAGCGCGGAACCAGAACCGCTCGACGTCCAGCGCAAGGTGCTGGACCATTCCCAGGCAGTGCCATCCGGATGGCAGCACCGGCCGTCGCAGAGCCTCTTCGTCGAGCCCGTCAAGGGTGCCCAGGACATGGCGACGCTGCCCGTCCAGAACCCGGAGAAGTGTCCTGACCTCACTGCCGGGAGCCGTTTCGTACGCATTTTCGGTCACGACACCCAGGATTCCCCAACACCGCTGAAGTCGCAGGACGTTCCCTGATTGTCCGGGACACCACGCCATCCAGGACACTGCACGTCCCCACCCCCTCCGCACCGTTCTGCGCAGCAGCGCGGACGATGCGAAGAGTGCGCAGACCCGCCTTGCGCACTCCCCCGCACCCGACGTCGAACTGCCCGAGTCCCGCTCGCCGACAACGAGGACCTGGAGCGGACGTCCTGGCAGCACGAATGCTGGGTCCGGAGTCGGCGGCCCAGCGTCTGGAGATCCGGTGTCCGGCCTCGTGCGAGGTCAGTCGTCAGTCGGTCCGTTCGAGGTGAGGGTCCAGGTGGCGGTGTCGGTATGGGTCGCGCCTTGAATGGAGGCCGTCACCGTGACGGTGTTGACGCCTGGGCGCAGTTGTACCCCGGTCCATCTGAAGATGTGGTCCGTGCTGCTCCGCTTGCCGAGTGAGGTGCCGTTGAGCGTGGCGGTCACCTCCGTGGCGTTGGAGTAGACCTTCAGTTCCGTCGACGCTGTGGTTCGAGTGGTCCAGCGGCGGCTGGTGATGTGAAGGGTGGGTGTGGCAGCCCAGTTGGCCTTGTACCAGTAGAAGGCGTCCTTGCGGATCGACCGGTCGCGGGTGACCAGCCCCTTGTCGTTGATCCCCGGTTGGCCGCCCTCGTTGCGCCCGTCGGAAGCGAAGTCGAACATGTTCCAGACGAAGGACCCCCAGACGAAGGGCCGTTCGGCGAGCTGCTTCCAGGAAGCTTCGTGCAACAGCGCCTGGTACTCCTCAGGGTGGAAGGAGCCGCCCGGGGTGGGCGCCGACGGGTTGAGCGCGTGCTGGGTGGTGTTCGCGCCCGCCCCGTACTCCGAGACGGCGAAGGTGCGTTGCGGCTCGGCCCCGTGCAGGCTGTCGGCCCAACTTCCCAGGTCGTTGTACGAGCCTCCGTACCAGCCGAAGTACTTGTTGTAGGCGGTGGTGTCCGCGTGTCCCGCGACTTGGGCGTCGTTACCGAGGTGGTTCGCGTAGGCGCTGATGCGCTCCGGGTCCTCGACCGCGACGAGCGCTGCGAGTTCGTCCAGCAGCGCGTTCGTGGCGGTGTTGTCGCTGCGCTGCTCGTTGCCGATCCCCCAGAAGACGATCGAGGGGTGGTTGTAGTTCTGGCGGATCAACTCGCGCAACTGGTTCTTCGTGCTCGCCGTGAACGCCGCCGAGTTCGTGATCGCGTCCACCAGCGGGATCTCGGCCCACACGACCACGCCTGCGGCGTCCGCGAGGTTGTAGTCCTTCTGGTCGTGCTGGTAGTGCGCCATGCGAACCGCGGTGGCGCCGAGTTCCTTGATGAGGGAGAAGTCCTGCGTGTGGTCCGCGTCACTCACGGCCCAGCCGACGTCGGCGCGATCCTGGTGCAGGTTGACGCCGTGCAGGCTCAGGTGACGGCCGTTGAGCGTGAAGCCGGAGGCCGCGTCGAGGCTGAAACTGCGCAGGCCGAGTGGCTCGGTCACCACGTCCGTGACCGTGCCCGTGGTCGCGTCGCGGACCTCGACATGGGCGCTGTACTGGTACGGGTCCGCCACGCCGTTCCACAGGCGGGGGTTGGTGATGGTGATCGTCTGCACGACGTCCAGGCCGGAGTTGGCCGCGATGGGCTGCGGCGCGCTGCTCCGGTCGGCCACGATCGTGCCGGTCGTGTCGGTGACGACGGCGCGCACCACCAGTGAGCGGCTGGTGCTGTTGTTGTTGAAGACGGTCGCCTTCACGTCGACGGTGGCGGAGGCGGCGGTCACACTGCGCTGACGCAGATAGGCGCCCGGGCCCGCGTAGTCGAGCATCCGCAGCGCGAGCTTGTCGACCGCGTACAGGCTGACGTTCCGGTAGATGCCACCCTCGAACGTGTAGTCGGCGCTGAGGGGTGCGACGTCGGGGTTGTTCGCGTTGGTCACTCTCACCGCCAGGACGCTCTCGCGACCCGGCGTGATCTGGGCGGTGGCACCGAACCGGAAACGCGAATAGCCACCCTCGTGCCGGCCGAGGAGGGTGCCGTCGATCCAGACGTCAGCGACCTGGTTGACCCCCGCGAACTGGAGGAAGAACATCTTCCCCGACAACTCCGCCGGCACAGTGACGCGCCTGCGGTACCAGCCGACACCCCGGTAGTAGTTGCCGCCCCCGTCCGCGCCGTCCTGGCCGTTCCAGGTGTGCGGGACGCTGAGGGGGGTCCACGAGGTGTCGTCGAAGGCGGGCGCCTGCGCACCTGCCACGTCGCCCTGATGGAAGCGCCACCCGGAGTTGAGGCTCAGCCATGTACGCAGGGCGGGCGGGGTGTACGTCTGCGCGGCCACCGGCGCGGCGGCGGCCGCGCCACCGGCGGCGAAGGTGGCCAGCGCGCCTCCCGCCACGGTGCCGAGCACCTGGCGACGGCTGAGAAACTCGTTCATGGCGTGCCTTCCCGAGAGTGGGGGGCTGCGGCCCGGACAGCACGTGCCTCCGCACCGCGCACTGTGGTCCGAACCTCTATTACGAGGTCATATACGTGAACTTTGAGCTACGGCGTGATCCGCCTGTGAGGAAGCTAGAGGAAGCGGATCTGATGAACAACCCGGTGTCACAGACAAATTGGCCAATTGACGCGAGAAGAGACCGGAACTGAACTGTGTCTACGTAGATGAACACCGAATCTCTGGCAGCCGCGCTCCGCGATGGAGCGCGACAGTGGGTCCGCGCCCGCCGGAACTGGCCCGATCGGCAGGCGGGGGCGCGGGACGACGTCATCCGGTGAGCGCCGACTACGACGACGCCCAACTCGAACTGGTCGAGGACTTCCTCCGCCGGACCGCCGACCCGGGACGCCTCGCCGCCCAGGACCCGACCGACAACTGACGGGCCGCTGCGGCTCGTTCACCCATGCCGAGGCGATCGCCGAGGTGACCTGTGAGCCGCCTCGACCTGTTGGTATAATGGTATGACATTAACGCGGTGGTCGAGAGGGGTCACGCAATGACGGGCGGAACACTCATCGTCGGCGCCAGCCAGGCAGGTCTTCAACTAGCGGTTTCTCTCAGGCAGTTGGGAGACACCGCGCCGATCACGCTCGTGGGCGAGGAGAACCACGCGCCCTACCAGCGACCGCCGCTGTCCAAGGAGTTCCTGGCCGGGCAGGCCGACGCCGAGTCCCTTGCCTTCCGCTCCCCCTCCTACTACGCCGACGCGGGCATCGACCTCGTCAGCGGCGCTCGCGTGGCCCACATCGCGCTCGACCCCTCGGACGGGCCGGGTTCTGGGGTCGCAAGGACGGCCGCCGGGCGCGCACTGTCCTTCGACCGGCTGGCCCTCACCGTCGGAGCCAGGCCCCGCAGACTCGATGTCCCGGGCGCCGACCTGGACGGTGTCCGTTCGCTGCGTGATCGGGACGACGCCGCCGAACTGCGGACCCGGCTCGCCTCCGCCGCCCGTGTCGTGGTCGTCGGCGGCGGCTTCATCGGGCTGGAGGCGGCTGCTGTGGCCCGCGCGCTCGGCAAGGACGTCACCGTGGTGGAGGCGGCCGAGCGGCTGATGGGGCGTGCGCTCGCCCCGGTGGTCTCGGACTTCTATCTGCACGCCCACCGGCGGCGCGGCACCCGGGTCCTGCTGTCGACCGGCGTCACCGGCTTCGACGGGGTGGCCGGACGGGTGAGCGCGGTGCGACTGACAGACGGCTCGACGCTGCCGGCCGACCTCGTCCTGGTCGGCGTCGGTGTCGTCCCGCGTACCGAACTCGCCGACCAGGTCGGCCTTGCGTGCGACGGGGGCATCGTCGTCGACAGGTGCGCGCGGACCAGCAACCCCTACATCGTGGCGGCCGGTGACTGCACGGTCCAGCCGCATCCGCTGACCGGCGAGGGCCGGGTCCGGCTGGAGTCGGTGCAGAACGCCGTGGCGCAGGCCACGACCGCCGCCGCCACGCTGCTCGGCAGGCCCGCGGCGAATCGGGCGGTGCCCTGGTTCTGGTCGTTCCAGGGCGACTTGAAGCTGCAGATCGCCGGACTGTCGACCGGTTATGACGCGTACGTCGTGCGGGGCGAGCCCGCCGAGGAGCGGTTCTCGGTCCTGTACTACCGCGAGGGCGAGTTGCTGGCCGTGGATGCCGTCAACAGCCCCGCCGACTACATGGTCGTGCGTCGGGCCCTCGGGCAACGGGCGACCGTCCCGGCGGACCGGGCGGGCGACCCGGGGATCCCGCTCAAGTCCCTGCTGGTCGCCCGCTCCGACGCGGTGGTTGCCCCTTGAGGGGCGGCACGGCCCCCTTCCCCGGGCCGGCTGGTGCAGCCGTCAGATGACGGCCGCCTCCAAGGACTCGGGGGCGAACAACTCCTCGGGCTCCCAGAGCCGCGCGGACAGGCCCTGTTCGTGGTGGTAGCGCAGGAACGTCGACAGGGTCTTCCGGTTGCCCTCGACCCCGTAGGACCAGTAGTCCCGGCCCATCAGCTCCCGTGCCTCCTCCAGTTGGGGAATCAGCCACGGCAGCATGAACCGCAGGGCCGAGGTGTCGTACACGGTGTTGTAGGCGGCGTCCTTGGCGGCCAGCAGCGCCTTGTACAGGGATTGGGCGACCCAGCGGTGGCGGTCGTAGACGTCCCGGCGGATCACCACCACATGCATGACCGGGAAGATCCCCGTCGCCGCGAAGTAGTCCTTCTCGGCTGCGACGACATCCGGGAAGACCCGCCGCACGCGCGGATCCCCGGCGACGAACGGGCTCGGCACGCGCGGGGTGCACAGCGCGTCGATCTCGCCCTCGGCGAGCATGCGCGCCAGGGTGCGGTCCTCGGCGATGCGGCTGATGCGCAGCGAGTCCGGCAGGTCGACACCGGCCTTCTCGACGCGTCCCGGCGTCTCCTGGCCGCCGGTGAACCAGCTGACCGAGTCGAAGGGCACCTCGTGCCGGTCGCCGAGGATGCCGCGCATCCACACGCACGCGGTCAGCTGGTACTCGGGCGTGCCGATCCGCTTGCCCCGCAGGTCCTCGGGCGTGGTGATGCCGGAGTCGGCGTGGCAGTACAGGGCGCCGTGGCGGAACATCCGGGAGGTGTAGACCGGCAGGGCCACGAAGGGTGACGGGTCGGCGCGCAGGGACAGGACGTACGAGGACAGGGACATCTCCGCCACCTCGAACTCCTGGTGGCGCATCATCCGGAAGAAGGTCTCCTCGACGGGCAGCCGCAGATACGTCAGGTCGATGCCGTCGGGGCGGACCGTGCCCTCGTCGAGGGCACGCGTGCGGTCGTAGTCGCCGCAGGCGAAGGTGAGGGGGAGTCGGGCCATGGGTTGCAACTACCTGCCTTCCGCCGTGAGTCGTGCGTCCAGGCGCGGGTACACGCGCCTGGCGTTGGCCTCGAAGACCTTGTGCCGCTGTTCGTCGGTGAGACCGGCCCGGTCGACGTACTTCTTGGTGTCGTCCCAGGCGATGCCGGTCTCCGGGTCGACCCCGCGCACGGCTCCCAGCATCTCCGAGGCGAACAGGATGCTGTCGGCGCCGACCACGCGGTGCAGCAGGTCGATGCCCGGCTGGTGGTAGACGCAGGTGTCGAACCAGACGTTGTCCATGAGGTGTTGGGCCGGGTCGGGGCGGCCCATGCGGACGGCCAGCCCGCGGTAGCGGCCCCAGTGGTAGGGCACCGCTCCCCCGCCGTGCGGGATCACGAACCGCAGCGCGGGGAAGCGGGCGAACAGGTCTCCCTCGACGAACTGCATGAACGCGGAGGTGTCCGCGTTGAGGTAATGGGCACCGAGCGTATGGAAGTTGGGGTTGCAGGACGTCGAGACGTGAATCATGGCGGGCACGTCCAGCTCCACCATCGTCTCGTACAGCGGGAACCAGTACGGGTCCGTCAGTGGTGGCGAGGTCCAGTGGCCGCCGGAGGGGTCCGGGTTGAGGTTGCAGCCGACGAAACCGAGTTGCTCCACGCAGCGACGCAGTTCGGCGATCGTTTCGTCGAGCGGGCCGTTCGCGGTCTGGGGCAACTGGCAGACCGGAGCGAAGTGTCGGGGAAAGAGGCTCGCGACCCGGTGGACGAGGTCGTTGCCGGCCCGTGCCCAGTCGCGGGCCGTCGCCGGGTCCGGCACATGGTGCTCCATGCCGGAGGCCTTCGGCGAGAAGAGCATGAGGTCGGCGCCGCGCTCCCGCAACACCTTGAGCTGGTTGTGCTCGACGCTCTCCCGGATCGCCTCGTCGCTGATGGCGGCCGGCCGTGCGGCGGGCAGCGAGGGGTCGGTCAGCCTGGCCAACTGGGCGTCGCGGAAGGCCTGGTGCGGGGGCGGGGCCGTCGTGTAGTGGCCGTGGATGTCAATGATCATCGGTCGGCTCCCGGTCGAGGTAGGTCAGGCCCTTGCGGGCCAGCCGTTCCCGCATGGCGTTGATGTCGAGGCCCAGTTCGCCGCTCGCGTAGCGCTTGCGCACCGCCGCCTCGCGCTCCTCGCGGGCCCGAGAGGCCGCGAGAACGGTGGGCGCCTCGCTGCGGGGAACGACCACCACGCCGTCGTCGTCGGCCACGATCACGTCGCCCGCCGCGATCCGCTGTCCGGCGCAGACGATCGGGATATTCACGTCGCCGAGGGTCTCCTTGACGGTGCCGTAGGCGCTGATGTGCCGGGCCCACACCGGGAAGCCCATCCGCCGCAGTTCGGCGATGTCGCGGCAGCCGGCGTCGATGACCAGTCCGCGGACGCCGCGTGCGGCGAATGAGGTGGCGAGCAGATCGCCGAAGTAGCCGGCCGCGGAGGCGGAGGTGGGTGCGACGACGAGGACGTCTCCCGCACGGCACTGCTCCACCGCGACATGGAGCATCCAGTTGTCGCCGGGCGGCACACTGACGGTCACGGCGGTGCCGGCGACGCGCGCGCCGCTCCAGACCGGACGCAGGGCCGGATCGAGCAGCCCGGTGCGTGACTGGGCCTCGTGGACGGTGGCCACGCCGAACTCGGCGAGGGCGTCGACGGTCGCCAGGTCGGCGCGGAGAGGATTGCGGACGACGACACTCATGCCGCCGCCCAGGGCAGCAGGGAGACGTGCACGGCGTCCTCGCCGCTCTCGCCGCCGACGGTGCGGATGGCACGGTCGGCCTCGGCGAGCGGGAAGCTGTGGGTGCTCAGCTTCTCCAGCGGGAAGCGGCCCGACACGAGCTGCTCCAGGGCGAGTTCGCAGGCGCGGTAGCTGTGGCCGCGGGCGCTTTTGAGAGCGATGGACTTCTCCGTGAGCTTCTTCAGGGGGAAGTCGGGGAAGGCGGCCAGTTCGCCCTGGACGACCATGGTGCCCTCTCGTCGCTTGAGCGCGTCGATGCCGAGCAGGACGGGCGCGGTGCCGGCGCCGGCCGTGCAGTCGAGAACGACGTCCACGCCCCGTCCGCCGGTCAGCTCCAGGATGCGGGCGAGCGGGTCCTCCTGGGTCACGTCGATGACGTGGTCGGCGCCGAGTTCCCGGGCGAGGGACAGCCGCGGCGCGTCCTTGGTGGTGCCGGTGACGATGATCAGGGAGGCGCCCGCCTGTTTGCAGGCCACGACCTGCGACAGCCCCTGTTGTCCGGGGCCCTGGATCAGGACCGTGGAGGCATAGCCGACGCCGGCGGTGACCAGGGCCCACTCGATGCCGTTCGACAACGGCGTGACCAGTCCGGCGAGTTCGGCCGAGACGCCGTCCGGGACGCGATGGGTGACGGAGTTCCAGGGCAGGTAGAGGTACTGCGCGAAGCCGCCCCACAGGTGGTACGGGTTGTCGGCGGAGGTGTAGCCGTAGCGGCGGGCGTCCGGGTTGGTCCGCCAGTCGGTCGCCTCGCAGTGGCGGTATTCGCCGGCGTGGCACCACTCGCAGCGGAAGCAGCCGACGTAGTGCTCGACGAAGACGCGGTCGCCCTCGGCGAGGCCCTTGCGCTCGGTGAAGGCGTGTCCCGCTCTCGCGATGACGCCGACGTTCTCGTGTCCCATGATCACCGGGTCGGTGAAGGGCGGTTTGCCGTACATCTTCACGTCGGTGCCGCAGATCCCGGCGACCTCCACCTTCAGCAGGGCTCCGTCGTCGGGTATGTCCGGCATCGGGAACTCCCGCAGCTCGGTCCGGCCGGGCGCCGTTCGCACAGCCGCCAGCACCTGTTCCGCCATGACGTCGTCTCCTCACGTTCGGGATGCACAGTCTATGGACGAATGGACTAACCATGCTACCTTTCGACGCATGGCGATACCTCAGCTCAGGACAGTGACCCGCACCCAGGGCAACAACGAGGCGCTCAAGACCGGGTCGGTGACGCCCCACGGCTTCGCGTTCGAGTTCGAGGAAGTCCCGGTCCTGGTACAGGCGTTCCGGCGGATGGTGCGCGGGAACGAGTTCGACGTCAGCGAGATGGCGCTCACCACCTATCTCGTGGCGAAGGTGCACGGGGCCCGCTTCACGGCCGTACCGACGTTCCTGGTACGCGGCTTCCACCACGGCGCGGTCTTCCACGACCCGTCGTCCGAGGTCCGCGAACCCTGGGACCTCGAAGGGCGCAAGGTCGGGGTCAGCCGGGGCTACACCGTCACCACGGGTGTGTGGGCGCGGGCGGTCCTGAGCGAGGAGTACGGCGTCGACCTCGACAAGGTGACGTGGGTGCTGTCGGGCGACGAGCACGTGGCCCAGTACCGGGCGCCCGCGAACGTCGAGTCGCTGGAACCGGGGCGCTCACTGGAGGAATCGCTCCTCGCGGGCGACCTGGCGGCGATCATCGGACCACCGCCCAAGTCGCCGGACTTGACCACACTGATCCCCGACGCCGAGGAAGCGGGCTTCACGGCGCTGCGTGAGCGCGGGCTCTACCCGATCAACCATCTCGTCGTCGTCCGTGACGAACTCCTGGCCGAGCGGCCGGAGTTGGCGGCCGACGTCTTCGACGCGTTCGCCCGTGCCAAACAAAAGTACGTGGACGGGCTGCGGACCGGCGCCGGCGACTCCCCCACCGACCGCATGTACCGGCGCGTCATGGAGGAGTCGGGGGCGGATCCGCTGCCGTACGGGATCGAGACCAACCGGCACGTTCTGGAGCAGCTCATGCGGCATGCGGTCGACCAGCGGATCCTTCAACGGGCCCTGCCCTTGGAGGAGTTGTTCGCCGAGACGACTCGGACGCTCACCGCCTGACGGAGCGCTGCCGCCGGACCGCACCCCACCCGCCTCCGTGCCCGACCCCCCGCCGAAGGGACCCGCATGCGCATCGCCATCGCCGCCGATCACAACGGTTTCGCCCTCAAGACCCGGCTCGCCGCCTGGCTCACCGCCCGGGGCCACCTCGTCGACGACCGCGGCAGCCACAGCGAGGAGACGGTCGACTATCCGCCGCTGTGCGTGGACGTCTGCCGGTGGGTGACCGACGGGACGGCCGACCGCGGCATCGTTCTCGGCGGCAGCGGGCTCGGCGAGACCATCGCCTGCAACAAGATCCGCGGCATCCGTGCCGGGCTCTGCCACGACCTGTGGAGCACACGCATCTCCCGCGGCAACAACGACTCCAACGTGCTGGTGCTCGCCGCGAAGGTGCTCGCGCCGGAGGCGGCGGAGGAGATCGTCCAGGTCTGGCTGACGACCCCGTTCAACGGCGGTGTGCACGCACGGCGCCTCGCGCAGATCGCCGAGCTGGAGGATCCGGCACCGCACGCCTGACGGGCGCCGCGAACGACCTGGGGCGCGGCCGGCTTCCCCCATGTGGCCGCGCCCCTTCTCGTACCCGGGCGACGGCTCCCTCCCGATCCGCGCGCAATCTCACCCCGACGTACGCGTCAAGTACTCCAACACCCGTGCCGGCGCGGTCTCTTCGGTCTGCTCGGCCACCGGTACATCCCAGTACTCGGTGCGCGGCAGGCACTCCTGGAGGTAGCGGGCCGCGGACGGGGCGTGCGAGGTGTCCTGGCCGGGCACGATCAACGCCGGTACGTCGAGGGTCAACAGGTCCTCGGGCTCGGGCCCCGGCACGGTGTCCCGGTCGAACAGGAGGCGGACCATGCCGGACACCGTCGCCCGGTAGCGAGCGGGGTCGGTGCGGGCGTACTCGTCGGCGAACCAGGCGTCCGTGCGCAGCACTTGGGCCCACGGGCCGACCCGCGGGTCCTTGGTGAAACCCTCGTCGGTGCTCCGGGCGAGGGCCACGACCCCCGCGGGGCCGTTCTCATCGGCGTACGCGAGATGGCGTTCGAAACGCTCGTGCTGTTTCATCCGGTACCGCACGCCGCCCGCCGGTGAGTACAGGACCATGCTCAGGACGCGCTCGGGGTGGGCCACCGCGAGCGCCGCCGCGGTGGAGCAGCCGACGCAGCCGCCCATCAAGTGGGCGCGTTCGATGCCGAGACGGTCGAGCAGACCGACGCCCTGGCGGACATAGTCGGCCCAGGAGATCCGCTCCAGGCGACCGCCGGAGCGGCCCGACTCCCGCCGGTCGAAGGTGACACAGGTGAACTGCTCGGTGAGCCGGTCCAGCAGGCGCAGGCGCCGGTAGACGCCCACGGTCCGCCAGCCCTCCAGACTGGAGTCGAACCCGCCGGGCGAGAACATCAGCAGGGGCGGTCCCGAGCCGGCGACCTCGTAGCGGGTGGTGATGTCGTCGATGACGGCCGTGGGCACGGTGGTGCTCCTTTCGTGATCAGGTCGTCGGCGGGACGGGCACACCGCCGGCGACCTGGCGTGCGGCTCGCACGTCCGCCGCGTAGGCGGTGATCGCGTCGAGCGTGATCCGCGCGACGTTGGCGTACGTCGTCGGCGGATCGTCGAGAGCCGAGGCGGCGTATCCGATGGCGGCGTGCGCCATCCGCATCCGCCCGTCCAGCCAGGGCCCGCCGCCGAAGCCGCCGACGACCGGGACCGAGACGGCCCCGGCGACGGCCGCGCCCACCACGGGACCGGAGTTGGTGAAGTTCAGCAAGGCGGCGCCGGCCTCTTCGAGCCGTTTGGCCTCGGCGATCATGGCGTCCTTCATCGCCACCGGCACCTGGTCGGCGGCGGAGGGGATCGCGCTGTACTCGACGCCGTAGCGCAGCGCGGTCTGCGGGGTGATGCCGAACTGCGCGAAGACGGGGACGCCGGCCCGGGTGATCGCCTCGACGGCCTCGGGGAAGTCGGCGGCGCCGTCCAGTTTGACCAGGTCGACCCCGGTCTCCTTGACGAACCGCACCGCCGCGCGGACGGCGCTTCCGGTGCCCTCCTGCAGCGGGCCGAACGGGAAGTCGACGCTGACCAGGGCCCGGTCCACGCCCCGCCGCACCGCCCGGGCGACGACGACCATCTCGTCCATCGTCACCTCGAACGGGTTAGCGTGCCCCCAGAGGTTGACGCCCACGGTGTCGCCGACGGAGACCAGGTCGACCCCGGCCCGGTCGACGATGCGGGCGATCTGGTAGTCCCAGGCGACGACGCCGACGATCTTGCGGCCGTCGTCCTTCATCCGCCGCAGCGCGCGCAGCGTGACCTTGTCGGGCATGTGCGAGGCCTCCTAGACCCTGAGTGCCGTGAGCAGTTCGACGACGTCGCCCTCATCGGCGGACAGCAGCAGGACCCGGGCGTACGGCCGCAGTGCGGCGACCGCGTCGTCCGCCTCGAAGCCGTCGCCCAGGACCACGCCGGCGGTGGTGATGCCCCGCCGGCCGCAGATCCGGCCGATCGCGGCCGCGGCCGCCCGGCCGCCGTCCTCGGTGGCGAGGACGACGACCACGTCCGTGCCGGTGAGCACCTCCTCCAACGGGGCGACGGGGCCGTCGAGTTCGTGCAGCAGCTCGCCGGCGTCGAGGGTGTAGAAGCGGGCGTGCGCCCAGGGCCGTGCGGCCAGGTGACGGCCGACGGCCGCCGCCCGTGCGTCCAGGGAGACGACGCGTGCGGCGCGGGCGGGCACGATCGGCGCGTCGATCCGGTACCGGGACTCGCTCGCCGAGGCCGCGCGGGCGCTCTCGCTCAACTGCAGGGTGGCCGTCGTCATGTCACACCGAGGCCTGCGGGACGCCGGGCGTGGCCTTGACCGCGTCGCGGCAGGAGTCGAGGAAGGACTCGGCCTGCGGCAGCACGACGGCCGCGGAGCGCACCCGGTGGTGCTCGGGGTCCACGCCGGGCGGGGTCGTGCCCTGGTCGCGGAGGGCGATCGCGGCCTTGCGCAGCTTCTGGCGGGCCTTGATGATCCCGCTGTCAGCGGGTACGAGGCGCTCCTTGGTGCGGTCGACGATCGGGCCCATGCTCTCCTGCAGCGAGGCGTCCTGCATGGCGATGCCGGCGACGCCGGAGTAGGTGTCGCCGCGCTTCTGCGCCGCGCGGTCGATGAGGTAGTCGTTGTCCATGTTGGCGGCCGGACGGTAGGTGCCCGGGATGTTCCTGCTGTGCACGCCGTGGCCGTCGATCATGGCCTGCCGCTCCGTGTCGGTGAGGTCGCGCACGGGGTGGTAGTCGAAGGAGTACGTCCAGCAGTTCTCGTCGTCGATCGGCACCCAGAAGTGGCCGTGCACGGGGTGGTCGCCGCGCGGCGGGACCATCGTGAAGGCGGGCATCACCCAGGGGGTGATGCGCCAGTAGTACTTGCCCTCCTCGGCGTTGCGCCGGGCGCCCACGAAGAGCCCGCCTTCGCTGTCGGCGACCTCGAAGAAGGGCTTGGTGTCGTTCATGTTGTACTCGTTGCCCTTGGCGCCCCGGAACAGTGGATCGGTCTTCAGGCCGCCGGAGTGCAGGAAGGTGACGTGGCTGGAGTCGATGCCGCCCTCGAAGGCCTGGAGCCAGTTGCACTGCTGCCAGCGCTTGGAGGTGTAGGTCCGCTCCGGCGCGACGTGCACCCATTCGTACTCGGGCTGCGGAGGCTGGGTGGCCTTGTCGCCCATGTAGGTCCACAGCACGTCGCCGATCCTCACCAGCGGGTACGAGGTGAGCTGCACGTTCTGGCAGAAGCTGCTGTTGTCGGCCTCCGAAGGCACCTCGACGCACTGGCCGGTGACGTCGTACTTCCAGCCGTGGTAGGGGCAGCGCAGTCCCGAGCCCTCGTTGCGGCCGAACCAGAGGGAGGCGCCGCGGTGTGCGCAGAACTCGTCGACCAGGCCGTAGCGTCCCTCGCTGTCGCGGAAGGCGACCATGCGTTCCGACAGGAGCTTGACCCGTACCGGCGGGCAGTCGTCGTCCGGCAGTTCCTCGGCCAGCAGCGCGGGGATCCAGTACTGGCGGAACAGTTCGCCCATGGGTGTTCCCGGGCCGGTCTGGGTGAGCAGTTCGTTGATGTCTTTTCGAAGCACAGCCGTTTCCCTTTCAGGTACTGACCCGTCACGGGGCCGTAGGCGTCGGCGCTGAGCGGTTCGTTCGGGGCCCGGTCAGGGCTGGTCCGGCGGGATCTCGACGGTCAGGCCCGCGAGTTCCTGGGTGACGCGGATCTGGCAGGAGAGCCGGCTGGTGTCGCGGCGCTCGGCGACGGCGAGGTCGAGCAGGTCGTCCTCCATCTCGCCGGGCGCGCCGACCAGTGGGGCGAACTCCTCGCGCACCCAGACGTGGCAGGTGGCGCAGGACTGGTTGCCGCCGCACTCGGCGACGATCCCCGGCACACCGTTCTTCACCGCGGCCGCCATGACCGACTCCCCGACCGTCGCATCGACGGTGTACTCGGGACCGTCACTGCCGACGAAGATCACCTTGGGCAAGGTCCCTGTTTCCTCTCGCGATCGGCTGACCCACTGCGGACGGGCAGGCCTGCGGCCACATTTCCGGTCCGGTGGTCTGTCCATTAGACCAGATGGTGAGAACGCGAAACAAGAGACGGGACACGGGGTCACAATCGGCGGCATGCGAACGCTGATCCTTCTGCGCCACGGCGAGAGTGCGTGGAACTCGAAGAACCTGTTCACCGGCTGGATCGATGCGGACCTGACCGCGCGGGGCGAGCAACAGGCCCGCGACAGCGGCCGGTCACTGCTCACCGCGGGCCTGCTGCCGCAGACCGTGCACACCTCCGTGCTGACCCGCGCGGCGCGCACCGCCACCCTGGCGATGGAAGCCGCCGGCCGGGCCTGGGTGCCGGTGGCCCGGCACTGGCGCCTCAACGAGCGGCACTACGGAGCCCTGCAGGGCAGGGAGAAGAGCGAGACGCGACGGGAGTTCGGCGCCGAGCGCTTCGACCTGTGGCGCCGCTCCTACGACGCGGCGCCACCGCCGGTACCGGAGAACTCCGCGGGAGACATCGCACGCGATCCGCGCTACGCGCGGCTGCCCCGCGAACTGCTGCCGCGCACCGAGTCGCTCGCCGACGTCACCGCCCGGCTGCTGCCCTACTGGTACGACGCCGTGGTACCCGACCTGCTGGCGCACCGAACCGTGCTGGTGGTCGCGCACAGCAACTCGCTGCGGGCACTGGTCGCCCACCTCGACCGTCTCGACCACGGCGAACTGCCGGCCCTGAACATCCCGACGGCCATGCCCCTGCGCTACGACCTCGACGACGACCTGACACCCACTGCGCGCGGCGGGCACTACCTGGATCCGCAGGCAGCCGCGACAGCCGCCGCGGAGGTGGCCGCCCAGGGTCGCAGCCGACTCGGTTCGACTCGTTGACGGCCATCAGAGGTGGCCTTATGGTTCTACCAATCCACCCCCTGTGAATGTCCGCACATATCGTGTCGCAGAGCCGACCAGGAAGGGCCACCACATGGCCAAGGATGCGATCGTCAGCGACTCCCTGGCGGCGAAGTTCGCCACCGAGAAGGAATCCCCCTACACCCGCTGGGTGGCCGCCGAAGGGCTGGACATCATCGCCGCCCACTACGTGCCCGACCTGCGCACGGTCGAGCTGAAACCGTGGGAACGGCGCGGCGGCCGGGGCGTGTTCATCAACCACGAGGCCACCCGCACCTCGAACGACTGCTACGTCTGCGAGATACCGGCCGGCGGCAGGCTCGCCCCGCAGCGGCAGCTGTTCGAGGAGATGATCCTCGTCCTGGAGGGACAGGGCTCGACCAGGGTCTGGAACGACGCCGGCGCCGAGGTCACCTTCGAGTGGCAGGCCGGATCGATCTTCGCCATCCCGCTCAACGCCCATCACCAGCACTTCAACGGCTCGGGGAAGAAGGCGGCCCGCTTCGTCTCCTCGACCAACATGCCGCCCGTCATCAACCTCTACGGCGATCCCGGCTTCGTCTTCGACACCCCGCGTGACTTCCCGGACCGCTTCGCCGGCGAGCCCGACTACTTCTCCCCCAAGGGCGAGCAGAAGGGCCTGCTGCTCGACACGAACTTCGTCGCCGACGCGGTGAACCTGCCGCTGATCGAGGCGAAGGAGCGCGGCGCGGGCGGCGGCCACATCCGGTTCGCGATGGCCAAGGGTTCGATGAACAGCCATATCTCGCAGTTCCCGACCGCCACGTACAAGAAGGGCCACCGGCACGGCCCGGGCGCCCACGTCATCATCCTCTCCGGCGAGGGCTACAGCCTGATGTGGCCCGAGGGCGAGGAGCCCCGCCGCTACGAGTGGGGTCCCGGTTCGCTGATCGTGCCGCCGAACATGTGGTTCCACCAGCACTTCAACACCGGCCCGGAGCCGAGCCGCTACCTCGCCTTCAAGCACGAGGTGGTCTCCGTGCGCAACGCCCAGGGCGTGCCGAAGGCCTGGATCAGCAAGCGCATCGGCGGCGACCAGATCGACTACGCGGACGAGTCGCCGTATGTCCGCGAGACCTTCCGTGACGCGCTCGCCAAGCACGGCATGGAGCCGCGCATGGACTCCGTCTACGAGGCCGAGCTGGCCACGCTTCCACCGCTGCCGGAGCAGTCCGCCACCGTCTGACCCATGCGACGTCCGCAAAGGAGCGGGTCCGTGCCGCACACCGAAAGACACGACCACGACGACGGGGTGCGCACGGTCCACTCGGCGCACCTCCCCGACCACGACCATCTGCACGACGACGAGGACTACGGAGCTCTGGAGGACAACCCGATCTGGCGGCAGGACAACGTCACGCTGCACAGCGTCGGCATGGACATCGGCTCCTCCGGCACCCAGGTCGTCTTCTCGCGCCTGCATCTGCGGCGCCTCGGCGAGGACCTCACGAGCCGCTACCACGTGGTGCGCCGCGAGACCCTCTACCGGTCCCCGGTGGAGCTCACCCCGTACACCGACGACCAGTACATCGACGCGGCCGGACTCGGCTCGATCATCGACACGGCCTACCGCGAGGCCGCCGTCGGACCGGACGCCGTGGACACCGGGGTCGTGATCCTCACCGGTGAGGCGCTGCGCCGGCGCAACGCGGAGGCGGTGACCGGCATCCTCGCCGAGCGCGGGGGCGAACTGGTCACCGCGAGCGCCGGGCACCACATGGAGGCGATGCTCGCCGCCTACGGTTCCGGAGCGGCGCAGGTGTCGTACGAGAGCCGGCGGCGTGTCCTCAACGTCGACATCGGCGGCGGGACCACCAAGTTCGCCGTCCTGGAGGGCGGAGAGGTCGTCGCCACCGCGGCGCTCCACGTCGGCGGTCGCCTCCTGGTGGTCGACGAGGCGGGCCGGCTCGTCCGGCTCGACCCGGCCGGCGGCGACCACGCGGCCCGGGCCGGCTTCACCTGGAAGACCGGCGACAGCGTCACCCACGCCGAGCTGACCGCCGTGGCGGAGTCGATGGCCGACGCCCTGATCGACGCCGTCACCGGCGATCCACCGCCCGCCCACGTCCGAGACCTCTACCTCACCGATCCCCTGGCGGACCCCGGTCCGATCGACGGAGTGATGTTCTCGGGCGGGGTCGCGGAGTACGTCTACGGGCGCGAGGACACGGACTTCGGGGACCTGGGCCGACGGCTCGGCCGGGCGCTGCGCCGGCGGCTGGATGCGGGAGCGCTGCCGTATCCCGAGCTGCCCGCGGGCGAGTGCATCCGGGCCACCGCGCTCGGAGCCTCGGAGTACAGCGTCCAGCTGAGCGGCAACACGGGCTGCGTCTCCGATCCCGACGCGCTGCTGCCGCGCCGCAATCTCCAGGTCCTGCGCCCCGTCCACGAGCTCGGGGAGGTGGTGGACCCCGGCGCGGTCGAGGCCGCGGTGCGCGGGCGTCTGCTCGCCCTCGACGTGGCACAGACCGGCGCGGACATCGCCCTCGCCCTGTCATTCAGCGGGCTGCCCAGCCATGAACGGCTGCTGCCCTTCGCGCGGGGCATCAGGGACGCCGTCGCCGAACGCACGGCCGCGGGGCGGCCGTTGTACATCGTGCTCGACGGCGACGTCGCGATGACCCTCGGCAGGCTGCTGCGCGAGGAGCTGGACGTCACCGGCGACCTGCTCGTCATCGACGGGCTGAGCCTGCGCGACTTCGACTACGTCGACCTCGGCAGACTGCGCTTACCGTCCAACACCGTGCCGGTCACCATCAAGTCGCTCGTCTTCGGGCGGGACCCCCGCTGAGCGCCCGAGCGTCCTGGCAAAGGACACCCGGCACGGTCCTGTAAAACCGCCGGACCCGGCTGGTAACAATAAGGCAAATCTCTGGTCCGGTGGTTAGACCATAAGACCGATCCTGCTGTTTCATGCAGGCACCCGACATGGTCGGACGCGATCCGCAAAGCGTTCACCGGCCGCCCGACGACCCGCCCGTCCCACCGTCGGCGCGACCGCGTCCCCCCACACTCTGTGCTCTTCCGTCCGCACCCCGAGCCGTTCGCCTCGTCCAAGGAGTGTGCGATGCGTCAAGGTGCTCTCCCCGCCGGCCTGCTGGCCGCGGGTCTCCTGCTCACCGGCTGCGGCGGCGCGCCCACCGTCGGCACGGCCGGCTCCGCTCCTGAGAAGAACCCCTACGCCCCCTACGAGTCGCTCACCGGCACCGAGCGCACCGACAAACTGCTCGCCGACGCCCGGAGCGAGGGCGGCACGCTCGACCTCTACACCTCCAACACCGACATCCAGGACCTCGTCGACGCCTTCCGGAAGACCTACCCGGGCATCAAGGTGCACGCCTTCCGGGCCAACTCGGAGACGGTCCTTCAGCGGGCCGTCCAGGAGAACGACGCCGGCAAGCCGCAGAACGACGTCATGGACACCAACGACCTCGAACTGCGGGCCCTGGACTCCCAGCACCTGCTGCACGCCTACAAGGGCCCTGCCGAGGCGGGCCTGAAGGCCGCCGCGAAGAACCTGGGCGGCTGGACCGCCGAACGCTTCAACGCCTTCGTCGTCGGCTGGAACACCGACCAGGTCAAGAAGGGCGAGGAGCCGGCCGAGTTCGCCGACTTCGCCGACCCGAAGTGGAAGGGCAAGCTCTCCGTCGAGGTCGGCGACTGGGACTGGTACGCGTCGATGTACACGTACCTCACCGAGGAGAAGGGCATGTCCAAGGCCGACGCCGACGCCCTGTTCAAGAAGATCGCCGCCAACGTGAAGGTGGTCAAGGGCCACACGGTGCAGGGCGAACTGCTCAGCGCCGGACAGTTCGCGGTGGCCCTCTCGGTCTACAGCCACACCGTCGACAAGGCCGCGAAGAAGGGCGCCCCGGTCGCCTGGCGGCCCGCCGTCGAACCCGTGATCCTGCGCCCCAACGGCGTGGCACTGATGGCCCGGGCCCGGCATCCCGCCGCCGCGCTGCTGTGGACCGACTGGGTCCTCGGCGCCGGCCAGAAGGTCATCGCCGAGTCCCTGCGCATCCCCGCCGCCGCACACGTGCCCGGCTACACCGACCCGATCCCGCCCGGCACCACGACCTACAGCCTGTCGAAGACAGCCGAGACCGACACCAAGAAATGGAACACCGCCTACGACGCGCTGCTGCGCGGCGTTCCCGCGGCGCACTGACCGCGCCTTCCCGTATCGCACCTCCCCGTACGCATCTCTCCAGGAGAGCACCGCATGAGCACCCGCAAAACCACCCTCACCGTGGCCGTGCTGCTGATCGCGGCCGTCACCACCGGATGCGGCGGTGCCGTCACCACCGCCTCCAATACCAAGGCCAACGGCGTGTACGCGCAGATCGCCGGCCTCCCCAAGGACCAACAGCGCGCCGAGGCCCAGAAGCTGGCCAAGAAGGAGGGCGGCACACTCTCCCTGTACACGTCGATGACCGCGGACATCGCGACCCCCGTCGCCGACGCCTTCAAGAAGAAGTACGGCATCAGTGTCAGCGTCTTCCGCGGCAACTCCGAGACCGTGCTGCAGCGCGCCATGCAGGAGGCCCAGGCCGGAAAACCGGGCGCCGACGCGGTGGAGACCAACTTCCTGGAGATGACCGCCCTTTCCGACAACGGCATCCTGGCCGACTTCAACGGCACGGCCCTCGACAAGGTCGACCCGACCGGCAAGTTCAAGCACTGGACCGCCAGCCGCTTCAACGTCTTCCAGCCCGCCTGGAACACCGACCTGATCAAACCGGGCGACGAGCCGCACAGCTGGGAGGACCTGGCGCTGCCCAAGTACAAGGGCAAGCTGACCCTGGAGGTCAGCGACAGCGACTGGTTCGAGAACGTCACCAAGTACTGGCTGGACCACGGCAAGTCGCAGGCCGAGGTCGACAAGCTGTGGAAGGACATCGCCGCCAACGCCAAGGTGGCCAAGGGCCACACGACGATGATGCAGTTCCTCACCGCGGGCCAGACGCCCATGGAGGCGATGAACTACACCTACATCACCGACCGCGCGGCCGAGCAGGGCGCCCCCGTGACGCACCTGCCCAAGAGCGGAAAGTCGTCGATCCCCGCCTTCGGCCGTCCCAACGGCGTCGGCATGATCAAGGACGCCAAACACCCCGCCGCCGCCTGGCTGTTCTACGACTGGCTGCTCACCGACGGCCAGAAGGAACTGGTCAAGCTCGGGCTGACCCCGTCGACGAAGGTCCCCGGTGACAAGAGCCTGACCGGCATCACCCTCGTGCCCTTCGACGTCAAGGGCCTCAGCAACGACGACGGCAGCTGGGACAAGAAGTACGACGCGCTGCTGCGCGGCGTCGCCTCCGCGGGGAAGTGACGGCCGATGACCCTCCTACCGACCTCCACCACCTCCCGCGACGACAATCCGGAACCCGCTCCGGCGCCCGAGCCTGCCGAAGGCGCCGGCCCCGGCCGGGTCGCCCGGCTGCTGCGCCGCCCGCTGTCCCCGCAGGGACTGCTGGTCGGCGGCGCCGTCATCATCGTCGGCTACCTCGCGATCGTGCCGCTGGGCTACCTCATCCACGACACGTTCCTGAGCGCCGACGGACAGGGCGTCTCCTTCGGGGCCTTCTCCCGGGCCTACGGCGGCAACTCGCAGTCCGGCGAGATGATGCTCAACTCGCTGTGGTTCGCACTCGGTTCGGCCGCCCTGGCCCTCGTGCTCGGCACCACCCTGGCCTACATCCAGGTGCGCACCGACACCCCGTTCAAGGCCCTGTTCTTCGCCGCGTCACTCGTCCCCCTGATCGTCCCCGGCATCCTGTACGCCACGTCGTGGATCTTCCTCGGCGACCCGTCGAGCGGACTGCTCAACGCCCTGGTCTTCAAGCCCCTGTTCGGCGCGACACCGATCAACATCTACAGCGTGTGGGGCATGATCTGGGTGCAGGGCCTGCATCTCGCGCCCGTCGCGTTCCTGCTCATGGTCGCCGCCTTCCGGGCGATGGACCCCTCGCTGGAGGAGTCCGCCGCGATGTCGGGGGCGAGCCGGGTGACCGTGCTGCGACGCGTCACGGTCCCGCTGCTGCGGCCCGCGATGATCTCGGCGGCGCTGCTGATGTTCGTGCAGTCCCTGGAGAGCTTCGAGGTGCCGGGACTGCTCGGCCTGCAGAACGGCATCTACGTCTTCACCAGCCGGATCTACTTCGTGCTGCGGGCCTACCCCGTCGACTACGGAGCCGCCGGCGCGTACGCCATCGGCCTGCTCGTCATCGCCGCGGTGGGCGTCCTGCTCTCGACGTGGCTCCAGCGCTCCTCACGCAACTTCCAGACGGTGACCGGCAAGGCCTTCCGGCCCCGCCCGGTCGAGCTCGGCCGGGCCCGGCCCTTCGTCGGCGCGGGAGTGATCCTCTACTTCCTGCTCACCGTCGTCCTGCCGGTCGCGGTCCTCGTCTACGCCTCGCTGCTCAAGTACTACGCGGCGCCGACCCGCAAGACGATCAGCCAGATGACGCTCGACAACTACCGCACGGTGCTGCACATGCCCCTGGCGTTCACCGCGCTGAAGAACTCACTGATCGTCGGGATCGGCGCGGCCACCGCCGTGATGCTGCTGACCTCGATCGTGTCCTGGGTGGTCCTGCGCACCAAGGCTCCCGGCCGACGCGTGCTCGACCTGCTGGCGTTCACCCCCATCGTCATCCCCGGACTCGTCCTGGGCCTCGCGCTGTCGTTCGTCTACCTGCGGATGCCGCTGCCGATCTACGGCACGCTGCTGATCCTGCTGATCTCCTACTGCACGCGCTATCTGCCGTACGGCATGCGCTACTCGTCGTCGGCGATGGCACAGATGTCCCCGGAACTGGAGGAGTCGGCCGCGGTGTCGGGCGCCTCCTGGTTCCAGACCTTCCGGCGC
The DNA here is from genome assembly GCF_053595415.1 of Streptomyces sp. NPDC002499. Lineage (NCBI taxonomy): Bacteria > Bacillati > Actinomycetota > Actinomycetes > Kitasatosporales > Streptomycetaceae > Streptomyces > Streptomyces sp. NPDC002499. The sequence continues at coordinate 25,344 of NZ_JBSFXO010000002.1, forward strand.
GTCGTACTGCCCCTGATGAGCGGCGGCATCCTGGCCGGCTGGGTCTACATCCTCGTCGTGTCCTTCCGCGAGCTGAGCAGCACGATCCTGCTCTACAGCCCCGGCAAGGAGGTGCTGTCGGTGCTGATCTGGGAGCAGTTCGAGAACGGCCAGTTCACCACCCTCGCCGCCCTGGGCGTCCTGATGGTCGTCCTGCTCGTCGTGCTGGTCTCCGTCGCCTACCGCCTCGGCGCCCGCTTCGGGCTGCAGAACGACTCCGCGAACTAACCGAAGGAACCCTCAGCGATGTTGACGGTCGAATCCCTCAAGAAGAGTTATGACGAAGCGGCGGGACGCAGGGCGAAACGCTCCTCCGCGGCGGGCACCCGTGTGTACGCCGTCGGCGGGGTCGACTTCGAGGTCCACGACGGCGAACTGTTCACGCTGCTCGGCCCCTCGGGCTGCGGCAAGACCACCACCCTGCGCTCCGTGGCGGGCCTGGAACGCCCCACGGAGGGCCGGGTCACGCTCGGCGGCCGGGTCCTGTACGACCACACGCAGGGCATCAACATGCGCGCCAACCGGCGCGGGCTCGGCATGGTCTTCCAGTCGTACGCGATCTGGCCGCACATGTCGGTCTTCAAGAACGTCTCCTTCCCGCTCGAGGTGCTCCCCCGCGCCACGCGCCCCGGCCGCAAGGAGATCGAGGACCGCGTGGGCCAGGTCCTCGACGTGATCGAGCTCGGCGCCTACGCGTCCCGGCCCGCCACCAAGCTCTCCGGCGGCCAGCAGCAGCGGCTGGCCCTGGCCCGGGCCCTGGTGACCCGGCCCGAGCTGATGCTCCTGGACGAGCCGCTGTCCAACCTGGACGCCAAACTGCGCGAGACGATGCGCTTCGAACTCAAGCGGCTGCAGCGCGAGTTGAACCTCACCGCGATCTATGTGACGCACGACCAGTCCGAGGCACTGGTGATGTCCAACCGGATCGCGGTGATGAACGAGGGCCGCATCGAACAGATCGGCAAGCCCCGCGAGATCTACACCAAGCCGGCGACGCGCTTCGTCGCGGAGTTCATCGGGACCTCCAACTTCATGGAGGCCAAGGTGGTCTCGGTCGACGGCGACGAGGTGCACGCCGACACCGCGCACGGCCGGATGGTCGCCCGCGGGGTGGAGAACGTGCCCGCGATCGGGGACACGGTGCTCCTGTCGATCCGGCCCGAGTGCGTCGACCTGTCCCGCGAGCCGCGCGGCGACGTGCCCAACGAGTGGGCGGGCACGATCCGCAACCGTGCCTTCATGGGCGACGTCGTCGACCACATCGTGGGCGTGGGCGACCTGGAGATCCGCAACCGCTCCAACCCCAACCTGTCGATCCCGCCGGGGACGGACGTCCATTTCACGGTGGCCCCGGACAAGGTGACGCTGGTCCCGGTCGACTGAGCGATGCCGATACCCCAGGTACTGCGCCATCGCGACTTCACCCTCTACTGGAGCGGCGTCGTCCTCTCCCAGATCGGGACCCGGGGGGCCGTCGCCGCCAATCTCTACCAGGTCTACCAACTCACCGGTTCCACCGCCCAGGTGGGCCTGGTCGGCCTCGCCCAGGCGGTGGCCCTGCTGGTGCTGTCGCCGGCCGGCGGGATCTATGCCGACCGGCTGGACCGGCGGCGTCTGCTGCAGGCCACGCAGGGCGTCGCGCTGCTGGTGTCGGCGGGACTGGCGGCCGTGACACTGGCCGGTGCAGCCACGGTGTGGACCGTGGTCGTCTCCTCGCTCCTCGCGACGGCGGCGGCCACCTTCGACCAGCCGGCCAGGCAGGCCCTGATCCCCGCGATGGTCCCCCGCGAGCGCCTGGTGGACGCCTTCGCACTGCTCAACCCCTCGCGCGAGCTGGCCGTGCTGGTGGGGCCCGCCTTCGCGGGTGTCCTGATCGCGGCCGGCGGCCCGGGCGCGGTCTACGTCTTCGACGCGGTCACCTACGCTGCCCTCGTCGTCGTCCTGGCCGTGCTGCGCGTACCGCCGCTGGTCGTCGACACTGAGCGGCGGTCGCTGTTGGAGAGCCTGCGGGAGGGCGTGCGGTATGTCGCCCGGCGGCCCGTGGTCTGGCAGTTGATGGGCCTGGACATGACGGCCACGGTGTTCGGCGCCTACCGGGTGCTGCTGCCGGCCTTCGCCGCGACCGTCCTGCACGTCGGTGCCACCGGTTACGGCCTGCTGTCCGCGGCGCCCTCTGCCGGGGCCCTGATCGGTTCGGTGTGGGTGTTCCGGCTGGTGCGCACGGCACGGGCCGGACGGATCGTGCTGTGGGGAACGGCCGCGTACGGCCTGGCCGTCGTGGGGCTCGCCCAGGCGCGCGTGTTCCCCGTGGCGATCGTCATGGCCGTCGCCCTCGGTGCCGCGGACGCGGTCGCGACCACCGTCCGCCACGCCGCCGTCCAGGTCGAGACCCCGGACGGACTGCGCGGCCGGGTCTCGGCCATCTACCAGATGTGCTCGCGCGGCGGCCCCGCGATCGGCGACTCGGCGATGGGCCTGTTCGCCGCCGCTCTCGGCCCGATCGGGGCTCTCACCGCCGGCGGTCTGGTGCCCGCCGTCGTCTCCGCCGCGAGCGCCGTACGCAGCCGCACCGTCCGCGAGTACCGCGTGCCCCAGCCGGAGCCCGCCACCCCCTGACCCACATCTCCTCGAACTCCCCGCTCACATCCGCCCGTTGGGAGCCAAGTTGAGTACGCACACCACGACCGAAGTCACCCACTACCACGTCCAGAAACGCCGACGAGCCGCGTTCATCGAGGAGTGGCGCACCCACCACCGCACGGTCGTCGCCCTTGAGGACGTCGTGATGCACCCGACCGACCGGGGCAGCCGCGTGGGCGTCTACGTCGGCGCCGACGGCGACCGGCCGACCCGCACCATGGACGCGCTCGCCCACGAGATCGACCCCGGGACGACGACCACGCTGCACCGGCACTCCTGGGACGCCATGGTGTTCGTGGTGGCGGGCCGGGGCTGGACCGAGATCGACGGCAAGCGCATCGACTGGGGGCCGGGCGACTCCCTGCACCTGCCGGCCTGGTCCTGGCACCGCAGCGGCAACGAGGGGGACGCCACGACGCGTTACCTCACCTTCTCCAGCGCGCCACTGTTGGAGACCATGGGCATGGCCGTCCTGGAGGACGCCGGACACACTCCCGTGGCCGAGCTGCCGTCGCGTCCCGCGTTCTCCCCCGGCCGCGACGGCGCCGATCCCTACGCGACCAGGCTGCGTCGCCTCGCGCGTGACCAGGAGGCCCGCCGCTCGGGCCGGCTGCACACCAGCTGGGACGAGCTCGAACTGCGCAACACCCCGCGCGGCACCCGCACCACGTTCCTCCTCGACCGTGCCATCGGCTATCAGGCGTCCGGCATCACGATGGCCATGTTCGAGATCGGCCCGGGCCGCGCCCAGTCGATGCACCGGCACCCGGGCGAGGCCTGGCTGTATGTCGTCGAGGGCTCCGGCGAGAGCTATCTGGGCACCGAGCCGGAGGGCGGGGAGCGGCACCCGTGGAAGAAGGGCGACCTCATCGTCGTGGACCACTTCCTGTGGCACCAGCACCTCAACAGCCACCCGGAGCTGACGGCGAAGGTGGTCCGCATCCACATGTTCGACAGCCTGCTGGAGACGATGCGCGCGCTGTGCGATCCGCTGGTGCTGTTCGAGGAGCCGCCGGAGCACATCCGCGACGCGCAGGCCGGCGACCCGTCGACGATCCAGTGGCCTGCGCTGACGCGGCCCACGTGGCCGTGAACGGGGGCCACGAGCGGTGACCGAGGCACTGCCGCACGGCGTCTGCGGGATCCACGCCCTGCCCGCCGACCATCACGACGGGCCGTGGGACTCCGTGATCGTCGAACCCCGGCTCAAAGAGCGGCTGTTGGCGACCGCCGTGCTCGTGCTGCGGCACGGGCGGCGGCTCGCCGGCTCGGCCGTGGCCCCGCACGGACTGGTGGTCCTCGCGGGGCCGCCGGGCACCGGGAAGACCACGCTGGCCCAGGGGCTCGCCCAGGCCGCCGCGCGCACGCTGGCCCCGCACGGGGCGACCACGCTGGTCGAGGTCGATCCGCACGCCTTCCCCAGCGAGATGCTCGGCGAGAGCCAGCGATCGGTCTCCCGGCTGTTCCGGGAGACCCTGCCGGAGCTCGCCGCCCGCCGTCCGCACACGGTCGTGCTCGTCGACGAGGTCGAGGCACTCGCCGTACGGCGGCACTCGGCCTCGTTCGACACCAACCCCGTCGATGTGCACCGGGCTACGGACGCCGTGCTCAGCGGCCTGGACGCGCTGCGCGCACAGCGTCCTGGCACACTGCTGGTGGTGACGACGAACTTCGCCGAGGCCGTCGACGAGGCGTTCCTGTCACGGGCCGATCTCGTCGTTCGCACGGAGCTGCCCGACGAGTCGCTCGTCCCGCGGATCGTCGCCGACTCGCTGCGCGGTCTGGCGGCGCAGTGGCCCGAACTGGCCGTGCTGGCCGAGGACTCGGCCGTGCACCGGCGGGTGGGCAAGCTGCTGTACGGCCTGGACGGGCGCCGGATCCGCAAGACCGTGCACGGGGCGCTGGCCATGCGTCTGGAGACGGCGCGCGACCCGGCGCTGCTGGGCCTCGACGACCTTGTCGCGGCCGCGGAGGAGGCCACCGCGGAACAGCGCTGACGTACCGGGAAACGCTTCGGCCCCACACCCCGCAGGAAGGGTGTGGGGCCGAACTCGTGGGCCTGTCAGGCTTGTTGCGCGGGCTCGTACCCGGGTGCGTCCTCCATGAAGTGCACCGTGTCGTAACCGAGGTGTTTGAAGACGCGGTTCTGTGCCGACAGGACCCGCAGGGGCGTGCCGTCGTGGGCGAAGAGCTGGCAGACGTGGTTCTGCGGCACGTACAGCGTGTCGCCCTTGGTGATCTCGTGCCGGGTGGGCTCCTTGGCGATGCGCGCGTAGTACTTCTCCGCGATCTCCGCCTCGACCTCCCACTGGAGGGCGTAACCGCCCCCGTCGAGTACGTAGAAGACCTCGTCGGCCATCTTCCAGTACTTGCCGGAGCGGCTGCCTTCGGGGATGTCGAGTTCGAAGGCGTCGATGGAGAAGATGCGGGCGTCGGTGCGTTCGGGCGAGGACATCACGCGCACGCGGCCGAGCGGAGTGTCCTCCCAGGTGGTGTCACCGACACCGATGACCTTCTTGCGGTCCAGCACGCCGGGGGTCCAGATGCGCGACCAGTCCTCGCGCGGTCCGAACTCGGTCTCGCGCTCGACCGGGCCGCTGCGTCCCTGCTGCAGCAGGCCCATGAACATCCAGGTGCTCTTGGCCTTCACCACGAGTGCGGTGGCGGTCTCGTCGTAGGGGTTGAAGTGCCGGTGCACGGAGTCGGTGTGGACGAAGACGAGGTCGTCCTTGGTCCAGTCGTAACGCTGGTCGTCGTGGATCTCGTACCCACGCCCCTGGAGGATGTAGAAGGCCGCCTCGTTCTGGTGGCCGTGCCCGTGGTTGCTGGACTCCGGCGGGAGTTCGACGAAGTGGACCTGGATCGTCTGGGTGAGGAACTCCTCGTCACCCGGACCCACCCGCCACCACGTCCGGGACTTCTCGCTGTCGCCCGAGTGGCCCACCTTCGCGTCGTCGACGACCACCGAGTCGTCGCGCACCCGCTTGACGGCCAGCTGCTGGCGGCGGAACTCCCCGAGCCCGTAGGTCTCCGAGGTCAGGCCGCGGACGAAGACGCGTCCCTTCTTCCCCATGGTTCCTCCTGTGATGACTGTGACGCTTGCAGTGCCTGCTGCAATGACCGACACAATGACTGATGGTCTAACCATAATCCCTTAACGTGAGGCACAAAAGAGCCCGGGCCCAACAGGACCCGGGCTCCGTCAGTCGTGGATCACTCGGATCCGGCCCGCTTGGGGGCACCGCCCTTCACGCGCGAGGCGGTCCGCCTGATGTGCGTCCGCATGATGTCCGAGGCGGTCTCGGCGTCACGGTCGGCAACCGCGTCGACGAACTTGCGGTGCTCCTTGGAGCCCTGCCGCCCCATCTGCGGCTCGACGCTCTGCGCCTCCCGCAGGCTCATCAGCAGCGGGCCGTGGAAGGACTGGACGAGCATCTCGATCGCGGTGTTGTGGGTGCAGGCGGCGACGCGGGTGTGGAAGTCCGCGGACATCTCCATGTCGTACGAACCCTGCTTGACCGCCTCGGCGTGCTCGTCGCACAGCGCGCGCAGGTCCTCGATGTCCTCGTCGGTCGCGCGCTCGACGACGAGGGGCACGATGCCGAGTTCGAAGACGAGCCGCGCCTCGGTGACCTCCGCGGCGGTCAGCGGCGACAGGGAGAGCAGATCGGCGAGCCCCTCCCCCACACGCTGCGACGAGGGGACCGTCACGAACGCCCCGCCACGGGCGCCGACCCGGATCTCGACCAGGCCGCTGGCCTCCAGGCTGCGCAGGGCTTCGCGCACGGTCACCCGGCTGACGCCGAACTGCACGCACAGCTCACGTTCACTGGGCAGCCGGTCGCCCGGCTGCAGGCGCTCTTCCTTCAGCAGCAGCCGGATCTGCTCGACGATCAGCTGGGACACCCGGCTCGACGAGACCGCTTTGAACAGACCGTCCGCCGGGGCGGCCTTCTTCGCAGGGGTCGTCCCGGCTGCGGTCTCAGCAGGTTGAGGCTGACTGGGTCGCGATGGCATGTGCGCAGTGTCCCATGGTCAGAGGGTTCGTTGACGTCATCCTACGCAATGGATTAAAGTCATACCAACAGTCCAATAGCCTTCGGGGCGTTCCGACCGAGGAGAGCGACCGCGGCGATGACATCCCTGGAAGGCTCCTACGAGACGCTGCGCGAGCGCGTAGCTCTCGCGTGTCGTGCGCTCGCGGTCACCGGGCTGGTGGAGCACATCCTCGGCCACGTCAGCGCGCGCACCGGCCCCGAGACCCTGCTGGTGCGCGGGCGCGGGCCCCAGGAGCGGGGACTCGCCTTCACCGTCGTGGACGATGTGCGGCAGGTGGACCTCGACGGCAAGGGTGACGTCCCGGCCGACTGGCACGTGCCCGGCGAACTGCCCATCCACACCGAGGTGCTGCGTGCCCGGCCCGAGGTCACTGCCGTGGTGCACGCCCATCCGCCGGCGGTGGTCGCCGCGTCCGTCGCGGATCTGCCCTGGTTGCCCCTCATCGGCTCGTACGACATCCCGGCCGCCCGTCTCGCCCATGACGGCATCCCCGTCTGGCCCCGCTCGGCGCTGATCCGCCGCCGCGACCTGGGTGAGCAGATGGTGGCCGCGCTCGGCGATCGCCCGGTCGTCGTGCTGCGCGGGCACGGCCTGGTCGCCGTGGGCACGGGCGACCCGGTGCACGCCGTCGCCGAGGCCGTCGCGCGGGCGCTCGCGGTCGACTCCCTCGCCCGTGTCACCCTCGCCGCGGCCGCCACCGGCGCTCCCCTGCGGCCGATTCCCGACGAGGACATCGCCGAACTGCCCGATCTGGGACCGTCGTTCAACGTGTCGGCGATGTGGCGCCATCTCGCCGCGCGGGTGGCGCACGAAGGCCCGGACACACCCTTGCGCGGCTGACCGCGCGACGCCCCCGGATCCGACCGAGCGGAGGATCATGCTCGTCCTCGACAACAAGGTCACCGCCGCCGTACTCACCATGCCCGACGTGGTGCGGGCACTTGAGGAGTCCTACCGGGACCTGGCCGAAGGCGTGGGCGTGTGCCGTCCCCGCATCGACCTGAACCTGCCGGTGGACGACACGCGGGTCTACCGCTGGGGAACCATGGAGGGCGGCTCCGCACGCAGCGGCTACGTCGCCCTGCGCATGAAGTCCGACGTGCTCACAGAGACCGGCCCACCCGGTCTGCGGACACAGGAGAAGTACTGCGTGCGGCCGGGAAAGTTCTGCGGACTGGTCCTCCTGCTCGACGCACGCACCGGGGAACCGCTCGCGCTGCTCAACGACGGTCTGCTCCAGCACCTGCGGGTCGGGGCCGACTCGGCGATCGGGGTACGCCTCGGTGCCCGCGAGGACGCCCGGGTGCTGGGCCTGCTCGGTTCGGGCGGCATGGCCCGCAGTCACATCGAGGCCTTCCGCGCCGTACGTCCGCTCGCCCGCGTCCAGGTCCACAGCCCCACCCGCGCCCATCGCGAGCGCTTCGCGGCGGAGATGCGCGAGCTGCACGGACTGGACGTCGTCGCGGTCGACGAGCCCGAACTGGCCCACCGCGGCGCCGACATCGTGGCGGGCTGCACCGATGCCGTCGGCGATGTCGTCCTCGGCGGTCATCTGTCCCCGGGCACGCATGTGACCTGCGTCGGCGGCCACCCCGACGCGGCGGCACGGGACCGCTTCGCCGTCTGGCTGCGGCTGGGCAGCGCCGGCACACCCGTGTCCACGCCGGGCTGGGCGACCGACGACGAGTACGTGTCCTACCGGGCCCAGCCCGACGCCCCGGTCTGGCGTCACCATCACGGGCGGGGGCCCAAGTCCCCGCCCGGCCGGGCCCGCCGGGTCCGTCTCGACGCCGTCCTCGCCGGCCACGACCGGGCCCGCGACGACGAGGAACAGGTGACGTTCTCGGAACGCGGCAACATCCAGGGCGCGCAGTTCCACGCCGTCGCGGCGATCGTCTACGAGCGGGCCCGCGAACGCGGTCTGGGGCACGAGATCCCGCGCGAATGGTTGCTGCAGGACATCCGCGACTGAACCGGTTCCACCTTGCCCCCCGTGCGAGCTACACACAGGTGTCCACTGTGCGGTGACGATCTGGGGGCGTCTGATCCCTAGCGTTCGGAACAGCCGCAGCGCTCCTGTCGCCGTGGTGACGACGTTCAACCTGGACGAGTACGTCTACGCGGCGCTGCGCGCGGGGGCCAGCGGCTTCCTGCTCAAGGACGCGCCACCCGCCCAACTCCTGCACGGCATACGGACCGTGGCCTCGGGCGCGGCCCTGTTGGCCCCCGAGGTGACACGCCAGCTCGTGGGCCGCTACGCCGCCCGGATCCGTCCCACCGAACGCACCCCGCACGACATCCCGCTGACCCCCCGCGAACTCGAGGTCCTCCGCCTCATCGCGGACGGCCTGTCCAACAGCGAGATCGCCGCAACGCTCGTGATCAGCCAGGAGACCGTCAAGACGTTCGTGTCACGCATCCTCGCCAAACTCGGACTCCGCGACCGCGTCCAGGCGGTCGTCTACGCCTACCGGCACGGCCTCGTCACCTGAGGCGGATCAGCGACACCGAAGGCGGTACCTCGCCGTCGCCGAGGGGCGCCGTGAACTCCAGTCGGTGGTCAGTCCCGCGCCGCACTCCGCGGTCCGCGGTGAGCGTGAAATCCATGGTGGTACGGCCCTGCGGGCGGACCGAGATCCGAGTCGGGCCGTGCGCCCGCGCCGACCAGCCTCCGGTGGGACACGCGCGCACGGACACCGTCTGCGGAGTGGGGGTGAAGTTGCGGACGTTCAGGGACATCCGAGTGCGGAAGGAGAGGTGGTAGCCCCATGGGGGTTCGGCGTCGCTGTTGGACGAGGGTGAGGATGCCGGGGATTCCGTTGCAGGGCGTGGTGGCGTAGGCGAGGGCTTGGGTCAGCCAGTTGCCGTCGAGGCTGCCGTACTCGTCGTCGTTGAGGTAGCCGGAGGCGGCGTCGGCAAGCCAGTCCAGCGGGAGGTGAAGGCCAGCGCCCAGTCGACGGGCGTCCATCGCGGCGTGGATGAGAGCCAGGGTGGCAGGGTGGCTCCCCGGGACGCGTTGTAGCGGTCCATCCGGTAGGCTGCGCCAGCCTGGTACTGGGTGATCTGTGCGCACTTTGCGTGCTGCGCTGCCGGGACGGTCGCGGCGAGCGCGGGGCGGCGGACCCACAGCAACACAACACGGTCACAGTGCCTACACAGCTTCCGCGCGCACCGCATGATGCCCTTTCAGCACCAGAACGCTCCCGGGGGATCCATGAACACCCGCACAGCCGCCAGCGCCGCCATGCTCATCCTCGCCACCCTCACAGCCGGCTGCAGCAGCGGGAGCGGAGGCGACACCCAGGCTGGCCCGGCTGACTGCAAGGCCGCTATGCGCAAGCAGCTCCAGGACGCCATCGACACCGGTGCGTCGGCCGCCCCCGGCTCCCGCCCGCCCCAGTGCGACGGCATCGACAACAAGACGCTCCAGAAGTTCACGGGCGAGCTCATGGCCGACCAAGTCAGCGATGCCCTCAACAGCGCCCTGCCCACCGAGACCACCACCACGAGCGTCAGCCCCGAGTGCCGGGCCTGGATCAAGGACGAACTCCTCTCCACGGGCGGCGGCATCGACGCCGTCGAGGGCTACAGCATCTGCGGCAAGCTGCCGGAGGAAGCACTGAACCAAGCCATTGAGGAGGTCACCAACGAGCTGATCCAACAGGGCGCCACCGCCTCACCCTGAGACCGGGCACGCAGGAGCGGTCTGACCAAGGACCCGCGCAACTGCCGCTCTTACCGCGAGCCGGGCACACGGCAGAAGGCGCAGGTGTCTTGCTGGACCTGCGGCCACAACACCTGCCGCCGGCAAGTCGAACTGCCGGCTCGTCCAGTGCCCTGACATCTCCCGCCGCGGCATGTGATCGTTCGTGAAGCCACTTCCAACCATCGTGCAGCGCGGAGTAGTACCAGCGTCGTACAGGCTCGTGGATCAGTCGAGGACTGAGGAGAACGAAACACGGTGCTGTCTCGCAAGAGCAGACGAGGGGCCTGGCCGGAGCCGCGCTGCTACAGGCGGGTCGACGATGAGATAACTGTCGCCCTCCTCAAAGAGGCCCTGGTCCAGGCGTTGTCCTTTCGCCCGTCTTGAATACCTGTTGGAGATCCCGGGGCGACCGGCGTGGCCTGATTGATCATTGCGTGACTTCCGCTCGGAGCTGAGACTGCCGTGGGCGGAAACTACGGGTAGGACGGGGCGCTCGGTGAAACGCATTCACTTCACGGCGGAGGACCTGGCGCGGACGCGCGTAGCCGCAACGATCGGCGTGGGAGCGGAGACGCTCGACAGTGTGAGGCTGTTGAGGGATCGCGACGCGAGACCCGCCCTCCGCCGCTGGCAGGTATCGGTGCGTGGACGGCTGGATGAACAGGTCGGCCCGCTCTCCGCGTTGACGCCCATGCGCGGCCCGCGGATCGACGCGATGAGCCTGATGGGAGACACGGCATCCGTCGACGAGACGGTGGACAACTTGATGGGGGCTCCCCGCGCCCTGATGCGCCTCGAACTGGAGAACATCGACTTCCACCCCTCCCATCGATCCTGGGCCCGGAACCTGATGGACGGCGACCGGGAAGCCCGCCTGCAGGTGGCCGCGGCGCTCAGGGCTTGCCACGGTGTCACCGTCGCTCCTTACTGGAGCAGGGTGCGTTCCCATCTGAGCGAGGTCCGTGCCGCGTACGTGGGGACGATGGCCGACGGCGGGGTCGAGCAGCTCCTCGCCACACTCTGCGATCCGTTGGTCCGCTGGCGGCCGCCTGTGCTTGAGGTGCTCCACGCGCACGATGCGGACGTTCACCTGGACGGGCGAGGTCTCGTCATCGCGCCGACGATGTTTTCCCCACCGCGGGCCGAACTTCTGTATCCGCCGCTGGACCCGGCCCGGGCTCCCACCTTGGCTGTTCCCACCCTCGGTGTGACCTCGTTCGACACCGCACTGTGGGAGGGCGTCGGCGCGTCCACCGTGCAGTCGCTCGACGACCTGCTTGGACGTACCAGAGCAGCGGTGCTGAGGGCGACCGTCGGCGGATGCGGCACCACGGAGCTGGCCCACCGTCTGAACATCTCTCCGGCGAGCGCGAGTCACCATGCGAAGGTGCTGCGCAATGCCCACCTGGTCACCACCCAGCGCGAGGGCAGGGGGGTGTTCCACACCGTCACGTCCCTGGGTTTCGCGCTGTTGCAGCAGAGGCACCCCTCCGCCTGACGGGACGCAGAGCCGTACTGGTCCTCTTCGTACACAGAAACACGGCAATCCCGACGGCCGCCGTCACCGGCAACTACCGCCCGTAATTAACGGTCTGTCCGCCGCGCCGCTTCATTCCTGGTCCGTGCGCTGACGCGCTTCGGGTTCACTCACAGGGTCGGTGTCCTCCGGCTTGGAGCAGTGCGGCTTCCCACTCCCCTGAGACGGGGAGCAGCAGCCGTTGCGATTGATCTGATGTCCCGCGGACCCCACCCGCTTGCGTTCCTGGTCATGCCGGGCCATTGGGGGAACGTCCCGCAGTTCATCCCCGTCATGGAGCGCATCCGCGTTGCCCGTCTCGACGCAACCGCCGATATCTACGGAGGCGGCAGATCAAGCACACCAAACCTGAGCCACGAGACCAGCGGGCCAACCGCCGGCGCAGTGACAGCGAAGGTGGTCGACCCACCGGCTTCGACAAGACGATTTTCAAGCCCTGTAACGAGGTCGAGCGGACGACTATTGCCCTCAAGAACTTCCGGACTGTGGCTACGAGATACGACAAGCGGGTCCACGGGGCGTCCGGGGAACCACATCCCGGACGCCCCGCAACCCTCGGTGAGTTGGGCTTGGTGCCGGTGAAGGGATGTTCGGTGCCGAAGCCGAGCGCTCCCGTCATCTCCTGCGTGTCGGCCAGGTCGGCGCGGGCGACCCGGGCCATCACGGTCTTCACTTGGGCACCGACCGGACCGGGCTCCGAGGCAGCCGCAGACGCAGGTCAGCCGGGGTTGACCGGGATGTGGGCGGTGTCAGTTGTCCTACGCCAGGTACGGCGCGGGCAGACGGATGACGTCCGCCGTGTCGTCCGGCCAGGCCACCTCGACCAGCAGGGCAATCGTCCTCCGAGCGGAGCGCGAGGCGGGCAGTTCCGTCAGGTCCGTGCCGTCGAGGTGGATCGCCGCCGCGTAGACGGCGCCGTGGGCGACCACCCCGTCGGACTCCACATACGGCGTCATGGATCGCTCACCGAGCGCGTTGTGCGCGGGCAAGCGGTTCGCGACCTTCTGTGAGTGCTGGACCAACGACGGCAAGCCGGTACGCCGCCTCCAGGCAACCCCCGAATCCCTGGAGGACAGCCCGATCATCTGCGGAGTCTGCCGCACCGAATTCGTCGCCCGAGGAGCCCGACGAGGACGAGGGCGACGCGTAACCCACACCGAGCGGGCTGCTCCGGCGGCCAGCTCTTGAAAGACCGTCAATCTGATGATTGGACATTGGAGCGGCCATATCGGCGAGTTAGATCTTGAGTGGGTGAACGGGACCGCCATGCACGGGCGGCTGAGCTACATACACGGGTTTCCAGGAATCCAGGCGTCAGAAAAGTTGGGAACGTTGCCTTTGACCTGCGGGAACGATGGAGCGAGTAAAAGTAGGGAACGTTCCTTTCTGGTTCTCTTAAGGGTTGATCCCGTTGCTTAAACACCCCCTCGTTCAGCATCCTGTGATCAGGCGTCAGGAGTGCTCAGGGGAAGCGGGCCAGAGACATCAATGTTGAACGGCTCAGCTCACGACGCCCAGAATCATCAGGAACAGACGACACACCCGTGGAGCGCTAAATGCCAGGCCCCGCACTTGGCGGAATTCGCAAGAACGCCCCCGAGGCGCACAAAAATCTACTCACCTGCGTACGTGAAGAAATTGACTACAACAAGCTCAGCCTTCGCTATGTCTCGTTGCACGCGAAATGCTGCCACGGCAAGCGACTATTCTCTTCTTGCGGAAAAGTCTCCGAGTTCCTCCGGGCAACAGGGACACATAAGCGCCCTCCCAGCTGGAAGCACGTACTAGGAGTACAGCAAATCCTGATTAAACCGCGGGTAACAAGGCCTACTCTTGCCCAATATTGGATCGATAGCGTCCGCAGCTACAACAAACCTGATCACAATCAGTACATTGCCGATTGCTTTCGAGAGGTTCTGAAATGGGCGAACAACGATCCGTCTGACCTTGAGCTGGAGTACCTACGGAAGTACACGTCCCGGACCGGATCCAGCAGAAAGGCCGCCGCTGGTAGCTTCGGTGCTCTGCTTGCGCTCATGGGGCTCTTCGCCCCTACATACATGAATACCACGCAGCCGGGAGCCTCCGAAAACGGAGCACGGGCGTACATCAATCCGCCCGAATCGGTCGGCAGCACCGCCAGCTTCCAAAAGGTCATCCTCCACCAGGACCTAGCTGTACAGGAAAGCGGCAGGACCGCCTACATCAGGAGCGGGGAGACCATCTACCTGGGCTGCTTCCAGTCCGACAACAGTTTCGCGGTTGTCGGAACAGAGGCACGGGTCAGGATTCCGGCCCTCCAAGCGGCCGACGTCAAAGACGAGGACTGGAGCTTTGACCTGTGTTACGGGCCATACGCCACTCAGCCCACGCCCAACGACGGGTTCAGGACCAATGTGAAGTAGCCGGAACAACCCACCACGGCACAGCCCTTGAGCCGGTCCGGACGCAAAGGCGTGCGGGCCGAGCCCCGAAGGGTCAGGGATGCAGCTCGCCCGGCGGCGCGGGTTCCATGATCAACATTTTGTCCGTCCAACCGTTCTCCAGGAGGAACACGCCCATGAGCGGCACCCTTACCCACACGATGCACACTCTGGACCAGTACGCCCTCGCGTCGAACCAGTTGACGAAGGCCAGCATGACGATCGCGACCGGGGCCAGCTCCACCACCACCGTCGTGCTCGCCGTGACCGGCCTCCTGGTGACCATCGTGCTCGCCGCCATCGGCTGGATCATCCTCGGCAAGCGTCGCGCCAAGGACCGTGCCGCCGACGTCGCCAACGGTGACCTCGACGCGCTCATCACTGACCTGCGCGCCGCCGATGTCGAAGCCCGCCGACTGCAGGCCCTGTCCCGCCCGGCGGGCGGTGACGACTTCAAGGAACTCACCCGGCTCATCCCCCGAGTGGAGTGCAGCGGTGCGCAGTGCACCGCGCCGCTGCCGGTGCTCGTCGCCGACGTCGTCCAGGACATGAAGAACCTCATTGCACTGCCCGTCGGCAACGCCACCCCGTTCGGCAAGTACGGCGTCCGAATCCAGCAGCAGACCCGGGCCGTCGACAAGCTGCTGTCCTCGGTCGACAAGGCGCTCACCAGCGCCCGGCAGATGCGCAGTTGACCAGCAGCCGCCGATCGCGTGCACGAGCGGCGATACCCTTCTCCGGCCGTCGGGTCGGTCTTGATCAGGTTCGAGACGTTGAACGGCGCCGGCCTCCTCGAACTGCTGCTCCGCCCACAGGACAGTCTGGGTGCCCTGGTGCTTCACCATTCCCGGCGAGATGCCGAGTCGGAAAGTGCCCGCGACGGGCTTGCCCTCGTCCGTGAGCGGCAGGACGCCCAACGTGTTGGGCCGACGGAGGGGTAGACGATGGCGTCGGTGCCGATCGCGACCGGGTACAGGTCGGCCGCGGCGGCCGTCTTCATCAGCTTGCGGTGGATGCCGATGCGCTGGTTGGCGAGCACGACGGTCCGGATGTCGGGACGCCACGCCTCCCGCTTCAGCGTCGGCCACGGCTCGTAGTAGGGGACCTGGCCCCGGTTGCGCTGGCGGAGCTTGCCGATGCCGCGCTTCGCGGTCGCCTCAGCTACAGGCACCAGATGCGCCCCCGCCGCAACGGCGGCGTGGCGTGATCCGGCCATCGGGAGACGCCTGCCATCCGGGCGTCCGACCGCCCGGACCACGGGCGATCACCGGGCAGATGAGTCACAGATCAGACGCCGGGCGCTGCCGCCGATCGGGCCGTCCCAGTGTGCGGCCGCCGCGAGGACGGCGCCGGCGATGACGTCGCCGGGGTAGTGCACCCCGGTGTGAATGCGCGAATAGCCCACGGCGCAGGCCAGGAGTCCCAGGGGGACGGTGACGGGCGGGAACGCGGGCCCGACCGCAGCGGCGAAGGCGACGGCGGACGCCGTGTGCCCGGAGGGGAAAGAGGCGGACGCCGGCATGGGGACATGCCGTGCTGGGAACGGCGAGTTCACGGCACGGTGGGGGCGGGGTCGCCGTACAAGACGCTTGCCCAGGAGGTTCGCCGTGGTGGACGCGACGCCGATCGCCGCCACGCCGAGCACCGCGGCGCGGCGGGAGCGGCCGGGGCGCAGGGCAAGTGTGGCGGCGATCAGGAGGGAGACCTTGGAGTGATCGGCCGCCGCGGACAGTCGGCGCAGCGCCGAGTCCAGTGCGGGTGTGCTGGTGACCGTCACGGTCTCGTAGAGGGCCTGGTCGAGGATTGCGAGGTCGTGCAACAGGCCCTGCGGTACTCGTTGTTGCCGAGTCCGACGGTCAATCATCGCTCTGCTCCTGGTTCTTGTCGCGTGAGGGGGCTGCTCGGTCGTGGTTCTCACGTGCGTGCGGCGACAGGTCGAAGGCGAGGCGCATGATGCGGTACCAGTCGACGGTCGGTGCGACGTACGGTGCACCGGGACGTTCCCGTGGGACGCGGACCCGCAGCACGCCGGGTCGTATCGAGCACACGACGGGCGGCGGCAGGACGAGTGCCTCACCGTCGACGGCCACCGGAATGGTCTCCTCGTCGGACTCCACGACGACTCTGCGGGACGTCAGGACCGTGATACCGCTGGCCCGCTCCCCCAGCAACGCCACTTCGGCGGCCTGAACGGCGCCTCCGACACTAACCGCGATCACGCCGAGTTCGCCGGTGTCGAGCCGTTCCCTGCGGCCACCGGTCAGCGGGTCGGCCCGCGCGTAGGGGTTGTTGCTGACCAGCACCGCCTGGGGCGTCTCCAATCGCTCTTCGTCGGTCCGGGCACTGAGTGCGGCGCCCGCCTCACCCGCCAGCAGGTCCGGCAACTGGTCGAGCGCGGTGACCGCTTTGGCGTCACGGTAGTCGGGGCTCTGCACGATGTGGGCGTACGTGCCGAACGAGGCCGTGTTGACGAACGGCCGGCCGGAGATGTCCCCGAGGTCGACGCGGAGTTCGACACCGTCCGAGAGCGCGTCCAGGCTGCTCACCGGATCGTCCCGGTCCAGGCCGAGGTCCATGGCGAAGTGGTTGCGGGTACCGGCCGTCACGACCATGAACGGCAGACCGTGTTCGGCGGCCACTCCCGCCACCAGGGCCTGGGTGCCGTCGCCGCCGGCCACACCGAGCAGGTCGGCTCCGTCGGCTACGGCCTGCCGGGCCAGTGCCACCGGGTCCGGCTCCGTGTCGAGGTCGAGCAGGATCACTCGCGCGCCCAGCGCCTCGGCCCGCTCCACGAGTCCGTGCTGCACGACCTTCCCGCCGCCCGACTTCGGATTCATGATCAGCACGGCCCGGCGGGGCGGGCGCACCGTGCGGGTGTGCATGCCGCGCGGCTTGCGCAGACGGCGCAGGGCACTGCGCGCGCAGCCGAGCGCGGCCGTCCACGCCGCGAGGGCGATCACTGCGACCACCCACAGGCCCGACACGGCGTAGAGCACCAGGACGCCGACGGGTGCGGTGATCGCCAGCAGGGCACCGAGGAGCCGGGTGATTCCTCGGTGTGCCAACGCCCACCACAGGCCCGCGCCGGCCAGTCCGAGACCCGCGAGGCCCAGCAACAGGATGAACCAGTGGTTGGCGCCGGCCACCACCGCGGCCACCGCGCCCGCGATGCACAGCAGGGCGAGACGGGCCAGAGCCCGCGCCGAACCGAGACCCCTGCCGGATCCGTGGCGCTGCGTCTCGCGGGTCGTTCCGGTCTCGTTCAATGTCGATTCCCCGTCATGGATGAGGCAGCCTGCCGCAAGCCCGCGGCAGCCGCCTCGTCTGTCCGTCACACCGGTGCATCTTGTCGGTGTCCATGGAATCTACGCGGTGTGTCCCTTCTCCTCGACCGGGCAGGATGGAGGCTCGTGTTCAAGCCGCGAAGCGGATCGCGGGGCGTGTTACTTAGTCAGCTCCGCGCGAGCGGAGGTGTTCCGACGACCGCCGCACGGGACCCGGAGTTGGAGCCGTCGGCTCCGCGCGAGCGGAGGTGACCCGTAGGCGGTGAGGACGGCCTCGTTGACGCCGTAGTCGGCTCCATGCGAGAGGCGGTGTGCCGTTGGCGCCGGCCACGTCGTGGCCGGCGACGGTGTCGGCTCCGCCCAAGCGAAGGTGTTCCGCAGTCGCCGGTAGAACCGAAAGAGGCATCCGTCAGCAGCGGGGGTCCGCCGGGACATTTCTGGGATCTCCGACCCCAGCAACCAGCACGAACGTGACACAGCAGAAAGGTCATTCACCAAGGTCAGCTGACATCAGCCACCCATCGCTTCCGTCACCGCACTCGCTAGTTTCTTCCGGGACAAATGAGCACGATGGGCACCCTGATGCTGCGCGCTGGCACAGGCTCCTCGCCAGCGCGCTCGCCTCTTCCGTTCTGGCATCCCTCACGAAGCGTGATCGACGCTCCCATCTGGCTAACAGCGGCTAACACAATGAGGTGGATCAGTCCTGGCTGCCGTGTCCGGGACGGGAGTTGAGCGTTCGGTCCGGTGTGGGGACGTCGCCGTGGATCGTGTCGGATGAACTGTGGGACCATCTGGAGCCGCTGCTGCCGCCGCGTGAGCGCACGTTCCGGTATTTGGGTTGCAGGCGGTTGCCGGACCGGGCAGTGCTGTGCGGGATCTTGTACGTGCTGCACACCGGGATCCAGTGGGAGTATCTGCCCAGGGACCTTGGGTTCGGGTCGGGCATGACGTGTTGGCGCAGGCTGCGGGACTGGAACAAGGCCGGCGTCTGGCAGCGGTTGCACGAGGTCCTGCTGGCCGAACTGAACGCGGCCGCGCGTCTGGACTGGTCCCGCTGTGTGGTCGACTCCTCGCACGTCAGGGCGCTAAACGGGGGCAGCACACGGGCCCGTCGCCGGTCGACCGGGGACGAGCCGGCTCCAAGCATCACTTGATCACCGACGGACACGGCACCCCGCTCGCGGTCCTGCTGACCGGCGGCAACCGCAACGACGTCACCCAGCTCCTGCCTCTGCTCGACGCGATCCCGCCGGTCCGCGGCCGGGTCGGGCATCCTCGCCGGAAGCCGGACTCGCTGTTCGCCGACCGCGGGTACGACCACGACATCTACCGCGACCAGGTCTGCGCCCGCGGCATCGTGCCCGCGATCGCACGCCGCGGCACCCTCCACGGCACCTACCGCTGGGTCGTGGAGAGGAGTTTTGCCTGGCTGCACGGCTTCCGACGCCTACGCGTCCGCTGGGAACGGCGAGCCGACATCCACGAAGCGTTCCTCAAACTCGCCTGCTGCCTGATCACCCACCGACAACTCAAGTCGTTGTGTGAGCCGCCGATAGCCGGTTGAGAACTTCGTCGGGGGTGAAGCTCCAGCCGACCAGGCGCGCCCCGCTCCAGTTGATGCCGATCACGAGTCCATCCCGGGCGGCATCGGGCAGTACGCGATCGCGCCACGTGTCCAAGGGCATGGACTCAACCCGGAGTCCATGCCCCCAGATCAATGCTGCCCTCTGGGCGCGGGGTGAGGTCGACCAGAAGGGAAGGCTTCGCGTGCAGTCCGCAGAGAGGTGTGTCGGGCTTCCGTTGTCATCCCGGACAAGCCAGACCACGCCGCTCTGGCGGACGTCTCGGAAGAATGCCGCCGCTTGCGAACCGCTCTGACTCATGGCCACCGAGCCTACCGTTCTCCAACACTCATTTCGTTAGGGGTTGTAAGGGCTTGCAGAAGAACAACACGCTGATTTCCGCTACCTGTTGAGCAACTGGGGTAGCGGGGTCCGACCTTCTGCGTTGTCCCGTATGCACGGCATGGGGCACGTCGGTCCTGCACGGCGCAGGTTGCTGTGACCTGCGAGTCCAGTGTCGTATACCACAACAACGGGTTCCAGGAGCGAAACCGGGAAGGATTCAGATCCGACGTCGGGCAAGCGGGACGGGAGTTCCGTCAGCAGGGGGTAACGGTGGCGAAGGCCGGACATGGCTACGACGAGCGCGTCGACCGACAGCACGAAGCCTGTACGGCAGTGCTGCGCACCATGGGATTCCCCGTTCACGGCATGCCGAGCCGTTCGGCCCTCGACGCCTTTGTGCAGCCCGAGACCAGGGCCTGGCTGGTCCAGCGAGCCGAAGCCGGGCGCCGGGATGATCTAGTCATGACTCCTAGCATTCGCAGTCTGGGTGGGTGGCAGCGATTTCTCGCCTTGATCGACGCAGTCGGGTGGGCCGCGATCAGCGACGAGGTTCCCCCTTAACCCCTACCGCTACCCCTACGATCCACCGGCACCTCAGCCCTCCCCCCGGCAGCGGATCGCCGACTGGGCGTCCAGGACCACGGGCCGGCCCACTGTCCACTCCGTCGCCCTCGAGGCCGAGCGGGCGCGCCTTGCCGCCAGACACGACGACGGCCAGGACGCCGACTGGCTGATCGGCTTCGTCCTGGACGATATCGAGAGGCCTGAACCGGCGGGGCGAGGACTGAAGTACTGCGGCATAGGCGCGGAATGGCAGATGAAGGACATACAGAAGGAAGACGCCGAGACGCATCTACCGGCCGGACGCCACATCGGCTCCATCACCATCCCCCAGTACCTGCTCTGGCAGGGCATGCGCCGTCGTGCCGGGCGGCTCCCGGCGGACCGGCAGGGCGCCAAGCCGTTCCTCGGTGACCGCAGCACCATGATCCCGGTGCGGTGGGCGACGTGCTTCCCCTACTACCCCGAAGGCAGCTACGAGGTGCTGAGCATGGGCGCCTACAACGAACGGGGCCGGACCGACTACTACCACGTCATCGGCCGTCACCTTCCCGACGGCACCGTCAGCGTGTACCCCGAGGAACACTCGTCCCACTGGTCACAGGGCGTGCGACGGGTACTGAGGGTCTCCCCAATCCACTGAGCCAGGCCCACGGCAGCGGCCACCGCTGACTGCCGGGACTCGCGCCGGCTCCCGAAGGGAGTCGATCGCTCACCGCAAGCAAAGGGCGCGGCACTGCACGGGAGACTGTGCAGGCGTTGACGACGGACAGACTCTGACGCTGGCGTGACGGCCCGCGGCTGCCCGCCCCAATAACCGCCGCACACCCCCCTCGTCACGCATGCAACACCACCTGACGCACAGTCATTCCAGCTGGCTCATTCTGTTAGGAGTTCTAACAAGAAAGTTCACACTCAACGGCCGCCATCCGGCATCCGCCCTGGGGAGAATCTGGGGAGTATCAGCTCCTTCGGGGAGCGCGTGGGGAGAACCGACTGCACAACGCGGCACCCTCTCGAAAGAACCTGAAAGGACCATCAGCGCAGGTCAGAGTCGAAGTTTTCCACATCGTCGCAGGTCAGGGCGGCTATGTAGGCGACTTCAAGAAGATCTCGTCGTGGGCGGCGATCCTGTTCGCACCGACGCTGGTCGGGACGATCTACGGCATGAACTGCGACCGGATGCCGGAGTTGCACTGGGTGCTCGGATATCCCTTCGCGATCGTCCTGATGGCGGTCGTGTGCACCAGTTTGTACGTCATCTTCAAGCGGAAAGACTGGCTCTGAGTAATCGCCCGGAAGGGCGCTTCCGGGGCCGCTGGGGAGAATCTGGGAAGAATGAGCCGCGCCACAAAGCGGGCGCTCTCCAGCGATCGAGTGCGTCGACGTATGCGAGCCCCCGCTCCTCAGGCACCGCCTGGAAGCACTGATCAGCACGGAGAGTAGCGAACTTCCGTAGAGAACGCCGCCTGGAAGCCCACGGACGCCCCGCGGCCTTGGCGTTCGTCGCCGCGTCGGCCGACGACTACGTCCGACGCGGCCACCCGCGCCCCTACCCGGCCCCCTGAGCCAGCTGGTTCAAGACACGGTGCTGCTGGCGACGTGAGCCAGCTCCCCGGCCGACTCGGGGGTCAGACGGTAGAACCCCTGGAGGCTCACCGCACGCTCAAGACGCCCGTCGACCACATGCTTCAGCCCGCGGGTCCGGCCTCGGCGGTTGCGCCAGGCGAGCTCTCCCAGGAGGTCGGCGGGGACCGGTACGTCGAAGCGTACGGGCGTCGCGTCCACGTGCACGGGTGCGGCGCCGCACCCACCGGCGCCGAGCATCGACCACTCGCCGTGTCCGGGGAAGGCCTCGTCCTGCCACGTCGCGGGAGCCGCACCGCAACAGTCGCCCCGGTCCCTGTCGAGCACCCGCATCCGGCTCACCACGAACACCGTGCCCCGGTTGACGTGCACCGCATACACCTCGTCCCCGGCCTCGGCCCCTGACCAGGCGGGCAGCGAGGTATGGACACCGCTGAACGCGACCGGGGGCCGCTCGCCCACATGACCGGCCGCGCGCAGGGCCGTGCAGGTGTCGTGGGTCCACAGGACGGTGAAGGCATCAGGCATGCCGAGATCCTATGAACGAGCACTGACAACCGACCAAGAGTCGGGGGCTACCACCAGGGGGTGCAGGTGATCCCGCTGACGGGGGAGGCACTGGTGATCTGCGCGCAGACACGGAAGGCCCGATCCGACGAACTGCTGGTCGGGTATGCCGCGGTCGTGAGCCTGGCGCCACTCGCGCTCGTGGTGAACGGGCCGCACTGGATCCACGACTTCTTGTTGGGGTCGTTGGTGACATCCATCCAGACCCATCCGATCGCGCTGGGACCCCAGATGCTGGAGCTGGTTGTCAGGACGCCCCACCCCATCTCCCGGCCGCCGACGTTGCCGGCCTGCATCGCGTACGAGGCCACGGCCCACGGCCTGCCGCCGAAGTCGGCCACCACTGCCCCCGCCCCCGCCACACCGCGACCGCTGAGACTGTCCGGGATGTCGGTGAAACCCTGCGCCCCTCCCGTGCAGTCCGACGCCGCCGCCTGAGCCGCACCGGAAGAACCCGCCACCAGCCCTGCCCCGAGCACGAGCGCGGCCGTGCCCACACTGAAGATCCGACGGATGCTGCGCATCTCTTCTCCTTGGTCGAAGCTGTAGCGGCCGGAAGACACCCGAGCCGGCGCCTCGAACGTAGACCGTGCCTGGGACGTCGCGTCCCTGACAGATGTCAGGGTGGTGCGGGTGCGTGCCGGGCGTCGGGGCGCGGGTGACTGGGCGGGTTGTTCAGTACAGAGCGGCGAAAGGTGCGGTGACAGCGGCGGCGAGGGTGATGACCGCGGCGAAGGTAGTGGCGGCGCGGCTGAGGGCGGCGGGGTAGCTGGCACCGTCTATGCGGGCGAACTTGCCCGCGCCGACCGCGGCCAGCAGCGCGATGACGAGCACGAGTGCGACGGAGTACGAGTGCGACGGAGTACGAGGCGCCGGGGAACTCCCATCCATCGGTGCCTTCGCCGATGATCTCCACGATGGCGTCGTCGATGAAGTGGTCCTCGAACTCGTCGTCGGTGAGCTCCCCGGCGAACCAGAACTCCTCGATCGCGTCTCAGTTGCCGCGCTCTCCGTCGATCCGCAGAGGCGCGGCGTCCACAGTGCCGCGCCTTCGTTCGTGGTCGCCGGTCCTGACAACGTCGCTGATCTCGTACCGGCCGAGTCTGATGCGGTCCGGGAGCGGGGCGGCGGGGACGATCGCGACGTTCTCGTAGGCGGTGTGGATGAAGTCGCGGTAATCGCGGCGGACGTTGTACTCAGGGTCCGACAGCCACTTGAAAAGCGTGTCGGACCGGACGTCCAGGCCAGCGGTCTCCAGGGCCTCATATCCACGGCGGGTTCCGGTGAGCTGGGAGAGCTGGGCGTGCCAGTGCTTGGCGTTGTACGTCGACAGCCGGTGGCGGGGGGGGTGACCTGGGCGCGCAGAAGGTTGTTGAGAGTGGCGTCCAGGGAGTCGCCGCGGCCGGTGGGGCCAGCCATCAGTCGTCACCCTCGGGGATCATCTGCCCGCGTTCGATGAACTTGGCCTTGACCTCGCCGAAGCCCGTTCCGATCCGGTACGTGTCGGGTGTGCAGCTTCGGCCAACTCCCGCTCGACGGCGTTGCCCACAGCGCGCGCGGGTTGGGTGCCGGCTGTAGGGACGGCGGGGGCGCTGTCGGCGTCGAGGAAGCGGGCGTGCAGCAGGTCGGGGCTCAGGTGTGCCGAGCCGATCGTGCCGAAGTCGCGGTCGGCGACCGTCACATGGATCTTGGCGAGGTCCTCGGTCGGCGTGAGCGTCAACGTGATGTCGGCATCCGGGAGACGGTCACTGGCGGGTTGCCTCGCGAGAGGTGGCCGCGCACCTGGACGGGCTGTCGCCGCTGGGTAACGGATTTGCGGCGGCGGGTGGATACGTGTAGGCGACTTGGGATGCTCGTACCCATGGTGATGGGTGGGGGGCAACAGGAGCGCCGTATCTGGACGGTGCTGTGTATGGCCGGGGTGGTGGCGACGCTGGTTGCCGCAGGCTGGGGCATTCGGGAGCTACGCCGGGGCGAGACCATCATGAACGTGGTCACGTTCGTCTTCGTGGTCCCTGGCTTTGTTGTGGCAATTGCCGGCCTGTTGCTGGCCAGGGTCGGGCTGGGACAGCGGGCGGATGCCGCCTCGCTGGGCGAGTCTGCCGCCCGAACCCTGGCAGACGCAGTCGCCCGGGCCGAGGGCAAGGAGCTCCTGGACCTGCAGGGTGCTGACCTCACCGACGGAGACCGCCACCTGATCAACGTCCGCTTCACCCGGGAGACACCGGCCAGCGCGTCCGGGCCCTTGGCTCGCGGACAGCTGCGCGACGGCACCCCCAACATTCCGGCCATCGCCGCCTACTACAGCAGCACCGAAGCGCGGCGGCTGGTCATCACCGGCGAACCCGGCGCCGGCAAGACGGTCCTGGCGCTGGAGCTCCTCACCGAGTTGATCAAACCCGCGGCGCCACCGACCCGGTGCCGGTGCGCCTGTCGCTGGCCCAGTGGGATCCGGCGCTACCGCTGGAGGACTTCCTCACCGCTCACCTCACCACGTCCTACGACCAGCCCCTGTTGCGTGCCCACCAACTGGTGCACGGCCACTGGATCCTGCCGGTACTGGACGGGCTGGATGAGATGGATCCCGGCTTGACCGATGCGGACGGCACATCGGTCTGCGACACCCAGGGCCGCCAGTTACCCGACCCCGAGGCCCCCCGCGCCCGGGCTGCGCTGAAGGCACTCAATGCCTACAGCCACGGTAAGGACCCCGCGCCGCTGATCCTGCTCTGCCGCACCGCCCACTACCAAGCGCTCGCGGCCACAGCAGAGTCGCGGCCGCCGGCCCGGCTCACCCCAGCCACCCGAATCGCCATCCAGCCCGTGACCCCGGCCCGGGCCCGCGCCTACCTCGCCGCCCGAACCGAGGGCAACTCCCGCTGGGCTAGCCTCCTGCAGGAGCTGCGCACGAACTCACCCAGCCTGCTGGCCGGGCATCTCAGTACGCCGTGG
This sequence comes from Streptomyces sp. NPDC002499, assembly GCF_053595415.1. Lineage (NCBI taxonomy): Bacteria > Bacillati > Actinomycetota > Actinomycetes > Kitasatosporales > Streptomycetaceae > Streptomyces > Streptomyces sp. NPDC002499. The sequence continues at coordinate 50,609 of NZ_JBSFXO010000002.1, forward strand.
CGCCTGTCCCTGGCTGCCACCGTCTACCGCACTACCGACCCAGCACCGCTGCGGGCCCTCTCCACCCCGCAGGAACTGGACGAGCACCTGCTCGCCCTGCTGATCCCTGCCACCCGCAACCTGTATCCGCCGCCCCGCGGCTACCAGGACGACCAGATCCGGACGTGGCTCACCTGCATCGCCCGGCATCTCAACTCCACACGGCTGGCCAATGGCTCAATCACCGGTGCCGGCGCGCGCACGGACATCCATCTGTACGAGTTGTGGCCGATCGCCGGGCACGCCCGCGTACGCGCCTGGGATGCCGCACTCACGACACTGGCGATCTTGCTCGCCTGTCTGCCCGCCATCCTGCTGCTATGGCCCATCAGCATGTTCCTCACCGCCACGTTCGCCATATACCCCTGTATCACCGCATGGATAGCGGGGAGTCAGACCACCAGCCTCCCGCGCAGGTGGAGTTGGCAGGCCCTCCGCACGAATTCGAGGAGCTCCCTGGCCTCGCTGGCCGGCGGGCTTGCCGTGGGACTGACGTTCGGGCTGATGGGCCGTCTGACTCCCGGGCTGACAGCCAAATTGCCAGCCGGGCTGGCGATCGGGCTGGGTGCTGGGCTCGCGTATGGGCTGGCGATCGGGCTCGCGTATGGGCTGGCGATCGGGCTCGCGTATGGGCTGGCGATCGGACTGGCGATCGGGGCGCAGGCTGATCCGAGGCGCATCGCCTCCCCTGGAGAGGTAATGCAGGAGGACGCGAAATTCGGACTGGCTGTCAGTCTGGCGTTGGGTCTAGCGGGTGGGTTTGCGTTCGGCCTGCCGTTGGGGCTGGCGTTCGGGCTGATGCCCGGGTTGATTGTCGGGCTCCGGTCGGCCCGCCGCTACGTGGTCTTCCTGTGGTGCGCACGGAAGGTTCTGCCGTTCCACCTCACCACCTTGCTCGCCTACGCCTACGGCGCTGGCCTGCTGCGACGCTCAGGAAACGCCTATCAATTCCGCCACCGAGAACTACAGCAATGGCTTACCGCCCAGCCCTGACGGACCAGATCCCGCAAGTACCGCCAGGACTGATCGAAGCTTGGGCCGCGCGGCGACATTCCGTCACCCCGCGAGCTGCATTTCGTCGGTCCCCGTTCTACGGCGAGGTCGCCGTGTTCGAAGTAGGCCTGGAAAGCACGGGCAGGCCTGTGCGTCCGCTCGGGCGGAGCCACCGAGGGACGCACGAAGAGGGCGAGGAATGCCTCGAGCGAAGGGAAGGGCCCGCCAGCAAGCTGGCGGACTCTCATCCAACGTCGAGCCGATGGTGCGTGCTTTACGGGAAGCCCCCCGTGCCCCCGCAGCAGGCGACGGTCTCCGTCTGGCTGGCGCTAGCGAGCGGCACTACCGCAAGCACAGCCGCCAGTGCCACGAAAAACCCGAGTACGGCTTTACGCACTTTCTCCTCCTGATCGCCGGAATCCGGTGCCGCATGAAGCGGTCACTGGTTCAAACTCGCGAAGCAAGCGGTTTGGTTGCACGGGAGTTGTTGTCGGCTTTTGGGCGAGCGCACGAGCGCCTGGTGGGCCCCGAGCGGAACTCCGGTGACCGCACCGGTGCCCGGGCCGTTGCCGTCCTCGAACGCTTCCAGCCATCCGACCCTGACTACCTGTTCGCAGCGGAACACCGAGTACAACGTGCTGGACAGCAACGCCACGAACTCGGACCTCACGGAACTGATCGGCTGGATCAACGACTACTGCAGGTCCCACGAGCGCCCGGACCACATCCCCACCGAACGCGGGCAGGTACCGCGCCTGCCCACGCGGCATGTTCCTGGGCTCGATCTGCGACCCCTTCCCGGTGGGCCGCTCTCCCGAGCACCCCGGCATCGTCCCTCTCAGCCCGAGCGATAGAACTCCCCGATGAACATCTCCCCGCCGCCCCGGCCGGACCATTCCATGGGGCGCGATCCAGCGCGGCGTTCGGTTGCTGAATCACGGGCAGCCTGATGGCTCACCGGGTTTCGGGGAAGCGCTCAGGGCCCGGAGGCTTCCTGTACGAACAACGTCGGCGTACCACTGCGCGCTTGCCTTCGGGATCCGTTTGCCGGTCGGGTAGTCGACGTAGACGGCACCGAATCGCTTGCTGTAGCCGTAGCTCCATTCGAAGTTGTCGAGCAGGGACCACAGGAAGTAGCCGCGAACGTCGACGCCCGCGGCGATCGCTTGCCGCACGGCTGACAGGTGGGCGTGCAGGTAGGCGATCCGTTCCGGGTCCGTCACCTCGCCTTGCGGGTTGACGTAGTCGTCGAACGCGGCTCCGTTCTCGGTGATCATCAACGGCATGGCGGGATGGTCCGTCTTGAGTCGCAGCAACAGGTCGTAGAGCCCAGTGGGGTCCACTGCCCAGCCCATAGCGGTGGTTTCGCCCGCGGGACGGTGGAAGGCGACCCGGTCGGCCCCCGGCCAGGGGCTGTGGTCGCTCACCCCGTGGCCGTCCGCGTTGTGAGCGGCATCGCTGGTGGCCGCGGAGACGAGGGTGGGCGTGTAGTAGTTGACGCCCAGGAAGTCCAGCGGCTGGTGAATGGTGGCCGTGTCGCCGTTGTGCAGGAACGACCAGTCGGTCAGGTGGGCCGTGTCGTCGAGGAGGTCCTGTGGATAGTGGCCTTCGAGGATCGGGCCGGTGAATACGCGGTTGGCCAGAGCGTCGATCCGGCGGGCGGCGTCGGTGTCCTCGGCGGATTGGGTGAGTGCACGCACGTGATGGATGTTGAGCGTGATGGATGTCCGCGCGTCGGAGGGCAGTTCGGTGCGCAGAGCCTGAACGGCTTTGCCGTGGGCGAGGTTGAGATGGTGCGCGGCGCGCAGGGCGGCGACCGGATCGGTGCGTCCGGGAGCGTGGACACCGGAGCCGTATCCGAGGAAAGCACTGCACCAGGGCTCGTTGAGGGTGGTCCAGGTCTTCACCCGGTCCCCCAGCGCGTGGGCGGCCAGGGCCGCGTAGTCGGCGAAGCGGTCGCTGGTGACGCGCTCTGGCCAGCCACCCGCGTCCTCCAGCTCTTGCGGCAGGTCCCAGTGGTAGAGCGTGACGACCGGTTCGATGCCGTTCTCCAGCAGGGCGTCGGTCAGGGCTCGGTAGAAGTCGAGCCCTTTCCGAGAGGCGGGGCCGCGGCCGGTCGGCTGCACCCGAGGCCACGAGAGGGAGAACCGGTAGGCGCTCACGCCGAGATCGGCCATGATCGCGACGTCCTCCCGCCAGCGGTGGTAGTGGTCGGTGGCCACGTCACCGGTGTCGCCGTTGCGCACCCGGCCGGGGGTGCGCGAGTAGGTGTCCCAGATGGACGGGGTGCGCCCGTCGAGGGAGGCGGCCCCTTCGATCTGGTAGGCGGCGGTCGCTGTGCCCCAGGTGAATCCTTGCGGGAATCGGTTGAGGCCGGAGGTGTCCGGGGTAGGCGCGACGCGTCGGGTAGCGGTGGTCACGTGAGTCCTTCCAGAGATGGTGCTGCGCGGGAGGCCGAAGCTCGACGGCGGATGGCGAAGGTCCTGTGTGAGACAGGGGCTGGAGGGGGTGTTCAGCCTTTGACGGCGCCCTGCATGATGCCGCCGACGATCTGGCGTCCGAAGACGATGAACATCGCAAGGAGGGGCAGTGTGCCGAGCAGCGCGCCTGCCATGATCAGAGACTGGTCGCGGACGTATCCTGCGCTCAGCTGCGTGAGGGCGACGGGCACTGTCGGATTGGTCATATCGAGGACGATGAACGGCCAGAAGAAGTCGTTCCAGGCGTGCACGAACGTGATCATGAAGAGTACGGCCATGGGCGCGCGGGCGATGGGCAGCACGATGCTCCAGAAGATGCGCAGGGAGTGGGCACCGTCCACGCGGCCGGCCTCGACGAGTTCGTCGGGGAGCGCCTCGATCAGGTACTGCCGCATGAAGAACACCCCGACGGCACTGACGAGCGTGGGGAAGATGACAGCGGGCAGCTTCTGCCCCCAGCCCAGCTCCGCCATCATCATGAACAGCGGGACGACGCCGAGTTGGGGTGGCACCATCATGGTGCCGATCACGAGCATGAGCAGGATGTTGCGGCCCTTGAAGCGGAGTTTGGCGAACGCGAAACCCGCCAGGGTGGCGAAGAGGACGGTGGACAGGGAGATCACCCCGGCCACGATCATGCTGTTGAGCATGGCCTTGCCCAACGCCGCGTCCTGCCAGGCTTTGGCGAGATTGTCCAGCAGGTGGGGGCCGGGCAGGAAGGGCGGTGGTGTCTGGGTGACGCGCGTGTTGTCGGTCGACGCCGCCACCATCGTCCAGTACAGCGGGAAGAGCGAGAACAGCGCTGCGATTCCCAGCAGGATGTAGGCGACGGGGCCCGCATGGTGCTGGCGTCCGGCACCCGGGTGCCGGAAGAGTCGCCGGCCCTGTCCACGGGAGGTGGTGTTCCTGCGGGCCTTCGGTGCGGTCTTGGACGGCGCGTCCGCTGTACGGACCGGGATGCTGTCTGTGGTCATGATGATCTCCCGGTCACGTCCTGCGCGCGAGGACGCGCCTGACGACTTGTTGGACAACGAACACGGCGATGAGCAGGAGGAACATCGCCCAGGCGACGGTGGCGGCCCGGCCCATCTGGTAGTTCTTCCAGCCCTCCTCGTACAGCAGCAGTCCCAGCGTCTGGTACTGGTTGTCGGCTCCGCCGGTGATGCCGTTCGGGCCTTGGCCGAAGATCAGGGGTTCACCGAAGAGCTGTGTGGCGCCGATCGTGGACAGGACGATGGTGAACACGATGGTGGAGCGGATGCCGGGGACGGTGACCTTGAGGAACTGCTGCCAGCGTGAGGCGCCGTCGATCGCCGCGGCCTCGTAGCGGTCGCGGGGGATCGCCTGCATCGCCGCCAGGTACAGCAGGGCGTTGTAACCGGTCCAGCGCCAGATGACGATCGAGGAGATCGCCGTCTGCGCCGCCCACTTGTTGTTCTCCCAGTCGATGTTGTCGACGCCGACCAGGTTCAGCATCCAGTTGATCATGCCGAAGTCGCGTTCGAAGAGCATGGTGAACACCAGGGCGGCGGCGCCCACGGAGGTGGCGTAGGGCGTCAGGGCGGCGACGCGGAAGAACGTGGAGCCGCGCAGTTGGTAGTTGAGCAGGTGGGCGAGTCCCAGAGCCATCATCAGCTGCGGCACGGTCGACAGCACGCCGATGGTGAAGGTGTTGAACAGTGCGTTCCAGAAGCGGTCGTCGTCCCACAGGGCCGTGTAGTTGTCGAAGCCGACCCACTGCATGACGTTCAGGGTCGACAGTTCGACGCGGTGCAGGGAGATCCACGAGGTGTAGATGAGCGGATAGAAGCTGAAGGCGGCGAAGACGATGAAGAAGGGGGCGACGAAGGCGTAGGGGGCGCCGCGCACGTCGAGGCGGTGCAGCAGCGTGCGCCGCCGAGCCCGGTCCTCGCCGGTGCCGTTCCCGGTCGGCACGGTGTGGACGGGGGGTCCGTCAGAGGGTGTTGAGGTGGAGATGGCCACCGGAAGGCGTCCTTCCTGGAGGGTGTGAGGAGCAGGCACGGGCCGGGCCCGGCGGCCCAGGCGGGCCGTGCGTGAGACGCCGGGCGGCGCCACGGGTGGGCTGCGGTGTCCCAGGTCAGCCGGCGGCCTTCTCGATGCGCTCGTCAGTGGTCTTCCACGCCTCGTTCGGGCTCTTGTTCTGGGCTTCGATCAAGGTCAGGCCCTGCGAGAAGATGTCCTTGATGGTGCCGTCCTTGCGGCCCAGCACCTGCTCGTCGGGGATCTCTTTGGCTGCGGCGCCGAAGATCTGGCCGATGGGTGCGCCGCTGAAGTAGTCGGACTTGGCGTCCACGACGTCGGGCATCGCCAGGGCGGTCTGCGACGAGGGGAAGTTGCCGATCTTCTTGAAGAGGTAGGCCTGCTGTTCGGGGGCGGTGAGCCAGGCCACCAGCTCCTGCGCCTCCTTCTTCACGGGGCTCTTCTCCATGACGCCGAGGAACGATCCGCCCCAGTTCGCGCCCTGAGGTGCCTTGGCGACGTCCCACTTGCCCTTGTTCTTCGGTCCTGCCTTCTCGCTGATGTGGGCGAGCATCCACGCCGGGCAGACGGTGGTGGCGAAGGTGCTGTTGGCCAGGCCGGGGTCCCAACCGGGCTGGAACTGGCGGAGCTTGGCGGTGAGACCGGAGGTGGCCGCCTTGGAGGCCAGCTTCCAGGCGTCCTTCACGACAGGGTTGGAGGCATAGATCAACGTGCCCTGCTTGTCGTAGAACTGCTGGGAGTGGCCGTAGATCATGGCGTTGAACAGTCCGCTGGAGCTGTCCATGAACGCGACCTTGTCGTCCTTGGATCCCTGCTTGAACTGCCTGCCCACATCGACGTACTTGGACCAGTCGCCCTCCCACAGCTTGGCGACCTCGTCACGATCGGTCGGCAGACCCGCCTGCTCGAAGAGGTCCTTGCGGTAGCAGACCGCCATCGGGCCGATGTCGGTGCCGAGACCGATGACCTTCTTGTCCGTGGTGGTGACCTGACTCTGCTTCCACGGCAGGAAGTGGTCCGTGCCGGACACGCCGGCCAGGTCGACGAAGTTGCTCTTCTGGGTGTCGGCCAGCTCCTTGGCTCGACCTATCTCTATGCCCTGGATGTCCTTGAGCCCGCTGCCCGCGGCCAGATGGGTCTGCAGCGCCGTGTAGTAGGTCTGTTCGTCACCGGCGACGTCGGCCTTGATGACGACGTCCGGGTGCTGCTTCATGTACTTGTCGAGCAGTCCGGTCTCCTTGAAGCCCATGACGCCGAACAGCCCCATGGTGATGGTGACCTTGCCGTCCTTCTTGCCTCCGCCCGTCCCGCCGCTGTCGCTGCTCCCGCAGCCCACGACCAGGCCGAGAGCCGACACGACCGATACGGCGGCCACGGCTCGTGTACGCGACCTTCTTTGGGCCTTGTTCATCCAGTCCTCCTAGCGGCGGCGCTGACGCACCGGAGCTCGAGCCCCACGGTCCGCTCCGAGGGCCCGATATGTCATAGTGGGTACGTTCCCAACACGTGGTGGGAACGTACCCACCCAGGGTCCCGAAGCGTGACGGCCCCCTACGACTCCTGTCAAGAAGGTGGATCCGCTTCGTTGCGGAACGATGTCCTGCCGACCCGCCGGGACCCCTCCGGGAGCCTCACGAGGGTCTGACACAATGCGCAGGTGAAAGCCGGTGGGACAGCTCGCGAGCGAGGAGATGCCATGGGGGGCAGGCAACGCCCGACCATCAAGACCGTGGCCGCCCGCGCCGGCGTCGGACGCACCACGGTTTCACGAGTCATCAACGGCTCCGAACTCGTCAGCGAGAAAGCCAGAGCAGCCGTACTCGCCGCCATCGCCGAGCTGAACTACGTCCCGAACTCCGTAGCCCGGGGACTCGTGACGAGCCGAACCAACTCGGTCGCCCTCGTCATTCCCGAGTCGGAGAGCCGACTGGGCGCCGAGCCCTACTTCTCGGCAGTCATCCGCGGGGTCAGCACCGCGCTGGCCGAGACCCGCACGCAACTGCAACTCGTCCTCGTACGCGATCAGGCCGAACGGGACCAGCTCACCGAGTCGGTGGCGGAGCGACGGGTGGACGGCGTACTCCTCGTCTCGGTCCACGAACACGACCCGCTGCCGGCAATGCTGGAGGAGATGGGACTGCCCACGGTGCTCGCCGGGCGCCGCTCGCCCGAGGAGTCGCTCAGTCACGTGCACTCCGACAATGCAGGCGGGGCCGCGGCCGCCGTCGAGCACCTGCTCAGTCGAGGCCGCCGGATGATCGGCACGATCAGCGGGCCTCTGGACATGGACGTGGCCCGTAGCCGGCTTCAGGGCTGGCGTGAATCACTCAAGGCGGCGGGCCACGAGGTCCCCGAGCGGCTCGTGGCCTCATCCGACTTCACCGAGGAGGGCGGCGCAGCCGCCATGCGTTCACTCCTTGAACAAGTCCCCTCGCTCGACGCCGTATTCGTCGCCTCGGACGTCATGGCTGCGGGTGCGCTCGCGGAGCTGCGGCGGCAGGGGCGGCGCGTTCCCGACGACGTCGCGGTGGTCGGATTCGACGACTCCATCATCGCCCGGCACACCAGCCCACCCCTCACCAGTGTGCGCCAACCGGTCGAGGAGATCGGCACCACGATCGCCCGCATTCTCCTGACGGAGATCGACGACCCCGAAGAGCCCCGTCGGCACGTCATCCTCCCCACCGAACTGGTGGTGCGCGAGTCGTCATAGGCGTGGCACGTCCCCCGAGGTTCGTGACGGGCGGTTCGTGCACATGACGGCCCTGCACGACGCCGAGACCCTGAGGCGGCAGCTCGGTGCCTGACCCCCGTAAGCTGATCGGCGTCGGCATCGTCGGCCTGAGCGCCGCGGGAGGCTGGGCGGCCGGGGCCCACCTGCCCGCGCTGCGCGCCGTCGACGGAATCGAGCTTCGCGCGCTGGCGGCGAGCTCCGAAGCCTCGCTCGTGTTGCCCGTGCTGAAGGCGGGAGTGCCGGTGCTCTCCGAGTGGCCGCTCGCCGTCGACCTGCGCGAGGCCGAGGAGATGGAGCGTGCCGCCGGGACGACCCGCACCTTCGTCGGTCTTCAGGGTGCTGGACGAGGGACGGCCACGCATCACCCGTCACCGGCAACGACTGGCGTCGTTGTCAGCTGCCGGACCCGCCCGACGCCCGGGTGCACGCGGCGAGTTCGGCGCGAAGGACGCCCCGCCCTGCGCCGACCGCCTCCCGCGGCGGCTGCATCTCGTGGAGCTCGTCGTCGGTGAGGCCGTCGATCCAGGCGGCCAGCCGTTCCTGACGGGCCGCGAGTTCATGCCGTCTCTGCTCCTGGTTGGCCTCGTTCTCGTCGCGCAGTCGCCGGTCGTACCAGTCACCCACCATGTGGCGGCCAGATCGCAGAGCAGTACGCAGGGGGCGGTCGCGTAAGCAGGTGGAGCAACGGCCCACGTCGGCACGGATGTCGCCCTTTCACGGTCATGCGCTCCACTGTGGGGACGGTGTAGGTCCGGACGGTGCGGTGATCGGTCTGCCCGTGGCCCAGCCGCTGTAGGTCACGGTGAACGGGTCGTAGAGTTCCTTGGAGACCGTGGGGGTGGCAGGCACCTTCATGACAAGTTTCCCTGGCAGGCCGCGGGAATCTACGGTCAGGGTGAAACGGACGAGACCGTTGGCCTTTTTGGCTGCGTAGGGGCGGTAGAAGCGGCCGACAGCAGTGTCGGAGGCCAGGGCGCGCAGTGGTGTGCTGCCGGTGACCGTGCGGGTGGCGCCGGCCTGTTTGGTGCTGAAGACGGTCGCGTCCTTGAGCAGCGCGTAGAGATCAGCGGGTTCGGCCAGCCATCGGGCTTCCAGCGCGTTTTTCACAGGGAGGTTCTCGGATCCGGCGGTGGCGCCGGATGCTGCGGTGGTGGCATCGGAGACGGTTCTCTGCCCGCCTTGTGTTTCGATCATCTCTTGGTCTGGTGTGACCATGGCGCGGTTTCCGATGAGCACGATCTCCGGTGGGTACCAGGTGTGGCCTTCTCCGTAGTCGTACAGGACGTGGGTGGCGGCGTTGACCGCGGTCCGGCTGCGCATGTCGAGACGGGCACTGCCGACGAAGAAGTCCGGGTCACCGCCCCAGCGGGCCTGGAAGTCGGCGCCGAGACTGCCTTGCGCGAGCATCGCGTCGCGGATGTCGGCCGCCACCTGGACGTTCTCGGGCCGGGCCGTCTGCGGCTCGTCCGGCCAGACGGCTCGTACGGTGGCCACGCCCGCGATCAGTGCTCCGGCGACGAGCACCGACACTCCTAGACGTGTCCTTCGTGATCCTCGACCGGTCCGCGCCGGGCGCTGCTGCGTGGCGGGCGCGGACTGCGGCGATGCTGTAGAGGGCAGGCCGCCGGGTGCTGGGCCGCTGTAACAGACCTCTCGGATGCGGTGGGCGAGTTCGCGGCGCAGGGCGAGCGCGAGCAGCAGCGGGAAGACGACCGGGGCTGCCTGGCTGAGCAGGATCCGCTTCTCGTCTCGGCAGACGGCGCAGTCACCGCAGGTCGGGCAGGTGTCGAGGTGCCGTCGTACGGCCTGGGCCAATTCGGCGGTGAACCTCGGGCCGTGTTGTTCTTCGTGCGTCTCCAGGATGGCGCGCAGGTCTGGGCAGTTCGTGCGGTCCCCGCGCACCAGGAGGAGCAGGCCGCAGTAGCGCCCGACTTTCTTGGTGAGTTCGCTGCAGCGGTTTCCGGTGGTGGAAGGATTCGTGCCGAGCCGTTCGGCGATCTCGGCGGGCCGCAGTCCTTCGGTAAACCATAGGCGGAAGAGCTGCTGGTCGTCCTCGCTCAGAGCGGCCTCGACCTCGGCGATCAGACGTCGCGCCTCCGCGGTTCTTCCCGTGTTGTCGCGAATCGCCGCGTCCCGGGCCCGCTCCTGGTCGCTCAGCTCCCCCACCGCATTCTCGTCCGCCGCTGGACGTACGCGGTGCTTGCGCCAGTAGGCCTTCATCCTGTTCCGCGCCACGCCGCGCAGCCAGGGGCCGAGCAGCCGGGGCGGCGGCAGGGTCGTATGGCGCTCCAGGTAGACGAAGGCGTCGGTGAAGGTCTCCTGGACCACATCCTGGGTTGCGGCAAGGTCGTCGCTCATGTCCCGGGCGACCAGGCGGACGATCGCGTCCTGGTGGCGGCGGACGATCTGGTCGTAGACACGGATCCGAATCTCGACAGCGGGCCGGGGAAGTTCCTCCAGCACATCCAGCAGGGCCTCGTCGTCCGCGTCTTCTCTGTCCGCCGGGCTCATCGTGTCGGGCACAGGCCGGTCCCCTTCTCACTCCGCGGCCGGCCGGTCGCGCCAGGTGTGCGCAGCCGGAGACCGGGCCACGGCCCGCCCATGGCATGAGGCCCGAAAAGAATCTTGGAAAAAGTCCGGCCGGTTCCCGGGAAAAACGTGAACTCCCCGACCTGCCCCTCCGTACGGCCCCGAGCCTGAGGAGAAGACGATGATCCGCACAGCAGGTCAGGACCCGCAGCGGCGCCGCTGCGGCGCGCGGCGCAGCGGGAGGTGGACGGTATGAGGACCTCGGTGACGACGCTGCTGGCGAGCGGTGCGGCTGGGGGGCCGACTGCCGCTGTCGCTGGCGGGCACGGCTGGGGCGGAGTGGTCGTGACAGCGGTGGTCACCCTCACCGCGGCGCTACTCACCCGGCACGGCAAGGAGGTGGTGAACGGCGTGTTCCGCTGGCTCAGTCCACCGCACATGCGCCAGCTCCGCTGGCTGGTCCGTAAGGGCAAGCTCGCAACACCGCTGACGCCCCAACAGCTCATCGAACTCACCGTTGCCCTTCACACCCAGGATCCCGCCACGGACACGGACACAGCGGCGGGAAGTCCGGTGCAGGAACCGCCTTCGACACGCCGCAATTCCCCGCCGCAACGCCGTCGCCGCACCGGAAACAGAGCTACACCGTAGGACAAATCCCCCTCGCGGCTCCCGAGTTCACCGAAACCCGGAACCGGGGGGGAACACGGATGCACCGGTGGGGTCCACGGACCAGGGTGCGTTGCCTCCCGCCCCGCGATGCAGGCGCTAGCCGGGCGGTGCAAACCCGGCAGTCCCGGCACTGGACCGACGCCTACCGCGACGGCTGCAACACCCGAGCGGAGGTGCTCCTGGAGGAGGCTGTCCCCCTCCGGCGCGCGGAGTCGGCGCTCACTCCAGGATGGAAGATCAGGCTCTTGAAGAAGCCGATGACCAGCATCGCGGCCGCTTCGGGGGCGAGGTCGGCGCGGAACTGACCACCGTCGCGGCCGGCGCGCAGGATCTCAAGCAGGTACTGCCGCCAAGCGGTGTCGCTGGCGTCGAGAGTCTCGCGCATCGCTTCGTCGCGCACCGCACGGGTGTTGAGCTCGTTGAGGACCACAAACTGCTGCCGGTAGTTCCAAAACCAGGATTCTCCCGGCTCGAAACTCTGCATGATCTTGTGGCCCGCCTGCAGCCAGTGCTCCTGGGCATGCTGCGACGGAGAGTCGTCACAGCAGCCGACATGCCCGCACTCGGCGCAGCGCCGGAGATGAAACCACCAGCCCCCGCTCTCGTCGCACTCCACACAGCCGCGGCCGGAGGGTGGAACGGAGAGTTGATCGCCGAGACGGCACGCGCACTGCGTGGTGGTGCCTTTTCAGACGGTCGGCCAGGGCCAACCCATCACGGGGTGGACTTGGGAAAGGTGCGGCCCATCTCGGCACCCAGGTTGCCGTTACACCAGCCGTGGGGAGCTGACTCCCGAACCGGGCAGCGCGCGGTCGGCGGCCGCGCCGAAGGCGGTGGAGGCGAGGAGTGTGCCGAGGCGTGGCCCCAGTCGCCGCCGAGGCGGCTGGGGCAGAACGCGTCGACGACCGCGGGGGGCCTGCCGGACCAGCAGCGCGCCCTCGAGAGTCAGTGCCATCAGCTCGACCGTCCGGCGGCCGGTCTCGACGCCGTCCCGGTCGGCAAGTTGGCCCGTGAGACGGACCACGGCGGCGTCCGGCCCGGAGGAGGACGAACAGCCCGCCGCGGCGAAGGAGAGGACCACCCAGGCAGCTGTGAAGCGGTATCTCTCCAGGTCGCACTGACAGATCCCGGCCTGTCCCACTGTCCTTTCCCGCCGATCAGGATGTCGACGTGGTGGTGCGCCGTACTCTCGATGAGACGGCTGCCCGGTGGCAGCGAGCGTGCACCTTCTGACAGACCTTCCTGGTATGGCTCGGCGCGGCGGATGTGCGCACCGGACGTGGACGAAAGCGCCCAGCCGCTCACTGGTGCCGGGATTGCGCAGTTGCGTGATCAACTGCTCCAGCTCACGAAGCCTCCGCCCGTAAGCCGCCTGGTCAGCGAGCCATGCACGGAGTTCCACGAAGGCTCGTCGCTGCGTCCCTTCATCACAGCGGTCAAGGCCGTCTTCCACGTGGGGTGCAGCGAGCCCAAGCGCGCGTGCTGTCCGATCGCCAAGCGCCTCGGCCTCGACTCGATGCGCATGCTGCTCGACCCGGGCAACCGGCGCAGTTCTTGCCGAAGTGCGGCAGGGCGTCAGCTGCCGGTGCCGGTCCAGTTCGCCGCCACATGACCGAGCCGGATCCGCTGCGGATGGTCGCCCACCGGCACCGAGAGGACCTTCTGTCCGGTGGCGAAGTCGATCGCGGTGATCTGGTCGGCGCCGCTCTCGGAGATGACGCAGTCCTTGCCGTCGCCGCTGACCGTGGCCCAGTAAGGCTTGGAGGCACTGACCAGGGGGCCCTCCTGGAGGGTGGCCCGGTCAACCACTGTCGCGTAGTCGTCCATCGTGCCGGCCACGCACAGCTTGACCCCATCCGGGCTCATCGAGAGGCCGTGGTGGCGCGAGTCGTTGACGAACGTGGTGCGGTCGTCGCTGGTCGCAGGGTTCTTCGGCAGGGTCTTCGTCCGGGTGATCCGGTCCGAGGCGAGGTCGTACTCGAAGAAGCCGTTGAAGAACGAGACCTGGAAATACAGTTTGGACTCGTCCGGCGAGAACACCGCCGGGCGCACGGCGTCCGAGTAGTCCGTGAGTCCGATGGCGTCCAGCCGCTGTCGCATGTCGATGATCTTGACCTGCTTGTAGGTGGTCGCGTCGACGACGGTGATGTGCCGGTCGCCCTTGGTGAAGTCCTGCCACGGGGCGTCCTGCGAGGTGTTCACGTCGCCGATCGCCATGTTGTAGATGTACTTGCCGTCCTTGGTGAAGATGTTCTCGTGCGGCTTGTCGCCGGTCTTGAACGACCCGAGCTGCTTACCGGTGACGATGTCCAGGACGTGTACGGTGTTCGAGATCGACGCCGAGACCGCGACCCGCTTCCCATCAGGCGAGACGGCCATGTGGTCCGAACGGTAACCGGACACAGGGAAACGCCAGTTGATGTTCCCGGTGGCCAGGTCGATGGAGACGACGTCGGCGAAGCTCGGCCGCGAGACGACCACCGACGCGCCGTCCGGCGTGGTGTACATGTCGTCCACGAACTGGTCGTGGCCCTCGCCGACCCCGTTGCGGATGGCCATGAAGTAGATCCACTTGATCAGGTCAGCGTTGATCTCCGCCATCCGGGCGTCCTTGTCGGGGATCACGTTGATCCGGCCGACCTTGGCGAAGTCACCGCTGGACTTGACGACGTCGGCGGTGCCGTCCCAGTTGTTGCCGACGAAGAGGACTTCCCGCAGCGCGGCGGTCGAGGTGTCGGCGGCGGTGGCCGCGGTCGCCGGGGCGGCGACGGTCAGGACGAGGGCGGCGGCTACGGAGCAAAGGTGCCTCGATCTGAAGGCAGGCATGCTGCTCTCTCCTCTGGGTGGCTGAAGGCGTGGGGGCAGGGCGGAAGAGCCGCCCGAAACTGAACACCGTTGCGTTCAGATTGACTTACTGGAAAGTAAGGACGAGGCGCCCTACGCCACAAGACTCTGTACACGACAAATTTGGCGGCGGGGAGCACGGCCGACGAGCGTGGGCCGGTGACGGGCAGGCTCCAGAGCACCGACCGGCCGTTACGCCGGCGAGTCGGCCGAACAGCGGAAGGCCGAGCACCGGGGAAGACTCCTCAACGCGGCGCTGCGGTTGTTCGGCGGCGGGCCCGGATACCGCGGGACCACGCCCTGCTCGCCGCCGAAGACTCCCTCCTGCGCGACGACGACCCTCGGCCCAGTAGCTCGCGCGTCAGCGGCCCCGCCGCCGACACCGTCGCCAGCCACAGCGCACGCACACCCACCGACGTCGCCGACGCATCGGCACCGAGCCGCAACCCCAGGACGCCCTGATCCGCTGGGATCCCGAGAAGTACCAGTGCGTCCACGCCCTGCCGGCGGTGCGGCGTTCGAAATCGTGCGCCAGACCCGGGCTTCGCGTCAGGTGGGCGCGTCCAGCGCGCCGCGATCACCCGATCGGGACTCCCGTCCGAGGCCGGTAGCGGATTTCTCCCAGCGCGATGTCGAGGCAGGTCCCCGCAAAACTGTCGACGTGCGGATGCACACGGTCGAGCAGGGCTGTGATCCGCCCGAGCACACCGATCGACTTCACGTCATCGCGTAGGACGGCCTCGACACGAGCGCGGGCCTCAACTCTCCCTACGGAACGGATAGTTACAGCCCGATCTGTCGACTCCTGGGAGCTGGAGCCGTCCGGCTTGCCCGCGCCCACGGAAGGAAGACGTCCGTCCCCTCGAAACCCGTGCTCTCCTCGATGCCTCGCGTCGGACAAAGTCCTCGCAACACACGCGAATTGACCCCACCTCCCCGCGTGCCGCGCACGACGGCACCAGCAGCTACCTCCAGGACATACAGGCGGCGGGCAGTGTGCCGGACTCCGGTCATCTCGGGCCCGAAGTGACCCACGAGATCCGCGATCCGCTGGCCTGTCTTCCCCTGCATCTGCACGGCGCGGACGCCTTCCGGGAGGCCCTGGACGAGAAGCTCGATCTGGCGGCACACGTCCACGACACTCTGTCCGGCATCACCGAACTGGAGGTCCCGCAACACCCCGACCCGTCCACCGTCATCTTCCGCGTCCGTCCCACCGACGAGAGCCCGGGCGCCGCCGAACGGGCCGACGAGGCGGGTCGCCGTCTGCTGGAGCGGATCAACGCCCACCGGCACGTCGCGCTCTCCAGCACGGTCGTCCACGACCGAGACACCCTGCGCGTCTGCGTGGCCTCCCACCGCACCCACCACGAGCGCATCACCGAGGCACTGGAGATCATCACTACCGAGGCCGGGCGCGGCAGATAGCCGCACGCACGTTCCGCGTCCCGTGGCCTATCAGAACAGGCACGACAACTCCCCGTACATACACAGCAGTTGGGCCTGACCATCTGGAGCATCGGTCAAGCGAGTTGAGGTTCAGGGACGGCCGATCGATGCACGTGGCCAGGGGAGCCGCGAGTACGTTTCGCGTTGTGATCCAGAGGCGGCTCTCGCGGAGACACGCAGGTCAACCGAGAATGGCGCAGTTGACCGCGTCCATCAGTGCCGCGCCCGTCCGGTGCGCCTGCCTGCTGAGGGTGGACGTGGCGAAGAAGAAGGCGGCCGTGCGACGGCCGGTGGGATCGGTGACGTTGTAGGTCGCATACCCCGGGACGACACCGACGTGGTCCAAGACCGTGCCGCAGGAGGTCTTCGCCGTCTCGATGCCCAACCCGTAGCCGAGTTCTTCCGGATCTCCCGGCCCGCCTTCCGGCACGGTGGTGCGCATCTCTGTCAGTTGGGCGGCGGGCAGCAGGCGGCCCGACATCAGCGCGCCGTAGAAACGGGACCACTCACCGGCGGTCGACACGATCGCGGCATCCGCTCCGCTGGCCGTGACGTAGTCGCCGGTGACGTCCACGTGGTCGTCGTGCTGCGGTCCGGCGTAGTTCCTGAACTCCTCGGGGACGTCCGGCGGCATGTGGGCGGCGTCAGGTTCGTAACCGTGCGCGTGCCGGTGGTGCCAGGCGGCTCCGGTGGCGTAGAAGGTGTGCCGGAGCCCCAGAGGTCCAGCGATCCGGTCCCGCACCAGCGCCGCGAGGTTCTTACCGGTGACTTTCTCCAGGACCGCGCCAATCGCGATGTAGTTGGTGTTGCTGTACGACCACTCGGTGCCGGGCTCGAACAGGGCCGGGTGTCCGCTCACCAGGCTCAGGATCTCCGTCGACGTCCATACGTGCGAGTCCCGGCCGGTGAGGGCCGGTGCGAGGGCGGGATCCTCGGTGTAGTCGAACAACCCGCTGGTGTGGTTGAGCAGCATGCGCAGGGTGATCGCTCCGCCGTTGCGCACCTGGCCGGGCAGCCACTTGTCGACCGGGTCGGTGAGGGCAAGTCTGTGCTCGGCGACCAGTTGCAGGACGAGGGTGGCCATCACTGTCTTGGTGTTGGACGCTTCTCGCACCTCGTCGTCCGCCCTGAGCAGATGGTCCTTCTTCGTCCAGGCGGCCTGCTCGGAGATCTCGATGGGCCTGCCGTGACCGTCGTCCACCCGCACGATCACTCCTGGCACTCCTTCGTCCACCAACTTCCGCGCCAACTGCTGCAGTTGAGCGCGCGTGGCAGCGATGCCGTCCCGTTGGACCGCCGCAGTCTCGCGCATCACCTCCGCGCTCGCCGGGGTCGCAGCGAGGGGCACGACAAAGGCCGCGGACACCACGACTGTCGCCACTGCGCGAAATCTCGTCCGTTGCGAGCGTCGTCGATAACGCACGTTCACACGCAATTCAGGCTCCTTCGAGAATCCGGGAAGGCCGTCGAGCACCGTCGCGGTACGAGAAGAAGTACACGGAACTCCACCCGCCGAGTCGTCGCCCGTTCCTGGGGCGAAGCCGACTCCGGCGGATCCTGCACAGTCCTGGGAGACTAGCCGAGGGCGGGGTGAAAGAGATGAGTATCGGCCCAACCGTGTTCTCCTGGGTGTCGTCCGCGAAACGGCCGACAGCAGGCCGTCGACGCACTGGCATACAAGAGCGGCTACGCCACGAACCTCGCCGACGACGCCTACGAGTTGCTCGACGACGGCGACGCGTACGAGAAGGCGATCTTGGACCGCTGTCCCTCCCCCGTCGGCCTGTTCATCTTCGACGTCGCCCACCGATCGCGGCTTCTCCCCGCAGGTTGATTAAGACCGCCCCGGTTGGGCCTGGTGGCGTACGAGCGCTCCAGCCCGGCACCGCCCATCGGCCGGGCTACGCCTGGAGGCGTAGCCCGGTGAGCAGTTCGGAGGTTTGCCACACACGGGCGGCTTCTTGCGTGCTGGTGAGGCGGCTGTAGAGGTTTTGCTCGGCAGGCGGGCCGCCCAGGTGGAGCGGCCCGCTGGGCCCGTAGAACCGACCGGGCCGGGCGTCCGGGGACGTGGCGGCGTACAAGGCGGGGAATTTCGCACTCTCGACCGTTCCGAGGAGGATGCCCCGAGCGGACAGGAAACGGATCACACGGACACCGAGGGTGTCCCTGTCCCTCCCCACCTCGGGCCGGGCGGCCAGCAGGCTCGTCGGTGCGACGCCAGGATGGCAGATGTTGCTGGTGATGCCCCAACCGCTGCTCTCGCTGCGCCGGTTGAGTTCCAGGGCGAACAGCCCGAACGCGATCTTCGACTGGCTGTAGGCGCGCTGGCCGTTGTAGGAGCGTTCCCAGTTCAGGTCGTCCCAGTTGATGGCGTTCTGGTTCGCCGCGATGCTGACCTGCGACGTGACCCGGGCCTCACCGGCCCGCAGCAGCGGCAGCAGATGGGCCACCAGGGCGAAGTGCCCCAGGTGATTGGTGCCGAACTGCAGCTCGAATCCTTCGGCGGTGGTCTGCCGGTCCGGCGGAGTCATGACACCGGCGTTGTTGATCAGGAGGTGGACGGGCCGGCCCTCCCCGATCAGCGTCTTGCCGAACGTCTCGACCGAGGCGAGCGAGGACAGATCAAGGCTGCGCAGCGACACCTGCCCACTGGGCACCTGCTGACGGATCCTCGCGAGCGCCGCCTCGCCCTTCAGGGGATTGCGTACCGGGAGCACCACCTCCGCGCCTGCGGCGGCCAGCCATGCCGCCATGCCCAGCCCGATACCGTCACTGGCGCCGGTCACCACAGCGCGTTTGCCGGACAGGTCCGGGACGGGAATGTCGATGGAATCACGCGGCATGCGTACTCACTCCAGAGGTCGTGTCGTTTCCTCCACTGTCACGGTCGCCGCCGTCGTTATGCAGGGCCTGTCAATCCCCCGCTACGGCAACGAGTCCGCAGCCGGAGGCGCGCGTATGGGGGGATTGCCGGGCCGTGGATACCGACTGGCACGGGCGGTAGGAATGATGATCCAGGAACCAGAAGGCGAATGAGGAACAGATGGCGATCGACCGGACTGGGCTGGCGGAATTCCTCAGGAATCGCCGGGAGGCGTTGCAGCCCGAAGACGTCGGTCTCCCGCGCGGGAAGCGGCGCCGGACGAGCGGGCTGCGGCGGGAGGAAGTCGCGATTCTGTGCCACATGTCGACCGACTACTACGCGCGGATCGAGCGCGAACGCGGCCCTCAGCCGTCCGAGCGGATGATCGCCTCCATCGCACAGGGCCTCCACCTGTCCCTGGACGAACGCGACCATCTGTTCCGGCTCGCCGGACACACCCCGCCGCCCCGCGGGACAGACAGCGACCACATCAGCCCCGGCCTGCTGCGCATCCTCGACCGCCTTGAGGACACGCCCGCGGAGATCGTCACCGAGCTGGGCGAGACCCTGCGCCAGACACCCCTGGCCGTCGCGCTCACCGGCGACCTCACCCAGTACGAGGGGCCGGCCCGCAGCCTCGGCTACCGCTGGTTCACCGACCCCGCCACCCGGGCGCTCTACGCCCCCGACCACCACCCCTTCCTGACCCGTATGTTCGCCTCGGGCCTGCGTGGGGTGGCCACACTGCGTGGACCCCACTCCCGCGCGGCTGGACTCGCCGAACTGCTGCTGGCCCAGAGCGAGGAGTTCCGGCAGGCGTGGCAGGCCCACGAGGTCGGCATCCGCCCCCATGAGACCAAGCGCTTCATCCACCCCCAGGTCGGAGCGATGGAACTGACCTGCCAGACGCTGCTGGACCCCGACCAGTCACATCTCCTGCTCGTCTACACCGCCGTTCCCGGCAGCGAGAGCTACGAACGCCTGCAGCTGCTGTCCGTCATCGGAGCGCAGCCGCCCCGCTGAACGTCAGCGCTGAAGAAGCACAGGGAACAGGGAACCCTGGCTCACGCACACGGCAGCATCCTCCGGTCCAGCAACGCGCCGCCCCTGGCGGCTGCTCGCCCTCCGCCGCTCTTCGTACCGCGTCGCGCGGCAGCACTGGTCCGGCGGGGGTTCGGGTGACTGCCGCTGGTCACCTTGGGCGCCGTGTCAAGATCCACGCCGGTGCCGCATCGGCCGGCAACCACGACCACGGCACCCTCGTCAGTGCTCCGGTGCACGGCGACGGCAGTTCTGGTCCCGCCCCGGTTTCGGGTCACGCGGCCGGACGGCGTTGGCGACTTCGACTTCGCCGGGCAGCGCGAGGAGATCCTCGCCGCGATCAACCACTCCCCCGCCGATGCCGGTCACGCGTGACGGGGCCCCGCCGGTCCGGTCCGGGTAGTGCTTGCGGAGATCGGAGTTGGTCATCCGGTCGAGCATGCGATCGGGAAGGACGCCGGAGGCGCGGACGAGGAAGCCCGACATCGCGCCGATGGTGTAGCGGGCGCGGGGCCGACGGGTGGTCGCGGCCTTCGCGATCGTCCGGGCGGCGGTCTCGGAGGTCACGCCTGCCTTGGTGAACGCGGCGACGTGGGAGGGGATCGCCTGCGTCAAGGCGCCGTAGCGGGCGGTCTGGTCCGCGGTCATGGCGGCGCTGAGGCGGGCCAGGGTCGTCAGACCGAGGCCCGCCATCTCGGTTTTGACGCCGCCCGGTTCGACGACGACCACCTGTACGTCGTGCGGGGCCAGTTCGTTGCGCAGTGCGTCGCTGACCGCCTCCAGAGCGAACTTGCTGGCGGCGTAGGCGCCGTAACCGGCCATGGAGACCTTGCCGTTGAGCGAGCTGATGTTGACGATGCGGCCGCGGCTGCGCACCAGCGCGGGAAGCAGTGCCTGGGTGAGGGCGACATGCCCGAAGACGTTCACCTCGAACAGGCGCCGCCATTCGTCGAGCGGGATGAGCTCGATCGGTCCGGCCATGGGGAGGCCTGCGTTGTTGATCAGGGCCCGCAGGGTGCGGGCCTGCGCGTCGCCGTCGATGCGTGCCACCAGCGCCGCGATGTGGTCCTGACGGGTGATGTCGAGGATCACCGGCTCTATGCCGGTGTCGAGGAGGGCCTCGCCGTCGCTGTCACGGCGGACGCCGGCGAGAACGTGAAAGCCGCGGCGGGCCATCTCCCGTGCGGTGGCGGCGCCCATTCCGGTCGACGCCCCGGTGACGACTATGAGTTCTTGAGTTTCAGATGACTTTGTCACCTCAATGAGCCTGCCGCATCGAGATGACGATGTCAACCGACTCAGATGACTGCGTCATCACGAATGGACTAGGATGCCCGCATGATCAGCCGTGCCGAATCGGCCGCCGCCACTCGCCGCGCCCTGCTCGACGCCGCGGCCGGCCTGCTGGACCGTGGCGGCCTCGAAGCGGTGACCCTCCGCGCGGTCGGCGCGGAAGCCGGAGTGACCCGCGGGGCTCCCTATCGGCATTTCCCCGACAAGGAGAGCCTGCTGATTGCGATCGGCACGCAGGCTTGGGACCGGCTGGGCGACCTGACGCGGGACCTGCGCGCCGATCCCGCTCTGCCGGCCGCGGAAAAACTGCGCGCCGGAGTCATCGCGCTCATCGACATCGGCCGCTCCCAACCGCACCTCTACAAGCTGATGTTCAGCAATTCCTCCAGCGACCCCACTGCGCTGGCCCGCGCGGCCGAGCCCAGCCAGGCCGAGTTCCTCGCCATCGTCGCCGACCTGGTCGGCGAGCAGGACGCCCGGAGGTACGCCGCCCTGCTCATCAGCGCCGCGAACGGCGTCGCCGACATGGAGGCGAGCGGCCAACTGCCCAACGAGAAATGGGGCGAGGTCCGCGCCGAGGATCTCATCGACACGCTCGTCACGATGATCGCCGGCACGGGCCGGAGCTCCTGACCGGGCAGGCCGGTCAGACGATGGTGAGGGCCGCTGCGCGCCCAGCGGCGTGCAGGGTGCGGCTCAGGACGGACGGCGTCACCTCCACGGATGTACGAGCGTGACGGAACCACCGCTGACAGACAGGCCTTCGCGTCAGGCTCCCTGGCCGTTCGCGTGGTGCGCGGGTGACAATCGCCCGCATGACCGAGTCCTCCGGTGGCCCGTCCACCTTCCGTGACCTGTCCGCCTTCGTCGCCTGCCCGCGCGTCAACTCCCTTGCCCTCTCAGTCGATGGCACGCGTCTCGTCGCCGCCGTGCAGTCGTTGTCCGAGGACGGGACGCGGTTCGTGTCCGGTCTGTGGGAGATCGATCCGACCGGGGAGCGCGACGCGCTGCGGCTGACCCGGTCCGACAAGGGTGAGTCGGGGCCGGTGTTCGGTCCGGACGGGACGCTGTACTTCCTGTCCGGACGAGCCGCTGCGGACGGCGATGAGGGCGCCGCGCTGTGGGCGTTGCCGCCGCGCGGGGAGGCCGTCGCCGTCGCCCGGCATCCAGGCGGGATCGCCGCGGTCACCGTGGCGCGCGGCTCCGGCGCACTGTGCCACACCGCGGGACTGCTGCCGGGGGCCGCTGACGCCGAGGCACACGGGAAACTGCGCGCGGCTCGAAGGGACGCGAAGGTCACCGCGATCCTGTACGAAGCTGGTCCGACCCGTGCTTGGGACCACGACCTCGGCCCGGCGGAGCCGCACACCTTCGTCCGTGCAGGTGTCGACGTGGAGCCGGTCGTCGCCGGTGGGCAGGGGATCGGACTGGAGGATCCTGGGGATGCCGCGTTGTCGCCGGACGGCACACGGGTCGCGTTCAGGCGGTTCGTGCCCGGGCGGGTCCCGGCCGAGCATCGCACCGCCGTGGTGGTGGCCGACGCGGTCAGCGGTGAGGAGATCCATGTCGTCGGTGATCTGGAGCACCTCTATGAGACGCCGCGGTTCACCCACGACGGCTCGGCACTCGTGTGTTGCCGAATGCGCTACGCGACCTACGACGACCCCTGGGACGAGACTCTCGTACGGATCGACCTGGCCGACGGCACGGTGCAGGATCTCCTGCCCGGGTTCGACAACTGGCCCGGGGGCGTGGCTTGTTCACCGGTGGACGACACGCTCTTCTTCACATCCGACGAGCAGGGGCATGCGCCCGTCTTCCGGCGCGACCCGGACGGCGGTGTCACGCGCCTTACTGTTTCAGGTGTGTACGGCTCGCTGGCCGTGAGCCCCGACGGGCGGACGCTCTACGCCCTGCGCCACGCGGTCGACGCGCCGCCGACGCCCGTCCGGATCGACGCCGACGTCGCCGACCAGATTCCCGACGAGCTGCCCGCCCCGGGCCGTGTCGGGGACCTGCCCGGCACACTCACCGAGGTGCGCGCGGAGGCAGAGGACGGATTCGTGCTGCGTGGCTGGCTCGTGCTGCCCCCGGGCGCTTCCGCCGAGCAGCCCGCTCCCCTGCTTGTGGCCGTCCACGGCGGACCGCAGTCCAGTTGGAACGGCTGGACCTGGCGCTGGAATCCGTGGCCGTTCGCCGCGCGCGGCTATGCGGTTCTGCTGCCGGATCCGGCCCTGTCGACCGGGTACGGGCAGATCAACCACCGGCGCGGCTGGGGGCAGTGGGGCGGTCGTCCCTACACCGATGTGATGGCGCTGACCGACGCGACCGAGGCCCGTAACGACATTGATGCCTCACGTTCGGCGCTGGCCGGCGGCTCGTACGGCGGATACATGGCCAACCGGGTGGCCACCAGCACGGACCGCTTCAAGGCGATCATCAGCCATGCAGGTCTGTGGGATTTGCGGGCGTTCCAGGGCGACACCGATGTGCCCTGGTACTTCCAGCAGATCTTCGGCGACCCGCTGACCCGCCCCGAGCGCTACGAGGCCGACTCGCCGCACTGGGACGTCGCGAATATCCGCACTCCGGTGCTGGTCATCCACGGTGCGAAGGACTATCGCGTGCCCGTCGGGCAGGGCGCCACGCTCTTCCAGGAACTGCAGCGGCACGAGGTTCCCGCTAAGTACCTCTACTTCCCGGACGAGAACCACTGGATCCTCAAGCCGAATCACACGCGCCTGTGGTACGAGACGTTCCTCAACTTCCTCGACCACCACGTCCTCGGCACCGAATGGCAGCAGCCCGGCCTGCTGTGACACGGCCGAGCCCACCGGCCCTCCGCTCAGGAGGCGTTGATCTCCAGCCGTGAGGCGACTACGGCTGGACGATCCGCGGTGTGAGGGGCTGGCGGGACCATCGGTTATCGATCCGTGCTCTTTCCTCGGCGGAGAGTCGGTCGAAACAGGTCTCCTCCACGGCCATGAACGTCATCTGATCGAGCGCGGGGGCTGTGAGATGGCGAGCGTGGAGGAACCAGCGAAGGGCGCCGGTGCGGACGAGGGCGAAGAGACAGGAACGGCAGTAGCCGCCAGGGCCGATGGTCTGGCGCCCGCGCCACATCCGTGGCGAGAACCGCCACCGCGGCGGCTAGCGGGCGTCTGAAAAGCCTGTCCTCGGGCTTGTCTCATGTTGGTCGACCCACTGTGTCCTGCCACTCCTATGACCTTGCCGTAGCGCTGCTTGGGGCTGCCGGTCACGCTGGGCGTACTTCGTTCAGCCGGGTGATCTGTGCGGTCGTGCTCTTTGCGATGGTGGTGGCGAGCTTCTTCGCCTCGCCCGCGTGGCCCTGGGTTCGCTCCCCGGTACACAACAGGGTGGATTGGGTGAAGTGGGCGCGCAGCGCGTCAGTGAGTATCTGGTCGAACGCCTTGCCGGTCGTGGCACCCGCCTTTTCGATGGTGGGGAGGCTGACCATGCCGGGCATGTTGTGCCCTTCGTGGGGGTTGGTGTCGGGGACTCCCGCGAGCTTCAGCAGCTCGCGCAGGCGGTTTTGGTCCTGGTGAAGTCGTGTCCCTGTCTTGGCCGCGAGCGCCGTCAACTCTGGACTTGCCGCGTGGGAGGGTGCGAGATCGGTCAGTTTCTGCGCGCGCTCCGCCATGGGGATCATCAGCTGGATCCAGGCGATGTCGGTGGGGCTGAAGGATTCCGTCGGCGCTGCGCCGGCCTTCGGTGACGTGCTGGTCGTCGGCTGCGTGGTGCAGCCGACGACCAGCAGCGCCATGGCCGTGGCGCATGCCAGACGCAGGGTCAGAACGTGCCGGCGGAGTTGCACTTGGCCTTCTGGGTGATGCAGTCCTTCACGCGGTGTCCCTGGGCGGCGTTGTCCCACGCGTTGAAGAAGTCGCCGTGGATGGATGAGGCCATGCCCGAGGCCAGTCGGAAGCCTGCCGCGCTGCCGCTGGTCGGGTAGCTGACCACGAAGGAGAGGTTGGGGATGGCGACGGGGTAGGCGCCGCTGCACTTGCCGTCGTAGGTGTTGGCGACGTGCGACTTGTGGTCGGGACTGTCCAGGTTCTTGCCGTCCCAGCAGTCAGGGAAAACGAGCTGATGGGTGAGGTGTGCCGTTGGGGCGCAGACCGGCCAGTTGCCGTCGGTGCTGCGGCCGATCTCACCGCCTGCGCCGGCGCACCAGTACTGGCCGGGAGAACCCGCCGGAGTGGGTGTCTGCGCCTTGGCGTCGCCCGAGATCATGCGGAATCCCTCAGGGAAGGGCAGGGTCGCCGAGGGGTCGGGCAGCCGGGAACCGTAGTAGACGATCATGTTCTCGGGCTCGATGGCCGTGTTGCCCTGGTACAGGGTGGGGATCCAGTACGCCGAGAGGTCCTCGGCCGGTGCGCAGGTGGTCGCGGTGTTGCTGCGCAGGGACTGGGCCGTGGAGAACGCGTCGGTGCTCTCGTTGCCGAAGAAGCTGTGCATGTGGGACGCGCCGGCGAGGTTCGGCAGCACGATGGGGTCGTCCTGCTTGGAGTGGCTGTAGTCGCAGGTGGCGTTGAACTCCGGAACCCGGACCACGTTGCCGGGCACGGCTGCCGGCGTCATCGCACGGAACTGTGCCACCTGGGCATCCCACTTGGCCTGGTCGATGGGGACCCATCCCGCGGCCGGCCCGCTTCCTTCGCCGACGAAGGAGAACCAGTTGATGTTGACGAAGTCGCCGGGCTCGGTGCTGCGCAGCACGGCGAACACGGTCTGTGCGCCGGTGGGATGGGTGGTGACGTCAGTGGTCCTGGTCGCCCAGTTCTGCCAGCCGCCGGTCGGGGCGACCTGTATGACGGCGAGCAGCGGTCCGGTCGCGCCGGCGGTGCGCAGTTCGATGGTGCCCGAGCCGACCGCGGAGGCGACCCGGGCCGACACGGTCAACCGGCCGGCGGTGCCGAGGTCGACGTTGTCGAAACGCATCCAGTCGCCGTTGGCGAGGAAGGCCGCGTTCTGGCCGCCTCCCGCGTCCGCGGTCGCCTCCAACGTGACGCCCGACTGGGCGGTGTAGGACTCGGCCTGGACGGTGACCGTGGCGGCCCGCGCCTGCTGGGCCGAGACGGTCAGGCTCAGGGCAGCGGCCAATGCGACCACCAACGTTCCTACTAACAGCGTGTACAGACGTGCGGGATATCTGTGCATCTCACTTCCTTCACGAGCGTCGGGGGTGAAGAGCCGGCGAGCAGTGGTCGGTCGGGGCTCGCGGACGTCAGCGGGCGTCTACTGGAAGACCCGCACGTAGTCGACGAGCATCCTGGCCGGGAAGGGCGTGCTGGAGTCGGTCGGGCCGGGCCAGTCCCCGCCGACCGCCAGGTTGAGGATCATGTAGTGCGGGTGGTCGAAGATCCACGGCCCGCGGGTCTGCTCCACCTGGGCCTTGTCCAGGGCGAGAACGGTCTGGCCGTCGAGGCTGAAGGTGATGCCCTTGCTGTTCCAGTCGGCGGCCCAGGTGTGGAAGTCGTCGGAGAAGTCGGCGCCTGAGGGCAGCTTGTACGGGGAGCCGATTCCGCCTCCGCCGTTGTAGGCCGGTGCGTGGACCGTCGAGTACGCGGTCTTCACGTCCTTGCCGAGGACTTCCATGATGTCGACCTCGCCGTTGTACGGCCACGGCCGGCCGGTGAGGAAGTCGGCGCCCATCATCCAGAAGGCGGGCCACAGTCCGTTGCCCTTGGGCACCTTGATACGGGCTTCGACGCGTCCGTAGGTGAACTGGAAGGTGGCGCCGGTGTTCATGCGCGCGGAGGTGTACTGGCACGTGGTGCTGCCGGTCAGGGGGTCGGGCGGGCACGACGATCCCGCGGTGACCTCCTTGCGCGCCTCCATCACCAGATGTCCCGCGCCGTCCAGCGCCGCGTTGCGGTGGTCGGTGTAGTACTCCAGCTCG
Source organism: Streptomyces sp. NPDC002499 (assembly GCF_053595415.1). Taxonomy (NCBI): domain Bacteria; kingdom Bacillati; phylum Actinomycetota; class Actinomycetes; order Kitasatosporales; family Streptomycetaceae; genus Streptomyces; species Streptomyces sp. NPDC002499. The sequence continues at coordinate 77,470 of NZ_JBSFXO010000002.1, forward strand.
TTGTTCGGCCCGGTCCCCGGATCGGCCCGCCACTTCGAGGCGTCCGGTGTGTTGCCCTCGGCGCCGTCGAAGTCGTCGCTCCACACCAGCCGCGGCGGGTTCGCCGGGTCGCTCGGCAGGGGCGGGGCCGGATTCGGAGCGCCGCCGGTGCCGTACACCTGGAACTCCCACAGCGAGTAGCCGTAGGGGGTGGCGCGTTCCGTGCCGTACATGCGCACGTAGCGGCCGGTGCCGGAGACGGCCAGCGTCTGTTTGAATCCCGTGCCGGCTGTGGTCGAGTAGACGGGCGTCCAGTCCTGTCCGTTCGGCGAGACCTGGATCTGGAAGGACTTGGCGTAGGCGGGATCCCACTGCAGGACCACCTTGTCGATCTGCGCGGTCGCGCCCAGATCGACGGAGATCCAGCCCGGATCGGTCCATCCCGTGGTGGAGCTGGTCGCCCAGCGGGAGGCCGGATCGCGGTCGAACGCCCTGGCCGGTGTGCACTCCCAGCAGTTCTGGTCGCTCTGGGAAGAGGAGGCCGCGCCGGTCCTGCCGTAGGAGAGGAGGGTGCCGGCATCTCCGGGACCACCGGAGCCGTCGGTGCCGTACACCTGGAACTCCCACAGGGAGTAGCCGTACTGGGTGCCGCGCTGCGTGCCGTACATCCGGACGTAGCGGCCCGTGCCGGTCACGGCGAGGCTCTGGGTGCCGCCTGTGCCCGTAGCCGTCTCATGGACCGCCGTCCAGTCCTGCGCGTTGCTCGACACCTCGATCCTGAACGCCTTGCCGTACGCGGCCTCCCAGTTGAGGACGACGCGGCTGATCGTCGTGGCGGCCCCGAGGTCGATCTGGATCCACTGCGGATCGGCGAAACCGCTGGACCACCGGGTCCCGGGGTCGCCGTCGACGGCGTTGCGGGCGTCGAAAGCTCCCTCGGTGCTTGAGGCGGTGGCGGGCTTGCCTTGCGAGACCAGGACCTCTGCCGCCTGAGCGGGCGGGGCCGGCAGCGCGACGAATGCGATGAGTGAAGCGGCGACTGCCCAGAACAGGGCAAATCTACGCACGAGTGTTTGCACCTGTGACTCCTCAAGTGGGGTTTGAGGCGAGGGAGCGTTCCCTGAGGGGAGAATGGATGGGGCGTCATACACTGTCAAGGCCCTCAACCACAGCGAAAAAATGGGTGACTTGATCGATTGTCGCGTTGAGGGAGCGGTTCCTCAGCTAAGGTCGATCAAGGTGAACGGACACCCTGTTCCGCAAAGTGAACCGGATCGCCGAGCAGACTCATGCCGCCCGGCCTGCGGATACGCTGCTGGCATCGCCGTGACGCAGAGCCGGAGGTCGCCTTCGATGACAAAACCCTTCCCGGGCGCGCACCTGGGCAGCGGCACGGAGGACGGCCCGGCATGAAACGCCCCACTCTAGAAGTGGTCGCCGCCCGGGCGGGTGTGTCCAAGTCGAGCGTCTCCCGCGTCATCAACGGCGAGGCGACCGTCGCACCGCAGATCCGAGACGTCGTCATGCGCGCTGTGCGCGAACTCGGGTACGTGCCGAACGGGGCGGCACGCAATCTCGTCACGCGCCGCACGGACACCCTCGCCCTGGTCGTCTCCGACCCCCCGCAGGGAGTCGTCTCCGACGATCCCCTCTTCTCAGCCGTCGTCCGCGCGGTCAGCCGAGAGCTGGAAGCCGCGGGCAAACGACTCGTGCTCATGCTCGCGGAATCGGACGAGAGCCGAACCAGAGTGGAGCAGTACATCGCCGGCGGGCATGTCGACGGCGTGCTCCTCGTCGCCCTGCACGGTACGGATCCCCTGCCGGCCGCGCTGGCCAGGCAGGGGCTTCCTCTCGTCTCCTTCAACCGCACGTCCGCGCAGGACGTCCCGTACGTGGCCCTGGACAACGCCGGCGGGGCAACGCTGGCCGTACGTCACCTTCTGGAGCGCGGTCGGCGCAGGATCGCAACCATCACCGGACCGCTCGAACTCCACGAGGCGCGCGAACGCCTCGACGGCTACCGCCGGACGCTGCGCGACGCCGGCCGCCGCCCCATCGTGGCGCTGGGCGACTTCACCAGAGTCTCCGGTGCCGAAGCCATGCAGCAGCTCCTGGACGACGAGCCCGACCTCGACGCTGTCTTCACGGCCAACGACCTGATGGCGATCGGAGCCCTGCGCACGCTCCGCCAGGCCGGACGCCGCGTCCCCGAAGACGTGGCCGTCGTCGGCTTCGACGACATAGAGGCCGCCTCGTACACGACCCCAGCGCTCACCTCGGTCCGCAGCCCGATGGCCGACCAGGCGACCGCCGCCGTCCACCTGCTCCTCGGTCTCATCAACGGCGGCCCGACGGAACCGGTGATCATGCCGAACGAACTCGTGGTACGCGAATCGACCTGATACCCCCTGCTCCGAGACCGAGCACGGGGCCGTCAGCAAGCCCAGCCGTACCAAGCGACAGGAGAATCGTCGACATCCCCGCCACGACAGTCATGCCGCCCCAGCAGACACTCTGGGTGATCTCGCTGTCAGTGGATACGTGGTGGTGTTACCCGCTGCGGCTGGCATCGACGACGAGCATGGCATTGAACCTCGCGGGTCTTATGTGCGGGAGCCGGCGGCACCCGACAGGCAGCTGCCAGTTCTTGCCTGGGCCGATCCGGCTTCGCGCTCCGCGGCGGCGGTTGGGGTGAGTGGGCGCCTGCTGCTTGCCTGGGCGCGGCACCACGGCGACCGGTACTTCGGCCTCGGCCTTCTCGAACTGAAGCAGCACCGAGATGTCGATGTCGGCGGTCAGGCAGAGCGTGGCGGGTGCGGCGGAGACGGAGTTCGCGGAGCCGGACCTGATCGGCTCCGCGAACCCGGACGGGGCGATGATCGGGGCACTGTACCCGAGGGCTCGTGACGCCCGAGGCCGTTGACGTCCTTGCCCCGGGCGGACGGACGGCGAGAGTGTCGCTAGGTCCTGGGCGTGAACTTCCATTGGCTGGCCGTACCCGAGCAACTCCCTGCGGTCAGGGTGCCGTTACCGCCCTTGAAGCACTTCTTCCCGGTCTGGATGTCGGAGATGGTCAGGTCGGGGTTGATCGACCACTGCTGCTTCGGCCCGCCGTCGCAGGCGGCCAGCTTGATGGCCGAACCGGACATCGTGGCGCACTTCTTGTTGCTCTCCATGAACGCGCCGTGGAAGCTGAAGGTCTGTCCGGCGCCGCCGGTGCACGCGGCGCTGCGCAGCGTGGTGCCGTTGGCCGAGCTGTTGCCGGGGTTGTCCAGGCACTGGCTGGTCGAGACGTTCTTGTACTGGCCCACCGTGGTGGTCGGCTTCGCCCCGCCGTAGCAGGCGCCGGTGTCGGTGTTGAAGATCGGCGTCCGGTCGACCTGCTCGTTGGCGGAGGGGTTGACGATCACGTTCTCAAGTACCGGGGTGGTGTCCGGGTTGTAGTGGGTGAGCGCGTCCTCGCAGTCGATGCTGTCGAAGGCGCTGCCGCCCTCCCCGCCGACCCAGAGGTCGAAGTGGTACAGCCCGGGGCCGCCGTTGGGGCCCTCGTTGTTCCAGTCCTCGCCGCACTCCTGGCAGGAGTCCTCCATGATGAAGTATTTGCCGACCCGGGGGACGAAGATCTTGGTGCCGGCGGCGATCTCGTCGGTCGAAGAGGCGAAGGTGATCGGGTCGGAGTAGGTGCCGGTGCCGCCCGCCTCGTCGTGGATCTTGGGGTAGGAGATGTCACCGCCCGGCGGGGTGTTGTCGTACCAGCCGTAGAAGGTGAGGAAGGCCTGGCGGTTGGCGGCGGCCTGCTTACTCGGGCCGCTCGGTGCTTTCGGGGCCGAGGTGGCCGTGGCCGAGGCGGTGAGCAGGGCTCCGAGTACGGCCAGGACGACCGTACAGAGAGCCGCTGCACGGCGGAGGGTGGGCGGTCGGGTCATGTCTGTCTCCCGTGTGGGGGGCGTGGACAGGTCGAGAGAGAAGCTTTGTTAGGAAAGTTTCCTAACAAAGCTTGAGCCGAGTGTTGCTCCGAACATGCCAACCGTCAAGAGAGCGGGCGGCAGGAAAGGTCGGCGGAGCCGCACCCCTTCGCGCGAAGGCCCGGCCCCCCTTTGCGGACATGGTCTTGGGTACGCCGTTCGGGCATGCCCGGCAATATCGACAGCAGCGGCCGGGGCGTCCACCGGTTGCCGGCTATGAGCGCGACAGGGCCACGGTCGTCGTGACCCGGGTCAGCGCCGGTGCCCGCGGCGTCGAACCGAACCCGAACCGTACGGGAGGGTCGACGGCCGCCAGAGCGCCGAGATCCGTGTCCTCGAGGACGCCGGAAGCCGAACTGATCGCGTGGAGATCCTGCGCGCCGTACCACTCCCTGCGGTTCCCGCCCGCGCTGCCGCGTGTGCGGACGCCGGGCATCAGGAGGCGGACGGGGTGGTCGATCAGCGCGGCCCACGCCGGACGCCGGGCGAGGCGCGCGGGGACGGCACGCAGCAGCCGGCCCACGAGAGGGCGTGCGCCGGTCGTGAAGCGCAGCCGGAGCGGTCCCGCGCTGACGCGCCAGGTGTCCGCGGCGATGTCGACGTCGACCGGTACGACGTGCACCGCGTCGAAGACATAGGTGCCGGCGATGAACTCGGCGATCCGCTCGCTGGGGGCCAACAGCACCCGTTCGCCGTCTCCCTTTTCCACCATCACGTCACTGAACGCGTCGAACGGCGAGCGGGGCCAATGCCCGACCACGAACCGGGTGCCGGAGGTGGTACCCAGGCCCGCGATCCAGCCGTCGAACGAGAAACATGGCGACTTGCTCATACCGCGGTGCTCCGCCTCTCGGTCCGGTCCTCGGACGTCGCAACTCGACGGCGACGCCGCCACGCCGTCTTCCGGCAGGTGCTCACCGGCCCGTGGGGGCCAACTCGTGCGCGGCACATGAGGGTGGACGCCAGGAGTCCAGAGTACGGCTGGACCTCTGTCCGGCCGGGGTCGAAACAGAGCGTTTTCCCTCAAGAACCCGGAAGCCGAGGGCCGTGCGTGAAGTAGCCGAGGGCGCGCGTCGTCTTCGGGTACGAGTGGCCAGGAATTCTTTCCGGACTCGGGATTCCTTTCTCCCGGGCTCAGGAATTCCTCCCCTGGCTCAGGTCGGGAAGGTCGTGTCCGCAGATCTCCTCGGTGGCCTTCCGCGTCGCGTCCCACCGCTTCTCGGTCGGCCCGTAGTCGATGACCAGGCCGGGCCGCGGCTTCTTCTCGGCGACGTAGTGGCCCACCGCGGTGCCGGCGGAAGCCCACTGCGTCAATGCCGCGGAAAGGCGGCCGACGGCCTGTGCGCGGATCAGGGTCAGTCGGGCGGCGAAGTCCTCGTAGGTTCGCGCGACGTCGGCCCGCAGGGCGGCACCTTGCCTGGTCCTGTCGCCGATGGCCAGGGACATGGCGATCAACTGGCCGTACGCTGCCGCGTCCACCCCCTGACAGACCTCGGAAGTAGTCGCTGCACCAGGGGACGCCGCTCCTGTCGCCGTAGCGCCGGAGTGCGTCCTGCCGGCGGAGGAAGAGAGGGGCGCCGTCTGTGGCGTCCCCGCCTGCCCGGTCCGGTGGGACCCGCCCTCCGAACAACCGGCCACGGCGAGCACCAGCACCGCGACAAGGGGGACGACCGTCTTCGAACTCACATGATCCTCGATTCGCCTCGTGCGTCCCGATTCCCACCCGTTTCCGGTGCGTGCGGGAAGGTCCATCGGCTGTTCCACCGCACCGCCGAAGTCCGCCCTGTCCCCCGGCGTCCGTGCGGCATACGTGGCCGGATCGCCGAACTGGTTCCGAACCGCTCACGCGAGTACGAGCAGAACGGCGGCTTCTGTCCTGTCCGACCCTGCGCCGACCACGCGTGACTTCATCGTGACGCGTGCGGCCCGGGACCCCTCCCGAGCCGCACGCGACCACGTCATGGCTGGCCCACATGTGCCCAAGACGGCCGACCGTCAACTCGTCCGCTCGGGAACCTCGCCAAGAGGCTCTGACAAAGGCGTTGGACGTGCCGGTGGGTGATCAGGCGGGTGGCGAGCCCGAGGAGGGCTTCGTGGATGTCGTGGCGCCGTTGCCGTGTTCCAGCCTGGTTCGGCGATGACGGGCGGACGCCGCGAGCCCGGAGCAGGCGACGGTCCTTGTCGTGGTCGTCGCCGCGATCGGCGAACAGGACATCGGGTCTGCGTCAGGGCCGGCCGACGACGCCGACCACAGCTGGAACCTTGTCCGGCAGGGGCAGCAACTGCGTGCCGTCGTCACGGTTTCCGCCGGGCAGCGACACCTGAATGGGATGCCCTGGCCGTCTGTAAGGCCGTCGTGATTGCTGCCCGGCACCTTTACTGGCTCTTCGCAGTTGAGGGTGTAGTCCGGTCGGCGCGTCGGTGGCCGGGTAGGGGTCGAGGTCTCCCGAGGATGGAGGTGACTATGATCTCGGGCTCGAAGTGCTCGGGCAGCGGTTGGAGCCCGATCGGGCGATTCTCCGGTGCCGGGTTGTCGAGCCCGTCAGATGGTGTCGTCGCTGCGTCTGCCAGGGCGCGGCCAGGGGCACGGTGGTCCGGCGGTTGGCGCACGAGCCGTTCGGGTGGCGGCCCACGGTGTTGGAGGTCAGCCTCCGCCGATACCGGTGTAACGCCGCCTCCGACGACCGGAACACGGACCGACGACGCACCGCGAGCCGTCAGTCGCCGACGCCGCCGTCGATCATCTCGCGCAGGATGTCCGCGTGGCCCGCGTGCCGGCCGGTCTCCAGGATCACGTGCAGGTACACCCACCGCAACGTCAGCTCCCTGCCCGGCGGTGCGTAGTCGAGGCTGTGCTGGGCGGCGATCTCGCGGGAGCGGTCGCACTCCGCCTGGTAGGCGCCGATGACGTCGTCGAGCTTCTCGTTCGGCTCCAGTCGCAGGTCGGCCTCCGGGTCTGCGTCGGTCCACGGCGGCGTGGGCAGCTCCGCGGCGGGGATCTGCCCGATCTGCTCGGCGAACCCGCCCAGTTCCACCCACCGCAGGTGTTTGATCAGGCCGCCGAGGTTGGTGCCGGTCGGCACCGGGCTGCGCCGGGCGTCCTCCTCCGACACCCCGCGGGCCTTGCGCACGACGGCGTCGCGCAGGTAATCCAGGAACGTCTCGAGCTGCTCGCGCTCGCTGGCGGCGACTACGCTGCCGAGGATCTCACTGGGTCTAGTCATGGCCCGAACGTAGCACTCGGGCCGACCCTCGCACCGGGGGCTAGTTGTGGCCTGAAGCCGCCGGTCTCGAGCAGGCTGCGGGCGATGTAGTTGGTCAGGTTCCTGAACCCGGGTGCGGAGCCGCGCAGATGCTCGAGCCGACCGTTGATGGCTTCGGTCGGGCCGTTGCTGGTGCCGGGCCGGTCGAAGTAGGAGAGCACGTCGGCGGCGCGCTTCTTCAGCGTTCTGCCGAGCTTCGCGACCTCGACCAGCGCCTTCGGGACACCGGTGCCGAGGTCGTTGATCAGCTTGGCCATCGCCTCACGTCCTCGGCTGCGGTCCTCCTCACGGTAAGCCGCGATCATGCGCTGGTAGACGCCCCAGGTCGCTTCGACCTCAACATGGTCCTCGTCGGCGAACAGCTGGTTGAGTCGGTCGATCTGTCGGTCGGTGAGCAGCCCGGCACCGGTGTGCAGGGTCCGCCGCGACTTGTAGAGCGGGTCGTCCTTGAAGCCGCGGTGGCCGTGGATCGCGAGTTGCACACGGCGGCGGCACTGGTCGAGGGCATCGCCGGCCAGACGGACGACGTGGAAGGGGTCCATCACCGCGACCGCGTCGGGGACCTCTTCTGCAGCGGCGGTCTTGAAGCCGGTGAAGCCATCCATCGCGACCACCTCGACCGCGTCGCGCCACGCGGAGGGGCGTTCGGCGAGCCAGGTCTTGAACGCGGACTTGGAGCGGCCCTCGACCATGTCGAGCAGCCGTGCTGGGCCGGTGCCGTCACGGACCGGGGTGAGGTCGATGAGCACGGTGACGTACTTGTCGCCACGCCTGGTGTGGCGCCACACGTGCTCGTCGACACCGATGACGGCGACTCCGTCGAACCTGTTCTCATCATCAATCAGGACCCGCTTGCCTTCGGCCAGGACGGCGTCGTTGGCGGTGTTCCACGCGACCCCGAGGCCCTCCGCGACCCGAGCGACGGTGAGGTGTTGGACCACGATGCCTTCCAGCGCCCACCGCAGGCCGGTGCGGGTCAGCTTCGCCCGGGGCTCGGCCGCGCGGCTGGTGTTTTGGCGCGCCACACGTGTCCGCAGCCGATGCACTTGTAGCAGCGGATCGAGACCAACAGCGTGGTCGGTCGCCAGCCCAGCGGCACGTGGGCCAATCGTCTGGCCACGGTGTCGCGCGGCGTGCCTTGGCAGCCGCAGCGTCGGCACCAACCTTCGCTGCCGTCGTCGGCGTCAAGAACGCGGCAGGCGACAACAGCGCGGTCGGGCTCGAGGTGCTGGCCGACGACTTCAAGTCCGAGGTCATCGAGCCGGCAGAACTTGGTCAGGTCGGGGCGCGCGAAGGTAGCGTCAGGCAAGTCGAGGTCTTCTGGATGGTGGCGTAGGAACCTCCATCTTCAGGGGACCTCGACGTCTACCCAGCCAGCGCCCCGCCGGCGGCCGTCACACCCTCAACTGTGAAGAGCCCCTTTACTTCGCCAAACGGCACCTGGCCAATCCCTATCTGCTGCGGCTGCTGGGCGATGTGCGCGGCCGACGGCTGCTGGACGCAGGATGCGGTAACGGGTACTTAAGCCGCATCCTCGCCGGGCGCGGAGCACAGGTGACAGGAGTCGAACCGACGGAGCTGATGTGTGCCTTCGCCCGTGAGAGAGAGGCCGAGCTGCGGCAGGGAATCACCTACGTCCAGGCAGATCTGACACGGCTGCCCAACCTGGGTGCCCCCTTCGACGCCGTGGTGTGCAGCATGGTCCTGATGGCGATCGACAGCTACGTCCGTCTGCCCAACTTTCTGTTCGTCTCAGCCGAGGTACCCGCCTGAGTGGTCATGGAACAGCGCTCAGCGGCCGGGCGTCCCGTTCGACCGCCACCTCGTCCTCGTCCGTGGCGTCCTGCCAGTACCTCGATGTGTTCAATCGAGCACGCTGTCGGTCGACGAGATGGTTCCGCCGACGTCGCGTTCGCGACCGCCACGTCCCTGCGCCGACACATGAACACCGAGTTGGACGTCTCCCCGCGCACCTGCCTTCGCACGTGCCACAGTGCGACGACCGCAGAGCCCAGTTCTCCGAGCACGTGAGAAGAGCCGCTTCAGTCAGCACGCCGACCAGATCCTCGCGGGACGGCAACGTCGGGCGACCGGAGGCCTCGACGCGGTGGGGAACTCGGGACGGAAGCCGACAACGCACGCTCCCGGAGCGATGCCGGAAATTTGCTGCCGCCACATCGCACACGGCAACCGGGCAGCGGCGACAGAGCCTGGCGTGCCACAGGGGTTGACAGGAAACACGGCACCAACACAGCCTATGGCAACGTTGTCAGACCGGCTCGGCGCAGGGGACGCCAGAGCCTCGTTCGGCCTGTGCTTTTGATGGGACGTCACACATGACAGATCAGCCGAGTTCGCCGCGCCCACTTTCGCGGCGAACCGTCGTCACCACGGGTACCACCCTGCTGGCCGGATTCGGCCTCAGCTCGCTGCTCCCCGTGCCCAACGCCGCTGCCGCCCCCACCGGCACATCCGTCGACCGCTCCGCCCCGGACGGTCTGGCGCTCTACCGGCCCGTATCGGTCTCCTCGACGGACTACGCGGCCACACAGGGCTCGTTCGTCGTGGACCGCCTCTCCCAACAGGGCGTGGCGGGCAGCGGCTGGCGCGCCGAAGGCGGCGATCCGCAGTGGATAGCCGTCGACCTCCAGTCGGTCTGCGAGGTCAGCCGTGTCCGTCTGACCTTCGAGGCGGACGCCTCCGACCCGGTGTACACGCCCCCCACCACCGGAAACGTACACAGCGGCACCACCGGCAAGGAGATCCAGTCGAGTTACGCACTGGTCTTCGTGGTGGAGACGTCCCTCGACAACAAGTCGTGGACGACGGTCTACCGCACCTCCGCGGGCACCGGCGGGAGCGTGGACATCCAGGTCTCACGCCCCGCGAAGGCACGCTGGGTGCGCATGACCTCACAGAAGCGCTCCAGCCCGCTGCCGCTGGGGCTGAACGGCTTCGAGGTGTACGGGACGGCCGACGCCCACCGCCCCGCGGCCACCGGCTGGACCGACTGGGACTCCCGTCACGAGGATGCGCCGCACCTCACGGTCGCCGACGACGGCACCGTCGCCGTGGAGTCGGGCTGGCGCCTCACCATGGACGACTGGGCGGGCACCGACGGCGCCGGGTTGTCGAGGACGACGGTCGACACGCGCGGTTGGCTGCCGGCCACGGTTCCCGGCACGGTTCTGGGCTCGCTCGTGGAGCAGGGCAAACTGCCCGATCCGGTGGCGGGCCTGAACAACCTGCACATCCCAGAGGCCCTGTCGCGCCACTCCTGGTGGTACAAGCGTGACTTCGCTCTGCCCCGCGGGCTGCGGACCGGCGCGGGACGCCATGTGTGGCTGGAGTTCGACGGCGTCAACCACAAGGCCGACGTCTGGCTGAACGGCACTCGTGTCGGCGACCTGACGTATCCCTTCGCCCGTGCCGCGCTCGACGTCACCCGACAGCTGTCGGCGAGCGGTGAGAACGCCCTCGCGGTGAAGATCACACCCATGCCGGTTCCCGGCAGTCCGGGCGACAAGGGGCCGCAGGGCGAGTCCTGGGTGGACGCGGGCGCGGGGCAGATGAACCTCAACTCCCCCACGTATCTCGCGTCTTCGGGCTGGGACTGGATGCCCGCCGTGCGCGACCGGGCGGCCGGCATCTGGAACCACGTCCGGCTGCGCTCCACGGGGCACCTCGTCATCGGTGACCCGCGCGTGGACACGGTCTTGCCCGTCCTGCCGGACGTCTCGACCGCGGAGGTGACCGTGGTCGTGCCCGTCCGCAATGCCGACACCGCCGACCACCAGGCCACCGTCACGGCGGCGTTCGACGGGGTCCGGGTGTCGAGGAGCGTCACCATGAAGGCCGGCGAAAGCGTCGACGTCGTCTTCACCCCGACGGCCTTCAAGCAGCTGAAGGTGCGCAAGCCCAAGCTGTGGTGGCCCAACGGACTGGGCGAACCACATCTGTACGAGCTCATCCTCACCGCGTCCTTGGGCGGTCAGGAGAGCGACCGGCGCACGAGCCGGTTCGGCATGCGCCAGTTCGGCTACGAGTACGACACACCGCTCCCGTTCACCTCGACGGGCGACGCCTACACGCAGAGCGTCACCTTCGCCCGGCAGCAGGCCCGGCACGTCCGCGTCAAGTGCCTTACCAGAGCCACCTCCTGGGGCAGTTCCCTGTGGACGCTCGCGGTGGGTGACAGCTTGCGGCCCGGTACCGACCTGGCCCTGCACGCTCCGGCCGAGGCCTCCAGCACCGACCAGGACAGCAACGGCGCGGCCAACGTCACCGACGGCAACGAGAACACCCGCTGGTCCTCCGCCTTCGAGGACGACCAGTGGATCCGCGTCGACCTGGGCTCCACCCAGTCCTTCGACCGGGTCGACCTCACCTGGGAACAGGCCTACGCGAAGACGTTCGTCGTCCAGGTGTCCGCGAACGGCTCGGACTGGACCGACGTGCAGTCGGTGGACAACGGCGCGGTACCGCTGCCGTTCAACAACGGCAACGCCAGCCTCCAGGTCGAGGACCTCGACCGCCGGACGGCACGCTACGTCCGGCTCAACCTCGGTCTGCGCAACACCAGTTGGGGTAACTCGCTGTGGACGTTCAGCGTCATCGACCGCAGTGACCCCGGCACCGACCTCGCCCTGCGCCAGAAGGCCACGGCCTCCACGGAGGAGTCCGACCACCCGGCCGCGCACGCCACCGACGGCGACCCGGGCACCCGCTGGTCCTCCGCCTACGAAGACGACCAGTGGATCCAGGTGGATCTTGGCTCCCGTCGCGACTTCGATCGGGTCGCGATCGTGTGGGAGACCGCCTACCCGAAGACCTACGTCATCCAGGTCTCCGACGACGGCGAGCAGTGGACGGACGTCAAGTCCGTCTCGAACACACCGGACCCGCTGAAGATCAGCGTCAACGGCGTTCGCGTACTGGCCCGCGGTGGGAACTGGGGCTGGGACGAACTCCTGCGCAGGATGCCGGTGGAGCGTATGGATGCCGCCGTGCGCATGCACCGGGACATGAACTTCACCATGATCCGCAACTGGGTGGGCAGCAGCGACCGGGAGGAGTTCTTCGCCGCCTGCGACCGGCACGGCATCCTGGTGTGGAACGACTTCCCGAACGCATGGGGCATGGACCCGCCGGACCACGAGGCCTTCAACTCCCTCGCCCGCGACACCGTGCTGCGCTACCGCATTCATCCGAGCGTGGTGATCTGGTGCGGCGCCAACGAGGGCAACCCGCCGGCCGCGATCGACAAGGGGATGCGCGAGGCGGTCGAGCAGCAGGCGCCCGGCCTGCTGTACCAGAACAACTCCGCCGGAGGCATCATCACCGGTGGCGGTCCCTACGGTTGGGTGGAACCGGAGAAGTACTTCGATCCCTCGACCTACGGCAGCAAGGATTTCGGCTTCCACACGGAGATCGGCATGCCCGTCGTCTCCACCGCGGCGAGCACACGAAACATGACGGGCGACGAACCGGAATGGCCGATCAAGGGCGCGTGGTACTACCACGACTGGAGCGAGCACGGTAATCAGGCACCCCAGAACTACAAGGCGGCCATCGAGACGCGTCTGGGCACCGCCCTCGGCCTGGACGACTTCGCCAAGAAGGCGCAGTTCGTCAACTACGAGAACACCCGAGCCATGTTCGAGGCGTGGAACGCCAACCTGTGGGACAACGCCTCCGGCCTCATGCTGTGGATGTCCCACCCGGCCTGGCACAGCACCGTCTGGCAGACATACGACTACGACTTCGACGTCAACGGCACGTACTACGGGGCGCGTTCGGCCTGCGAACCGCTCCACGTGCAGGCGGATCCCGTCAACTGGCAGGTCATCGCGGTGAATCACACCTCGACCGATCTGCCCCGCGCCACGGTCACCGCGCGGCTGTTCGACCTGTCCGGCCGGCAGCTCGGCAAGTCGAGGTCGGCGCGGGTGGACGTCGCGCGGGCCACCAAGTCCGAGGCGTTCGCCGCCCCTTGGACGGACGACCTCCCGGAGCTGCACCTGCTGCACCTCACTCTGGAGGACGCCCAGGGCCGCGAGGTGTCGCGCAACACCTACTGGCGCTATCGCAGCGCTTCGGCGCTCCAGGCGCTCAACAAGGCGAAGCAGGTGAAGCTCACCGGCGGCATCACCGGACTGTCCCGTTCCGGAGACCGCCGGGAGCTGACGGCGACGATTCGCAACCAAGGATCCGCGGTGGCCGCCATGGTCCGGCTGTCACTGCTGGAGGACACGCACGGCGACCGGGTTCTGCCCACGCTGTACAGCGACAACTACCTGTGGTTGCTGCCCGGCGAATCCCGCACGGTACGTCTGTCCTGGCCCGCGGCGGCGTCCGCCGCACGGCATCCGGTGCTGACGGCCGAGGCCTACAACAGCCCGGTCGCGACGCTGCGCGGCTGAGTACCCTCGTCCCGGTCCGGCAGCCGACGGCGCCGGACCGGGACGAAGAGCCGCGTCATGGGGTTGCGCCGAGAACACGACAACGTCCTACAGGCGGACGAGTCTCAGCGTCCGACTCTCCTCCTACCATTTCCTGCCCTTCATACCGCTTTGCCCCTCGAATCTGCCATGGCAGCCGCTGATCCGCCCCTCCTACCACCGAGGTCACGGCAGTCCGGTCGCACTGCGGCTGCATCCTGAGCAACTCGGCCTGATCAAGCCGGTGTTCGGTCACAACCTCGCACAGACGGCGCTTGTCTGACCTGTCAGGAGCAAAACACAGCTACCTGCACAAGGGGGAAATATGAGATTCAAGCGTTCTGCACTCGGCGGTGCCGCCGTGGCGGCAATGGCGGTCGCGACCACGACCGCGCTGGCCGGGCCGGCCTCCGCAGCCCCGAACACCACCCCGCAGAAGGTCTGCGGGAGCAGCTACAAGACCGTCAACTCGACGCCCGTCGGCACGCAGGGCACGGTCTACCTGACCTACAACGCCTCCAACGGCAAGAACTGCGTCGCCACCATCCGCAACAACCCGGGGGTGGGCAAGGACATGGGCGCTTACGTCTACATTCCCGACACCGACGAATACGCCCAGGACGAGGGCGTGTACACGTCGTACGCCGGGCCGGGCTATGTGTACGGCAAGGGACACTGCGTCGACTGGGGTGGCCACATCGACAACGTGTACACCTACGTGACGGGCTCCAACTGTGCCGCGCTGAAGGAACACCGGGTCACCACCGTCCGCTGACCCGGACGCGACCGCGGTCCCGGTGGGTTCCCGTCGGAGGGGAGCCCACCGGGACCGTCCGTTCGACCGGCACGACAGCAGCCCGTCGCGGGTCCGGCTGCGCAGCGTCACGGGCAGCAAGCATCAGGGGGCGACTTCCGGACAGTACCGCGTCATCGCCCCCGACCTGCGAGGCCTCGGCGCCAGTACACGAGCCGCCGTGGGTGCGACGCAGCCACCCTCGCCGCCGACGCCCATGGAGCTACCCCGCCCCGCCCGGCATACGCACCTGCCACTGTGCCCGCGGGACGCGTGGGTCGACCTGCATGAACAGGTCCTGTTTGCCACGGTCAACGGGATCACGAGCGACGCTCAACCTGCACGTTTGGTGACTGACGGGACGTCAAGAAGCTTGGCCGCCTGCGCCTTTGGAGGTATGGGCTTAGTAAAACCACACACCGAGACGATTGTGTGACCAGGCCCACCGATGCTTCTGTCTGTTAGGAAACATTCCTAACGAATGACGGAGGCCCCACACCGCCATGTCATCGATCCGTATGCGCCTCGCTGTGGCAGCCGCCGCAGCCCTCGCGCTCGCCGTCCCACTCGCCGTCGGCAACGCCGATGCCGCACCGACCTCCACAACGGCCAAGGCGGCCCCGGTCACCGCCGCTTCGTATACCCCCGCCCAGGTCCTGGCCGGCGTCCAGAAGAACTCGACGGCCGCGAACCAGGTCAACAGCAAGCCCCACATCAACACCATGACGCGGTCTCAGAACGTAAACGTGTACCAGGTCGCCCCAGGTGTCTACTCCTACACCTCCGGCATGGCCATCGACACCGACGGCAGCGACCCCGATCCCGATCCCGACCATCAGGGCGAGACGACCTGGGAAGACAGCAACGGCCAGGCACTGGGCGCACACCGCGTGCCGTTCTACGTGCTGGGCGACGACTGCTGGGACGAAAAGAGTCCCTGCCCGCACTTCTTCTACCAAGAACACGGCATGTCAGGCCGACAGTTCGCCCTGATGTTCTACAACGGCAAGGTCATCGGTTCGATCTTCGGCGACACCCAGACAGCGAACAGCCAGAGACCACCTCGGACAACGACTCCCGCGAACTGGGCGAAGCCTCCGTGAAGGCCGCCCAACTGCTCGGCATCCCCAGCAGCGGGACCACCGGCGGGGTCGACAACGGGGTGACCGTGGTGATGTTCTCCGGCTCGAAATGGGTCGTCAACGGCACCAACTCCAACCTCAACACCAACACCCAGGCCCTGGTCCAGAGCGCCCTGGACAGCCTCGGCGCGAGCATGGACGGTGGTAGCACTCCTCCCCCGACCGACCCCCCGCCGGGCGGCGGGAACGCGTCGTACGAGGCCGAGGCGTCGACACTGGCCGGTGGCACCACGATCACCAACTGCGCTCATTGCTCGGGCGGCAAGAAGCTCAGCTACCTCGGTAACGGCGGAACAGCGACGTTCAACAACGTCACCAAGTCGGCGGCGGGCAGCTACACCATGCAGGTCTCCTTCATGAGTGTCGGCCAGGCCCGCACCGCCGTCGTCACAGTCAACGGCGTCAAACAAACCGTCAGCTTCCCCGAGACACCGGACTACAACACCGTGGTCACCAAGGACGTCACCGTCCAGCTCAAGGCCGGAAACAACACCATCCAGTTCTCCAACCCTTCGAGCGGAGCACCCAACCTCGACCGAATCGTCGTCTGAGGACCAACCACACGTCGTGGCCGGTGGCCCACCAGCCACCGGCCATTGCGGGCTCCGGTAGGGAACTGCTCGTCGAAGCCGGCCACGACGTCACGATCACAGGCTGACGTGGCCCCGTACTGGCCATCACAGCTGCGCGCGAAACTCGCTCAGCAGGTCCCTCAACTTCTCGGTCTTTGAAGGGTGATCGGGATCTTCTCTGGTAGCCAGTTTTGCCTGATCCCCGTCTAGGGTGTCGTGCGTGCCGCTTGTCGAAGTGACCTACGCGCCCACGGTGCCCGAGCCTCAGCTCCGCGAACTCGGCTCGGTGCTGCCACACCTGGTGTCCCTGGCTGTGGAGTGCGCCGAGGAGCCGTACGACGGCGAGCTGCAACCCGGGGATGTCGAGATCCGCTTCCGGCCACTGAGCCCGCTGGACCGTAGCGGTCTGACGGTGGTGATCGAGATCAAGTCGAAGTGGTCGGCCGACAGGGAAGCCAACCGCCAAGAGCGCGTGGATGTGCTGCACTCGGACATCCACGCCGCCACCGGGCTCGTCGACTTCGGCGTCTACCTGTCGCTGCCGATCGCCGCGTGGTCCCAGGGAGACTGATCAGTCACACCCGACAACGTCGTTCCCGGACTTCGGCAAAGGCTAGGCGGCGCGTCGTGGAGAGACTCCCCTGTCCTCTGCTGCCTTTCGCGCCGCGCCGGTGACGATGCCGACGAACGTCCACAGCCGTCGTTGGGACCTCTTGGCGAGCATCTGATCAGCGTTGGCGCTGATGCGTGTGGGAGACCTCTGAGGGGACTCGCGTCGACGACAGTCCTGGCTTGCCCCCTCCGCGCCCGCTAGGACGATTTTATTCACATCCCACGGTTCTTAATACCAGAACCACGAGTTGTTGGATTTCTAGATCGGTGATTTCTAGAGTGAGCACGCGACGTCGCACCGACCGCACCGCGCAATCGCCAAGGCGTCCGGAAGGAAGAGCCACATGAAGACCTTCACCCTGCCCGGTACCGACATGGTGGTCCCCAACGTCGTCCTTGGACTGATGCGCATCCAGGACATGACCGACGAGGCGGTGCGCACCCTCGTGAACACCGCGCGCGACGCCGGCATCACCTTCCTCGATCACGCCGACGTCTACGGCACGGACGACCACGGTTGCGAGCGTCGGTTCGCTGAAGCCATGAAACTCAGCTCGTCGGAGCGTGAGCAGTTCGTCATTCAGACGAAGGCCGGCATCGTCAAGGACGGGCCGTACTTCGACTTCTCTTACGACCACATCATCGAGTCCGTGAACGGTTCACTCCAGGCACTGGACACGGACTATCTCGACATCCTGCTGCTGCACCGTCCCGACGCTCTCGTCGAGCCGGAGGAGGTGGCCCGCGCCTTCGACGAGTTGTCGGCGGCGGGCAAGGTACGCGCCTTCGGCGTCTCCAACCAGACCCCCCGGCAGCTCGACCTGCTGCGCAAGCACGTGACGCAACCGATCGTGGCGAACCAGCTTCAGCTGTCGATCACTCACGCGCCGATGATCGCGCAGGGCGTCGCAGCGAATATGCAGGACCTCGATCAGTCGGTCGTACGTGATGACGGAGTCGTCGACTACTGCCGTCTGCACGACATCACCATCCAGGCGTGGTCGCCCTTCCAGGCCGGATTCTTCGACGGCCCGTTCCTCGGTTCCGAACGCTTCCCCGAGCTGAACGCGGTGATCGACCGGCTGAGCGACAAGTACGGCGTACCGGCCGAGGCGATCGCGGTCGCCTGGATCACGCGCCACCCCGCGCAGATGCAGGTCGTGCTCGGCACGACCACACCGGAACGCGTCACGGCCGCCGCGCTCGGTTCCGACATCCCTCTCAGCCGATCCGAATGGTACGAACTGTTCCGCGCCGCCGGATACAAGGTCCCCTAGCCCAGAAGATGTCCATCGTGCGCCACCCGCATCGTCATCGACCTGCCCCTCCCGTCGGCCCTCAAGATCCGGCAGGAGGGAACAGGTTTGATGTCCCGCGCGGCTACATGCTCGGCCTCCGGCTCGCGGTGCCGGTCAGCGCGACCACGGCGTACGGCGCGACGGCTTCAGCCGACGTTGAAGTCGAGGTTGGTCACGTACCAGGAGCCCTCGATCCTGCTGGACTCGACCTTGATGTCCAACTGGTCCTGCGTCACCCCGGTCGAGTGAGACAGGACGATCTTGTCGAGGGGCTGGCCGTCGACGTTGATCTCGGCTGCGGGGACCGTGACCTTGTCACCTGCGCCGAGGTCCTGCGTGACCTCCACCTTCGGATCGTTCGAAGGCGGGTCGGGAGTGAACGACTCCTTGAACTGTCCGAGGGTCGCCTTCATCCGCTCGCGCTCGGGCGCACCGTCGCCGCATGTCTTCGTACTGCCGACCTGCGCGGGCCGGGAACCGTCCGCCGGCTCCGCCATCAGCAGGCACGCCTCCTCGACATCGCCCTTGATGAGCGCCGCGACCCAGCCGGTCACCGCCTTCTCGGCAGAGGACCGGTCCACGCCCGACGCCGCTGACGAGCCTCCCTCGGGCAACTTGCTCTTGTCGTCGACCGGGGAACTGCTCACGGGCTGCTTCTTGCCCTCGCCGGACTCCGGGTCCTCCGAGCAGCCGGACAGACCCACGACCGCCGCGACGGCAACTCCCGCGATCGCACCGACGCGTCTCGTCCTCTGATCCACTAACACCACTTCGACAGCCTTTCCCTAAAGCCTCAAATGCAACAGCAGAACCATGAGGCGCCCCCCGTCTCGGCTCTGCTTCTCCCCTCCAGACGGTGCAGAAGACCGAGCGGTTCTGTTTCGCACGGGCGTCTTCGCAATCGACACGCGTTTCGTCACCGGCGCGTCACAGGTCAAAGTGCGGGAGAACTACCAGCTTCAGGGGTCTGTCTGGTTCGACGGGGGCGGCGAAAAGCCGCGCTCCGGACAACTCGAGCTCAGGGGGACACCATGCGGTACGTCAACGGAATGCGCGGTTCGGCCATGGTGGTCCTCGTGGCTTCGGCGGCCCTGGCGGTGGCGGGATGTCAGCCCGGTGAGGACGGTGCGGACAGCGCAGACGGCGGCGTCAGTCCGTCCGCGCCCGCCACCTCTGTGCCTGCGTCGGCCACCCCCGCTCCGGGCGGTTCGGCGCCGACCTGTTCCGCCGGCAGTCTGAAGGCAACCGCCCGTCAGGCCGCCGTGCGACCGGCCGGTACGGGGACCGGGGCGGCCGTCGTCGAGTTCACCAACGTGTCCGCACAGACGTGCGTCCTCAAGGGGCACCCCACGGTGGCCGGCGCCGGGAACGGCTCTCCCGAGATGAACGTGCCGCTCACCGTCAAGCCGACCGGAGCGGCGACGTCAGTGAAGGTGACCCCGGGCGACAAGGCGTGGGTGAAGCTGACGTTCGTACAGGTGCAGGGTGAGGCCGACGGGTACTGCGTGTCCGGTTCGGCACCCGTGCTGTATCCCACGATGGTCGTCCGGCTGCCGGGGTCCGGAGCGCACCAAGTGGCCCTGGACGACGGGCAGTTCGCCGAGTGCGACGACACCGTGACCGTCACAGCCGTAGCGGCCGCACAGCCTTCTTGACCGACACCGGGCACCACACTCAGTCGAGTTTGAAGACAAGCACCTCCGTGAACGCTACGCCCAGGGGAACCAGGAAGTCGGCCTCAAGGCTGAAACCGAGCGTCGCGAAGAGGTCCACGCACGTACGGCGAGGCATGGCGGCCGGGAACGAGTCGTGACCCGTGCCGCCCTTCGTCGCCCAGATACGCATCGCCTCCGGGTCGAGGCACTTCTCCGTCATGACGTCGAAGACGATCCGTCCGCCTGGCCTCGTGACGCGGGCCATCTCGAAGAAGTAGCGGCAGGCGCCGAGGAAGGTCAGGGTGTTGAAGACCTTGTGGGCCTGGACAAGGTCGACGCTGTCGTCCGGTGTCGCGTCGAGGCTGAACCCTGTCACCGGTTGGGCGACCACTCCGAAGGTGTCCACCAGGTAGTTGGCCCAAGGCTCGGCCGTCTCGTAGATCTCGTAGCGGCTCGGCGCGCATTCCTTCAGCGTCCTCTCCAGGTACCGTCCGGACCCGGGACCGATCTCCAGCACCGTGTCAGGCTGTGCGGCGAAGACACCGAGGTTTCGTAGTTCGTCGACGGTGGACTGGGTGGCCCCCGGCGTCCCGTTCATGACCTCGTCGATGTAGTCCCCCACCGACAGACCGGCCGCCCGCGCGGCCCGCATCGTCGGCTCGAAGGGGATGAAATCGTCGACGCCACCACTGGGGGTGGTGCTGCGCACGAGATGGAACCCGGCACGCTCCAGGAGCCGCTTCCCCCCGGACTTCACGGCGGACTTCGCCCTGTCTGCTGACGTCATCGGTCCACCCGACTGTGACATGCGGTTCATGGGACTTCCCCCCTGCCACGGGACTCACGCAGAGCCCGCGTGCCGGAATAGCGGACAGAACCGTCCTCGACAGGGACGGATGAGCTCACCGGAGGCCGTACGGGTGCCGGTGTGGAAGATCAGGCGGCGGCGTACGGCAGCGGAAGCAGCGGCGGGCCGCGGCGGACCACCGCATCGGCCGGCAGAACTGATAAGGGAGGGACCCGAGTTGGCCCGGAACCCGCGCGCCAGGCGGCCTCGACCTCTGTCACGTCGTATGGAGTGCAGCCGCCGGCCATGAGCCTGCGCAGCAGTGCGCGCAGCGCGCACCACTCCTTCCCGGCCGCGTACAGCACCCGCCGCACACTGTCGTCGAGTCCATGCAACAGGCCGGCACAGAGCAGGGCCGGCGCGATGTGACCGATCACCACGGGCCACTCCGCAAGAACAGCAGTTGGCAGCAGTCCGCGTTCGCGGACTGCGAGGCCATGCACGATCACCGCGCCGAGGGTTCCCAAGAGGGAGAACATCCCCGCACGCGCTGCTGCCATCACCGCCGCAGGCGGCACGTGGCCACCGCGGCGCACATCCCGAACCCGCGACATTCCCCCCATCACCCGGCCATGATGAGCCCTATTTTGCGACTTGTCACTCTTTTCGCCCTGTCGGCCCGAACCGCACACCTTTACAGGGGCGACTCGAGTTCGTGCATGCAATCCGTCAGCCGGGAGGAGGGAGGCGGAGCGTGGCGACCGCCCCGCCGTCGGGTGCGTTGGAGAAAGACAGCGAAGCCCCGATGACCTCGGCCTGGCCGAGGGCGATGGTCAGCCCGAGGCCATGGCCTCGGCCGCGTTCCGACGCTCCTGTACGAAACCGGCGGGGCCCGTCGGCCAGCAGTTCACGGGGGAAACCCGGTCCGTGGTCCCGTACCGTCACGTGGCTCTCCGCCACCTCGACCTCGACGGGTACCCGGCCGTGCCGGTGCGCGTTGACGACCAGGTTCGTCACGATCCTGTCGAGCCGGCGCGGGTCGGTCTCGGCCGACGGGGCGCTGTGCGTGGTGAGTCGGGTCTCCAGTCCGGTGCGGGCCAGCGACTCCCTGATGACCTCGACGAGCGGAACGGGCCTGAGCCCGGCCTGTTCCGCTCCCGAGTCGAGCCGGGAGATCTCCAAGAGGTTCTCCACCAGGGTGCGCAGGAACGCCACCCGGTTCCTGACCAGTTCCGTGGCTTCCCCTTCGGGGAGCAGATCGCTCGCCGTCACCAGGCCCATCAGCGGCGTGCGCAGTTCGTGGGCCACGTCGGCGGTGAAACGCTGTTCGGCCGTCAGCCGTCCGTGGAGGCTGTCGGCCATCGAGTCGACGGTGGCCGAGATCGCGGCGATCTCGTCCTTGCCGCGGCAGGCGAGCGTTCGGGCGGACAGGTCACCGGCCTCGATGCGGCGTGCGGTCCGCGCCACTCTCCGCAGCCTTCGGTGGGGTAGTTCCGCGGCAAGCACCGACAGCGGTACGACGACGGCCAGTGCGGCCAGTGAGTACTTCCACATGTGCCGGTCCAGGGCCCGCCGGGTGAGCAGATCGGGTGTCATGTCGATCTCCACCGCGACCGGCTCGCCCCGGTACATCCGAGCTGCCCACATCGAGGGGTGGTCTCCGGCGCCGTGCCGCTCGTACCAGGTGGCGTAGCCGTCTGCTGAGCCCTGCCGGTCACGAAGCCGACGCAGCAGGTCGACGGGTACATCCTCGGACGACATGCGCAGCGAGTTGGGCGCGCTCGGGTCCCGCTCGTGGTCGCGCAGGTCCCGGGACAGCTGCGTAAGGGCCTTGGATCGGCCGTCGTTCATCGACCGGGCCAAGGTGCTGTCATGAACCAGCACCCCAACAGTCAGCGCGACGGCACAGCAGGCCATCGAAACAAGGGCAGCGATCTTCCAGCGCAACGAGCGCCAGTTCAGCAGGTCTCGCAGAGCATCCACCTCAACGTGGCAGCTTGTAGCCGAATCCGCGGACGGTCTGGATCCGTTCGGCTCCGATCTTCCGGCGCAGCCGCTGGACACACAGGTCGACCACGCGGCTGTCGCCGTCCCAGCCGTAGTCCCATACATCACGCAACAGCGTGTGCCGGTCCAGAACGACCCCGGGATTCGCGGCGAACTCCAGAAGGAGCCGCAGCTCCGTGGGGGCGAGCGGCACCAGTTCGCCCGCCTGACGCACTTCGAGACCGGCGGTGTCTATGGTCAGGTCGCCGAAAACAAGCGGGGCCGCCTCGCACGGCCGAACGGAATCGTCCGGCCGCGTCGAACGGCTCGCCGGTTCGATCGGGGGTCCGTAGGACGCGGCTGGGGCGGAGGGGCTGAAGGTGGCTCGCCGAAGCAAGGACCGTATCCGGGCCACCAGTTCGGCGGTGTCGACAGGCTTGACCACGTAGTCGTCCGCGCTGGCCTCCAGGCCGGAGACCACGTCCAGGACGTCGCCGCGCGCGGACATCATCAGGATCGGATCCGTGCTGGTCTCCCTGATCCGACGGCACAACCCGATGCCGTCCAGGGCCGGCAACATGACGTCTATCAGCAGCAGGTCGTGCCGGTCTTCCCGGAAGAGTTCGAGGCCGGTCAGCCCGTCACCGGCCGAGGTGACCTGATAGCCGTAGCGCTCGAGTGCCAGAGCGACTGATCTGCGGATCACCTCGTCGTCCTCCACGAGCAGAATCCTGACGGGCGCCGGGGCACTCCCTGATGCCACTGGAACCGACATCTCTTCCCATCGGACGTAGGTGCTGGACGACCATCATGCGACAGGGGCTCGGACCTGCCGCACTCTGGTCCCACCACGCCCGCACCGGGACCGGGTCCGCCTACGAAGGTGACC
The DNA here is from genome assembly GCF_053595415.1 of Streptomyces sp. NPDC002499. NCBI lineage: Bacteria > Bacillati > Actinomycetota > Actinomycetes > Kitasatosporales > Streptomycetaceae > Streptomyces > Streptomyces sp. NPDC002499. The sequence continues at coordinate 100,851 of NZ_JBSFXO010000002.1, forward strand.
GGGGCACGTGGTGCGGTTCAGGGAGCCGCTGTGCCGGCCCGGTCGTCGGGGACGGCGGCGCTGTGACCGGGACGGTGCCCGGCGCCGGTGAGTCCGCAGCCCTTGCGGGTCAGGTCCAGCGTCGACCCCTTGCTCAGGCAGGCAGCGATCATGTGGACCTGTTGGCCGTAGCCGCGGCCCTGCCAGGAGGTCACGTCACCGTTCGGGCCGACCTCGCAGGGGTTGTTGTCGGTGCACTGCTCGCCGTTGTCGTTGTGGGTGTTGTGGATCCCCGCGACCGTGCTGCCGTCGGCGGCCAGCAACGCCGAGCCGGAGTCCCCGTGCCACGGGTTGCAGTCCTGTCCGGCGGCATAGCGGACGGAGTCGGTCATCTGGTACCCGCCCTCCCGCAGCCGAGGCACCACGGCCTCGACTGTGCAGGCGTGGCGGCTGCCGACGGACGCCACCTTCAGCGCGTCACCGGCGCGCATGGGCACGGAGGTGAGCCGGAAGACCTTCGCGCCTTCGGCTGCCAACTGGGCGTAGGACTTGTCCAGACGGTAGAGCGCGATGTCGGTGCCGGTCATCGTCGCGTAGACCAGGCGCATCGCGCGGGCGGTGGCCTGGGGGTAGCCCTGGCGATCGGCGACAGGCACCCCGCGATCGGCCGGCTGGTCCACGAGCGCGGCTCCGGGCCGGGGCCAGTCTCCTTGCACGCAATGACCGTTGGTCAGCAACAACGCCGGGTCCTGTGGCCGGGAGGCGGACGTGCGGACCACCGAGCCTGCACAGCCACCCAGGTCCACCGTGCCCGCCACGTCCGGGACCGCATCGTCGGGTGGCACGGCGGTGCCGCTGATGATGCCGTTGATCCAGTCGGCGTGCCTGGTGACGTCGGTGTACAGGGTCTTGCCGCTCTCGTCCGGGCCGCTGACCACGCCGGCCAGCGCCCACTCCCCCGACTCGCGCACCAGCGCGGGCCCACCGGAGTCCATGTTCGACGCGGCGACGCTGCCGTCGGCACTCCCGACGCACAACTCTCCGTCGTACGCCGACGGACATGTCGAGGCCGGCTGCACGACGGTGTCGGCCTCGCGAAGCCGCGTGGGGAAACACGTCGGTTCGCCGAAGTCGTCGCAGGTCATGCCCCAACCCATGATGCGGACCGGCGAGTTGTCCGGTGGCGTGGCCGAGGCGATTGCCACCGGCTTGGCGCGAACCGGGGTCTTCAGGTGCATCAATGCCATGTCGCGGCCCCAGAAACCACCCTCGTCGCGGTTGGTCGCCAGCCGGTAATAGTGGTCGACCTCGGCGACCTCGCCTCCGGAGGTGGTGTCCAGTGACCCGACCCGGACCTTCCAGCCGCGCGGGACACCGTTCTTCGCGTTGGTGGGATTCCTTCCGGCGCAGTGACTGGCGGTCAGGACCCACTGCGGTGCCAGGACCTCCACACCGCAACCGTGCCCGTCCGCGCGCGGCGGCGCGGGGTAGGACGGCTGGAACGAGCCCATGAAGGAGTAGGCCCGGGTCGACTCGGTGCCGCCCACGACGGCCCGCGCCGGTGAGGCCGCCAGTGCGCTCGCGATCAGCGCCATCCCCGCCGTCGCGGCGGCGGTCATCCTTCCGTATGTGGATCTGTGCATCTGTGCATCCCCTTTTCGTCCGTCGTCGGACATCGCTTCACCGGGCGGATGTCGGGTAGCCCGCTCGGCTTCCCGTCCGGCACAGAGCTTGGCTCCGGTGGCGCTCGGGGACGTATCGCCCGTGTATCAGGCGCGGCGCGGCAGACGCTCAGCTGTGTATCGGCTCACCGGAAGCGGAAGGCCGTCGGCGTCGGCGTATGGGAGTGCTGGGGCGACACCACCGACCACAACGGGTACGGCTCGGGCGTCGCCTGACCTCTGCCTCCGTCGTAGTGCCGTCGTCAGGGCCCGCCGCTTCATCCGGCCGGCCGTGACGGCTTGTTGGGCAGAATGAGGGCCGGGCTTTCGTGACGGGGGCACCTCGCGGCGCAGCCGCAGCATGGGTGAGTGCTTCGAGCAGCGCAGATGCAGTGCGATTCGCGCCTGCGCAGGTTGAAAGATGCTCACTGCGTGGGTGCCTGGGCGAGCGAGAGGCTGTTCCCGTCGGGATCCAGCACGACGACGTGGCGTACGCCGTTGCTATAGGTCTCGACCGGTTCGTGGTCGATCCCGTGTGCGGCGAGTCGGGCCAGAATGTCGTCGAGATCGTGCACGCCGAGCGTGATCATGGCTCCGCCTACCCGCTCGGCGCGCACGTCACGATCGTCAACGACGACCCACGCGTTCTCACCGACCCGCCATAGGTGCTCCTCGCCGATGATCTCGTCCGCTGGGCGCCCGAAGAGCACCTCGAACCACTCCAGTGCCTTGATCCGGTCACGCACGCACATGACGGTGTACAGGTCCACTCGGATCACTCCTCAGCGTTGTTCCGGCAGTTGGACCACTCCCGTGACCGAAACTCATCGGCAAAGGTTCCCGCTGCCGGCGACTGCGCCGCTCACCCGTCCGTCCGAACCGCTCCGGTTGCCTCGCCCAGCAGTGCGGCGAGACGGACTGCGGTTTTCTCTCCGGCTCGTTGCCTGATCAAGCCCTCTTTGGCCGCCGCGCGCAGCCAGATCTCCGAACTGTCCTCATCGACCTTCCGCACTCGCGCGGCCACCACCACCGGATTCAGACCACCGGCACCGCCGCCGACAACGACACGGATCGTCTCTTCGTTCTCGTCGGAGCCCGCTGACACCGTCGCGACTGCGCGGCCCGCCCCCCGGAGCACCCCGGAGACGCGCCTCACCGCATCGTCGAACGGCAGGGGAACAAGCAGATCGATCTCATGGACGTTCTTGCCCATCATCTTGGCCACAACCCGGACCAGGCGACCACTGCCCCCAACTGTCGCGCCGAGAGTGGCAAGCTCCTCAGCCAAGATCTGGTCTTCGCTCTGATCCACGAACCCCGCCCTCACCGCTCGATCGCCCCACCAGGCCGCCACATGACGTGTGGCCGGCAGACCATGTTGACGCATGCCGTTCGTAGAGTCGTGCCCGGCTTCCCGTTCCTTCTCCGGCCAGGACCTACTGGGCAGAACCTGGAGGTGTTCCGGCTCGCCGTTGGCCACGAACCGTGTCAGGGATCCTGCCGACCGGCGAGTTCCGCCGCGAACTGCGCGCCGGTCAGCAGGGCGAGGTTGGACAGCCACAGCCAGATCAGGAAGACGACGACACCGGCGAGTGAGCCGTAGAGCCTGCTGTAGGCGCCGATGGTGGCGGCGTACGAGGAGAAACCCGCGGAGACCGACAGCCACAGCGCGGCGGCCAGCGCTCCGCCGGGCAGGCTGTGCCGACCCGGGCGGGCGGACGCCGGTCCGGTGTGGAAGACGACCACCACGAGCAGGGCGACCAGGCACAGCAGCACGGGCCAGCGCAGCAGGTTCCATGCCCAGGCCGCCGTGTGGTCCAGGCCGAAGGCGCGGCCCAGGGTCTCGGCGAGCGGGCCGGTCAGCAGGAGGGTCAGCGAGCCGAGCAGGAGCAGTCCGAGCAGCGCGAGTGCGGTGAGGACGATGCGGGGTGCTTTGCGCCAGGGAGAGCGCCGGTCCTCGACGCGGTGCATGCGGTGCAGGGCACGGCGGAAGACGGCGAGGTAACTGGTCGCCGACCACAGGGCGCTGGCCACGCCGACCGCGAGCAGCGGCCAGGTCGTCCCGTCCGTGCGCAGCGCGTGGGTCAGCACCGCGTGCAGGGCTGCCCCGGCCTCGGCCGGCGCGTAGGCGGTGACGTGGGTGACGAACTCCTGGGCAGTGTCCGGGCTGATCATCCCGAACGCCAGGACGGCGGCCAGCATCCCGGGCAGCACGGCGAGGATCGCGTAGTACGTCAGGGCCGCCGCGTAGTCGGACATGTCGTCGTTCCACAGAGCCACCGGAGTACGCCGCAGGGCGGGCCACCAGTTCGCCGGGAGCCGGGGACGCAGGAGTCGGCGGGCGACCGCTGCGTACGGCTCAGCCGACATGGGGTGTGCGGTTCTGTCGTGCGTCAAGAGTCTCGGGGACACCGCGAGCCACGACGGACCGTGTTCGCTCGCGGAGCACCTTCGGCCTCCCCTCTCGGACGGATGCGGAGGCTTTCGCCGTACGAGTCCTGCACTCGCCGGGGCGGGTCCAGGCGGCCGGGCGCGTGGCGCCGGTCCCCACATCCCCGGCGCTGCCCTCGCCGAAGAACCTCGCGAACGCCGACGGCGTGTCCGCCGTCGCCCCCACGAACGGTGTGCTCGTCCCCATCCCTGTCCTCATCCGCCTCTCACCGGATCCTCCGGATCCACTCCCGACGGCTGCCCCGTCGACGTGCGGTTACGCGCTCTGCAGCCCCATTCACTTGATTGGACCCTTCCCGGCCGCGGCTGTGACGCGGCGACCGGGAAACGTCGGGGCCTTGGCGGGCGTAACGCCCTGAACTACAGGTGAGGCACGGGAGCGGTCACCATCAGATGCCCGACGACCATCCACACCCCTACCGCCGCGGTCGCGAACCGGAACCTGCGCAGACGGCCGGCCGAGACCGGATCCGGTCCGGGCCCGACCGGCAGACCGGCCGCTCTGGGAACCGGCCCTGTCGGGGCAGGCGGGGCAGGCGGGGCCGGCGGCAGTGGGCGAGCCCCCGTGTCCGTCCTTGCCGGACGGGCGCACCGGGTGCGCAGGGTGCGCCGGACCGGTCTCGCGGTCGGCGGAGCGGCCGGGGCCGGCACGGGTGGCAGCGCGTGGGCCAGTCCGCTGAGGAACGCGGCGTAGGAAGCCCGCCGTAGACCGGTGGGCGTGGTGCGCCCCGTCTCCCAGGAACGCACGGTCGCCGCGGTCACCCCGAACGCTGCGGCAACCTGTGCCTCGGTGAGCCCCCACGCCCGACGCAGTCGTGCGCGGTCGGCGGGAGAGGGCAGCGGGGCTCGCCCGTCACGTCGGCGCGGATGGGAGGGCATGGGCTGACGGTGAGTCAGAAATTCGATCGACATGACCGTATGACAACCGACAGTCCTCTCATGTGACGCCGTCTTCCGATCTTCACTCGTATGCCGTACGGGAAACGGACGGGAGTCCCGCGCTCCAGCTTTCGTGCGGGCCTTGCGCGACGCTTCCCGGCACGGACGAATTGTCACGGTGTGCCGACGTCTGAAGGTTCTCGCTGGACCGTGGGCCGGTGGGCGGCGCGCCACCGGCCAGGGGGAAGGCCATGCGTGCGGCGGAAGGCAGTGGCGAACGCGAACTCGTTGGTGTACCCGACTTCGGCCGAGATGGTGGCCAGGGTGGCATCGGTACGCAGGAGTGCGTCTTCGGCGTGTCCCATCCGCAGTCGCGTCAGATAGGTGCCGGGACTCTGCCCGATGACCTCTTTGAAGGCGGCGGAGAAGCCGGCCCGGGACATTTCGGCGGTATGGGCCATGGTGTCCACCGTCCACGCGCGCTCGGGGTGTTCATGGATCGCATGGATCACCGGTGCGAGACGCGGGTCGGCCAGCGCCCGGAACCAACCGGGCGCCTTTTCTTGCTCCTGCTGCCACCAGGTGCGCAGGGCGTAGACCAGGTTGAGATCCAGCAGCCGGTCCAGCAGAACCTGCTGTCCGGACTCCGTTCCTTCTGCCTCTGCGGCCAGCAGGCTGATCGCGTCGCGATGCCGGGCGCTTTGCGCCTGGGCTGGAATACGTACGAATCGGGGCAGTGATTCGAGCAGACTCTTCCCGACGCTTCCTTCCACGATGTAGGCGCCGCAGAGAATGTGGGACGCCTGTCCCGGCTCGTCGTCGCTGCCGCGGCTGCGGGCGTCCGTAATCGTCTCGATGTCCGCGCCGACGTCGCTGACCAGTTGATACGGGTCCCCGGGAGTGGCGAGGACGACATCGCCCGCGGTGAGCCGCACCGGCTCTTCCTGGGATGTGGTGAGCCAGCCGGTGCCGTCGAGAAGGATGTGCGCGGTCAGGGGTCGCTGCCCGCTGAATCCCAGCCCCCAGGGCGCCACTCGACGCAGGGCGGAGAACACCGCACCACGAGCGCGCGCACGGGTGAGCTGAAAGCTGAGCACGTCCACGCCCCCACCGTAGACGAACACCAATGTTTTCTGGCTGATCACCTATCCAACATCGCCCGACGGCTCCGTACCTTCGAGGGCATGGCAAAGTTCCTTCTTCTTGGCGGCAGCGGCAAAACCGGGCGGCGTCTCGACGAGACGCTGCAAGCACAGGGACATCACGCGGTCGCAGTCGGCCGGAACACCCCGACACGCTTCGACTGGAATGACAGCTCCACCTGGCAGCCCGCGTCCACAGGGGCTGACGGCGTGTTCATCGTCGGCCCGGGCTCCACACGGGACTGGAGCGGTCAGCTGACCTCGTTCCTGAGGGTCGCGGCCGCGGCGGGCGTGCGGCACGCGGTGCTGCTCTCCGCGCGCGCGGTGGAGTTCCTTCCCGGCGGCGCAGTGGACCTCGCCGAGCAGGCACTCTCGGCGGGGCCGGTCCCCTGGACCGTGCTGCGCCCCACCCACTTCGACCAGAACTTCACCGAGGCGATGTTCGCGCCCGTCAACGGGCTCATCACCGCGCCTGCGGGCGCAGGGGCTGAACCGTTCATCGACGTGAGTGACATCGCCGCGGTTGCCGCGAAGGTCCTCATCGAGCGCGTATTCATCGGCGAGCGACTCTCCCTGTCGGGCCCTGTTGCCCTTACGTTCGAGGAGGCGGCAGGAATCCTCTCGGCGGCTTCGGGGACCACGGTCCGGTTCGAGCCCGAGGATCCGGACGCCCATGTGGCCCGGCTGCGGGCGGCAGGCACACCCCAGGAGTACGTGCGGTGGCGGATGGCGATGCTGGAGGCGATTCGCACCGGAGCCGATGCGTACCTCTCCGACGGAGTCCGGCAGGTTCTCGGTCGCGAGGCCACCGCGTTCGCGGACTGGGCCGCACGCGAGGTTCCCGGCGCCTCGTGGACCAAGGATTCCGGCTGACACCGACCGGTTCACTGACAACCACGCCCGGAAGGCCCTGTTCGCCGGTGCGAGTGCGAGCGGTTTCGTCCCGGGTGCCCCGACCGCGACCTCGGCGGCGCCCCGCTGACGGCGGGTGACATCGATTCCCGGTTCACCATCAGCCGACCCGCCTTCAGCCGCCATCTGCGCGTGCTGCGAGAGAGCGGCCTCGTCCGGGACCAGCGCATCGGACGCCACCGGCGCTGCTCCCTCGTCCGCTCCCCGCCGGGCGACCTCACCGCCTGGCCCACCCAGTTCGACGCCCAACCTGTCGGCTGGTCGCAGCGACTGGCGGCGTTGGAGACCGAGGTTCACCGCGCCCGTCGGGACCGCGGTCGGGCCGATACCTCCGACGATCACCGCACCGCGCACCGTCCCGAGGAGGACACCGCGTGACCTCCTGGCCCACCGGACGACTCGTTACCACGCCGGCAGGTCACGAACTCATCCTCACTCGCAGCTACCGCGTCGTCGTCGACGACGTCTGGGCAAGCGTCACCGAGCCGGCGCTCACCGCCCACTGGTTCGGCCCGCGGCGGGGACAGGCGGCACCCGGGCACACCGTCGAGGTGCAGACGGTGTTCGAGGAGTCGGCGCCTTGGTGTTCGCTCCGGATCGAAGTTGAGTACTGCCTGGACATGCTGACCGCCGCAGGGTAGGGCCGCAGCCTGAGTTCGAGGACTCCTACCCCGCACAGAAGGCGTACTTCGAGGCCCTCGGCTGCACTCGGCGTTCTGCCTGCGCCTTCGAACCTCGCGCCGCACGACGTCACTCTGCTGGGCAGCCGGCGCGGTTCCTGCATTCACTCCGGTGCGCCGGGCCCACCGTCCGTCAGCGCGGTCAGGATCGAGTCGATGACCAGTTCCGTGGAGGTTGCCATGTCGACGGCGGTGGGGTCGAGGAGCCACTGGATCTGGAGGCCGTCCATGACGCCGATGACCGCGTTGGCCGCGTGCCGCGCGCGGTCCGTGTCCACTGCGCTGTTGCCGAGTCCGCACGTCTCGGTGAGGGCGTCGGCGACGAAAACGCGCAGTCCGGAGTACCGGTCACGGAAGTAGTCCTGGGCCGGGTGGTCGTCGGTGACGGACTCGGCGGAGAGTACGGCGTAGAGCCGGACGATGCCTTCCCGCTCCGCGTTGCGGCGCGCGGTCTCGACGAGGTGGTGCAGGAACTGCAGTCCGCGCGGACGCTCGGTGCCGAGTTGTTCGATGTCCGTGTCGTCGCGTAGTTCGAGCACGCTGGTCAGCAGCAGCGATTTGGAGCGGAAATAATGCAGGACGCCGGCCTGCGTGAGGCCCGCCCGGTCGGCGATCTCGGCCAAGGATGCGTTGTTGTAGCCGCGCGCCGCGAAGGTGTCCATCGCGATGTGCAGGATGTCCTGCTGACGCCGCTGTGCCCCGGCACTACGCGGGACGCGGGGTCTGTCGCGGGCATTTCGGGCGACTTCTCCTACCGGCCGGTCAGTCACACGCACCACCTTACGTTGGCGGAACACCCCGAGGATGATCTTGCGGTGATTCCCATCATTGTGATGCAGACCACTTACTGAGTGTTTAGTAAGTGTGCTTTCATGGCGCCGTCACACCGCCGTCACGCGCGGATCTCGGCGGCGTGAGCGCACCAACCCTTCGAATGCCGGACGGCTCCGTTGCCTCCCTGACACGCGGCGGAGCCTTCCGGTGCATCCCCCACGTGCAAGCAACCGAAGGAGAGCCGCTCCTGTGTCACACCTCCGCAGAATCCGTCCCCGACGGACCGGAACAGCCGTTGCCCTGTCCCTCGCCCTCACCGCTACGGGACTGGGCCTCCTCAGCGGCGGCATCGCGCACGCGGCCGATCCGGTCGCCCAGGTCTGGGTGACCACCGGCGACGGCACCCGCAAGCTCAGCTCCGACGGCACGGTCGCGTTCAACAGCTCGCCGCAAGGCACTGACGTACGCATCGACGGCAACCAGCGGGGCCAGCGCTACACCGGCGCGGGCGCCTCGGTGACCGGCGCCTCCGCACACCTCGTACAGGGGCTTTCGGCGGACCGGCGCAACGACCTCATGCGCTCGTTGTTCTCCACCTCGGGCGACGGCATCGGCCTGTCCTACCTGCGCCAGCCACTCGCGAGCACGGACTTCGACGCCTCCAACGACCCGCATTCCTACGAGGACACCCGCGGGCAGTTCTCCATCGACCGCGACAAACGGGAGATCGTCCCCGTCGTCAAGCAGGCCCTCGCCGTCAACCCGTCCATCCGTTTCATGGGCACCCCCTGGTCACCGCCCGCCTGGATGAAGACCAACAACTCCCTCAACGGCGGCAGCCTCCGCACCGAGAACTACGGCGACTTCGCCGACTACCTGGTCAAAGCGATCAAGGCATACGGCCAGGAGGGCATCACTCTCACCGACCTCACGGTGCAGAACGAGCCGGAGAACCCGACCAGTTACCCCTCGATGTCGATGAACTCCACCCAGCAGGCCGACTTCATCCGTGTCCTGGACCAGCGGCTGACGGCCGCCGGGCTGCCGACGAACATCCTCGCGTTCGACCACAACTGGGACCACCCCAACTACCCCCTGGACGTGTTCTCCCGCACCAGCGGGATCAGCCGGGTGATCGGCGCGGCGTTCCACTGCTACCTCGGAAATCCCGCCGCCGAGCAGCAGGTCTACAGCACCGGCAAACGGGTCTTCTTCACTGAGTGCTCCGGCACCGACAGCGACAACAAGGCCAATACCTTCGGGGACAGCCTGCGCTGGCAGGCCGAGAACCTCGTCGTGCAGAACATGCGCAACGGCGGCGAGACCGTCGTTACCTGGAACCTCGCCCTCGACCAGAACGGCGGCCCGCACCAGGGCCTCTGCGGCACCCGCTGCAACGGCGTGGTGGAGATCGCGAACGGCAGCGTCAACCGGGGCGCGGAGTACTACTCGCTCGGCCACATCAGCAAGTTCGTCAAGGTCGGTGCCACCCGGATCGGCTCCACCAGCCAGAGCGGAGGCATCCAGGACGTCGCCTTCCAGAACCCGGACGGCACGCGCGTCGCCTACGTGGTGAACACCGGCGGCACGCAGCGCTTCTCCATCACCGACAACGGCCGCTCCCTCGCCTACACCCTGCCGGGCGGTGCGGTCGCCACCTTCGTATGGAACCCGTCCGGCAGCACTGACCCGACCGGCCCGATCGACACCAGCGCCTGGTACCGGGTGGCCAATGCCAACAGCGGTGCCTGCCTGGACGCCACGGACTGGGGGACGGTCAACGGCACCCTGCTCCAGCAGTGGACGTGCGGCGACGGAGCGAACGAGAAGTGGCAGTTCCGCTCCACCGGCGACGGCTATTACCAGGTCGTCAACCAGCACAACAACAAGTCGTGGGATGTGGACGGTGGCGCGGGAGCGACGGCGGACGGCGCCAAAGTGCACCTGTGGGACTACGTCGGCGGCACCAATCAGCAGTGGCGCGCCGAGGCCGTGGCCTCGGGGCAGTACCGCTTCGTGGCCCGGCACAGCAACAAGTGCCTGGCCGTGGACGGCTCCTCCACGGCCAACGGCGCGAAACTCTCCCAGCAGAGCTGCTCCGGCTCGCCGGCCCAGTCATTCCGCCTGACTTCCTGACCCGTTGCACGGCACGCCGGGCTGTGCGCGTCCCGGCGTGCCTCGACCGTTTCGACCAGAGGCATCCCTGGAGCCACCCCGAGCGGCCGCGCAGGAACTTCCCGGCGCCCGGATCCGCCGCCGTTGGTGCGACGGCCGTCTCCGCGCACACCTCGGACCGGGCGCTGCGTCATCGCGGAGCGGGGCGGGGTCTGGGTCGTGGACGACAAGCACGACGCAGGAGACCGACAGCGTTGTCACGCTCGTGTGCGTCGAACGGCGGCCGTCGGTCGTCTCAGGGCGGGACAACTCCCAAGCGCCGCTTTCTGGTTGAGCGAATGGTGACTTAGTGTGTGCCCGCAGCCGGTTGTGCCGCCCCGACCGGCGCCGGCATGCCCTGGTCATTCGCGGAAGACAGGAAGTACGAGCACGATGCGTCATGATGACGTGGCCTCAGACAACGATGTCGCCGAGCAACTGGTCGGCGGGCGCTACCGCTTGCAGTCCGTTCTCGGGGAGGGCGGAATGGGCACGGTGTGGCGGGCCCTTGACGAGGTGCTGCACCGTGACGTCGCCGTCAAGGAGGTACGCGCCCCCGCCGGACTGACCACGGATCAGATCCAGCGGATGTACACCCGCATGGAGCGGGAGGCCCTCTCGGCGGCGCGCATCAGCGCCCGCAGCGTGGTGACAGTGCACGACGTGGTCACCTACGACGGCCGCCCCTGGATCGTCATGGAGTTCGTCCGCGGCCGTTCACTGGCCGAGGTGATCAGATCCGAGGGAACGCTTCCCCCTCAGCGGTCCGCCCACATCGGTGCCGAGGTTCTCGCCGCGCTGCGCGCCGCATACGCGGCCGGCGTACTGCACCGCGACGTCAAACCCGCCAATGTCCTGCTCGGCGACGACGGCAGGGTGGTCCTCACCGACTTCGGCATCGCCACTCTTGAGGGGGACACCGCGTTGACGATGACCGGCGAGGTTGTCGGCACACCCGAATACCTGGCTCCTGAGCGGGCGTTGGGGCAGACTCCGACCCTCGCGTCGGATCTCTGGTCGCTCGGCGCACTGCTCTACGCGGCCGTCCAGGGTCAGTCGCCTTTCCGTCGCACGACGCCTCTCAGTACCCTCCGCGCCGTCGTGGACGACCAGTTGCCTCCGCCGCACCGGGCCGGCCCCCTCGCATCCGTCATCGAGGGCCTGATGCGCAAGGACCCCACCGAGCGGCTGTCACCCGAGGAGGCGGAGCGGGAGCTGTCCGCGGTGGCTGCCGGTAGCGCCGTTCCGTCCGCACAGACCCCCACTGCCGTCGACGGCGAACTGCCCCGACCCGAGGCAGCCTTCGCGGAGACCGCACGGGAGGCCTCGGTCGAGTCGGGGAGAACTTTGAAGATATCTCGGGTCTCGAAGGCCGCTACCGATCCCCGGCGCGCGACGACGCCGGCAGGCACTCCTTCCGAAAGCCGTCCCGCTGAGCCCCGTCCAGTCGCTTCGAGCCGAGGGACTGCGGCCGAATTGACTGTCACAACGACGACTGCCGCTCCTGCACCTGGCTTCCCTCAGGCAAGCTCTGCCACGGGCACACCCACGCCACCTGCCATTCCGGCAAGAACGACGGAAACGGCGGCGGAGGCTCTGGCCCATGCACCGATGCCCACGCCCGATTCCGCACCCGTACCGGCACGGCGGCCGAAGCGCATCCCGTACCTGATCGGCGGGGCGCTCCTGGTGCTCGCCCTGGTGGGCGGTGGCACGGCTTATGTGCTCGGCGGCAACGGCGACGACGGCGCCGGCCCGAAGACCGGCGGGGCTCCGAAGCAGGACGCCTCCGCTCAGCAGCAGCCCGTCTCGGTCAGTGTGAAGGGCTCCTCCACCACGTTCTCCGGAAGCTGCCCTGCCCAGGACTCGTCACCCCGCTTCACCGCGACCTTCACCGTCGCCTCCCTGCCGTTCCAGTTCTCGTACCGCTGGATCTCGACAGACGGCTCGGTGATCGACCAGGAGTGGCGGACGTTGTCGTTCACGGAAGGCGGCCCCCGCACCCAGCGGGAGTCCGTGCAACTGTCGACCTGGGCGAAGTCCGGCACGCTGCAGAGCGCGATGGCCGTCGAGATCAAGTCGCCCTTCGAAGCGACGTCCAACTCGGTGCCGTTCTCGCTGACATGCGTATCCGCGGCGAGCGGCGGATAGAGGTTCACGGACCATCGGCCGGTGGGCGGTAAATGCGTCGACAACGCCCTGCGCCACCCGGCAAAGTGACCGCCCGTGACGAGCAGTGAGCTGTGGACCCGCGCGACCGCCGACCGCTACGACGCCGAGGAGACCGAGATGTCCTCGGCCTCCGTTCTCGGACCGACTCTCGCTTTCCTCGCCGAACTCGCCGGAGACGGCCGGGCCCTGGAGTTCGCCATCGGGACCGGACGAGTGGGCCTCCCGCTCCGGGAGCGCGGCGTGCCGGTGGTAGGCATCGAACTGTCCGAGCACATGGCAGCGGTACTGCGGCGCAAGATCGACGAGAACGCGCTCCCGGTGGCCATTGGAGACATGGCCACCACCGTCGTCCCCGGCGCGTTCACCCTGGTCTATCTCGTCTACAACACCATCACGAACCTCCTCACGCAGGACGAACAGGTCGAGTGCTTCCGCAACGCGGCGCGTCATCTTGAGCCCGGCGGCCGATTCGTCATCGAGCTGGGCGTGCCGCCGCTGCGGTTCCTGCCGCCCGGCCAGGTCGCGGTGCCGTTCGACGTCTCCGAGCATCATCTCGGCTTCGACACCTTCGACCTGGTCGAGCAGATTCTCGTCTCGCACCACTTCACCCGCGACGGCGGCGACGGCCACTACCGCCGCGGCGACTCCCGGCACCGGTACGCCTGGCCGGCAGAGCTCGACCTGATGGCACGGATCGCCGGTCTCGAACTGGAACGTCGCGTTGCGGACTGGGACGGGGCGCCCTTCACCCAGGACTCCGCGAAGCACATCTCCGTATGGCGCAAGCCGACCTGAGGTCGGCCACCGGGTGTCAACGTGCGCCGTGCCTGTCAGGAAACTCCTGGTGGGGCATCACGGTGACGATCATGCTGCCCCCGGCCTCACTCGGCGCCCGCGCAAACCCCCTGGCGTCACTCCGCCTTGATCGCGTCCAGTACGTCCAGGCGGGCGGCGCGGTGGGCGGGCCACAGTGCGGCGAGCGTTCCCACGAGGACGGTGAGCGCCAGAAAGAGCCCCAGACGTCCCCAGGGCAGGACGAGGGCGAAGCCCGGCATGTCGGTGGCGAGCAACCGGCTCCCGGCCCAGCCGAAGAAGACGCCCAGCCCGATGCCGAGGAGGCCTCCGAACAGGGAGATGGTGAGGGACTCCAGACGCACCATGCGCCTGACGCCGTGCCGGTCCAACCCGACGGCACGCAGCATGCCGATCTCCGTCGCCCGTTCGGCCACGGACATGGCCAGAGTGTTGATGACTCCGAGGACGGCCACGATCACGGCCATGGAGAGCAGCCCGTAGAGGATGTTGAGCATCATGGTGGTGGTGCGGGCGATGGACTCGGAGACGTCCTGTCTGCTCTGGACCAGGACGGCCGGGCTGTCGCCGAGCGCCCTGCCGATCGCGCTCTTGACGGTGTCGCCGGGGCCGCCCTCGGTCTTCACCAGGACCTGCCGGGCGGCCACGGTCTCCAGGTGCGGGTCGAGAGTACGAGTGTCGGTGACGACGCCCTGCAGCAGGGCACTGCCCTGGTAGACACCGGAGACGGTCAGCCGACTCCGCTTGCCGTCCGGATAGGTGACGGGCACGCGCGTTCCGGTCCGCCAGCCACGCTCGCTCGCCACATCCGTGGAGACGATGATGCCGCGGCCGCCGAATCCGGCCAGCGAATCCTCCGTGAAGTCGGGTCGGACCAGCCGCCGGACGGTGGCCGCGTCGACGCCGGTCACGAACGTCTCCTCGCCGTCGAAACCGACCAGTGCCTCACGCAACGGGCTCACGGCGCTCACTGCGGCGACCCTCGCCAGGCGCTTCTCCACCGTCCTGGAGAGCGGGTCGTAGGACGCCATCCGCACCACGTAGTCCGCCGACAGGGAGGCGGTCGTCCGCCGGTCGACGTCCGCCTGACTGCTGACCCCGACCACCGTCAGCGCGGTGACCATGGTGAGGCCGACAGTGAGGGCGGAGGCCGTGACGGCGGTACGGCGCGGATTGCGGAGCGCGTTCTCGCGGGCGAGCTTGCCGCAGACGCCGAAGGCACGCAGGAGTGGGGCGGCACCTGCGAGGAAGGGGCGGGACAGCAGCGGGGTGAGGACGAGCACCCCGGTCATCAGGACCGCACTGCCCAGCAGCATCACCATCTGCCCGTCGTTCATCGTCATGCCGGTCGCGCTCAGCACGATCACAGCGCCGAGTGCGGTGACGAGGGCCCCCAGTGTGTTGCGCAGGACCAGCGAGCGGGGACTGGCCACCGCGTACGTGCTGCCCATCGCGGCCACCGGTGGAATCCTCGCGGCACGTCGGCCAGGCAGCCATGCGGCCAACATGGTGACGCCGATACCGAGGACGAACGAAGTGACGACCGTGGCCGGGGTGATGACCATCGGGCCGTCGGGAAGGGTGCTTCCCCCCGCCCCGACGGACGATGTCAACGGGCGCAGCGCGGCACCGATACCGATGCCGACAGCGAGCCCCGCCAGCGAGGCGACGAGACCGACGACAAAGGCCTCGACGAGGACGGAGCGGGTCACCTGACGGCGGGTGGCACCCACCGCGCGAAGCAGCGCCAGCTCCCTGGCGCGCTGGGCGACGAGCATGGTGAAGGTGTTGGCGATGAGGAAAATCCCGACGAAGAGGGAAACGCCGGCGAAGACCAGCAGGGTGGATCGCAGTGAGTCCACGCTGCTCTCCGCCCTCAGGGCCGCCGAGTCGGCGAGCTGTTGACCGGTGGTCGACCACAACCCTTTCGGGAGCATCTTGCCGACGGCTGCGGCGAGTTCGGCCTGGGAGGTACCCGGTGCGGCTTCGACGTCGACCTCGCTGAACTCCCCCGGCCTGGCGAACAGTCGCTGAGCGGTGGGCGTGTCGAACAGGGCGAGGGTGCCGCCGACCGCGACCTCGCCACTGTCGGTGGTGAAGATCCCGACCAGCCGCGGGGTACGGACCGGCCCGTCGACCGACAGGCGTACGGCGTCACCGACGCGGTATCCCGCCCGCTCGGCGGTCCGGGCGTCCAGTGCTACTTCGTGCGGTCCGTTCGGTGCGCGGCCCTCCCTGATCGGGTAACGGGTGTCCCGACTCCCGTCCGCCACGGCGTAGTTGGCACCCTGCGTGGACCATCCCTCCCCCACCAGCCCGCCGTTCCTGCCGGCCACGGCGGTGAACCCGGACACCACCGCGGTCACCTATCGCACCCCCGGAACCTTGGCCATACGGTCCACCAGTCGCTGAGTGAGCCTGGCGGCGGTGTCCGGCCTGGCCTGGACACCGTCCGACCGCACAGCGACGTCCACTTGACGGAAACCCCGGTCGGAGCCGTTGCGGTACGCGGCCGAGACGGTCGAGCTGAAGACCAGGGTGCCGGCGGTGAAGCCCACGCCGAGGGTCACCGCGAGGACGGTCATCAACAGCCTCGACTTGTGTGCCAGCACATTGCGCAGAGCGCTACGGAACATGGGGGATCAGTCCTGGGAGGAGGAGGGACAGGGGCGCGGCGCAAGGGGACGTCCAAGCCCTGCCGGAGCACCGGTGCGTCAAAACGGAGTGGAGGAAGGAACGATGGACCTGCCGTCGTCCCTCCCTCCGATCCTCCGGTGGAGCCACACCGCCGCGGATCAGCCGAATTGCCGAACGGCGCGCCCTGTCCGTATCGGCCGAAGAGCCGAGGCGGTCCGTCGGACACCGCCGTACGGTGAGGGGCTATGACGCACGCTTTCCGGAACCGCTCACGCACCCATCAGGTTCTGCTCTTGCCGGCGGGCGTCCCCGTGCTCGCCCTTCTTGTCGTCGAGGGGCTCAACACCCGCTTCCTCCCCACCACCATCGCCGCCGTCGTCACGGGCGCTGCGTGTGTGACGGCTCTGGTCGTGCCGCCCGCCCGCTTCCCCCTCGCCGTCGGCTGCGCCGTGGTCGCGTCGCTCGCGCTGTCGGTGGCCGATGTCCAACTGCCGCAGAACCACCGGCCGGAGAACACTCCGGGGCTCATGGAACTCTGCGCGCTCCTGCTGCTGATCGCTCGTACGGTGCGTCTCCGGTCGCTGCCGGGGATCGCGGCCTTGGTACCCGCGACGAGCGCGGCCGCCGGACTTCTGCTCCTGCGGATCCCGGAATCCGAGTACGACCACGTGAAAACCCTTGGTGTGCCGGTCCTGCTCGTTTTCATCGTGCTGATGGTCGTTCTCGGTCTGTATCTGCGTCTGGTCGACACGGTGCGGGTCCGCGAGCGGCGGACCGCCGAGCAGACAGCCCGTCAGGCCGAGCGTCTGGAACAGGCCCGGGAGCTTCACGACTTCGTGGCCCACCATGTCACCGCGATCGTCGCGCAGGCCAAGGCGGCCCGCTATGTCACCTCGGCCGGCCGAGCACCGTCCCCCGACGACCTGGACCAGGTGCTGGCAGGGATCGAGGAGGCCGGCTCACAGGCGATGGACTCCATGCGCAGCATGGTGTCCGTGCTGCGCACCCCTGAGGATGCCGCTGGCACCCGCCCCGGAGGCGACCTGACCCGGGTGCGCGACCTGGTCGAGACCTTCTCGGCCGCGGGCCGGCCCGTACGACTCAGCCTCGACCCTCGCCTCACCGAACAGCCTCTCCCACCCGAAACCAGCACCACGGTGCACCGTGTGGTCCAGGAATCGCTCACCAACGTACGCAAGTACGCCGACGCCGACGCACAGGTCACCGTGGACATTCGGCTCCGAAGCGCCGACCCCGGGTGGATGGACGTCTCGGTGACCGACAACGGAAAGAGCCTCCAGGCACGACCGCACCGCACCCGGTCCGCCGGGCCGAGTCGACCTACGCGCAGCCGACAGCAGGGTTACGGTCTGATCGGCCTCGCCGAACGAGTCGAGGCCCTGGGCGGCCGGTTCACGGCGGGCCCCCTCACCGGCTCCCCGGGGTGGAACGTCGCCGCAGCCATCCCCCTCCCGATGAATCGTCCATGACCACACGGCCGGGATCCTCGGCATTCCCTGCGACCATGGCCCCATGAACATCCGTGTCCTCATCGCCGACGACCAGGACATGATCCGCTCGGCCTTCCGCATGATCCTCGGTGCCCAGCCGGACATGGACGTCATCGCCGAGGCCGCCAACGGTGCCGCCGCCGTGGAAGCCGCTCGCCGACTCCGCCCGGACGTCTGCCTGCTCGACATCCGTATGCCGGTCCTCGACGGGCTGGAGGCCACCCGCCTGCTGGCGGGCCCCGGTATCCCCGATCCGCTCAACGTCCTGATCGCCACCACTTTCGACCTCGACGAATACGTCTACCAGGCCCTGCGCAACGGCGCCTGCGGCTTCCTTCTCAAGGACGGCGCCCCTACCCTCCTCGCCGAAGCCGTCCGCGCGGCGGCGGCCGGCAACTCGCTCATCTCGCCCTCGGTCACGGTCCGCCTCCTGAAGCACATGGCGCCGCTTCCGCAAGGGGACTCCGGCCCCGGCCATACGTCCCACCGCGCGGCGATCCGGCTCACCGAGCCCCTCACTCAGCGCGAGCTCGACGTGGTCCGGCTCGCCGCCCGGGGGCGCACCAACGAAGAGGTGGCGGCGGAGCTGTACATCACCCACTCCACGGTCAAGACCCACCTGGGCAACATCCAGCGCAAGCTTGGGGCCCGCAACCGCGTCGAGATCGCGGCCTGGGCCTGGGAGACAGGGGTCTGTACCGGCAGTGGCGGATAGCCGCGGACCGCAGCGGGTCGGGCGGTGGGTGCGGTGCTTCTTGGCCCAGACCCCGCGACGCCGACCTGCTCCGCCGGACAGGCCCTACCTCTGCCGAGCGCGGGCGAAGGTGCCGAAGACCCACTGATGAAACACGAGCCTCGGGGAAAACCGGCCGACCACGTCAAACGTAAGCGAAAAGTACAGACCCACTCTCGCATCCCGATGCACGACGCGGACACAGACCAAGGTGTCGGGAAGATGCTTGGTCCGGTCCTCGGGCGTCGGCAGCTCAAGGGCCCGAGCTGCCGGCACCCGTCGCCGCCGCGTCGCCAAGCATGTCGAGCGCTCCATGCCCGAGGATCCGACGTCGTCGACGGCGTCGGCCCGCCAGTGGACGCTCAGAACATGACCGGGCACGACAGCCGCTCGAATCGAGCACGCTGTCGGTCGACGAGACAGTTTCGCCGACGTCGCCTTCGCGACCGCCACGTCCCTGCGCCGGCACACGAACACCGAGTTGAGCCCAGTCGGTACGGCGACCAGATCCTCGCAGGACCTCAACGCCCGGCGACCGCAGACCTCGACGCGGTGGGGGAACTCCGGACGGCAGCCGACAACGCACACCGCCGGAACCATGCCGGAAATTCGCTTTCGCCAAACCGCACACGACAACCGGGGTGCGGCGGCAAAGCGCGGCGTGCCACAGGGGTTGACAGGAAACACGCCTCTCATGACCCCCAGCAATGGCGCCACCGTCCTCGTCACCGGCGCGCACGGCGGACTCGGGACCGCTCTCGTCAACGCCGCCCTTGAGCGAGGCGACGAGCGTGTCGTACCACTGCAGCTGGATCTACCGGACCCCGCCTCGATCGAGCAGGCCGCGAGCCGTGCGCCTGACACCACCGTTCCGACCTCCTCACCGGCCCGATCGACGGCATCACCGCCACCATGGAGACCAACCTGGTCGGCCCGCTGCGCCTCACCCGCGCGCTCGCTCCGGCCTTGCGCGCGAGCAAGGGCGCGCTGGACAACATCAACTCGGCGCTCAGCTGGTTCGCGATCGGCAAGGCCCACAGTGTCTCCAAGGCCGGTCTGTGGATGGCGACCAATGCCCTGTGCCTCGAGTTCCTTCCTGACGGCGTCGGCGTCCTCGGGGTCTACCCCGGCCCGATCGATACTCCGATGCAGCCCGGCGAGGACCGTGCCGGCATGAGCAACCCCGCCGATGTCGCCGGCGCCGTCCATGACGCGCTGGAGGCCGGCGAGCACGAACTCCTGGTCGACGACATGACCAAGAAGGTGCACAGCGCCCTCGCGGCACCGGTCTCCGCGCTCTATCCGGCGCTCGCCTCGGACTGACCGAGGCCTCCTCGATGGTGTGGTCGCCCGCGGCGTCGGACGGCCACGCCGGCCTGGCGCCCCGCGTCGTCGAAGCGGTGGTTCTTCCGTCTCGTCGAGACGGAAGAACCACCGCTCTGGGGTGAGACAGTGTCGCTACGGCAACCAGTGGTTTCCGGTGATCGCGATCATCACCTGCAACTGAATGCTGGAACCGTAGTAGCTCGACGGTTCGAGCGGAACCGAGTTGATCTTGCTCCACAGGGCGTCGAGCCATGCCTGGCTGCCCGAGTCGGTCGCGGCAGCCACCGCGAAGGGCGCGATGAACGCGACCTCGGAACCCGACTCGGCCGTGGAGCCGTTGAGCTTGTAGCCGGCCTGGATCTTGTTCGGGTCACCGCCGGTGGTCTGCTTGATCCAGGAGTTCATCTTCCGCACCGCCGCCAGGGACTTCGTGTCGCCGGTCGT
Organism: Streptomyces sp. NPDC002499; assembly: GCF_053595415.1. Classification (NCBI taxonomy): domain Bacteria; kingdom Bacillati; phylum Actinomycetota; class Actinomycetes; order Kitasatosporales; family Streptomycetaceae; genus Streptomyces; species Streptomyces sp. NPDC002499. The sequence goes on from NZ_JBSFXO010000002.1 coordinate 121,119, forward strand.
GAGTGCGTCCACGCCCAGCCGCCACGGGTCGCGGCAGGCGTTCCAGGAGTACGCGCCGTCCAGCGACGACTCCAGCACCTGCCCCGGCGCGGGCCGGGGCGAAGAGGTGTTCGTGTCGACCACGAAGTCGGGCAACAGGCCCGTGCCGGCGGCGTACTTGGACTGCAGATCGGCGACCAGACTCTGGTGCTTGGCCAGGATCTGGTCCCAGGCCGCGTCCCCGGTCGCCTTGCGGAAGGCCTTGAAGTGACCGGGCAGCCAGTCCGAGGTCCGGCTGATGTTGTTGTACGTACCGGAGGACCAGTCCCCCAGGTTCATCAGCTTGGTGCCGGAGACGACCTCGCTCGCCTTGATGGCGTTGATCCGACGCACGGCGAGCTGCTTGTAGTTGTACGTTCCCGTGCTGCCCCACTGCTTGTCGGCGAGCAGCAGCGCGTAGGCGATCTCAAGATCGCCGTCGGTCGCCGAGTCGCTGCCGTTGACGCTCTTGCACGCCGTGTCCTGTTCGGCGGCGTGCAGGTCCGCGTTGTTGACCGAGGGGTGGGCCAGGACGTACTTGAGGACGCCGTCGAAGGACTTCTTGGCATCGGGGTCCGCCCCCGCCATGGTGGCGAGGATCGTCATCCCGTAGCCCTGCCCCTCGGCGACGTACGGGTGGTCGGCGTCGGTCGAGGCGATGGCCGACCAGCCGTTACCGCACTTCGAGGTGACGAACGCGGCCTTCCACTTCTTGTAGTAGTCGACCACCTTCGCGTCGTTGGCGACCTGGTTCCCGGACACCTTGATGGTGCCGGCGGCGTACGGGAAGGAGTGGCTCCCGAACGGCACGTTCACGCCGTCGGCCGGAGGAGTGCTGGGGTCGGGGGTCGGCTCGGACGGATCAGGGGTCGGGTTGGAGGGCAGGGCCGGGGCGCTCTTCAGGAACAGGGACGGGCCGGAGTCGGTCTTGGTCGCGTCGATGCCGTGACCATTGGTGTAGTCGCGCGTCTCGTTCTTGGCCCAGTCGGCGATGGGGGTGCCGCCGATGTCCAGGTGCTGGTACGACGTACCGTTCCAGCCGAACTGGTAGATCCTCTTCGGCTCGCTGTAGAAGCTCTTGTACTCACCGCTCGCCGAACCGGTCTGCTTGCGCAGCTCGTTGTTGAAGAAGACGTTCTGCGGTCCGGAGGCGCCCGACCACTTGACGGCCTTCTTGCCCGCACCCCACCAGATGGGGTACCACGTGGAGTCGTCGGCGTCGCCGCCGCCCTCCTCGCCGCAGTTGGCGGAGCAGCTCCCGGAACTGTGGTTGTAGGGGACGTTCGATATGTTGCGCTCGAACAGGTTGTGACGCTCCCAGCCGCCGTGCAGGTTGAGGTCCGAGTCGAAGTCGTTGCCGATCACGACGTTGCCCGAGGCGGACCACTGGAAGGTGAAGTGCCGGAGATTGCGCGAGACGTTTCCGGCGTACAGCGAGTCCCACACACGTGAGCCGCGGAAGTATCCGTTGCCGCCCTTGCCCTTGTTCCAGGATCCGTCGAGGTAGTTGTCGACGATCTGAAGGTTCTTGGCCTCTTCCGTCACGATCGGGTGCGACCCGGTCATCTCGGTGCGGATGCCGCGGACCCATGAATCGGCCGCCCACTTGAAGACGATGCCGTGCATCTCCTCAGCAGGGGCCATGTTGCCGTAGTTGTGCACGGCGTCGTTCTTGTCGAGGCCCGGGATGTCCTGCGTGAGGGAGAAGTTCTCGAAGCCGACGCCCACCACCGGGTCGACGAGCGGGGACACCTTCGAGGCGTAGGTGGCTCCGTCGATGGCAGCGGACCCGTCGGACGTCGAGTTGACGGGAACGTCGTACTCCAGCGGCTTGTCGAGGGTCACCGTGCGGTTACTGGAGTCCACCGACGCGATGCGGAAGATCTGCTGACGCATGTGCATGTTGAGCAGGGGGTACTGCGTGGGCAGCGCCTTCTGCTGGTCGTAGAACTTCTGCGAGTTGGCGGCCCGGACGTTGACGAGCGCGCCGGCCTTGAGGTTGGTGAGAGAGCCGTTGGAGGCGAGGTAGACGACCTTGTCGCCCGTCCGGGCGGCGAAGCCGGTGTCTCCGGGCTTGGCCCTGAGCTGGACGCCGACCTTCCAGTGCACGTTGACCGTGCCCTCGAAGAGGTCCTTGCGGTTCGCCGGCGCGGCCCGGTACTCCGAGGCGTAGGCGGGGTCGACGCCGCGTGACTGGACCCGGAACAGACCCCGACCCGGCCAGATCCAACCGCCCTTGGCCGAACCGGAGGTCATCCCGTCCTCGTCCCAGTCCGATCCGTCCTCGGTGAGGGCGTCGTACTTGGTGTTGGCATCGGGCTTGAACACGAAGCGGGTGCCGTCGGCTCCGCTGCCCGCGCCTCGGAGGACCAAGTAGTCGGCGTCCACGCCGAGTTGCCGGGAGACGTTCAGGGTGCCGCTCGGCAGGGTGATCAGGCTGAGCTTGGTGTAGGAAGCTGCGGCCGAACAGCTCGTACGGATGGCGTCGATGGCCGCCTGGAGCCCGGCGGAGTCGTCGACGTTGTCATTCGGCTTCACGTTGTACTGACTGGCCAGCTTGGCGGCCGTGATGTTGCAGGAGGCGCTGGAGTTGATGTCCGAGGCGCCCGGCAGGGGCTGACCACCTCGGTAGCCGGCCTTGGACCAGTCGTACAGGCCCGCCACCGGAGCACGGCGGTTGGCCTGGGAGAGGTCCAGGGCGGGCAGTTGAGCGGCGGCGGCGGTCATGTCGCTGGGCGAAGACATGACAACCCCGGAGGCCGGAATCACGACGGCAGCCAGCGCGGTGGAGAGCGCCAACAGCACGATCTTCCGTGGCAGGTGTGGGGAGTTGGGTTGCATCGAGACCTTCCGTGGAGGAGGAGCCGACGACTCGATGGCTCGGTGAGGCGATAGTTAATAAACTTTCCTATTAGATCGTCAAGGCGTGGACAAGTTTCTGTTACACAGACATGTATGTGAACATGATCTAAAGAAATGACGCCCCACATGCCCCATTGAGCAGCATTTGACGTACAGGAGTGATCACATCCATGAAAAGCGACGTCACAACAGTGTCTCGCCATCACACCGACCCGGAGATCAACCGTGCTCGCACACAGGACCCACCGTTGGCCGACTTCCACCTGCTGTCCGCCCGCATGGTTTTACCCTCCTCCGGAATAGGAAACCTTCTTAACAGTCGTGTGGCGTGAACCGAGTGGAGGACGAGTCGAAGTGATGGCGCAGAACGTACGCAGCGGTGTCCCGGGGACACCGCGCGTGCTACGGAGCATGAACGACAGGGCCGCGCTCGATCTGCTGCTCGAGCACGGCGCGCTGTCCCGCTCGCGCATCGGCGCACTTACCGGCCTGTCCAAACCCACGGCCTCCCAGCTCCTCGCCCGTCTGGAGGCAGCCGGACTCGTCCTGACCAGAGGAATGAGCCGCCCCGGCATCGGTCGCCCCGGCCCGAACGCCCAGCTCTACGCCCTCAACCCCCGGGCGGCCCATGCCGCCGGACTCGATGTCACCTCCCAGCGCATTCGCGCCGCGGTGGCCGACGTGACGGGAACCGTCGTCGGGACGTGCGAGGTGCCCACGGGCACGCAGCGGCCCTGGGACGTCACCGGACGGGTGACGGAGGCTCTGGACGGGGCGGTCAAGGAAGCCGGCCTGTTGCGCGCGGATGTGAAACGAGTCGTGATCGGCACGCCCGGCGCCTTCGATCCGTCGTCCGGAAGACTGCGCTACGCCTCGCACTTGCCGGGTTGGCACTCCCCCACCCTGCTCGAAGAGCTGGCTGTCGCGCTGCCCACGCCGGTCGAGTACGACAACGACGTGAACCTCGTCGCGTTGGCGGAACAACGCGCCGGAGCGGCTCGCCGGCACGAGAACTTCGTACTCCTGTGGAACGGTGAAGGGCTCGGCGCCGCCCTCGTGATGGGCGGCCGACTTCATCGCGGCTTCACCGGCGGGGCCGGGGAGATCGGGTTCCTGCCCGTGCCGGGGGCGCCCCTGGTCCGCAGGGTCACCCAGGTGAACGGTGGTGGCTTCCAGGACCTCGCCGGTGCGCAGGTGCTGCCCGGCCTCGCTCGCGATCTGGGCATCACGGATGTGCCCGAGGGCCCGTACCTGGAGGTGGCGTCAACCCTGTTGAGGCGAGCCGCACAGGCCGGCGCCGGGCCGTACCGGACCCTCCTCGACACCTATGCGACCCGTCTCGCGACAGGTCTGGCCTCGATGGTGGCCGTACTCGATCCGGAACTGGTCGTGCTCGCCGGTGACGCGATCTCCCCGGGAGGTGAGCCGTTGCTGGAACGCGTCACCTCGGAACTCCACGAACTGGCAGCTCCCCGTCCCGAGTTGGTCCTCGGCGAGGTGACCGACGATCCGGTGCAGCGGGGCGCGCTGGAATGTGCGCTCGCCGCGACACGGGACGAGGTGTTCGACACCTCGGACTGACCCTGTCCTCCGCACGGGAGGCCGCGGTCGCGCAGCGAGAACCAGGAGACAGGTCCGTCAGCCGTTGCCCCTGCGTCGGCGTTCGAGCATCAGGAAGATCAGGAAGCCGGCGACGAACAGAGTCGTTCCGACGACAAGGAACGGCACCGGCGCGTACTCGTCGGTGCACGTGCTCCCGTCAACCGTCGTGTGACACACATTCCCGGGGCCTTCCCTGTTCAGGTAGGCGAGATAGAAGGCCGGCAGGGCCACGCCCGCGAGACCTCCGACGATGGCCTCTCTGGGGCCCGTCCGGAGCAGGAACACCGCGGCTACGGCGGCCACGGCGATGAACGCGATGCCCACCGTCAGCAAGGCGGCCAGCCCGAAGGCCAGACACCCTCCGACCACAAGCCATGCCAGGAACCAACCCCACTCCGTCGCACGACTCCGGGCAACCTGGTCCGCGACAACACCCCTACCTTGCACGGCGCCCCCTGTTTCAAGGTGAGACCACGACGACCAGCCAGGCGAAGAGCAGTTCAGCTTAGCTCCGCGGTGGGATCGCGACACAGAGCGGGACGGCGGTACGCACCGGTCCCGTACCCGTCTCGCCTATGGGCACGGGCCCGGTGCGCGGGAGCTCCGGCGTCAGCGATGGAGGGCGGCGCCCAGTTGCGCACCCGTCGTGGGGGCCGCCAGCGTGCCCGGTCCGAAGCTCAGCGATCCGTCGGCGGTGACCCCCGTCGCCGTAGCGGGAAAGACCCACACCGAGCCGGAGCCGGTGTTCTCCCCGGGCGCGCCGACCACCACGTACCCGTCGAGGACGGCCGTGCTGCCGCCGAAGCGGTCGTCCGTCTCGGCCGTTCCCGGCACCCCGGCGGTGTTCTGCGTGAAGCCCTGCGCCCCCGCGCCGGTGAGGCCGGCCGCGCCGCCCTTGAGGACGACGAACATGCCGGCGTCCTGGGTGGTGCCGACGTCCTCGCCGGGCACGCCCGTGACGACGTCGGCGTACCCGTCGTGGTCGATGTCGCCGACCGCCACGTCGCTGCCGAAGCGGTCACCGCTCTCGCCGGTACCCGGCACATCGGGAGAGTCCTGGCTCAGGAGCGTGGCCCGGGACGCGAGGCCGTCCGCAGTGCCGCGCACCACCCCCACCAGCCCGCCGGGGCCCGAGGTGCTGCGCCCGAAGACGACGTCCTGGCGCCCGTCGCCGTCGACGTCGCCGAGGCCGACGCTGTCGACGGCGGCGGTGTCCGGCGCGGCGATCGCCGTACCGAGCACAAGACCGTCGTGCGTGCCCCTGAACAAGCGCAGTCGGGGTACGGCCGTGGTGGAGGTACTGCTGCTGACGACCAGGTCGGTGATGCCGTCGCGGTCGAGGTCGCCGGACGCCATCGCGTACAGCCGAGCGTCCGCGCCCGCGAGGGCACTGGTGCGAGCGGGGCCGCCGGTGCGGTCGAACGGGCCGTACAGCACACGGTCTCCGGTGACCAGGTCAAGGTGTCCGTCGCCGTCGAAGTCCCCGGCACGGGTCGGTGTCGTCCCCTGGGAGGTGACGGTGGCGGTGGCCAGTCCGCCGACGCTGCCCCACAGGATGGTGTACCGGCCGACGTCCTGTGCGTCGCCGACGTCCTCGCCGGGAGAGGAGACGACCAGGTCGGTGAAACCGTCCGCGTCGAGGTCCGCCGCCGTGAGGTGGGCGCCGAAGCGGTCACCGGTCTCCGCCGTGCCCGGAACGCCGTAGCGGTTCTGGCTGACCAGCTGGCGCTTGACGCCGTTGGGGCCCTCTGCCATGCCGTAGTCGACGGCGATGTACCCGGCGCCCGCCTTGCCGTCAATCGTGCCTCCGGGGGCGCCGATGGCGACGTCGGCGTACCCGTCGCCGTCGAAGTCGGCACGGGCGGACGCGGATTCGCCTGGAGACAGGGACTTCGGCGAGGTGCCGTAGGCATGGGGCGCGGCGTTCGCCGTCCCCGTGACGGCGGCAAGGAACATCGCGGCGATGACGGGCAAGTGGAATCTTCGGGTAGGCAAGGCGAACCCCTCACAAGTGGCGGGTGAACGGCGGGTGGAGACACCCGGCACCCGACAAGACCCTCCGGGGGCACGGTTGGTTGTACCGCCCTCGCGTCACAAGGACCAGCAGCGGACGGAGTGACGTCCTTCGTGGTCAGGTCGGCCAGCCGCCCGCGTCAGCGGTGGTCCGCACGAATTCGGCGAAGGTTCGCGGCGGGCGGTCAAGGGCACGCTGCACGCCGTCCGAGAGGTACGCGTCCCTGCCCTCCCGGAGTGGCTCGATGATGGCTGCGAAGGCTTCCGCGTCCGCGGGCGGCACCCCCTGCCGTGTCAGTTCCGCGACGTAGGTGTCGACGGAGAGCGGCACGTAGCGGACTTCGCGTCCGGTGGCCTCCGAGATCGTGGCGACCGCCTCGGTCAACGTCACCGCCCGGGGGCCGGACAACTCGTAGATCCGGCCCGCGTGCCGGTCTTCGGTCAGCGCAGCAACCACCACTGCGGCGATGTCGTCGGCATCGACGAAGCCGGCAGCCCCGTCGCCGGCGGGCAGGCGCACCTCACCGGAGAGGACGGCATCGGCGAAGAAACCCTCACTGAAGTTCTGCGCGAACCAGCCCGGCCTGCTGATCGTCCACTCCAGACCGCTCTCCCGTACGGCGGCCTCGCTGTCGGAGATGCCCTCAAGGACACCGCTGCTGTCCTTCGCGTAGTCCGGATCGTCGATCCCGCGCCCCGAGGCCAGCACGATCCGCCGTACCCCGTGCCGCGCTGCCCGCTCGATGAACGGGCGGACGAGTTTCGTGCCGTCCAACTGCACGATGTAGACGGAGCGCACGCCCTCCAGTGCGGTATCCCAGGTGCCGGTGTCGGTCCAGTCGAAGGTGTGTTCGCCGTTCCGGGCCGCGGCACGAACCGGTATCCCCTTGGCCCGCAGTTGGCTGACGACGCGGCGGCCGGACTTGCCGGTTGCGCCGGTGACAAGAATCGGGTGTTCAGACATGACTGCAGTCAACCGGCCGATGGAGAGACGATCCATGGCCAAAAAGCTCCATTTGATGTCTGGGCGTCTACCCTGAGGACATGGATGCCGTGTCGGAGATGCTGGCGGAGGTACGGGCTCGGGGTGCCGTCTTCCGCCAGACGATCATGCGAGCGCCCTGGGCCCTGCGGATGGCCAGCGGCGCCCCCTTGACGCTGGCCACGATGGTGCGCGGTCAGGCCTGGATCGTTCCCGACCGGCACGAGCCAGTGCCCATCGGCGTCGGCGACATCGCCGTAGTCCGTGGCGACGTGCCCTACGCGGTGGCCGACAGCCCCGCGACGACACCCTCGCTGGTGGTGACCAGCGCCGACTACTGCCCCGGTGCCGAAGGCGTGGAGCACCCCTCCGGGCCGACCCGGACCTGCGGAACACCGGCTGAGGGGGCCGCCGTTCTGGTCAGCGGTGCTTTCGAGCGCCGGGGAGAGCTCAGCGAACCACTGCTACAGGCCCTGCCCGCCGTGCTGGTGGTGTCGGCCGAGGGCAGCTCCTGGCCTTCGGCGGCGATGGTGGCCGAAGAGGTCACCAGAGATCGGCCCGGACAGCAGATGGTGCTGGACAGGCTGCTGGACCTGATGCTGGTCTCCGCGCTGCGCGGCTGGTTCGACAGACCGGACGCCGATGCCCCCGCCTGGTGCCGCGCACTGGACGACCAGGTCGTGGGCACCGCGTTGCGACTGCTGCACGACGCACCTGCCCGGCCGTGGACGGTGGCGGACCTGGCGGCCAAGGCAGGGGTGTCCCGGGCAGCGTTCGCCCGGCGGTTCACCGCACTGGTCGGCGAACCGCCGATGGCCTACCTAGCGGGCTGGCGGATCACCTTGGCTGCCGAACTGCTGAGGAACACCGACCGCACGGTGGACACGATCGCCCGGGAGGTGGGCTACGCCAATGCCTTCGCACTGAGCGTGGCATTCAAGCGGCTGCGCGGCACACGGCCCAGTGATCACCGAAGGTCGCAACCGGCGCAGTGGCGCGCCGGATGAGTCCGGCCGTTGTGTTCCGCGAAATGCGCTGACAGGAGACAGTCGGACCGGGAGTGTGTCCCGGACGGGTGTTGAGGTTGCCGCCCTGGAGTTCGCGCCGCATCAAACTAGAGATCGAGGCGGATCCGTGATCCGAGGCACCGCGAGACACACGGCATGATCATTTCTCCGCTCGCCCGCTCGTCCTCGGTGAGTACGTGATCCCGATGGTCCGGTCGGCCTGCGAGCACGGCTGTTTCGCAGGTGCCGCACACACCTTCCTGACAGGAGCTGAGCAGCGGAACGCCTTCGCGTGCCAGCGCCTCAAGAATGGATTCGTCGGCGGGAACCACGATCTCCGTGCCGTCGGCGAGTTCCACGACGAACTCGCGGTCGTCCGGCTGCGGTTGGGTCGTACCGCCCCCGCTGAACCGCTCGACGACCAGGCGGCAACTCTGTCGCGACGCGGCATACGTTTCCACTGAGGACAACAGAGCGGGTGGGCCGCATGCGTAGATGTCCGCCTCGCGACCACCCAGGTCGTCCAGGGCCGTGGGGAGGTCGATGATGCCGGCGGTGCTGTCGTAGTGGTGCATCACGCGATGCTCGTACGCCGCGAGTTCGTCGGCGAAGGCCGTCGCTCGGGGACTGCGTGTCAGGTAGAGCAGTGACCAGACCGCCGACGCGGAAGCAGCCTCCGCGGCCATCGACAGAATGGGGGTGATGCCGATTCCGCCGGCGACGAAGATCACGGGTCGCCCGCGGAGTTCGAAGGGGAAGGTGTTGCGAGGACGGGAGACGGTGATCTGGTCGCCCACTCTCAGCATGCGATGGATGTAGCTGCTGCCTCCCCGGCCGTCGGCCTCCTCGAGCACTCCAAGACGCCAGAGTCCGTTGCGGGGTGCCAGGGACAGCGAGTACTGACGAACCAGACCCTGGGCGAGATGGACATCGATGTGAGAACCGGGCTCCCACGACGGAAGTACGGATCCGCAGGCCGGCTCGAGTTCGATGGAGACGATGCGATCGGCCGGCCGCTCAAGGGAGGCGACCTGCATGGTCAGCGTCTTGACCGCTGTGGAGGAGACGCTCATGACCGCTCCTCAGCTGTCACCGCGGCGACGACCGCGCCGTCGTGCACCAGCTCGGTCGCCCGGCGGACCCAGGGATAGAGCACGACGTCCTGCTTGAGGTAGGAGAGCGTTCGGCCGTCCGCCGCGCGGTCCGAGCGGACGAGTGCACGGACGGCCCTGGAAGCCGTCGACAGGCCTTGGTCGTCCACCTCCCCCTGCGCCATGCGCAGGTCGAGGGCCTGGGTGGCCATGAGGAGTTCGACGGCGACCACGACCTCGATGTTGGTCACGACCTGCCGAGCATGTCGGCCCGCGTTGTTGGCCATCGACACGTGGTCCTCCTGGTTGGCACACGTCGGGATGGAGTCGACCGAGTCCGGATGGGCAAGTGTCTTGCAGTCCGACACGAGGGCGGCGCAGAGGTACTGGGGCAGCATGTAGCCGCAGTCCATACCGACCTGTTCGCTCGGCACGAGCATGTCGGGGAGGCCGCGGTTCAGGGTGCCGTCGTCCAGGCGGAAGAGGCGCCGTTCCGTGATGCTCCCGATCTCGGTCACGACGATGGACAGGAAGTCGGCCGCGAACGCCAGGTACTCGGCGTGGAAGTTGCCTCCGGACACGGCTTTGAGTGGACGGGGCAAGCCGGGGAAGACGAGAGGGTTGTCGGTCGCGGCGTTCATCTCGTTCTCGACGATGCCGTGCACAAAGGCAAGGGTGTCCTTGACCGGCCCCAGAACCTGGGGCACACAGCGGAGGGAGTACGCGTCCTGCGGCGGCTGTCTGGTGGGGTTCCGGTCGCGGTCACCGTCCACCAGGTCGGCATCGGCGAGCAACTCGCGCAACCTGGCCGCCACTTCGATCTGCCCGCGCTGGCCGCGCGCCGCGTGCAACTCGGCGATGAACGCGTCACCGAATCCGCGCAGGGCTTCGATCGTCATGGCCGCCGTGATCTGGTTCGTCGCCAGCAGGTTCTCCGCGTCGTGGAGAGCAAGGGCCACCTGCGCGCACGAGAACGACGTCCCATTGAGCAGGGCCAGCCCCTCTTTGGCCCCCAGGGCGATGCGATCGATGCCGGCACTCTTCATCGCCTCGACCCCTGTGACGATCTTGCCGCCGAGCCAGGCCTCGCCCGAATCGAGGGGAGAGTCGGGGCCGTCACTCGGTTTGGACATCACGATGGCCACGTGGGCCAGCGGGATCAGGTCTCCGGAGGCGCCGAGCGAGCCGTACTCGGGAACGGCCGGGTGGACACCCGCATTGAGCATCTCGACGAGGGTGTTCACCACCACGGGGCGTACCGCGGAGTGGCCTACGAGCAGACTGACCGCCCTGATGAGCATCGCCGCGCGGACGACCTCCTCGTCGACATGGCGGCCGACGCCCACGGTGTTCGACAGGACGAGTCGGCGCGAGAGTTCCGCCGCGTCACTGGGATCGGCGAAGGCCTGCCGGCCCGCGAGCGAGCCGAAGCCGGTGTTGACGGAGTAGATCGGGTCCTGGAGACCGTCCTGTGTCCCGTCGACGACGGACTCCAGCCATTCCCGGCCGGCGGCCAACCGCTGCTCCGCTTCCGGTGAGAGGGCGACCCGGCTGTGACGCCGAGCCACCGCGACGAGGTCGTCGAGGGTGAGAGGTGTGGTCCCGATGTGCACCGTGGAGTCCGTCATGCAGTCATCGTCTTGAAAGGTTCCCGGCACTACAACACCGATTCTCACGCCATGAGAATGCGCATTGTTGCGCCGACCGGTTCGGTCCTACCGTGCGTCTCATCCCAGCGGCTGTTCGAGAGGCATCACATGTCCGGGGAGATCGAGCACAACCTTCCGGTGATGGAAGACGATCCGTACTCTGCCGAGAATCTGGCCGACCCGTATCCCTTGTTCAAACGGATGCGTGACGCGGGCCACGGTGTCTGGCTGGAGAAATACGGAGTACCCGCCTTTACTCGATTCGACCTGGTCCGTGAAATCCTCGTCGACCATGCCACGTTTCTGTCCGGGGCCGGGGTCGGACCGCGGAACTATCACCACCAGCCGCCTTGGCGGAAGCCGGGGATCCTGGACTCCGACCCCCCGATGCATACACCCCTGCGTACCGCCATGGCCGATGTCATCAGCCCGCGGAACATGCGGATGCTACGGGCTGGATTCCAGACCTTCGCGACCGAGCTCGTGGACCGCATCCTCGATGAACGCGAATTCGACGCGATCACGGACTTCGCCGAACAATTCCCGCTGAGAGTATTCGGAGACGCCGTCGGGATCCCCCGGGCCGGGCGCAAGGAGAACCTGCTCGCACACGGCGCGATGAACTTCTCGCAATTCGGCCCCGAGGACGCCCGCTACGAGCAGTACATGGCGGCCGGTGCGCACACCGTCGACTGGGTGACGAACGCCTGCGCGCGGGAGAACCTCACCGCTGACGGCCTCGGTGCCAAGATCTGGGCACACGCCGACGCGGGAGCGATCGAACCGGAGGAGGCCGCGGTGCTCGTACGCGCGCTGCTTTCCGCCGGGCTCGACACCACTGCGCTCTCGATCGGCAACACCGCAGGCTGTCTGGCGTCGAGCCCGCAGCAGTGGGCGCGGCTGCGGGAGAACCCTCGACTGGTCCGGTTCGCCATCGACGAGGCGCTCAGGTTCGAGTCACCGTTCCAGTCCTTCTTCCGCACCACGTCCCGGGCAGTGGATTTCCACGGCGTGCGGCTGGCGGAGGACAGCAAGCTGGTCGTTTTCCCGGGCGCGTCGAACCGCGACGAACGCCGATGGGGTTCCGACGCCGACCAGTACGACGTGGAGCGGCAGGCGGGTGGGCATCTGGCATTCGGCATGGGTATTCACCAGTGCGTCGGTCAGCCCATCGCACGGCTGGAATCGGAGGTCCTCTTCGGCGAGTTGGTCAAGCGGACCGCGTCCATCGAGCCGTCCGGACCACCGGTGCCGTTCCTCCACAACACACTTCGCGGATGGGTATCGCTTCCCTTGCGGGTCGTCCCGGCGTAAAGCAGGCGTCGCCGTCCATCGCAGCAGGCCAGGCCGGGCACCCGGGCTCCTACTATTGCCGTGTGGAGGAGAGAACGGAACAACACCAGACCTCGTTCAGCCGCGGGCTGGACGTGCTGATCGCGATCACACGCAGCGGTCAGGCCACGATCGCGGAGATCGCGGAGGAACTGGCGATCCCGCAGAGCACCGTCTACCGCTACGTGCGCACCCTTCGCCGATACGCGCTGATCGAGGAAGCACAGGGAGCGTATCTGTCCGGCTGGCGCCTCATGGATCTCGCCGGACAGCATCTCCCCCACACCCGGCTGGTGGAGGTCGGCACGTCGTATCTGCAGGAGCTGACCCGACTCACCTCGGAGACATCGGTGATCGCCGTCAGAGCCGGCTCACAGGGCCTCTGCCTGAGACAAGTGGTCAGTCCGCATCCGGAGCGACACACCTTCTGCGTCAACCAGCTCCTTCCCCTGCACGCGGGCGCCGGCCAACGTCTCCTCCTCGCCCACGCGCCGAAGCCGATCGTGGAACTCGTCATGACACGCCTGACCTCCTACTCGGCGAACACACCGGGCAGAGAGGAACTGCCCTCGCTGCTGGCCCAGGCACGCAGGACGGGATTCGCCGTGTCCGAGAGCGAGTTCCAGCCCGGCGCGGTGGCCGTCTCGGTCCCCGTCGTCACGCACGGGGAGGTCGCCTGCTCCCTGACTCTCGCGGGACCCACCTCCCGCTGCGCGTCCGAGCGATGGAAGCTCCGCGCACTCCGTCTGCTGCGCACAGCGGCCACGGACCTGGGCCACGACCTCGACCTCGACAAGACCTCGGACGACTGACAGCCCCGTTTGCCTTCACACCAATGTGAAGGTTGCAGCATCTCTTCCCGGCCCGCAATCGCGGAGCTCTGAGACGTCCCAGGTCGTCGAGCTTTCGCCTCGGCGCGTCAGAGAGGGAAGAAGAAGTGAGCAGAGTCCAGGACACGATCCTCCGAGCGCCACGAAAGGATCGCCTCCCCAAGGAACGCCTCCCCATCGCAGCACTCATGTCGCTCTTCACCGCAGGCTTCATCACCACACTCACCGAGGCCCTGCCCGCGGGGGTACTCCCCCAGATGAGCCATGCACTGGGCGTTTCCGAATCGGTGGCCGGGCAGACCGTGACCATCTACGCCGCCGCCACGATGCTCACAGCGATTCCCGTGGCCATCGCGACGACGAACTGGCCGCGACGGCACCTTCTCGTGGTCGCGCTCATCGGCTTCCTCGTCGCCAACCTGGTCACCGCGATCTCCGTCGACTACATGGTCACGATGGCGGCGAGATTCATCGCGGGCGCAGCGTCCGGCGTGACGTGGAGCCTTCTCGGCGGCTATGCGCAGCGCATCACACCGGACGCGCTGAAAGGCAGGGCGATGGCTTTCGCTTTCGCGGGCACACCCGTCGCCCTCTCCTTGGGTGTTCCCGCCGGAGCGTTTCTCGGTCGGGCGGTGGGCTGGCAGGTGACCTTCGGCCTCATGTCGGCGCTGACCGCGCTCCTCATCATCTGGACCATGTGGAAGCTGCCGAACGCCCCCGGCCAGGCGGCCGGCGAGCGGTTGCCCCTCGGTCACCTCTTCCGCATACGAGGTCTGCGCACCATCCTGGTCGTCACGGGCGTGTACGTGCTCGCTCACACCATCCTCTACACGTACATCGCGCCCGTGCTCGCAGGAGTCGGGCTCGCGGACCAAGTGCAGTGGATTCTCCTGGACTTCGGCATCGCCTCGATCCTGAGCATCTGGCTCACCGGTGTGTTCGTGGACCGGCATCACCGGCGCCTTGTCATCCTCAGTACGGTGTTCTTCGCCTCGGCGGCGGTCGCGCTGACTCTCTGGTCGGGGAACGCGATCCTCGACTATGTCGCGGTGGCGGCATGGGGACTCGCGTTCGGCGGTGCCGCCACCCTGTTCCAGGGGGCATTGATGGCGGCGTCACGCGAACACGCCGATGCCGCCCAGCCGTTGATGGTCACGATGTGGAATGGCGGAATCGGCCTCGGCGGTCTGCTCGGTGGCATCCTCCTCGCCGGCCTCGGATCCGCCTCGCTCATGATCGTGGTGGCGGCCCTCGTCGTCTCCACGGTGATCGTCGTCTCCCTCGCACGCAACCACGCATTCCCGCGCTGAGCGCTTCGACGGCGTCCGCACGACGAGCAACTTGAATGTGATGAGCATTCAGCGCGAACAAGATCAACCGATTGAGGACGGTGAGTGCGATGGCCACGAATACCGACGTCAACTTCTATTTCGATCCGGTCTGTCCATTCGCGTGGATGACCAGCAAGTGGATCCGGATCGTCCAGGCGCAGCGGGACTACCACGTCGACTGGCGGTTCATCTCACTGCGGCTGATCAACTCGCACATCGACTACGACTCCCATTTCCCGGCGGAGTATCTCGCCCAGCACACCGCGGGCCTGAGACTGCTGCGAGTGGCATCAGCGGCCCGGGAGGAGCACGGCCGTGAAGCGATCGGCCCGCTCTACGAGGCTTTCGGCGCCCGCGTCATGGAGACCTGGCCCGACGAAGGCCGCGCCCCCGGCTGGCAGGGCGCGCCCGACCTCGTGGCCGACGCCCTCGCCGAAGCCGGCCTGCCGACTTCTCTCGTCGACGCACTGGACGACACGGCTCGTGATGTCGAGATCCAGGCCGAGTCCGACGAGGCGCTTGCGCTGACGGGCAGGGACGTCGGCACGCCGATCGTGCACTTCGAACCGCCAGAGGGCGTCGCCTTCTTCGGCCCCGTGATCAGCCGGCTGCCCGACGAGGACCAGGCGGGAACTCTGTGGGATCACGTCATCGGCCTCGCCCGGTTCCCCGGCTTCGCCGAACTCAAGCGCAGCCTGCGGGAACGTCCCCAACTGCCCTCGTTCGGCGTCGCGGCACAGGAGGCGGGCAGGACCGAGGACTGGCACGCCGGCAGCCGCAGACTCAAGAAGTAGGTGTGCCCGCCTGTGGTCAAACGACAGAGCTAGTGCTTGGGGAGCCGGTCCAAGTAGTCGTCCATGGCCTGAAGGTTCTTCGAGAGGCAGGCGACACGCTCCGCCATGCGACCGCGCTCCTGTCGTACTCGGCTCACGAAGTCCGGAGCCGGATACTGGGAGTTCGCCGCCTCGGCCAGGCAGGGCAGCACAGCTCTGATGATCTCGGTCGTGAGTCCGGCATCCAACAGGCTGCGAATCTGCTCGACCCTCGCCACCTGGAACTCCTCGTAGTCGCGATAGCCGTTCTCCTCACGTCGCGGCTGGAGGAGTCCCTGCTCCTCGTAGTAGCGAAGCAGCCGCGAAGAGACGCCCGTCCGCTCTGACAGTTGTTTGATCCTCACCGCAGCTCCTGGTCCGCGATTCGCCTTCTCACCAGTGTCGACGTCGACAGCTGCGCCAGCCCTGCGGCGCAGCTGTCGACCGACGCTCCCAATGTTACCGAAAGTTCGGTAACATTGAAGAATGGCGCGTCCCCCCTCCATCGATGAGGCCCAGCTGCTCGACCTCCTTGTGCCCGTGTTCCGGGAGAAGGGCTTCGACGGCACCGTGATCGGTGACCTGTCGGCAGCCTCGGGACTGCAGCGGGCGAGCCTCTACCACCGCTTCCCCGCCGGCAAGGAAGAGATCGCGGACACAGTCCTCACCAAGGTCGGTGAGCGCTTCCTGTGGATCCTGGACCCGATGCAGTCGGATTCCGACATCGCGCGAGGGATAACGGAGACCGCGCGCCGCCTGAAGGACTTCTACGGCGCCGGAGCGCTGTCGTGCGTCCTCGACACGATGACGCTGGCGGGAACCCCCCAGAAGGTCCGCGATCACGCCCGCGCCCTCGCCGTGACGTGGATCGACGCGATGACCGATGCCGCTCGGCGCGCCGGCCGGCAGCCCGAAGACGCCGCGCGAGCCGCCAAGGACGCGTTCCTACGCATCGAGGGAGCTCTGGTGCTTGCTCGGGTGCTCGGCGACACGGAGCCCTTCACCGAAGCCGTGGGCCTCCTGCCGAGCCTGCTGATGCCCGCGCACCAGCCCTAGAGCGCTTCATCTGGATCATCGGATCGTCCGTCCTGCGTACCGCCATTGCCTGATGCCCAGTAGGCGCTGAGCGGGCATTCATTGCTTGAGCGAACGGTGCGGCGAGCACTGTCTTGCAAAATTACCGAACGTACGGTAAATATGAAGGTGTTCATCCTGTACGACCTTGAGGAGCACCTTTCATGAGCAGCAAGACCGCAGTCGTAGTGCTGTCCGACCCGTCGACCGGCACCGACGAGGCGCTGGGCCGCGTGTTCGACGCCCTCGCCACGGCCTGGGAGTTCGCGCAGGGCGGTGAGGCCCTGGTGCTCTTCCAGGGCACGGGCACCCGCTGGCCCGCCGTACTGGCGGACCCGGCCCACCCTGCGCACGAGCTCTACACGGCGGTGAAGAAGCAGGTCGCCACCGTGGCCTCCTCCGGCTGCACCACCGTCTTCGGCGCGAGCAAGGGCATCGAGGACGAAGGGATCAAGCAGATCGGTCAGAACCAGGCCCCCGGCACCCCCGGAGTCGCGAGCATCCGCGAGCTGGTGCAGTCCGGCTACCAGATCCTCACCTTCTGACGCATCCGAGCGGGCGGAGATGATCCGCCCGCTCGTCCGGGACGCCTCCCTCCTGAGGAATCGGCGCACGGCACTTATCCCAAGGACTCGGCCCTGGCCGAAGCACCATCAGGAGATCTTCATGGCAGTTTCGGAACTGTTCAAACCGCTTACCCTTTCGCATGGCGCGGAAATGCGGAATCGCTTCGTTCTGGCACCGCTCACCAACCAGCAAAGCGCGCGCGACGGATCCGCGTCGACATTTGATCTGGATTGGATCGGGCAACTGGCGCAGAGCGACTACGCGTTGATCCAGACCTGCGCTGCCACGGTCGAAGCCGGCGGCATAGCGTTCGACCGCCAGTTGGGCATTCACAGCGATTCCCATCTTGCCGGTCTGACCAAGATGGCGGATCTGATCCGCGACGGCGGGGGCTTGTCCACGGTCCAATTGCACCACGCCGGCCACCGCGCTCGACGGGAACTGGGAGGAATTCCAGCCCCTGCCTCCGGCTCCACGGTCCCGGGAGTCAAGGCACTGACAACTGAAGAGGTGGAGCTGGTTCGCGACAGCTTCATCGAGGCCGCACAGAGGGCAGAACGGGCAGGGTTCGATGGCGTTTCCGTACACGGCGCCTTCGGTTGGATCCTGTCGGAGTTCATGTCCCCCTTGCTGAACGACCGCACCGACAAGTACGGCGGCAGCACGGAGAACCGGGCCCGCCTCACCCTTGAGGTCATCGAGGGTATCCGCCGCGCATGCGGTCCTGAATTCCAGATCGGTTGGCGCTTGTCGGTCGAACGCTACGGGTTGCTCCTGGAGGAACTTCGTGACATCACGGCCGAGATACTGGATCGAGAACTGATCGACTACCTCGACCTGGCCCTGTGGGACTCTGCCCAGACCGTTCAAGAAGGAACATTTGCGGGGCAGACCCTGCTCAGCGTTTTCACCGACCTGCCTCGCAAGGGTGTCCGTGTGGGGGCGGCGGGCAAGATCATGAGCGCCCAGCGCGCCGGGCAACTCCTGGAAGAGGGATGCGACTTCGTCGTGATCGGCCGGGCAGGAATTCTTCAGCGGGACTTTCCCAGGCAAGTACAGAAAAACCCTCAGTACGAAAGCCCGAAGCTCCCGGTGACGGCGCAGTACCTACGCGCGGGCGGATTGAGCGAGCGTTTCATCAACTACCTCCAGGGATGGCAGACCTTCGTCTACTGAAGACCTCCATACCGTCGGAGCGAGTCCCGGCTCTCGGCAGGCGCTTCGCCGTGAGCACTCTTGCGGGATCCCGCCCACACGGTTCGGCAACGAGTGCAAGTCGCTGACACCACCACATCGTGAGGAGCAGACATGAAGCCGTATCACCGCGGCGAGTTGGCGGTGCAGGAGAAGGCAGGCCTGACCGACAGGGCCAGAGCGGTCTCCGCCGCCTTCATGACAGAGATCCCCGACGTGGCCGAAGCCTTCCTGGCGAGGCAGCCGATGCTGGTCGTAGGCGCGGCCGACGAGCGTGGGGAGCTCTGGTCCACTCTCCTGACGGGAGATCCGGGTTTCATCACCGTCAGCGGCCCTTCCTCCTTGACCGTCGCGGCTTCGCTCTCGACCGGCGATCCTCTGTTCCGCACGCTCTCCGAACCGACTCACGTCGGCATGATCGCCCTGGACCCGGGCATGCGGCGGCGGATCCGTATGAACGGCACGGCGCACCCCGTCCAGGGCGGTCTGGAGATCGAACTCGATCAGGTCTACGCCAACTGCCCGAAGCACATCCAGAAGAGGGTGCCGGAGTGGCACTCAGTCACCCCCGACGGTCCGGTCGAAGGCACTGCGCTCACCGACGAGGACATCGCGCTCGTCAACAGAACGGACACCTTCTTCATCGCCACGGCGGACCTGGACGGCAACGCCGATGCCTCCCATCGCGGAGGCAACCCGGGGTTCCTCAGAGCGATGGATGCCCGTCACCTGCGCTGGCCCGACTACGTCGGCAATTCGATGTTCAACACGCTCGGGAACCTCGAAGTCAATTCCCGCGCGGGGTTGTTGATCCCGGACTGGGCCACAGGGACCGTTCTGCATCTGACGGGGACGGCAGCTGTCGACTGGAATCCCGGCCACGCGGCCGCTCTGCCGGGAGCAGAGCGCGTCGTGGACTTCACCGTCGAGCGACTCGTCCGGATCACCAATGGCTCTCCGCTGCGTTGGGGTGCTCCCGAGTTCTCCCGCTTCAACCCGCCGACCACGTAAGGAACCAAAGCAGCACCGAGCAAGCCGTCACCGGCTTCGAAGTGCGCCCGGCAGGCACCCCTCAGAACATGGTGTTGTCGTTGTCGGAGGTCTCGGGGACGGCCTGGGTGACGTCCCGGTGTTCGACGATCTTGCCGTTGCGAACCCGGAAGAGGTCGACGACCGCGTTGCCGCGATCGACAGGGTTCGTCTTGTCGTTGAGGACGATGCCGTGCGGTGGGGGGCAACGGCAGTTGAGTCAGCGCCGCTTCCTCTCCCTTCCCTGGGGCATACCCCCTGCTCCCTACTGTGGCTGCCCCCACCTGCGGATCGCCTGCCTGCCCGAGTGACCCCGTCACGGCTGATGCCTAGCGTTGTGGCGCATGGCACCCTCCCTCTTAACCTCGGCGCTGGGCAGACGCACCGGCGTGGCAGTCCTGTTGGCGGCCGTCGTCGTGCCCGTCGCTCCGGCTGCCGCACAGCCGCCCGAGGCCCGACAGCACGCCATCTGCGGACCGCACGACGAACTGCGAAAGGCCCTGCGCACACTCACCGAACGCGACCGGATCACCGGTGCCGCGGTCCTGGTCACCGAAAGCAACGCGCGTGCCTCCTGCGGGAGTTGGACCGAGACCGCGGGGACGGCCGACCTGCGCACGGGCCGCCCCATGAACGTCACCGACCGGCTGCGCGCCGGCAGCATCACCAAGACGTTCACCGCGACGGTCGTGCTCCAGCTCGCGGCCGAGAACGTGGTCGAACTCGACACTCCCGTCGACCGCTACCTGCCCGGTCTGATCCGGCACAACGGCTACGACGGTCGTCGCATCACCGTGCGGCAACTTCTGCGGCACACAAGCGGGTTGCCCGACTACCTCGACGCGCCCGAGTGGGAGCATCCCGAACGTCTCCGGTACCGCCACTTCGAGCCGCGCGAACTTGTGGCCCGCGCCCTCGATCTACCGCGCCCGCACGGCAAGTGGCACTACGCCACCACCAATTACCTCCTCGCGGGCCTGATCATCCGGGAGGTCACAGGGCATTCTCCGGAGGCGGAGATCACCCGTCGCGTGATCCGGCCCCTCGGGTTGCACGACACGTACTGGCCCGGGGACGCCACATCCATCCACGGGCCGCACTCGCGCAGCTACTTCACCGACGAGGACGGCCGTCTCGTCGACGGCACCGCCTGGAACACGACCTTCGGCGGGGTCGGCGGCGCGCTGGTCTCCACGCCCGCCGACCTGGCCCGCTTCGTCACCGCGCTTCTCCACGGTCATCTGCTGCCCGCGGACCAACTGGCCGACATGCGGCGGACGGTGGCCGCCGACCCCGACCGGCTGTGGCCCGGCGCTCGTTACGGGCTCGGCGTCATCGCCTCTCCGCTGCGCTGCGGCGGACTGTGGTGGGGACACGCGGGGACCGTGCCGGGAGGCCATCGGGCGCTCACCGCGGTCGGGCCCGGCGGACGGAGCGTCGCCGTCGCGCTCAATCAGGTGCCGGACACGCTCCAGGCCGAACAGGACTTCCAGGAAGTGGTCCAGGCCGCCCTCTGTGAAGGGCGGCCTTCCGCAGGACGACAGCCGACAGAAGGGGAACATCAGTGATCCGCCCAGCCCGCTCGCCGCAGTGCGCTTCGAGGACGACGAGAAGGACCGCTTGGGGACTGGCCGCTGCCGCGCTCGCCCTCCCCCTGCTGCCCGTCACGGCCCTCCCCGCGCAGGCAGCCGACTCCGACTCCCTCGCCCGCTACCACCACCAGCGCCTCGACTGGAAGAGCTGCGTGCTCGGCCCGCAGGACACGACCGGAAAAGAGCTCGAGCAGGCGGGCGCCCAATGCGCCGATGTGACCGTGCCGTTGAACTACAGCGACCCCGGTGGCCGTACGATCACCGTCGCGATCTCCCGGATCCGTGCCACCGACACGGCCCACCGCGTCGGCCCGCTGCTGCTGAACGGCGGCGGCCCCGGCGGGCAGACGCTCGGTGACCCGCCGTGGATACGCGGGGCGATGAAGGACGTCGGCGGACGGTACGACGTGGTGGGTGTGGACCCCCGCTTCGTCGGCCGCAGCACCCCGCTGGACTGCCACTGGCCGACCGGCTCCGCGTTGCGCGGCGCCGGCGTCGACCGGGCCGGGTTCGACCGCGTGACGGCTTTCTCGGAGGACCTCGCCCAGCGCTGCCGACAAAACGCGGGCGACGTGCTGCCGTACGTCACCACCCGCAACACCGCGCGCGACATGGACGTCATCCGCGCGGCGCTCGGCGAGCGGCGGATCTCCTACCTGGGGTACTCGTACGGCAGTTACCTGGGCCAGGTGTACGCCACGATGTTCCCCGGCCGCACCGACCGGGTGGTGCTGGACGGCGTCATCACGCCGGACCGGTACGGTCCGAGGCTGTTGCGGGGCACCGAGAAGGCCAACCGCCACGCGCTGGAGGGATGGGCCTCCTGGGCCGCCGCCCGTGACGCGACCTACGGCCTGGGCCGCACCCGCAAGACTGTGCTGGCGGCCGTGGACCGCGTCCAGGCCGCCGCGGCCCGCACGCCGTTGCGGCTGGGCACCTACCGGGTGGACGAGCACGTGGTGCCCATCATCGTCATCAACGGCCTCTCGCAGGACAACGACGCCGCATACGGGGACTTCGCCCAAGGGATACGGGATCTGAGCCGCGCAGCAGGCGGGCACCAGGTCACCCCGTCCCCGTGGCTCGCCGACGCTCTCGCGTTCGTGCTGACCGGGGCCGACTCCCACTACGGCAGCGTCCAGATGGCGATCCTGTGCGGTGACAAGGCCGCACCGCGGGATTCGGAGGTCTACTGGCGTGACATCCAGCGCGCGCGTCTGCTGGACCCGCTGATCGGCCCTGTCACCAACAACCTCAACCCGTGCGCCTTCTGGGACTCGCCCCGTGAGCGCCCGACCGCCATCAGGAAGGACCTCCCCGCCCTGCTCGTCAACGCCACCGGAGACCCGCGCACCACCTACGACGGCGCCACAGCGGTGCGCCGGGGGTGGCCGTCCGCCCGCCTGGTCACCCTCAAAGGCGCCGACCAGCACGCGGTGTACGGCGTCTACGGTGCCCCGTGCGTCGATGACACGGTCAACGCCTACCTCGCCACCGGCCGTCTTCCGGCCACGGACGTCACGTGCGCCGCACGCACCCGCTGAACACCGCGCTGAGCCGCTTCAGTTCGACAAGGTGAGCCAACTCGGCGTCGCGACACCCTCTCCGGGCGACCGGCAGGAAACACCTGAACGCCGGGTCAGTGACCGGCGCGGTCGTGGTGTTCCTCTGCCGGCGCCGGCTGGGGGTCAGGCGTGGGGCTCGTCGGTGGCGTGCGGCGGGTGTTGACGGCGGGGGCAAGGAAGATCGCGACGGCTACGAAGGCGAGGACGACGGTCATCGCTGCGCGCAGGCCGTAGCGGTCGCCGAGGAAGCCCAGGCCGGGAGGTCCCACCAGGAAGGCGACGTAGCCCATCATCGCGACGAGGCTGACACGCGCGGCCGAGTCGGGCCCGGAGTCACCGGCGGCGGAGAGCGCCAGGGGGAATCCGAGGGACGCGCCCAGTCCCCAGAGAAGGACGGCCGCTCCGGCGACAAGTCCGTTGTCGACGAAGATGACGCCGGAGAGGCCGAGGGCGGCGGAGATCGCGCTGGCACGGACGACAGGAGTGCGGCCGTACCGGTTGATGAAGAAGCCTCCGCCGAAGCGGCCGATGGTCATGGCGGCGGCGAAACCCGTGTAGACGGCGGATCCGAGGGCGGGGTCCATGTCGTGTCCGTCGACCATGAGCAGGGGCAGCCAGTCGTTGGCGGCGCCTTCGGCCAGCGCCATCGTCAGGATGATGCCGCCGATCAGCAGCAGGCGTCGGTCCTTCCAGACCGCCGGGCGTTGCGGCCTTTCGGCGGTGCCGGTCTGCTTGGTGGTGGGGGTCTTGCCGACAGCGTGGGGGATGGCCCGCAGGGCGTAGGCGAACATCGCCGCGGTGACGAGCGCGATGGCGCCCAGGTGCCACTGCACGGGGAACCCGACAGCGGTGCACACGATGCCGAGCGAAGCGCCGACCACGGTTCCGAGGCTGAAGAATCCGTGGAGTGTGGGCAGGACCGTTCGACCGGTGATCTGCTCCACGTCGGCACCGTCGACGTTGACCGCGACCTCGCCGCCGCCCATGCCGGCGCCGAAGAGGAAGAGTCCCGCCATGACGACGGGCGCGGACGACCACCACGCTCCGCAGCCGATCACCACCATGCTGAGAATGACGAGCGCAGTCCCTACAGCCATGACTGGTCGAGTCCCGAACTTCGCCACCAGCGTGCCGGAGCCGAGGACACCGAGCATGGAGCCGACCGAGAGGCCGAACAGGACGATGCCCATCTGCGCGGTCGAGGCGCCCAGTTGGTCTCTGATGTCGGGTGTTCGCGTCACCCAGGAGGAGATCGACAGACCCGGCACGAGGAAGAAGAGGAACAACGCCGTGCGGCGGCGGCGTGTGGCCAGGTCCATCACTACAGGTCGATCCAAACGTGCGGCAGCGGAGGACATAGCGAATCGAAGAAAGTACGTACAAACGTACATCTCCGCGTCAGGTGAGGAAAGGGGAGCTTCCACAGACAGGAGCTGCACGTCGAGGCCTTGGTGCGACTCGCGGACGCGATGCGTCAACCGGCAGCGCGCTCGACTCGGTTCCTCTTGCCGGTGCGCTCGCACTGCAGCCTGTCACTGCCCCGGAAGTTCGCCTTTGGGCTGACGTGCCGCACCTATAAGGAACTTGAACGCGCTCCGCACTCAGCAGGCGTCGCGTCCGTATTGGGAGAGTGGCCACCGGTATCGGCCTGATACAACCGCATATCTTGCAGCCAGGCCCTTTTAGGTCGGAGATGGGCATTTCGTTTCCGGCGGAAGACTCCCTCGCCGTATATGCCACGTCGCCTTGAAAGCGGTATAGTCCCGACGTCAAATGCCGGTGATTGCACGCCAGTTGCTCTTCCTTCCCCGAAGTGGAGGCCAGGTCACCTCGCGTGTCGCGTGATGAGCGCAGCTGCAACTCGGTCCTCCGCCGACCGTCTTGGCCAATCCCACGAGAACCTGCCACAACCTGGTCCCTTTCCCCCCACGCTTTCCCCGCAAGTGACCCGGATCTCTCCTCGTCTCCGACCCATCTCGTCGAAAGCCTCCCTCTTTCGTGGCCATCACCGTGCGCGAGAATCTGCCTGCCGGTCGGCATGCCGCCGTTCCGCCCGGCAGTCTCTTTCGGCGCATCTATGCTCCACGCGCGGGTGACGCGCTGGCGTTTTCCATGGCGACGTACGCCATGCCACTGTTGGTCCTCACCATTACCGGTTCGCCGTCCTTGACGGGCCTGGCGTTCGCGTTGGAGTGGACTCCGCGGATCGTGGCGTTCGTCCCGGCCGGCCGTGCCGTGGACCGTCGGGGCGCGGCGATCGTCTGCTTCATCGCCTCTCTCGCCCGCGCCATGGTGGTGGCAGGCGCGGCGGTCGCGGTGCTCATGCTTCCGCGGGGCACGGAGGAGACCGCGGTCGTGCTGAGTCTGGCGGCCGTCACCGGCACACTCTCCCAGTTCGGTTTCGTCGCCAATGAAGCCGTCGGTGCGATCGTCACCCGGCGGGACACAGCGCGGCCTCATGGCATCCAGGCGGTCCTCGTCGGCATCGACCAGACGGCCGCGGTCGTCGGTCCGCTGATCGCCGGTTTCCTGCTTCTGGCGGGGCCGGGATGGATGCTCGGGTGCCTGAGTGCGCTGTCCTTGGTGGCCGCCGTACTCGGTCTGCAGACTCCCCCGACCCCGCTGCGCGCCGCACGTACCGACGCCGCGGGAAGCAACAGTGCGCTGCGCCTGGGCCTCAATACTCTGCTGACGCTTCCCGTCCTGGGCTGGCTGGTGGCCGGGCTGGCCTGTTCCAACCTCGCCCTCGGGCTGCTCCAGTCGGCCAGCCCTGTGATCGTGGTGGAGACCTTCGGGCGTTCTTCCGCCGATGTCGGCGCCATGTGGTCGGCCGCCGCCGTGGCGACCCTGCTGGCGATCACATGCTGCCGTTTGGCGGTGAGCCGCATCGACCTGTGGGGAGTGGGCATGGTGTCGGCGACGCTCGCCTCCGCCGCGTGTCTCGCCCTTGCCGAGGCTCCGTCCTTCGCCTCCTACACCGTCCTCATAGCGATCTTCATGGCGGGCGACGGTGGCCTCACGGTCGTGTTGCGCACGGTGCGTTCGCTGATCATCCCTGTCACCGCGCTCGGTGCCACTCTCTCGTTGACGATGCTGCTCCTTCTGCTGCCCTTCCCCGTGGCGGGCATCCTCGTTGCGCTCACCCCGCCACCGCACCTCGGCAACGTCATCCTGGTCTGCGCTCTCGTACAGGCCGTCGCCCTGGCCGTCATCTTCGTAAGGCTCCGCAGGGAACCCATCCTGCGCCTGGTCGCCGGCAGACAGTGAGGAACACGCATGCGCCCGACAATGGGAGTCGGTCGGCGCCGCCCAGTCGCTCTCCGTGCCGGACCCCGCGACATCTGGTACCGCACTCGGTACCGGGTGCGGTACCTTGCGTTCATGCCCGCACTCAACGTGGAATTCACCGAAGACGAGATGGCCCGGCTCCGTGAACGGGCAGCGCTCACGGGTCGGAGTCTGAAGCAGCACGTCCACGACGTGACCGTGCAGGAGGCGGATCGGCTCGCCTTCGTGGAGGGGGCGGTCGAGGAAGCCGCCCGGGTGCTTCCCGGTGTCGTGGCCCGCTTCCCCGAGGGACAGCGGTGAGCCCGATCATCCGTGTCGATGTCGGCTGGGTCCTGCAGATCCAGTCGGCGATCTCCCCGCTCAACGTGCCCATCGCCGACTGGGGCGCACTTGGGTTCATGGCCGACCGGCACACGTTCGAGCGGGAGCGCGGGGTCCTCTACTACGAAGAGGTCGCCTCCCGAGCCGCCACTTTCCTGCACACCGCGTTGCTGCTGCGCCCCTTCACCGACTACAACCTGGTCATCGGCTGGGCCTGCGCCAGCCAGTACATGCACGTCTCCGGTCAGCCCCTCCAGGCCAAGGACGACGATCTGTACGAACTCGCCCAGGCGGTCCGTGGACAGCAAGCCGATCTGCGCGCCGTCGCGCAGCGGTTGGAGTCCTGGCGCGGCGAGTGACACAGGGGGACGGGAACGGTGGCCTTCCCACAGGAGCCCCGACCTGTTCTCTCGTGTCGCCGATCCTCACATGTCACCGCAGACTCACCAGGTCAGACGGCATCTGACCCGGCGCCGGGATCTGCGTTCCCCGCTCTTCCGAAGGCACGCTCCGTGCCCCATAGTGGCCCCAACGGAAGCCGGACTTGGGGGGATATTTCGTGATCAAGCAGGCGTACGTTCAAGCCGACGACACGACCGCACCGACCGTCAAGGACATCAGGGACCGGATCTCGAAGGCGGTGGATGCGACGACGGGCACCGCCCTCGAACGCCTCCAGTGCTGGCTGCAGATGCCGGCCGATTCCACGTTCGCGAAGATGCTGGACAGCGATTGCCAGGTGCGCGCCAAGAGGGTCGGCGGTCTCCTGAGCGCCGGGAAGGACGGGCTGTACGAGCCCAGCGACCTCTCGGTGGCGATCGGCGTCCCGGCCAAGTGGACCGCCGTCGACAAGGCCGTCAAGGCCGACCGTGCCGTGTACGTCAACGGTTCGACGGGACACGTGGGCGGGGCGCAGAGCAAGTTCAACAACGAGCGCAACGCCGGATTCCATGTGATCGTCTTCCTGGCCGTCGGGCAGGAAACCGATGGAAGCGGCTACTACCTGGGCTTCGACCCGGACGTCAGCGCCACGACGGAGTCTCGGACGGCGTGGGAGGCGTTGGTCGCCGGCGTCACCGAGACCAAGCCGCAGGACTTCACCGCTGCGAAGAGCCTGGAGGTCGTCAAGACGATGATGCTCGGCAGCGCGGAGGGCGGCTTCGGCCGGCTGGTCCGCAAGTACTACGTCGACACGACCAAGGCCTTCCCCAAGATCATTCGCGCCTGAGCACACAGCGGTGACTCGCCTTCATGTGCGGGTGAGATGACGGGGATCGATGCCGACGCCGGCGTCACACGGCGGATGGGCCGTCCAAGGCGGACGGCCCATCCTGGTACCGCGTCGATGGCGGACGCGGGTCGAGCCGGTCCGGCTGTCAGGAGCGGCCGCGGTGGGACGCGCGTCCCTTGGCGGTCACCTCATCCGGGTAGAGCAGGGGCCAGCCCGTGGACGGGGCGGTTCTGCCGTGTCCCGGCTGCCGTCACTTGTACATCCGCCAGTCGTAGACCAGCTGGTAACTGCCGCCGTGGCCGGTGTACTTCACGGTGTGCTCCGGGCTGTCCGGCTTTCCGGTCCAGCGGCTGGTCAGCGACGGGATGACAGCGCTGACGGTGACCGGCAGGAACAGTTCGTCGCCCCACGTGCTCTTGAGGTACTCGAAGATCTCGGTGACCGCCCAGCCCACGGCGATCCCGATGACGATCCCGATGGGGCCGCCGGGGGAACCGATCGCTCCCCCGATGGCGGCCGCTATCGCGGCGACCACCTCGGTCTTGACCTTGGCGAGCAGCTCGTTGAGGAAATCGTCGAAGCCACCCCAGTCCTCCTCCGCCAGTGCCAGGGTGACGAAGTAGGACTTCGGGAACTGCACCGTGCCCTCGGTCAGGCTGAAGAACGTGAACTGCCGAGGCGGTGTGTACTTCTGCACGTCACCGGTGTGGAAGCTGCGTACCCGGAACGCGGGGACCTTCTTGGTGTCGCCGCTCTCGTCGACGCTGACGCCGGCCGCATCGATCTCGTCCGCGCCCAGCTCACTCGTGTCGTCGAGACACGTCACCTGCTGGATCCGCAGTTCCAGCTTCGTCAACTGCTCCGCGGTCGCTTCCTGCACACGCTGCGGGGCACTGATCGCCGGGCTCTTGCGCAGTTCGCCGGCGGTGAACTTCAGCCCGTCCGGGAAGGGCAGCGCGCGGACCTGGGCCTCGACCGGGGTCGGGGACCGCAGATCGACCTTGGTGAGGTCACCGAGCCGCTGCGAGCGAGCCGCCGCGTTCCCGAGGTCGGCCACGACTCGTCCCGCGGCCTCCTTCTGGTGGCCTGCGGGGAGTTGGGCGAACCTCCTGGCCAGGAGGTGCTCCGCGGCGGAACCGTCAGTGGGCATCGGGAACTTCACGGATCCGCCGTGGTGTGCCGCGACCTTGTCCGCGGCGAGTTGGAACTCCCGTACCACGCGCTCGGTCACGGCCTGGACCTTGGCGTTGGGAATGCCGGTGACGACGGCTTCCGTGTTGTCGGTTGTGTTGTCTGGCATTTCTTTGCTCTCCCCCGAGTTCGGGCTGCCTCCGCGGGTGTTCCCCGACGGCTCCACCGACGCTAGGCGGCAGCCGGCGCACGGGCACCGGGGAGTGACCCGGGGTGCTCCCTAGTCCTGTTCGGCCGCGAGCCGGGGGGCGAGGTGGTGGCGCGAGTCGATCCCGAACTTCTGGTAGACGCGGCCGAGGTGGAACTCGACGGTCTTGACGCTGATGACGAGTTCGCGCGCGACCTGGCGGTTGGTGAGCCCGGACGCCGCTCTGCGGGCCACCGCCAGTTCCTGCGCGGTGAGGACACTCTCCTGGCGGGTCGTGGGCTCGCCGGTCTCCAGACCGCAGGCCGCCAATTCCCTTGCGCAGCGGTCCAGTTCGGGCCTGGCGTCCAGTCGCAGGAGGATCTCTTCGGCGGCTCGGAGCTGTTCGCCCGCCCTGGTGCGTTTGTTGGTGCGGCGCAGGAACTGGCCGTGGGCAAGATGCAGTTGCGCGCGCTCGAAGGGCTCCTGGGCATGTTCGGCATGACGGTGCGCGGCCTGGAAGGTGTTCTCGGCGCCGGCGGCGTCGCCTCGGGCGGCCCGCAGAGTCGCGCGGCTGCGGGCGGCGAGCGCCTGAGCGCCGTGATGAGCGCGTTCGGCGGCCAACTCCTCGTAGGGGCCCAGGGTTTCCTCGGCGCGTTCGTGTTCGCCCAGCGTGGTCCACGCGTCGGCGAGGACATCCGGCCAGGGCATCATGCCCGGTTCCTCGAACCTGCCCCGCCTACCGAAGGTGAGCAGGGGTCCGAGGGCGGCGACGACGGCCTCGGGCTCGCCGCGAGCACGGGCCAGATGGGCCGCGGCGACAGCCGCCTGCACCGTGGGATAGGGGTGGCCCGAGGTCGCGTACTCCCTGGTGACCTGTACGTGATGGGCGGCTTCGGTCCATTGGCCGCGGGCGGACCGGGCCAGCGCGAGGATCGTGTGGCAGGTGAAGGCGACGTGCGGCTGATCGGTGTCGACGGCCAGGGACAGCGCGAAGTCGCAGTGGTCCGTCGAGTCGTCCCAGCGGCCCGCCCGGAACTCGTACCAGGCCAGTACGGTCGCGGCGACCACGCGGAACAACGCCGAACGCGTGTGACAGGCCCCCAGCACTCCGCTCAGGTCCCCTATCGCGCCCGACAGATCACCGGTGTGCCCGCGCAGCGTGCCCCGCCCCAGCAGCTCCTCCAGTTCCGCGGGCGAGGCGAGGGCGGGATCGGGCAGTGGCCGCAGCACCGCGAGTTCCGCCGCGGCCCGCCCGCTCATGGCCCTGCCGCTGATCGCCAGGTAGCGGACCATGTCGATGGCGGTGGATTCGGGGGCGAGCCGCAGCGCCAGCCGTGCCCACTCGGCCTCGTCCGCGCCTCGCAGCATGCTGCCGTACAGCCCGGCGAGCTGGCCGGCGATCCGTGCGCCGAGCTCCCGCTCGGTGCCGGGGTCGCAGCGTCGCCAGGCATCGTGGAGCAGCGCCTCGGAACGGTCCACGTCGGACAGAGTGAGGCGGCCCAGGAGGTAGCTGCGCCACGCACTGTGGGCGAACTCCTGGACGTGCTGGGCCGCTTGGGCGGTGTCGGGCACCTCGCCGGCGAGCAGCCGGCATTCGACCGCCTCCAGAGTGAGCTGTTCGTACACTGCCCGGTCGGGACTCAGCCCGGCAGCGGTGGAGAGTTGTACGGCGGCCGTCGACCAGGCTCTCTCGGCGGCGAGCCGACGGCCGAGCGCGGCGAGGTCGGCTGCCAGCGCAGAGTCGGTGCCGGTCGCCGCGCAGGCACGGTGTCGCAGGGCCAGGGACTCCTCGCCGGTGAGGTCGGCGGCGCGCAGGTGCAGGGCGGCGCGCCGGACGGGGCCGAGCTGATGGTAGACCGCGGCATGCACGAGCGGGTGCGGGAAGGAGACCGAGGTGTCCCCCGCACGTTCGGTCAACAGGCCCACCGAGACGGCTTCTTCGAGAGCGGGCAGCGGGTCGTCCTGGCCCGCGAGCAGCGCGGCCGCGTCGAGCGGGCCGCGGACGCCGAGCACGCTCGCCGCGCACACCAGGTCCCCGGTCGCGGGCGTGCAGCCGGTGAGCCTGGCGAGGACCAGTTCGGTGAAGGACTTCGGGGCGGGCAACGTGCGGTCGGCGTGCTCCAGTTCGTCGAGCAGGCCGGGGTCCGCCTGCTCCAACAGCGCCTGTACGTGCAGTGGGTTGCCGGCGGTGTGCGCGTGCAGCCGCGCCGCCGCACGGGCCGACAGCGTTGCTGCTCCCGATCGGTGCTGCAGCAGGCGCAGTTCGGCCACGGTCAGGCCTTCGAGTCTGATCCGTACCGTGTCCGCCGCCGTCCACTGTCGACGCAGCCCCACCGGCAGTGACACGTCATGGATGTCCCGTACCACCACGACCGCGACCACTCGGTCGGCGCGCAGTCTGCGCACCGCGAAGGTCAGTGCCAGCAACGAGGGATGGTCGGCCCACTGCGCGTCGTCGACCACGATGGCCACCACTCCCCCGCCGGGGTCCTGGGCCTCGTCCATGACGTCGATCAGTCCGGCGCCCGCCGCCGACGGGTCCGCCGATCCGCCGTGCGACGGCACACCTGATGTGCCTGCCAGCAACTGGTCCAGCACCGCGAACTCCAGGCCGGACTCGGCCTCGGCCCCTTCCGCGTACAGCACACGTTGCACGCCCCCGAGGGCCATGAACCGTCGCACGAGGGCCGTCTTGCCGAAGCCCGCCCCGCCCTCCACCAACACCCGTTGCGGAACGCCCGACCGTGCCCGCTCCAGAGCTCTCTCCAGCAGCGCGAGGGACTCGCCTCTCCCCACAAAGGGAGCATCCACGCCGCACCTCCCCGTCGACTCCCCACGCATCGTCGCGAGGAACCGGCGCACCGTCCATGGCAAGGTGCCCTGTGATACCGGCCGGTTCAGAAGTCGTAGGGCTTCACGGTGGTCCGGTTCAGCACGTCGGCCTCGTGCAGACGTACGCGGTGAACTTCCGCGCGCGGCCGGGGAATCCGTGCGGGCCGTCCGTCCGGCCGCCGGACCGGGACGTTCGCGCCGGGTCAGCCGGTGCGGTTCCGCAGCGCGGCGGGCGGCGCGCTGGTGTGCCGTACGCGAAGCTCCATCGGGATGTAGTGCGGCTCGCTGTCGTCGCCGTCGGTCATCAGGGACTCCAGGCGCCGGGCGGCAAGAGTGCCGAGTTCGTCCCGGGCCATGGAGGCGGTGGTGAGCCGGCGGGAGCCGGGCAGGTCGTCGAGGGAGATGTCGTCGCAGCCGATCACCGACATGTCCTCGGGGATCCGCAGCCCCGCCTCCTCCAGCGCGGCCACGGCACCGGTCGCCACCAGGTCGTTGTAGGCGACGGCGGCGGTCACGTCGGCGGCCCGCAGCGCGTCCGCCGACTCGTAGCCCTGCCGTGCCGTATGGCCGCAGGGAATGACCGTGACCTCCACGCCGAACGCGGCGGCGGCGTCGAAGGCGCGGATCCGTTCCGCGTTGGCCCAGGACGCCTCGGGGCCGCTCAGATAGGCCACGCGCCGGTGGCCGAGTTGTGCGAGATGGCCGCAGACCAGGGTCATCCCACCGTAGAAGTCGGCGGAGACCGCGGGGACGCCGAGGCCGGGCACGATCCGGTTGACGAGCACCAGCGGACGGCCGCGCAGGGCGAGGTCGACGATCGCGGCGCGGTCCATGCGGGGCGAGCAGAGCAGGACGCCGTCACAGCAGCGCATCAGATCCTCGGCCAGCTCGTGCTCACTCGTCGGGTCCTCGTCCGACTCCATCACCATCACCCGCCGCCCGTGAGAACGGGCCACCGCCGAGACGGACTTGAGCACATCGGGGAAGTACGGGTTGGCCAGGTCGGGGACGAGTACACCGATGGCGCCCGCCTCGCCGCGGGCCAGTCCCTGGGCGGCCGCGTTGGGGCGGTAGCCGAGCTCGGCGACCGCGCTCTGCACCCGGCGCGCGAGTTCGGGGTCGACGTGGGCCGTGCCGTTGAGGACGCGGGAGACGGTCGAGGTGGACACTCCGGCCGCCGCGCCGACGTCGGTGATCGTGACCCGTCGCCTGCGGTCCCCCTTGCGTGTGGCGGGGAGCGGTTTCGCGCCTGGGACACCTGGTCCGTCGTCCGGAGCGGTCGGCTCCGCGGACGCTCCGGCGTCCTCCGTCATGTCCGGCACCTTCGAAGTAGCCAATCCCAGCTCCCAGTCGCCCATGGTCCCTCGCCAGCGTAGTTCGTGCGTCGCTCAGCGTGCCAAGGTCGTCGCCCCCGCTTCCGCCAGCAGCCCGCGCAGATGCCCGACGTCGCGACGGACCGCGGCGAACGGGTCGTCGGTGGCGTAGTGGACGTGCAAAGACAGCGGGCCGGTGTAGCCGTCCCCGGTGAGCCCGGCCAGGAGCGCGGGCCAGGGCACCACGCCGCCGTCGGCGAGGGGCTGCCACCGGCATGTCCAGTCCTCGGGTGAACCGACCTGCTCCCAGAGGGCGTTCTTCACACCGACACAGCCGACCCGGTCGAGGCCGCCGATCGTGTCGAGCGTGAGCCGCCAGTCCTCGCTGCCCTCCTTGGCCTGGTTTCCGGGGTCGGGGTGGATCAGTACGTCGTCCCGGCCGTCGAGCAGCCGCATCGCGTGCGCGGCCGACGGGTGGAGGGTGCCGTGGTGCAGCGCGAGCACGGGCCGCACGCCGTGGCGAGCCGCCAGATCGGCCAGCCCGGCGAGGTCACGACGGGCCCGGTCCAGGCCGGCCGGGTAGTCGGACTCCGCGTCGTAGCGGTAGAAGCCGACGCGCACCCGGGTCACGCCCTCCTCGGCGCAGTGTCCGAGCAGACGGTCGGCCACAGGGCCCGCGGAGGTCAGGTCCGTACTCAGGAAACCGATTTCACAGCCATTCCCGCGCAGGGCCCGTGCCGTCTCGCCGATCCGCTCCGGAGTGTCCGGCGTGACGGTCTGACCTTCCCTGACCAGGAGGTCGGCACCGTCCGCCCCGGCGCGAACCAGCTGCTCGGACAGTACTTCCGGCGCCAGAGGGCCGAACGGTTTGGTGAGGACGAGGACACGCACGACGTGCTCCGTTTCCGATCGGTGAAGGGACCACGCCCGGGCGGCGGGTCACCTGAGTGCTGTGAAAGCGCTCCCTCAAACTACATCTCCTAGATTGTCAGGTCGATGGATCCGCATAAAGCACCAGCTCAAACTGCCAATGCGGTTCACAGAGGCTTCAAGATCCAATCTTCCATCTTGTGAAAACGCTTGCTCAGCTCACTTTCGGGCCCTAACGTCAACCGCGCTTCGGTCCGGACCAGCACGGCCACCAGGGCGGGCAGAGCCGCCATCCCTAGAGAGCAGGAGCCGACCATGCGCACAGGAATCGCACTCAGAAAGTCCCGGATCGGCAGGATGGCGCTCGCGTCCCTGCTGGTCGGGCCACTCCTCGCGGCGTGCGGTGGGGGCTCCGGCAGCTCCGGCACCACCCTCAAGATCTGGGACTACTCCGCGGAGCAGACGGACTTCCACAAGCAGGTCGCGGCGGAGTTCCACAAGCAGCACCCGGACATCACCGTCCAGTGGCAGTCGATCGCGCAGGAGGAGTACAAGCGGACGCTGCCGCTGGCCTTCCAGAGCGGACAGGGCCCCGACGTCTTCTACTGGAGCGACAACGGCCCGCTCGCCATGTCACAGCTGCTCGACCAGAAGTGGATCCAGCCCCTCAACGGCGGAGCCGCGCTGCCCGCCTCCTTCACCAAGCGGTGGCACGAGGGCTCCTTCACGGAGGGCGTGAACCAACTCGACGGCAAGACCTACGCGTTCCCGTTCTCGGAGAGCACCTACTGGGGCCCCGGGTACATGTACCTCAACAACAAGGTCTTCAAGGACGCGGGACTGGACACCGCGCAGCCGCCGAAGACCTGGTCCGACCTGAAGAGCGCCTGCGCGGCCATCAAGAAGAAGACCAAGGCGTTCTGCATCGCCGCACCCAGCAAGGACGTCGACCTCCAGCGCACCTTCTACGCGCTCGCCGCCGGTGAATACACCGTCAACGACTGGTTCTTCGACTACAAGCGGGGCTCGTTCTCGCTCAACACACCGCAGGCGCAAGAGGTGTTCTCGTTCATCCAGGAGCTCAAGAAGGACGGCTACCTGGCACCCGGGAACAACGACAAGAACTT
This sequence comes from Streptomyces sp. NPDC002499, assembly GCF_053595415.1. Taxonomy (NCBI): domain Bacteria; kingdom Bacillati; phylum Actinomycetota; class Actinomycetes; order Kitasatosporales; family Streptomycetaceae; genus Streptomyces; species Streptomyces sp. NPDC002499. The sequence goes on from NZ_JBSFXO010000002.1 coordinate 155,969, forward strand.
CACCCGGCAGCAGTTCGCCGCCGGCCAGGCCGGCATCACCATGGACGGCACCTGGCTCCCGTCGGTGCTCAAGACCCTGGACCTGGACGCGTCGGGGTACACCGTGGCTCCCCACCCCGTGCCCGACACCGGTTCCAAGGGCGCCCTGTGGAGCCAGCCCGACGGCAACAAGTACTGGGTGAGCGCGAAGTCCAAGCAGTCCAAGGCCGCGTGGACCTTCCTCGACTGGATGACCAAGCCCGGCGGCTACTTCACCAAGGAATACCTCAAGGGCGGGTTCGGCACGCTGGCCTTCGCGGACAACGCCCGCTACATCGAGGACCCGGCCATCAAGCAGATCATGAAGATCGCCGACGACCCCGCCTACCGCGTCAAGCTGCCGCTTCCGGTCGCCAAGTGCCCGGACCTCGTGAAGTCGAAGGCCTACGTCAAGGCCATCGGTGAACGGCCCACCTGGGAGTACGAGGCGATGTCCGGCGCCCTGAACTCGGGCCACTCGCTCAAGCCCGAGGCCGATCGGATCGTCGCCGAGCGCCAGCGGACGCTCAAGGACGAGCTGAAGAAGGAAGCGGACCAGGGTCTGAAGGTCTCTCTCGACTGCTTCACCTTCCCGGACTGGTCGTACACCGCCGACTACAAGCCGGCCGCGTAGCCCACCCGCCCAGGAACCGGAACAGGCAAGCACACAAAGGACGTTCCATGGCTCTAGCGCCCCCCGGCCCGCGCCCTCCCGACGCGCCGGCCCCCGTCTCCACCGCCCGCCCCGTCGAGGCGGCGCGCCGCGCCCGGTCCGCGAGTCCGCCCGAGGACAACCGGGAACGCGCCAAAGGGCGCGACCGGTGGTGGGTGGCGCTCTTCCTCGTGCCCTTCCTCGTCCTCTACCTGGGCTTCACCCTCTGGCCGCTGCTCGCGACCGTCTACTACTCCTTCTTCGACTGGTCCGGCAACGGACCGCTGAACACCTTCGTCGGAGGCGACAACTACACACGGCTCCTCGGTGACCCGCTCTTCTGGAAGGCCGTCGTCAACACCCTGCTGTTCGCGGTCGGTACGACCCTGATCAAGCTGCCGCTCTCGCTCCTCGCGGCGCTGGTGATGACCCGGAAGTGGCTACGGGCGAAGAAGGCGCTGCGGACCGTCTTCTTCGCCCCGCTGATCATCCCCGTCGCGATGGCCGGCCTGATCTTCACCTATCTGCTCAACCCGTCCAACGGCGCGCTCAACTCCGCGCTGCACGGACTGGGCCTGACCGACGGCACCACCGACGTCTTCGCCAGCCGGTGGTCCTCGATGCTCGTGCTGATCCTGATCTCCGTCTGGCAAGTGTTCGGGCAGTACATGATCTATTGGATGGCGGCGTTGCAGAACGTCCCGGACGAGCTCTACGAGGCCGCGGACCTGGACGGCGCCTCCGAGTGGCAGAAGCTCACCCGCATCACCCTGCCGCTGATCCGCCCGGTGGCCGTCGTCATCGTGATGCTGGCTCTGGTCAACGCCATGCACGTGTTCGGCCTCGTCGTCACCCTCACCGGCGGCGGCCCCGGCACCGACACGTACGTGGTCTCGTACTTCATCTACCGGCAGGCCTTCGGGTCGATGCCCTTCGCCTACGGATACGCGTCGGCCGCCGCGCTGCTCTTCTCCGTCCTGGCGTTCCTCCTCGTCACCGGCCAGGGGCTGTTCGTGCGCCGGGCGCAGAAACTGCGGAAGGAGTACGGAGTCTGATGTCGCGGACAGAACTCTCCCGTACCGACAAGTCCCCGGCGAAAGCGCCCCGGGCACAACACTCCCGACGGCTGTCGCGGCCCGCACGGGGAAACCTCGTCGCCCTGCCGCTGCTGATCGTGATCGGCCTGCTGTGGATCTATCCGTTCCTGTGGGTCGTCACCGGAGCGTTCAAGACCCAGACCGGCCTGTTCACCGGCGGCGCGAGTCTCATGCCGGACCAGTGGAACTTCGACAACTTCCGCCGGGCGTGGGTGGACGCGGGATTCTCCAAGTACTTCTTCAACACGGTGCTCTACGCCGTCGTGTCGACCCTCGTCGAACTCTTCAAGTCGGCCCTGTGCGGCTACATCCTGGCCCGCTACGAATTCCCCGGGCGCAAGGCACTGCACCGGCTGATCGTGGCCACCCTGTTCGTGCCGGTGGCCTCCATCATCATTCCGCAGTTCGTCCTCGTGGACAGCCTCGGCCTGCTCAACACCCGGGCCGGGGTCATCCTGGCCATGTCCGGCGCGGCGGGCGCCCTGTACGTACTGCTCTTCATCGGGTTCTTCTCCGGAGTCCCGAAGGACCTCTTCGACGCGGCGAAACTCGACGGGGCCGGATTCCTGCGGACCTTCATGCTGATCCTGCCACTGGCCAAACCCGTCATCGCGGTCGTCGTCATCTTCCAGTTCATCAGCAACTGGAACGAGTTCAACATCCCGCTGGTGTTCACCCTCGGCCAGCCGGACCTCCAGAACCTCGCGGTCGGAATGCTGTCCTTCAAGGGCGAGCACTCCGTGGACTGGACCGGATTCGCCGCCGGGATGACGTTGTCCGTCATTCCCATGCTGCTCGTCTTCGTCTTCTTCCAGAGCTACTTCGTGCGCGGCCTGGCCGGCGCCACCAAGGAGTGATCCCGTGACGTCCGAGCCACCCGGCTGCCCCGATCTCAACGGCGCCTTCGCCTACACCTGGGACCTGGTGGGCGACCCCGCGGCCGCCGAGCGCATCGCGGCGCTCGGAGTGGGCGCGGTGGTCCTCCAGGCGGCTTACCACTCCGTCCGCGCCATGACCCCGTTCCACCCGGTGCACCGCACCGTGCACGCCACTCACGCCGCGGCGTACTTCGCCCTCGACGAGAGCCGGTGGAGCGGCAGCCGGCTGCGGCCCGTCGCGCCCGGCTGGGCCGTGGACGCCCCGGACCGGTTCGGCACGGCCGCCGACGCCCTGCGCGCCCAGGGGCTGCGCGTCGAGGCCTGGCTCGTCCTCACCCACAGCTCGGCGGCCGGGACCCGCGCCCCCGAACTGACGGTGCGCAACGCCTACGGCGAACGCTACGGATACGCCCTGTGCCCCGCGCAGCCGGAGGTCGCCGACTACGCCGTCGACCTGGTCCGCGCCTTCGCCGAACGGCACGACGCGGCGACGGCCCCGGCACTGATGCTGGAAGCCTGCGGCTGGCTGGGTTTCGAGCACGGCAGCCACCACGAGAAGACCGACGGCGCCGACCTCGGCCGCGGCTGCCGCGACCTGCTGTCGGTGTGCCTGTGCCCCGCCTGCGGCAAGGGCATCGAGGCCGCCGGCGCCGATCCGGGCGCGCTCGCGAGCGCTGTGCGGCGGACGGTCGACGCGGAGCTGAGGAACGGCGTCCGCGCCCCGGACACCCTCGCCGAGGCGCTCGGCGACGGGGCCGCCAAGGCGCTGCTGCGGCACCGCCGGTCCGTGGTCGAGGAACTGACCCGGCGGATCGCCGAGGCGGCGCCCGACCGGGAACTCCTCCTCATGGCCGACGGCGACCCGCAGGCCACCGGCCCCGACACCGGGATCGACCTGACCCGGTTCGACGGCCGGGCCACCGCCGTCGTCGTCAAGTGCTGGGACGACGTGGACCGTTCCGTCGCCCGCGTCAAGGAAGCCGTCCGCGACAGCCCGCGCCCGGTCATCGCCAACGTGTCGGTCCTGGACGAACAACCCGCCCGCCTCGCCGCACGCGTGGCGCGACTCAAGGACGCCGGAGCACGGTCCGTGCGCTACTACCACGCGGGCCTCGCCTCACCGGCCCGCCTGCGCGCCCTGCGCGGCGCGGAAAACACCCGCACAACAGAGGGAGCAGCGTGACCCGCCAGCAGCTCAACGGCCTGTACGTCATGGACCCGGAGCGCTTCGACGACGTCTACGGCCCTGCCGAACGCACGGAGATCGAACGGTACGTGACCGTCGGGCGTCCGCCCTGTTCCGCCGCCGACCTGCCCGCCGACGCACTTGAGGACGTCGATGTCCTCCTCACCAGCTGGGGCGCCCCCAGACTCACCGCCGACCTCCTGGACCGCGCACCCCGGCTCCGTCTCGCCCTGTACGCCGCAGGATCGGTCCGCCCGCTCGTCACCGAGGCGTCCTGGCAGCGTGGGGTGCGCGTCGCCGCCGCCGGCCCGGTCATCGCCGACAAGGTCGCCGACTTCGCCCTCGCCCAGATCCTGTTCGCCCTCAAGCACGGCTGGCGCTACGTCCTCACCGCCCGCCGCACCGGCGCCGCCGCCGTCCGCCGGGCCGAAGCCGGCAGTGCCGGCACCGTCGGCCTGGTCTCCCTCGGCGCCACCGGACGGGCCACCGCCCGCCACCTGCTCCGGCACGGGGTACGCGTCCTCGGCCACGACCCGTACGTCTCCGACGCCGACACCCGCTCCTGGGGCATCGAACCCGCAACGCTGGAGCGGGTCTTCGCCGAGAGCGACGTCGTCAGCCTGCACGCCCCGCTGTTCGACTCCACCCGCGGCATGGTCGACGAGCGGCTGCTGCGCTCCATGCGTCCCGACGCCACGCTCGTCAACACCGCGCGCGGCGGCCTCGTCGACGAGACCGCGCTGGTGACCGTACTCGAGGAGCGCTCCGACCTGTTCGCGGTGCTCGACGTCACCGACCCCGAACCAGCCGTGCCCGGCTCCCCCCTGTTCACGCTGGACAACGTGGTGGTCACCCCGCACCTCGCCGGGAGTCTCGGCCCCGAACGGCGGCTGCTCGGCCGGGCCATGGCCGAGGACCTCGCCCGGTACGTCGCCGGAGTGCCCCTGCACCACGAGGTCCGCGCCACGGCTCTGGAGCACGCCGCATGACCCCCGCGCCGCTCACCCTCGTGATGGTCCCGCCGCTGCCGGAGGAGACCCGCACCTGGCCCGGCCGGCTGACCGACGCCGTTCCCGGCATCGAGGTGCTGTGCCCCGAAGGCCCCACCGACATCGCGGCGGCCCTCACCGAGGCCGAGGCCGCCTACGGCACGCTCACCCCCGAACTCCTCGCGTCCGCGGGGCAGTTGCGGTGGCTTCAGGCGCCCCAGGCAGGCCCGCCGCCCGGCTTCTACCACCCGGACCTCGTCCGGCATCCGGTCCAGGTCACCAACATGCGGGACACCTACACCGACCACGTCGCCGCGCACACCATGGCCCTGGTGCTGGCGCTCGCCCGCCAACTCCCGCGCTACGTACGGGATCAGGCGCACGCCCAGTGGGAGCCCGACTGGTCCGACGGGGCGGTGGTACCGCTCGGCGAGGCCCGGGCGCTGGTCGTCGGCACGGGTGCCGTGGGCGCCGAGACCGGGCGGCTCCTCGCCGCGTTCGGCACGCGGGTGGAGGGCGTCGACCCGCGCGTGACCGCCGCCCCGCCCGGTTTCGAGCGGGTGCTGCCGGCCGAGCACCTCGACCGGGCGCTCCCCCGGGCGGACATCGTGGTCCTCACCGTGCCCCACACCCCGTACACCGAGGGGCTCATGGACGCGCGCAGGCTGGCCCTGATGAAGGACGGGGCCTGTCTCGTCAACGTGGGCCGAGGCCCCACCGTCCGCCTCGACGACCTGGTCGCGGCACTGGAGACCGGCCGGCTGCGGGGAGTCGCGCTGGACGTCATGGAACGCGAACCGCTGCCCTCGGACCACCCGTTGTGGCGCCACCCCAGGGCCCTGATCACCCCCCACGTGGGCGGGGCCGGCCCGCATGCCGCCGAGCGCCGGTTCGAGGTGCTCGTGGAGAACGCACGGCGGTTCGTCGCCGGACAGCCGCTCATCAACGTCGTGGACAAGACGCAATGGTTCTGACAGACACGCCCACCGACGCCCCGCCGACCGGCGCCACCGTCGAACGCATCGAGACCTTCACCGTCGCCCTGCCCACCCTGCGGGACTTCGCCGTCGCGGGCGGCTCGGTCACCGCCCGGGGGCTCCCGGCCGTCCGGGTGCTGGTCAAGGTCACGGCGTCGGACGGAAGCATCGGATGGGGCGAGGCAACCCCGATCCCCTCCTGGACGTACGAGACCACCGAGTCCATCGAGTCGACGCTCACGCACTATCTCGCGCCCGCCGCGACGGGACTCCCCCTGTGGGACCTCGACGGGCTGGTACGAGTCCTCGACGGCACCCTGCGCCGGGGCTGGTCCACCGGAATGCCGCTGGCCCGCGCCGCCCTGGACGTCGCCTGGCACGACGCCCTCGCCCGCTCCCGCGGTGTGAGCCTGGGCGAGCTGTGGGGCAGGCGCCGCCACGACACCGTCGACCTCTGCTGGATCGCCGGCGGCGCCACCCCCGGTGCGCTCGCCGAGTCCGTCGCGGAGGGCCGGGAGCTCGGGTACCGCCACTTCAAGATCAAGACGGGTCTCGTGCCCGGACAGGACGAGGCCCTGGAGGCCGCACGGGTGAGGGCCGTACGGGAGGCGGCCCCCGACGGGCGGCTGATCGTCGACGCCAACCAGGCCGGCACCCAGGACTCCGCACTGCGCCTGGCCCGGCTCCTGGAGCCGTACGACGTCGTCGCGCTCGAACAGCCGCTGCCCGCCAACGACATCGAGGGGCTGCGCCGCCTGCGCGATCTCAGTCCGGTGCCGATCGCCGTGGACGAGAGCCTGCGTCACCCGACGGACCTCGCTTCCTTCGTCCGCAGGGGTGCCGTCGGGATCGCCGTGGCCAAGGTGCAGCGCTGCGGCGGACTCACCCTGTCCCTGCGCCAGTGCCAGCTGGCCGAGGACTGCGGAGTCGCTCTGATGGGGTCGGGACTGACCGAGTCGGACATCGGTCTCGCCGCCTCGCTCCACCTGTTCGCGGCCTACGACCTCGTCGCCCCCGCCGACCTCAACGGCCGGCAGTTCCTGAGCAGCCCCTACACCACCGGCCCCGTGATCCGGGTGCGTGACGGGGTGGCCGAGGTGCCGTCCGGCCCCGGCCTCGGTATCGGCATCGACGAAGGGAGGGTACGGGAGCTCGTCCGCTGAGCCGTACACGTAAGAGAAGGAGCCGCACATGAATCAGCACGCCCGACCGCGCCGGTCCTCCCGACGCGCCCTCGCCCTCGTCGCCGTGCCCGCGCTCGCCGCGGGACTGCTGGCGTCGGTGCACAGCGCGTCGGCCGCGCCCGAGGAGACCGCGCCGGCCGCCGGGAAGGCCGCCTACTGCCCCGCGCCGGCCGCCGCCATCGGACTGAGCACGGCCTGGAAGCTCCAACTGCCGCTGCCCAACAGCACCGGTTCGCCGCAGGAGGTGAAGCAGCCCGCACTGGGGAGCTACAGCAACGCCCCCTGGTTCACCACCGACGACGACTGCGGCGCGATCCTGATGCGGGCCGCCGTCAACGGTGCCACCACGACGAACACCGGCTACCCGCGCTCCGAACTGCGCGAGATGACCGCCGACGGGTCGGCGAACGCCAGTTGGCCGTCCACGTCGGGTACCCACACCATGGTGTTCGACGAGGCCATCACGCATCTCCCCGCGGTGAAACCACATGTGATGGCCAGTCAGATCCATGACTCGACCAGCGATGTCACGTCGTTCCGTCTGGAGGGCACCAGCCTGTACATCACCTCGTACAACAACACGCACTACAAGCTGGTGACTTCGACGTACGAGCTGGGGACGCGCTTCCAGGGCAAGTTCGTGGTCCACGACGGGGTGGTGGACGTCTACTACAACGGCAGCAAGCAGGCCACGGTCGCCGCCGAGTTCAGCAGCGGCTACTTCAAGTCCGGCGACTACACCCAGGCGAACTGCAACAACTCCTCACCGTGCGACGCCTCCAACTACGGCGAAGTCGCCCTGTACGGCGTGGACGTGACGCACAGCTGAGACACGTCCGACCAAGTGGCGTTCCGCGCACAGGTGCGGCGGGATCTCCCGCCGCACCACCTCGGATGTCGAGCTGTCGGTGACGAGCACGACCTTGCCGCAGTGGCCTAAATATCGCCGGCACACTCGCTGACCTGCCCATCAAACGCATCGCCTCCCACCTGCCGACTTCCGCTGCCTCGGCGGCGTGAGGGCAGGTCAGTTGCGGCCTGCCATGACGCCGCCGTCGACGTCCCAGACGGCTCCGGTGACCCAGTCGGTCCGGTTCGACAGCAGGAAGGCGACGGTGGTGGCCACGTCGTCGGGTGTGCCGGTGCGGCCGAGCGGGTGGAAGGTGTTGAAGCCGTCGAGCGCGGAGTCCAGGTCGGACTTGGGGATGAACTCTTCGTAGATCGGGGTGCGTACGACGGCGGGGGCGACGGCGTTGACGCGGATGCCGTGGGAGGCGAGTTCCATCGCCAGGTGCTGGGTTAGCGCGTGCAGGCCGGCCTTGGCCATCGAGTACGCCGACGACGGGGTCGCGGCGACTGCCTGGTGGGCCCACATGGAACCGATGTTGACGATCGATCCCTGCGCGCCGCGGGCGATCATGTTGGCGACGACGGTCTGGGTGAGGAAGAAGAACGCGCGGTTGATGGCCTGGTAGCGGTCGTAGTCCTCGGACGTGTGCTCCAGGAAGGCCTTCGGGGCGAAGACCCCGGCGGCGTTGACGAGGAGGGTGGCGTCGGCGTGCTCCTCGGTGAGGGTGACGCGCAGACGCTCGACGGCTGCCGGGTCGGCCAGGTCGGCTGCCAGCCCGACGGCCTTTCCGTGGGTGGACAGGACGGCCTCGGCCTTCTCGGCGCTGGACCGGGTGCGGCCGGTGACGACGGCGGTGCCGCCGGCGTCGAGGATGTGACGGGCGATGGCGTGGCCCATGCCGCTGGTGCCGCCGATGACGACCACCTTCCGGCCGGTGAAGTCGAGGGTGGCGGTGCTGGACATGTGGTGCTCCTGATCAGGTGGATTCGGTTTTCCGGACGTGAAAGGGAGGCGGAGGACGGAAGTTGCACGCCGTGGTCAGGCGTCGCAGTGCAGGACGAGGTATCCGTCGATGCGGCTGAGCCGGTCCGAGGCCGGGTCGGGCGGGAGCGCGTGGCCGAGGTTCTCGGCTCGGACCTCGCTGATCCACTGGTCGTGCTGATACTCGTGGTTGATGAGCGTGGTCAGCAGATGGGTTCCCACCACGGTCAGTTGAGTGGGGGCGCCGACGCGGCCGGCGGCAATGTCACCGATGCGAGCGTGGACGCGCTCGGCGACCGTGTCGCGGAACACGGTGAGCCTCTCGACGGTCGGCAGCGCGCCGCGGAACTTCTCCGGGTTCGCGGAGTCCATGAGGGCATCCAGTTCCGGGTCGGGGCTGGGCTCCGCCGCGGTCAGGTTGCGGATCATGAAGTGGGCGACATGGGCCTGGTGGCCGAGATGCCAGCCGATGGCACTGGAGTCCTCGTGCGGGCGCCAGGTCACTTCGTCCGGAGTGAGGTCCTTCCACAACTCGTCGGTGTAGGCGCGGGCATGGTCGTACTCGCGTAGCAGCGCTTGGAGTTGGTGCATGACTCCACCGTGGGTGTCGGGAAAGGGAATGAGCGGAGTGGTGATTACCGCAACGCCCGCCAATTTAGGCATTCCACGGGATGGCCGGTAGAGGATTCCGCTGAATTGAGCTATAAGCAGCAGCTATGGCAGGCTGCGGGCGGCTGCGAGGCTGTCGGCCAGGCGGAGCAGGTCGACCCCGAGCGGGGAGTCGGCGCTCCACACCGCTTCGAAGGAGATCTGCACCTCGCGCCCTTGGTCCATCAGCGGGCGGTGGGGCACATCGGGCGAAGTGAGCTTGGACCGGGGGACCATGGCCGAGCCCAGGCCCAACTTCGTCCAGTCCTCCAGGACTTGGTAGCCGGCGGCCTCGCCGGGATAGGTCCGCAACGGCATCTCGTGGGCCTGGAAGAGCTGTGTGGTGAACGTGGTCAGGCCGCAGGTGTCCGGTACGAGAATGAAGCACTCCTTGCTAGCTTCCTCAAGTTCGAGCGGAGTCGCCTGCGAGGTGTCGGGGCTGACGACGACGAGCGGCTCGACGTCGATGACCCGGTGCTCGTAGCGTGGCATCGCGGCCACGGCCGGGATCAGGATGATGTCTAGTCGGCCGGCCCGCAGGCTTTCCCGCAGGTCCTGCATGTTCGCCTCGCGCAGCACAAGGTCGCGGGGCGTGGGAAGGTCTCGGACCTTGCCGAACGCCCGGGCCACCAGATGCGCGCCGATCAGGGGCGAGACGCCCATGCGGATCTTCTGCTCGCCGGGCTCGGTCAGACGCCTGGCCTCCGCCGAGACGGCGTCGAGAGCGATCAGGGAGCGCTCGATCAACGGCAGTATCCGGGCGCCGAAGGCGGTCTGGGTCACCCCGCGTGGCGACCGCTCGAACAGCTTGTCGCCGAGGCGCTCCTCCAGTTTGGCGATGCCGTTGGACAGGGCCGGCTGTGTGACGCCGTACGCGCGGGCGGCGGCGCTGAACGACTTGGTCTCCGAGACGGCCTGCGCATAGCGGAGCCCTTCGAGATTCAGGCGGTCGGTCATAGCCAAGGCCTATCCCTGCATTCACTGGTGTCGCCTACCGGTCCGACTTTCCTCTGCCTACGGTCGGACTCCTACTGCTTAAGCATAACCACCAATTATGCGGAGTTTTGCTCAGCCATTTGCACCCCGCGTTCACAGAGGGAAGGCGTCATGTCAGAGACCGCCGTGACCATGGTCGTAACCGAGCCCGGGGGCCCTCTGCACCCCTCCGAGGTCGAGACGACATCGCCAACAGGCCGGTGGGTCCGTGTGTCCGTCACCGCGAGTGGCGTGTGCAACGCCGACATCGGAACCGCCGCGGCCACCGGCGCGGGTACGTCCTTCCCGGTCACCCCCGGGCACGAGGTCGCGGGTGTCATCGCCGAGCTGGGCGACCGGGTCGAGGGCTGGTCGGTCGGGGACCGCGTGGCCGTCGGATGGTTCGGGGGCAGCTGCGGCCACTGCGTCTTCTGCCGGGCCGGCGACGTCGTCCACTGCCGCGAACGCAAGGTACCCGGCCTCTCCTACCCGGGCGGCTGGGCCCAGAGCATCACCGTGCCCGCCGACGCCCTCGCGCGGATTCCCGACGCGTTCGATCTCTTCGACGCCGCCCCGTTCGGCTGCGCCGGGGTGACGACCTTCAACACCGTGCGCAAGGCCGGCATCCGCGCGGGCGGGCGGGTCGCCGTGTTCGGAGTCGGTGGCCTGGGGCACCTCGCGATCCAGTTCGCGGTCAGGCTCGGCTACGAGACGATCGCCATCGCCCGAGGTGGCGACCGGGAACCACTCGCCCGCGGCCTCGGCGCCCACCACTACATCGACAGCACGGCCCGGGCGCCCGGGGCCGCGCTGAAAGAACTCGGCGGCGCCGATCTCATCGTCTACACCGCCTCCTCCACCGCTGCCGCGGACGAGTTGCTCACCGACGGCGGCCTGAACGTGCACGGGCAGCTGACTCTCGTCGGCGTCGACGCGGGATCCGTGACCGTTCCGGCAGCCAGGCTCGTGATGAACGGTCAGACCGTCACCGGGCACCTGACCGGCAGCGCGCACGAAACGGAGGAGGCGATGCAGTTCGCCGTCACCAACAACGTCCGCCCGCGGATCGAACGCATGGCACTACGACAGGCCGGCGAAGCAGTGACCCGGCTGCGTTCCGGCGCACCCCGCTTCCGCATCGTCCTGGACACCGCGGGCGGCGAGTGACCCGACCTCGCCGGACCTACGGCTTGGCCGACGAGGTGGTCTGCGATCCGGTCGGGGCTGCGGAGTCCGGCACCCCCGCGTAGTCGGGCAGTTCGGCGCCGTTGATCGCGCGTCCGACCAGCTCGGTGAACCATTCGCCGGCGAAGTCGGGGAGCGGCTCGGCGTCCGGCCCGGGGACGTCGCGGCTGCGGGCGTTCAATCGGCCGATCTCCTGGTTGGCCTCGACGAACGAGCGCATCCGCGACTCGTAGCGGGCAAACCCGACCTCCGGGTCCCATCCGGCCGCGGCCAGCTCTCCGGCCAGCAGGTAGGCGCCGACCAGTGCCAGCCCGGTGCCCTGCCCGGACATCGGCGACGAGCTGAACGCCGCGTCCCCGAGCAGCCCCACCCGTCCACTCGACCAGCGGTCCATCACCACCTGGGCGACCTGGTCGAGGTAGAAGTCCGGAGTGTCGTCCAGGTGCGCGAGGATGTCCGGGGTCAACCAGCCCAGGTCCGCCATCCGCTCCCGCAGCAGGGCCTTCTGCGCTACGACATCGCGGTGGTCGACGTCGAAGCCGGCCGAGGCGAAGTAGAACATGGCCATCGCCCGGGTGGCGTCCTGGATGGGCCGCAGGAGGGCGGAGCGCCCGGAGGCCTGATCCTGGTACTCCAGCAGCCAGCGGTCCAGCCCGAACTCGTTGGGCACACTGAAGAAGGCCAGCACCTGCCCGAGGTGGCGGAGGTACCGCTCGTGCGGTCCGAAGACCATCGCTCGCAGCTCCGAGTGCAGCCCGTCCGCCCCGACCACCAGGTCGAAGCGCCGCCGGTCGCCGCCCGCGAAGACCACGTCGACGCCGTCCGCGTCCTGGGCGAGCTCGGCGATCCGGTCGCCGAAGACGTACTCGACGCCGTCGCGGGTGTCGTCGTAGAGCACCTGGGACAGGTCCCCACGCAGGATCTCGATGTCCGCGATGAACCCGTCACCACCGTCGTCGTCGGCACGGAAGGTCTCCAGCACCTTCCCGTCCGCGTCCACGGTGTACGCGCCGGCGGTGTCGGTGCATGCCGCGCGCACCGCCGCGTCCAGCCCCATGCGCCCGATGACCTCCTTGGCGATCCCGCGCGCGTCCACCGCCTGCCCGCCGGGACGCAGCTCGGGAGCCCGCTCCACCACGGTCACCTCAGCGCCCCGCCGGCGCAGCCAGTGGGCCAGCGCGGGCCCCGCGACGCTTGCCCCCGCGACCAACACCCTGGGACCGCTCACCCGCGTACCCTGCCCGCCCGTCCGGATCGCGTGCCCCTGGTCGGAGTCGTCGACGCTCATCACAGCCTCCATCTGCTTCCTCCCGCGCGGGAACATCCCCAGCACGGGCCCACCGCTGTCGGTGCATCCAGGTCTATTGACCATGGATCCGCACGAGACTCATCGCTCTCGGCGGACATTGATGAGAAACGCCGACTCCGATGGGGGCGACCACCGACGCACAACGGCAGCAGATCCTCGACGACCTGGAGATGATCTTCGTCGAGGACCTGCCGTGGATGCCGATGTTCCCTTGGGATTTCTACAGCGATCGGTCCACTCGGCGTCAGGACAGCGGCTGCAGCGCGACGTCGTCAATGCGCTGCCAGGCGGAGCCGGTTGGTGAGTAGTAGCCGCTGTGCAGGACGAGTGTGCTGTTGCTGCCGCTGTTCAGGGTGAGGACGACGCGGCTGTAGGCAGGAGCCGTTCCGTGCTCGACCTCGCTGATGACCGTTCCTCCGGTGGTCTTCACTCCGAGCCAGCCCTGGTCGATATTGCCGGAGTTCCGTACCCAGAAGGTGAGGCGGTAGTTCTTGTTGGGGGTGACCGTCACCGTCTGCTTCACCGCGCCCCAGGTGCCCGATGCGGACGAGGCGATCCAGGCGTTCCGGGATCCCGTGCGGGCGGTGCCGGTGCCGTTGTCGACGCCGTAGGCCAGTGATCCCTCGGAGTACCAGGGCGTGGAGGTACCGGTGATGGAGGTGGCCGTCTCGAATCCGCCGTTCTGGACGACGCTGGTGCCGGCGGTCGGCTGGTTCTGGCGTTCGATGGCTCCGATGTCCGGTCCCAGGGCCCGGTTGGACGGGTTGCCCAGCAGGTCCGTGGTGCCGGCGGCCGGACCGCCGTTGTCGACCGCGGGACTTGTCGCCTGAGGTGTGTAGTCGCCGCCGGCCACGTCGGTCAGTTTCGGGGCGGCCAGGATGTCGCCGGCGCCCGGGGCGTCGCCCAGCGAGGCGTTGATCAGGTTGTGGTCGTGGGGCCACAGGTAGTCGAACAGGACGATCCCGGTGCTCATCTCGATGATGTTGCTGCTGATCGTGAGCCAGGAGTCCTGGGGTGCGGGCCCGTCCTCCCGGTAGTAGTAGATGGCGAAGAGCTTCTGGTCGTCGCCGCGGTCCCGCAGGATGGTGTTGTGGGCGACGAGGTAGTTGTCGGGGTGCGTGGTGGTGTCGAACGCGAGGAACTGCTGGTAGTCGTCGCTGACGTTGTAGAGCAGGTCGACGTCGGCCGTGTTGGTCTCGGTGACCTCCAGGAAGCCCTGGGAGCCGGTCGAGACGTTGTGGTCGATGGTGATGTCGTTCTTGTCGTGGTCGAAGCCCTCGATCTCGACGGCGCCGCCGTCCGCTCCGTAAGGGCTGTCGGTGGAGCGGCAGTTGGTGAACTTGTTGCCGCTCACCCGTACGTCGCTGTTGTTGACGGAGACGCCGATGGCTCCGTAGGAGGTCTCGCTGCCGGAGTCCATGCCCCGGAAGGCGATCTTGAGGTCGTGGAAGTTGTTGTTCTGGATGAGGGAGTCCGTGGCGTAGGTCTTCACGCCCACGCCGACCTGGGTGAACTCGTTGTTGCGGACGATGGCGCCGGTTCCGGTGTCGGTCACCGCGACGGCGCCGCTGAGCCGGTACTTGGGGCCGGTGATGCCCGTACCGTCGGCGTTGTCGAACACCACGCCGTCGGCGAACCGGAGGTTTTCCACGGTCACGTGCGGGGCTTGGACCTGGAGCATGTTCCAGCCGGTGGGGTTGGACAGCGTGGGAGCGCTGCCCGTGCCGTAGGCGGTGACGGTGATGGGTGCGGACGTGGTGGCCGTGCCGTTGATGACGGCCTGGCCGGTGAAGGTCTGGCCGCGGCGCAGCGAGATGGTGTCGCTCGCCTGGAAGGTCACGGAGCTGAGCTTGCTCAGGCTCTTCCACGCGGTCGTGGTGCTGGTGCCGGCGGACTGGTCGTTGCCGTTCTGGGCGTCGACGTAGAAGGTGCGTCCGGCCAGGGGCTTGGCCGCTGCGGGCTCGGTGCCTGCGACCAGGTTCACGGCCGTCGCGGCCAGCAACAGGGCGACGGCTGCGGAGAGTTGTCTGGTGGTGCGGCTGAGTCCGGCGTGTCTGGGAGCGTGGGCATGACGGTGCAAGGCGGGGCTCCTGTCCTGTCGGGTTTGCGTCAGTTCTTGCTTCCGGTGGAGGCCACCGAGGCGACGAAGTAGCGCTGGAGGGCGAGCAGGATCACGGCCGGGATGACGGCGAGGACCGCGGTCTCGGCGAAGACCCGGCCGTAGTCGCTGCTGAACGCGTTGAAGGTCTTGGCGATGGCGACCGGTGCCACGTCGTCCTGGTCGTCGGTGGTCACGAGGATCGGCCAGAGGTAGGCCTGCCACTGGAAGAGGAAGAGGATGAGGCCGGTGCCGATCAGGGCCGGCCGCGCCAGTGGGAGGTAGATGCGCGCGAAGATGCGCGGCCATCCGGCGCCGTCCACCCGGGCGGCTTCGACGAGTTCGCCGGGGATGCCGAGGAAGAACTGCCGGAGGATGAACACCGCGAGTCCGTTGCCCAGGCCCGGCAGGACCAGGGCGGTGATGCTGTTGGTGAGGTTCCAGTCGCTGAAGGTGCGGGCGAGCGGGATGGCGATGGCCTCGAAGGGGACGAGGAAACTGAGCACGACGAGGCCGAAGACGAGCTTGCGGCCGGGGAAGTCGATGACGGCGAGTGCGAACGCGGCCATCGCGGAGATGACGATGCCGACGACGACCGTCACGGCGGCGACGATCACGGAGTTGGCGAGGTTGCGGGCGAACCCGTTGTCCCATGCTGCCTGAAGGTTGCGGGTGGTGAAGTCACGCGGCCACAGCGTGTGCCAGTTCAGTGAGCTGCTGTCGCCGAAGGTCTGCGCGGACGTGCGGAAGGTGCTGGCGAGCAGCCACAGCACGGGCAGCAGGAAGGCGAGCGCGATGACGACGGCGAGGGCCGTCAGGAGGACGCGGCGGACGGGCGAGGGGGATGTGGTGGTGCGGCTCATGGTGATCAGTCCTCCGCCTCGCCCAGCAGCCGGAACTGGACCGCGACGATGACGATCATGAGGCCCAGGAGTACGAGGAGTTCGGCCGCGGCGGTGTGCGGGTCGGCCAGTTCGAAGCTGTTGTGGAAGATGTCGTACATCAGGAAGTTGGACTTCTGCTCGGGCCCTCCGTTGGTCAGGATCTGCATGGGCGCGAAGAGCACGAAGTTGGAGACCGTGTCCGCGACGAGCACGAACAGCAGCGGCCGCCTGAGCTGGGGCAGCGTGATGGACCAGAAGCGCCGCAGAGCGCCTGCGCCGTCCACTTTCGCGGCCTCGTAGTAGACCTCGGGGATGTCGTTGAGCCCCGCGATCAGAAAGATCATCCAGTAGCCGACGCCGATCCAGCTGGCGATCAGGACCAGGCTGGCGACGACCTGGTGCGGACTGGTCAGGAAGGGTTGTGCGTCGATGCCGACACTGCCGAGCAGGGCGTTGGCAGGCCCGTCCGGCCTCAGCGCGATCCCCCAGACGACCGCGGAGCCGGTCATGGGCACGGCCGCAGGCAGGAAGATCAGCGTGCGCCACAGGCCGGAGGCCGGAAGGTTCTGTGTCAGCAGGACGGCCAGGGCCAGGGCGATCGCGATCTGGAGCGGGTTGACGATCAGGTTGAACAAAAGCGTCTGCTGGACCGAGGTCCAGAACGTGTCGGAGTGCCACAGAGCGGTGAAGTTGTCGAAGCCCACCCATTTCGGTGCCAGCGTGCTTCCCGGCAGGCTGGAGTGGGTGGCGTCGGTGACCGCCTGGATGACCGGGACCAGGCGCAGGACGACGATGAGAGCGAGCGCGGGCAGCAGGAACAGCGCGGCTGCCGTGAGATTCCGCGGCCCTTGACGATGCTTCCTGGCCGGGCGGGATGTGCTGAGGCTCGGTCGGCGCGGCGTCGCGGCCCGGCCCGGAGTGTCGTCCGCGTCGTGCCGGGCTGACTCGGCCGCCGTGGCCGGCCTGGCTGGGGTGGTGCTCATGGCGTTGGTGTCCCTCCACCGGTCCGGGGCGTCCTCCCGGACCGGTCGGCGTTACGGGTCGACGGGCGAGGAGAGGTCCACGCCGGACTGTCGGCCGGCTACTGGTACTTGGCCCACGCCTGCTTGATGTCGCTCGTGGCCGAGGACAGTGCTTTGGACGCGGGCGTGCCGTTGGCGATGTCCTCGAAGGCGCGGCCGAGCGCGTCCTCGAACTCGACGTATCCGACGGTCCGGGCGCGCAGGACGGCGGTGTTGGCGAGTTCGTACTTGGTGAGCTCGACGGCTCCGGCCATCCGCGGGTCCTTGAAGACGGGCTGGTTGTAGAAGTTCTCGGCGCCCTGGGTGTTGGAGGGGGGCACCGCCAGGCTGGACATGTACTGGGCGTAGCCGCCCTTGTCGAGCGCCATGAACTTCATGAAGATCTCCGCGGCCTGCGCGTGCTTGCCGGCGGGGTTGAGACCGAGGGACCAGCCGCCCGTCGGTGTCACGGGCTTGCCGCCCTCGAAGTACGGGTAGGCGGCGACGCCGAAGTCGAGGTTCTTCTCACCGGTGAACTGGGGAGCCCACCACGGGCCGCCCGCGAAGAACGCGACCTGTCCGGAGGCAAAGGTGTTGGGGGTCTCGGCGACCGGAACTCCGCGCGGCGAGATCTTGTCCTTGTACAGGGAGCCGTACCAGTCCATGGCCTTGGTCCAGCCCGCGTTCTCCAGGTCGGGCGTCAGGTTGCCCTTGCCGGTCGCGCCGGATCCACCGCCCAGGCTCTCCGCCAGGGGCTGCAGTTGGTAGTAGCGGTTGACCTGGTCGAACAGCAGCCCCCACTTCGCGCCGGCCTTCTGGGCCTTCTGTCCGTCGGCGGTGACCTGTTCCCAGGTCATACGGGCGTCGGGCGCGGAGGACGGGTCCGGGATGCCGGCCTTCTTCAGCAACTTCTTGTTGTAGTAGAGGAGTTGGCTGGACGTCTGGTAGGGCATGGCGACGAGCTTGCCGCCACTGGTGGATGCCTCCAGCGAAGCCTTGTCGACCTTCCCGGACATGTCGGGGAAGGCGGAGCTCAGGTCCGTGAGCCAGCCGCGGGCCTGGTAGGCGTCGGTGCGTGGCATGTCGACGTCGAACAGGTCGAGAGTGGAGTCCTTGCGGCTCAGCCGCGTGCTGAGCACGCTGTTGAACTGGTCGAAGGGGACCGACTGGTACTTCACCGTGATGGTGGGGTGCGCCTTGTGGAAGGCGTCCAGGACCGGCTTCATGTCGTCGGCGGAGTACGCGGCACCGGCGTAGGTGATGGTCACCGGTGAGGTGGGGTCCTTGAGCTGTCCCTCGGGGACGAGTCCGGAGGGCGTGGCGGAACCGGAGTCGGAGCCGGATCCGCAGCCCGCGGCGAGCAGGATGACCGCGGTGGCCGCGGCTGCGGCGGCGAGGGGCCGAAGGCGGTGCCTTCTGGTGGTTCTGATGTTCTTCATGACGGTCCTCTCTGACGGTCATGGGTGGTACGCGTCATTCGGCGGCCGGGGCTCCGGTCACACGGTCCAGGAAGAGACGGCCGAAACCGTCGGTGTCGGTGGCGATGGCCACGGTGGCGTTCGGCGGGGGCGAGGGGGCCAGTGCCAGACCCCGGTCCGCGACGACGAGGCCACGGGCGAGCTCACTGCCCGGATCGGTCGCGACATGCGCGTCGGCCCAGGTCAGCAGCGACGGGTCGATGACGGCGGCCACGACGAGGGGGTCGTGGAGGAAACACGCGTCACGGTGTTCCGCACGCTGGGGGAACGCCTTGCCGAGGAAGTCGATCCAGGCGAAGGCGCACTCGCCGGCCCACTTCCCGAACGCGTCCCCGCTCTGGAGTACGGCGGCGTCGGCACGGGTGAGCCGTACCTGCGAGGTCTGGTCGATGCCGACCATCCGCAGGCGTGCGCCGCTGTCGAGGACCATGGCGAGGGCCTCGGGATCGACGTAGGCGTTGAAGTCACCGACCACGGTGATGTTCTGGGCGTAGCCGGTCGCCGAGCCCGCCATCATGATGATCTCGGCGACGTTCTGGGCGAAGGCGGGGTCCAGGCGCAGGGCGAGGGCGAGGTTGGTCATCGGCCCGATGGCGACCACGCAGATCTCGCCGGGGTGGGCAGCCGCGATGTCGACGAGGAACTGTGCAGCGTGCCGGCTCTCGGTCGGTCCGCGGCGCTCCGACTGATTCCCCTGGGCCGTGGGGCGGTCGGGGATGACGTCGTCGAAGAGCGCGCGCACGGGCGCCATGTCCCGCAGCAGAGGGCGGTCGGCACCACGCAGTACGGGCAGTTCGGGGAACCCCATCCGCTCCGTGAGGCGGCGTGCGACATCCACGCCCGCGTCGACGTCGACGTTGCCGTTGACGACGGTGAGAGCCTCGACCTGCAGTTCGGGCGAGCGCAGGGCGAGGGCGATGGCGAGTCCGTCGTCGATGTCGGATCCCGGCTCGCCGAGCCCGGGGTCGGTGTCGATGACGATGCGACGGGCGGCAGTCACGAGGCCACCTCCGGTTCGGGTGTGGAACGGGCTGAGGGAAGACTTGATCGCAGGTGTCGGCGCACCGCGTCCGTCCGCTGGGCCAGCTCGGTGACGGTGATCCGGTCGAAACCGCGCACCGCGCTGCGGACGACTCCGTGGGTGGGCGCGACGAGGTGTTCGGGCACGGCCGAGGGACCGCCCAGTGCGCCGACGACGCTGCCGACGGTCGCGGCGGTGGAGTCGGTGTCGTTGCCTGCGCGGACGGCCAGGCCGATGCTGCGGACGAAGTCACCACCGCCCCACAGCAGGGCCGTGGTGATGATCGCCGCGTTGTTGATCGTGTGGACCCAGTTGTAGTGACCCAGATGCGTGTCGATCCACTGCAGGGCGTCGTCGACACCGGCACCGCTGTGGGCGAGGTCGAGCAGCCGGTACTGCGATTCGTGGAGCCGGGAGGTCTGCGGCAGAACCCTCAGCGCTGCCTCCACCGCCTGGACGGCGCTGTTCGCGACCAACGCCTCGGAGACCAGGGCCGCTGCCCACATCGCGCCGTAGATGCCGTTGGCGGTGTGGGAGAGCACGGCGTCGGTCAGGGCCATGCGCGCTGCCGCGCGGGGGCGGCCGGGATGGACGTAGCCGTAGATGTCGGTGCGGATCAGTGCGCCGATCCACTCGCGGTAGGGGTTGTCCGCGGTGGCCGTGGCCGGCGGTTTCAGGCCGCTGACGAGATTGCGGTAGGCGGCACGTTCGGCGGTGAAGGTCTGGGTGAAGGGGATCCGGTCCAGCCACTCGCGGGCGATGTCGGCGGTGGACAGGTCCTCGCCGTAGGTCTCCAGCATGTGCAGACCGAGGATCGTCCAGTCGATGTCGTCGTCGCGGGGGACGGCGTCGAAGAGACCGGCGGAGGCGAAGGGCGCCGACTCGTGCAGGTGGCTGACGCCCGCGGGCAGCGGATCCAACAGGGGCAGGTAGCCGGTCTGGGGCAGCTGACCGACCGCTTCGAGGTACTTCTGGACCTCTGCGGGGGTCAGTCCCTCGACGGGCTTGCCCATGGTGTTCCCGACGCAACGCCCCAGCCAGGCCCCCGCTATGCGGGCGGAGACGGTCTCCGGCACGTCGGTGGCGAGATCCGTACCGGCCGGGATCGCGTTCCACACGTCGTGGACGGCGGAGGGCTCCTGGTAGGGCCACTCCCCCGCGCGCTGGAGGGCCGCGAGTCTGCCGCGGATGGCGGCGAGGGCGTCCATGTCGGACCGCCGCGCCGCTGTGCGGGCTTCGGCCAGCAGTTCCCGAGCGGGGAAGCCGGAGTGGACCAGCTGTTCCGCCTCGTCGGGGACGAGGTCTCGGGGATCGAGTACGTCGTGCACGGTGGTGCTCCTTGGAACGTTCGCGATGGGATGGGGCCGTCAGGCCGATTCGCGGACCACGAGGCTGTGCTGGACCAGCACCCGGCGGGCCGGGCTGGCGGGATTGCCGATCCTGGCCAGCAGTTGTTCACCGGCGACCAGCCCGATGTCCTGGGCCGGCACACGGACGGTGGTGAGAGCGGGGCTGACCAGACTCGCCGCGTCGATGTCGTCCACGCCGACCACGGCGACGTCACCGGGCACGGCGAGGCCCAGGGCACGGGCGGCGTCGAGGGCGCCGATCGCCATGAGGTCGTTCGCGCAGAACACCGCCGTCGGACGGTTGGGCTGGTCCATCAGGGCGGCCATCGCCTTGGTCCCCGACTCGCGGGTCCAGTCCCCCATCTGCTCCGCGGCTTTCAGGGGGCGCAGGCTCCGGGTCCGCAGGGCATGGCGGTAGCCGTTGAGGCGGGGTGCTCCGGGCGCGGTGTGCGTCGGCCCGGACACGATGCCGAACCGGCGGTGGCCCTGGTTGTACAGGTACTGCACGGCGTCCTCGGCGATCTGCTCGTCGTCGGAGGAGATCACGTCGGTGGAGGTCCGATGGTGAGGGTCGCCCACCGTGACGACACCGATGCCGGCCGTCCGAAGGGGTTCGAGCTGCTTCTCCGAGACGTCGACCGCGGCCACGACGACGCCGTCGACCCTGCGCTGCACCGCTTCGTTGAGGAATGCCTCGACCGGTGGAACTCCGGTGCCGACGTCGGCCATCAGGACGACGTACCCCTGCTCGGCGACGGCCTGTTGAAGGCCGCGGGCGAGGGCGGGATAGAACGGGTTGGTCAGGTCCTGGACGACCAGGGCGATCGTCTTCGTCCGCTGACCGGTCAGGCCGGTGGCGAAGAAGTTCTGCTGGAAGCCGAGCTCTTCTATGACCCGGTTGACCTTGACCCGCGTGGCGTCGGAGACCGGCCGGCGGCCCGAGATGACGTGCGAGACGGTCGTCTTGCTCACCCCCGCCACCCGAGCCACGTCCGAGATCGTCGCCGGCGAGCGAGCCGCTCCAGGACGCAACCCGGTTTGCGTATCAGGGTCACTTGCTGACTCTTCTGGCGTTGGCACGCTGTACTCCTTGTTGCAAACCGGTTTGCGCTGTGTGTCATGCAGCCTCCGACATGCGCACCATTCGAGTCAAGACCTTCGCGTGGCTGGATTTCTTCACAGAGGTCGCCAGGGGCCGTGTCACCCGGCCGAGCACCAGGTCACAGCCCCGCCGACGGCGGATCACCTCGAGCGGTCCTCGGACGGGGTTCCTGTGAATCAACCGCCGTGTGCGCCAGGCCTCTTGACTCCCCGAGAAACGGGACTGAAGAATTGCCGCCACTCCGGCTGACAACGTTGTCTAAGCCCGAAAGGCACCACGAATGGTCCCGAGATCACAGCTCGACCGCCGCCGATTCGTCCAGCTCCTCAGCGCCTCCGTCGGCCTGGCGACCCTCCCGATCACCACAGGAGGCAGTACCGCCCAAGCCCAGGAAAACGCGCCTTCGACCCCGGCCTCGACCCCGACCCCGGACCCGGTGGCGGAGACCTACTACCGCGTCCTGCTGAACCACACCCACTGGTCGGAGACCCAGTGGGACGCGGCCCGTGGCTACTACACCGCCAAGGACTTCGGCTTCGCCGTGGTCCTCGGCAACGCCGTACTGCTCACGCACGGCACCTACGACGGCGACCGGGCCGGCGTGGACGAAGCGACCCTCAAGTCGAGGACTCTCGCCACGATCAAGCACTTCGCCGCGAGCAATCGGCTCACCGGCGGCACCGAGTGGGGCCGGACGCTGTTCTTCGACACCACCTTCCAGCTGTACTTCCTGCTGGCCGCCCGTCTGCTGTGGGAGGACCTCGACAGCGCGACGCGCGCCGACATCGAGACCATCACTCGCGAACAGGCCGCCTACACCTCCGGGTTGGGCACCGCCAACGACCCCGGTTCAGGCGGGTGGACCCCGAACGGACTGCTCGGCGGCTACGAAGCGGACACCAAGCTGGAGGAGATGGGTGTCTACGCCCAGTCCCTCGCCCCGGGTCTCGCCTGGGCCGCCGACGACCCGCGGCACGCGGACTGGGCGAAGGCGTACGGTCGTTGGTCACGCAACGAAGCGGGCCTGCCGCAGGCCGATGCCGCGAACCCGGCCCTCGTGGACGGCGTCCGGGTCTCCGAGAACACCGCGCACAACACCTACGACACCTTCATCGTCGAGAACCACGGCTCGTTCGGACCGCACTACCAGGAAGAGCTGTGGCGCACGTCGGGCCGCAATGCCGCCCACTTCATCACCGCGGGCCGGCCACTGCCCGAGGTCCTCACCAACCAGCCCAACGCCGACGCGCTGTGGCGCACTCTCCTGAGCGTCATGAGCGACGCGGGTGAGCCGCTGATGCCCATGGTCAACGACCGGGAGCATCTGTACGGACGCGATGTCATACCCCTCGCGTTCCTCGCCCAGGTCGGCGGGGACCGCGCGGCGGCCCGGGCCGAGACAGCCCTCGCGGAGCGGCTGGAGGCGTATCAGCAGTACCCGCCGCAGTACCGGCTCGCGAAGTTCTCCGGTGAGCCGAAGTACGAACCCGAGGCGCGCGCCGAACTGGCCATCAGCTACCTCCTGCACCGCTGGGCGCGAGCCCACGGGCGGGTCGTCCACCCCCTTTCCCAGGCCGAGTTGTTCGCCCGCTCGGCGGGGGTGACCGACTTCGGCGCCGGACCCGGGCTGCTGTCCCACCAGTCCGCGGCCGCCTGGGCGGGAGCCGTCACCAAACCGGGGTTCGTGAAGTTCGCCTGGCAACCCGCCCACGACGACTGGCTGTTCCGTGTCAGTGGAGCGACCCCGATGTTCCTCCCCGGCACGTCGACCGCGGTGACAGGACGGCAGGTCCATGTGTACGACGGCCGCCGCGACGGATTCGACGGCAGTGCCACGCTGCTGCGCCTGGCGTCGGGCTACGCGGGCCTGACGACTCTGCCGACGGGAGCGGTCGTCTACGCGACGACAGGCATCGCCGCGGGTGAAGGGCGGCTGGAGGTCCACAACTTGACGATGCCGGGCGTGCCTGGCCTGACGGGGTCTCGGACCTACCGGTACGCCGAGGGCAGCACCACCGTCACCGCCCAGGACTCCCGCCCGGCGACTCCGACTCCTCGCGTCGACGAGGTGACGTTCACGCCCGCCGAGGTCCGCCACGTGCGCATGCTCGGGGTCAGTCCGGACCCGACGTACGGGTACTCCCTCTTCACCCTCCAGGTCCGTTCCGGGGCGGGCGGAGCCGACCTCGCCCAGGGCCGTACGGCAACGGCGTCCTCCAACGACACGGGCCGGGAGCCCGCGTTGGCGGTGGACGGCAACGACACGACCCGATGGGCGGTGTCGCGGGCCGACCGGCCCCGCGCGGACAGCTGGCTCGCCGTCGATCTCGGCGCCCCTCAGCCCGTCGACCGCGTCACCCTGCGCTGGGAAGCGGCCGCGGGCCGCGCCTACATCGTGCAGGGGTCGGCCGACGGAGCGACCTGGAACAACCTCGCCTCCTGGCCGGTGCCCGACATCTCCAGTCGGGGGAACTGGCTGGAGATCGACGGCCGGGCCGGCCTGCGGGTCACCGGCTCCGAGCATCCGATCACCGTGTCAGGCGACGCCGTCGTGCTGGCCGACGGCCCGGCCGCGCCGCTCCTTGTGGAAGGCTTCGCAGACACGTCCGTCAGCGAACTGCGCGCCCTGGCGGACGGCGCCGTCCCCCGCGCCACGGCCGACGCGGTCCGTGCCGCTCTCACCGACAGCCACCTCAGCCTGTTCAACCTGTCCGGATCACCGGTCTCCACGACCGTCGACATCCCCCAACCCGGCTCCACAGCGGTCGTGTTCGAAGGCCGGCAGGTATTCACCAAAGAGGGCAGTTCCTACGAGGCACGTCTCGACGCGGCGGAGGCACGCCTGCTCCCGCCTCGCATGACGCTGCGGGCGCTCACCGGAAGCCGGCTTCCGACGGGCCTGCGGGTGGAGGTCGTCGACGGCGCGACCGTGCGCTTCACCGGTCCGTCCTGCCGGGTCCAGGTCGCCGGACAGGGGCAGAAGAAGACGGTGGTGATCCGCTCGCACCGCACCACGACCGTCTCCCTGCCGAGGGCAACCGCCTACCCCTTGGACAATCTCGCGCTCGGCCGCGTCGTGTTCCCGACCAACCCCCTACCGCCCGGCATGGCGGATCCCGAGGCCGCCGTCGACGGCAGTGCGGCAACCGCGTGGACGCCCGGTCCGCACGGCCGAATCGTCGTGGACCTCGGCGATCAGCACCGCGTCCGTGACATCCGCACCGAATGGACCGGAGGCCAAGTGCCGGGCCTCCGGGCGGAGTACAGCACCGACGGCCTCACCTACCGGACGGCCGGACACCTCACCGGCCACGGCCGCGACCGACGTCTCAGCACGGACCTGACCGCGCGCTACATCGCGCTGACGACCGACGCGAAGGACGAACGGAGCGCCCGACTGATCAACCTCATCCTGCGCTGAGAACGCCCGAAGGATGATGTTGTGGCCCTTGCCGCTCAGCCCGGCCACGCAGGGCTGAGCGGCATGGGCCTGCTCCTGCGGGTCGATGAGCCCCGTCGAGCGCGACGGCGCCTGCCATGATCCTCGCCATGGGGACACACATCGCACCTGCCCAAGTGGGCGACTTCCACCAGGTCCTGACAGACCACCCCCGTTACTGGGGCGAACGCGACCTTCGGTCGCTGCACCTGCTGGCACTGGTCCAGGAGTTCGGTTCCACCTGTCTGGTCGCCAGAGCCGAGGACGGAATCCGTGGGTACGTCTTCGGGTTCGTCACCCCGGACGGCACCGGCTACGTGCATCTGATCGCCACACGCGACGACACCCGCGGCACCGGTCTCGGGCGTGACCTCTACACGGCGTTCGCCGAAGCGGCGGAACGTCAAGGTGCGCGGCGGTTGAAGGCGATCACGTCGGTCGGGAACACCGGCTCGATCGCGTTCCATCGCAGCCTCGGCTTCGACACGAAGATCGTCGACGAGTACAACGGCCCCGGTCGGCCCATGGCCGTCTTCCATCGAGACCTGCCGCTGACCGTCGATCGCGGCGAGCGTGGCGATGAGGCCGGTACGCCGGCGGCACCCGTCCCTAGGTGACGACGCTGGACGGGCCGGGCGTACGTGTACGCCGTTCTTCCGCGGTCCTCGTACGATCTTCGATGTGGTCGAGCATCGCGTCCAGCGCCACCTCCAACGGCCTGACCTGGCGCTGCAGTTGGGTGAGCAGCAGGCCGCCCTGGAGCGCGGCGAGCGTTGCGAGGGCGAGGTCGTCGGGGTCGGCGTCGAGTTCACCGCGGTCGTACATCCTCTGAAGACCGCTACGGATCGCCGACTCCCAGCGCAGGAAGCCGCTGGCCGCGGCGAGCCGCGCCTCGGGGTTGGTCTCGGCCACCTCGCTGCCGAGGGAGCCGATCGGGCAACCGCCTCGGCACTGAAGGCGGAGCTGGTATTCCACCAGCGCATCCCGCCATTGCCGTAGGCCCGCCATGGTGTCGAGCCCGGCGAACAGCGGCTTCTGCATGTCCAGCACCGCCTCGGTCTGGAACTCGATCACGGCCAGCAGGAGCTCCTGCTTGTCGGCGAAGTAGTGGTAGATCTGCGAGCCGCTCACGCCGGCGGCCGCCCGCACATCCTCCAGCGTCGCCTCGGTCACACCCTGCTCGTACATGAGCTGTGCGGCGGCGGCCACGATCCGGCGCCGCGTCTCCTGCCCCTTGCGGGTCAACTTCTTCTCGGCGGGCCGCCGCGCCTCGGTACTCATGCACACAACGCTAGCAGATTCTGGATTGGACAACCCATTTTTCGCGAACCATTGTGGGTTGCCTAACCCATTCCAGCCGTCATACGCGGCAGGATTCCTGGAAGGACCCGTCATGGAACTCTCCGACAAGGTCGCCCTCGTCACCGGCTCGACCGGTGGCATCGGCGCCGAGACGGCCCGGCTGATGGCCGCCGCCGGTGCCGAGGTGGTCGTCTCCGGCCGCAACGCCGAACGCGGAGCCGAGACCGTACGGTCGATCACGGACGCCGGTGGCAGGGCGCGCTTCGTCGCCGCCGACCTCACCGAACCGGCCGCGCTGCGCCGCCTCGCCGAAGAGGCCGGTCCCGTCGACATCCTGGTCAACAACGCCGCGATCTTCCCCGGGGCGCCGACCGTGGACCAGGACCCCGACACGCTCGACCTGGCCCTGGCGGCCAACGTCCGCGCCCCGTACCTCCTCACCGCGGCCCTGGTCCCCGCCATGATCGCCAAGGGCTCCGGCAGCATCGTCAACGTCAGCACCATGGCCGCCCGGATCGGCATGCCCGGGCTGTCCGTCTACAGCGCCACCAAGGCCGCGCTGGAGTCGCTGACGCGCACCTGGGCGGCCGAGTTCAGTCCGGCCGGCGTGCGCGTGAACACCGTCGCGCCCGGTCCTACGCGGACCGACATGGTCCTGGCCGCCATGGGTGAGGAGGGTGCCGCGCAGGTCGCGAAGACCACAGTGCTCGGCCGGCTCGCGACCCCGCGGGAGATCGCCGAGGTGATCCTCTTCCTGGCCTCGGATCGGGCGAGTTACCTGACCGGCGCCACCCTCGCGGCCGACGCCGGACGCACCGCGGTCTAGGACTCTGACCGCATAGGCCCGCCGGGGCGTTCAGGCTGCGGTGGCGAGAGGGCGTCCGCCCCGGCGGATGCCCTCTCGCTGCGGATGCGGGCGCGTTCTCGGCGTTCGGCGGCCAGAGTTCCGCACGCCTTCGAGGCGATCCCGTGCCGCCCTACGTCTACGGACGCGCGGCCTGGTCGAGGCGTCTCGCGGAGGGCGAGAAGCGGTGGCTTGCGAGTTGGCTCCTCGGCGGCCTGCCCTCCGGGGTCAACTGGCCGCCCACGGCTGCACCGTGGTCGTCACGGGCGTCCCGGTGCGGGCCGACTCCTCGCAGGCCAGCGCCAGCAGGTGATCCTGGCAGCCGTCGGCCAGCGGGTACGGTTCCGGGCCGGCGTCCCGTACCCAGGCGCCCGTCCGGCACAGCAGGTCCACGACGGCGAGGTCGTCCTCGGACAGGCTCGCGCCCACGTACTCGTTGCGCCACAGCACTTCGCCGTCGAAGGAGATGTGGTGGACCTCGGCCCCCTCCAGGTTGAGGTCGGTGCCGGTACGGCGGCGGGTCAGCGCGGATTCCACCGGAGTGCGCGGGTCGGCCATCCGCACCACCGTGTCGTCGGCGATCTCGCCGAGCGACCCCCGCACCACGATCCGGCGCCCCCGCAGCGGGTTCCACCACTGGTTGTCGGTGAAGTCGTAGAGCGCCGTACGGGCCGCGCCGAAGTCCAGCAGGGCGAGGGTGGTGACGGCGTCCTTCGGAGTCAGGTCGCCGGTCCATCCGGCCGGCGTCAGCGGATCGGCCAGCGGGGCGGTGAAGGCCCGCGCGGTGACGGTAGCGGGGGCGAAACCGACGCCCAGCGTGTGCCGGACCAGCGACATGGCGTGGTACATGTGCGTCGACGACACCTGTACGGAGGTGACCTCGCCGATCACTCCTCGCCGTACGAGGGCGAGCCGGGCGGCGTGGCCCGGCATGAGCGGATACTGCTCCGCGACCTGGACGAGGGCGCCGCCCCCTGGGCGCTGCGCGGCGCCCACCGCGTCCCACAGCCGGCCGAGTCCCTGTACGTCGGGTGCGGGCGGGGTCTCGGCGAGCACCGGTGTCCCGCGCTCGACGAGTTCCTCCACGACCTGCGGCGTGACCTCCCACGGCACCGACGGGATCACGAACTCCGGTGCGGTGGCGCACAGTTCGTCGACCGTACGGAAGGCCGGCACACCCCATTCCGCGGCCACTCGGGCAGCGCGGTCGGCGGAGCGGGTCACCACGCCGGCGACCGCGAGTCGTTCGGGCAGCGCCCGCGCCAGCCGTACGAAGAACTCGGCCCGCCAGCCGCTTCCCACGATGCCGAACCGTATGGGTGTTGCGCTCACTGCCCACTCCTCCCGCGTCCGGGCCGCGAGTCTAGGTCACGTCATGACGGCCGCGCGGGCCGTGTGTCTCAGTGGACGCCGCTGTGGTGGATGGGCGTACCCGCTTCGGTCAGGGGCCGGCCGGTCCCGCCGCGGCGGGTCGCGACGATCTCGGCGGCGATCGACAGGGCCGTCTCCTCGGGGGTGCGGCCTCCGAGGTCGAGGCCGATGGGCGAGCGCAGGCGCTTCAACTCCTGTTCCGTCAGGCCTGCTTCGCGCAGCCGCCGGTCGCGGTCGAGGTGGGTGCGCATGGACCCCATGGCGCCCACGAAGGCGACGGGCAACCGTAGGGCGACCTCGAGCAGGGGGATGTCGAACTTGACGTCGTGGGTGAGCACGCACAGGACGGTGCGGGCGTCGGTCGTCGTGCGGAGCAGGTAGCGGTGCGGCCAGTCCACGACGATGTCGTCGGCCTCGGGGAAGCGCGCCCGGGTGGTGAAGACCGGACGGGCGTCGCACACGGTGACGTGGTAGCCGAGGAACTTGCCCGCGCGCACCAGTGCGGCGGCGAAGTCGATCGCGCCGAAGACGATCATCCGGGGGGCCGGCACGCTCGATTCGACCAGCAGGGTCAGTCCGCCGGGGCAGTGCGAGCCGTCCTCGGACACCTCGACCGTGCCGGTGCGGCCGGCGTCGAGCGCGGCTCGTGCCTCGGCCGTGGCGGTGCGGTCCAGGTCGGCGTAGCCGCCGAGGGTGCCCTCGTACGAGCCGTCCGGGCGCACGAGCAGTCCCGCGTCGAGGTACGTGGCCGGGCCGCGGACGACGCGGACGAGGGCGACCGCCTCCCCCGCGGCGGCGAGGTCGAGCGCGGTGCGCACCAGGGTACGCAGCGGTGCGTCGACGGGCAGCGGGGTGACCAGGACGTCGAGGACGCCGCCGCAGGTCAGCCCTACGGCGAAGGCGTCCTCGTCGCTGTAGCCGAAGCGTTCCAGCACGCTGAGGCCGCTGTGCATCGCCTGTTGGCACAGGTCGTACACCGCGCCCTCGACGCAGCCTCCGGACACCGAGCCCATGACCGTGCCCTCGGCGTCGACGGCCAGCGCTGCGCCGGGACCGCGCGGTGCGCTGCCGCCGACGGACACCACGGTGGCGACGGCGACATCGCGATCCTCGGCGAGCCAGCGTCGCAGGTCGGCTGCGAGATCAAGCAAGGCGACCTGCCGTCAGGACGCGGTCGGGGCGGATGGGCAGGCTGCGGTGGCGGACTCCCGTCGCGTGCCAGACGGCGTTGGCCACGGCTGCCGCCGCGCCGACGATGCCGATCTCGCCGATGCCCTTGATGCCGACGGGGTCCTCGGGGTCGGGATCGTCCACCCAGTCCGCGTCGATGTGCGGTACGTCGGCGTGTGTGGCGATGTGGTAGCCCGCGAGGTCGGCGCCGACCGGGCCGCCGTAGACGGTGTCGCGCCTGGCCTCCTCGTGCAGCGCCATCGAGATGCCCCAGATCATGCCGCCGGTGAACTGTCCTTTGGCGGTGAGGGGGTTGACGATGCGGCCCGCGGCGAAGATGCCGAGCATGCGGCGTACCCGTACCTCGCCCGTGGCCGTGTCGACGGCGACCTCGGCGAACTGGGCGCCGAAGGAGTGGCGTTCCTTGCGGGCGAGCGCGGCGACGGCCTCGGTCGTGTCGGAGCGCACGGTGATGCCCTGCGGCGGGATCTCGATGCCCGGCACCAGCCATTCGCGCAATTCGGCGGCCGCCGCCATGACGGCCCAGGACCAGGAGCGGGTGCCCATGGATCCGCCGGCGATCATCGCGGGTCCGTACGCGCTGTCCCCCAGCCGCACCCGGATGCGCGCGGTCGGCACGTCGAGAGCGTCGGCGGCGACGAGCGTGAGTGCGGTGCGGGCGCCGGTGCCGATGTCCGCGGCCGCGATGCTGACGGTGAAGCCGCCGTCGGCCTCCGCCGTGATGGTCGCGGTCGACGGCGCGGCACCTGCGCCGAAGGAGGCGCCGGCGGTGCCGGTGCCAAGGAGCCAGCGCCCGTCGCGGCGCACCCCGGGCCGCGGGTCGCGCTCGGCCCAGCCGAAGCGGCGGGCCCCTTCTTCGAAGCAGGCACGCAGGTTGCGGCCGGCGAAGGGCAGGCCGGAGACGGGGCCCTTGTCCGGTTCGTTGCGCAGGCGCAGCGTGATGGGGTCGACGCCGCACTTCTCGGCGAGTTCGTCGAGGGCGGCCTCCAGGGCGAAGGAGCCCGGCGCCTCGCCCGGCGCGCGCATCCACGTGGGGCTGGGGACGTCGAGCCGGACGACCTGGTTCTCGGTGTGGTGCGCGTCCGCGTCGTACATCACCCGGGCCACGCCGGCGCTCGGTTCGACGAACTCGTAGACGGTGGAGGTGCGGCTGAGGGCGCGGTGGTCCAGGGCGCGCAGGCGTCCGTCGGGGTCCGCGCCGAGCCGGACGCGCTGGATGGTTGGGCTGCGGTGTCCGGCCAGCGTGAACATCTGACGCCGGGTCAGCACGACGCGTACGGGCCGCTGCAGGACGGTGGCGGCCATGACGGCCGCGACCTGGTGGGCGCGTACGCCCTTGCTGCCGAAGCCTCCGCCCACGTGCTCCGAGGTCACGTGCACGGACTCCGGGTCGAGGGAGAAGAGGTTGGCGAGCTCCCCGACGACCCAGGTGGCGCCCTGGTTGGAGTCGGTCAACTCCAGGCGGCCGTCGTCCCAGCGGGCGGTGGCCGCGTGGGGCTCCATCGGGTGGTGGTGTTCCTCGGGCGTGGTGTACTCGGCGTCGATCACGACCGCGGACGCGGCGAGTTCGCTCTCCAGGTCGCCCTTGTCCGTGACGGCGGGCATGTGTCCGTCCACGGGGTACGCGTTCGGGTCCCCGGCGGTGAACTCGACGTCATGGGGCTGGTGTTCGTAGTGGACGACGAGTGCTTCCGCGGCCTCGCGGGCCTGTTCGGGAGTCTCGGCGACGACCAGCGCCACCGGCCAGCCCACGTGCGGCACCTGGTCGTTCTGGAACACGGCGCAGGTGGGGTCGGGCTTTGTCCCCAGCATGCCGACGAAGTCGGTGTGCAGGCGCAGGGCGTTGCCGTGGTGGAGGACGGCGAGGACGCCGGGCATCGCGAGGACGGGCTCGGTGTCAACGGCCTCGATACGGCCGCGGGCGGCGCAGGAGAGCACCAGCCAGCCGTGCGCGAGGTGGGCGAAGGGGACCTCTCCCGCGTAGCGCGCCTTGCCGGTGACCTTGTCACGGCCTTCGACGCGGACGTGCTTGGTGCCGATGGCGCGTACCGGCGCGCCCTTCACGGTGGTCGAGGTCATCGGCCGGCCTCCTCGGCGAGTTGACCGAGCACGGCCACGGTCAGGTTGCGCATCAAGGTCACCTTGTACTCGTTGTGCTCGAGCGGATTGGCTGCGGCCAGCTCGGCGTCCGCGGCGGCGGCGAAGGTGTCGGTGACAGCCGGCGCCCCGATGAGGACGCGTTCGGCCGCGCGGGCCCTCCAGGGGCGGCTGGCGACCGCTCCGAAGGCCACGCGGGCGTCGTGCACGATGCCGTCACGGACGTCGAGCGCTGCCGCGATCGAGCCGATGGCGAAGGCGTACGACGCACGTTCGCGCACCTTGCGGTAGCGGGAGTTGGCGGCCACGGGTGACGGCGGCAGGGTGACGTGGGTGATCAACGCGCCGGGCGGCAGAGCCGTTTCGCGGTGCGGGGTCTCGGCCACGGGCAAGTACAGCCACCCGATGGGCACTTCGCCCGGACCGTCGGCGCTCTCGTAGTGCACCACGCCGTCGAGGGCCGCCAGGGCGACCGCCATGTCCGAGGGGTGCACGGCCACGCAGTGCGAAGAGGCGCCGAGGACGGCGTGGTTGTGGTGCTCACCGCGGATGGCGGGGCAACCGCTGCCGGGCTCACGCTTGTTGCACGGCTTGGTGAGGTCGGTGAAGTAGCCGCACCGCGTGCGTTGCAGGAGGTTGCCGCCGACGGTGGCCATGTTGCGCAGCTGACCCGAGGCGCCGGCGAGGACGGCCTGCGTCAACACCGGGTAGCGGCGCCGCACTTCGGGGTGCGCGGCGAGGTCGCTGTTGGTGACGGTGGCACCGATACGCAGTCCGCCGTCGGCGGTGGTCTCGATGCGGTCCAGTGGCAGTTCGCGCACGTCCACCAGCCGGGCGGGCCGTTCGACGCCGCTCTTCATCAGGTCGACCAGGTTGGTGCCGCCCGCGAGGAAGCGCGCTTCCGGGTCGGCGCCGAGCAGTGCGACCGCGCCCGACACGTCGGCGGCCTTCTGATACGTGAACTCCTTCATGCCGCCTGCTCCTCCGGGTCCGCTTCGGTGCCGGCCGACTGTGCGGCCGTCGGTCCGGCAGCCTGTGCGACGGCGTCGACGATCGAGGCGTAGGCGGCGCACCGGCACAGGTTGCCGCTCATACGTTCACGGATCTCCTCGGCGGTCAGTGGCACCGGTCCCGACTCGGGCCGCACGTCCTCCGTCGCGGCGCTCGGCCACCCCGCGGCGTGCTCCTGGAGCGCACCGATCGCCGAACAGATCTGTCCCGGCGTGCAGTAGCCGCACTGGTAGCCGTCGAGCTCGAGGAAGGCCTGCTGAACCGGGTGGAGCCGCTCGCCGTCCGCCACGCCCTCGATGGTGGTGACCTCACGCCCCTCGGCCGCCACCGCGAACTGCAGGCACGCCACGGTGCGGCGGCCGTCGACCAGTACCGTGCAGGCACCGCACTGTCCCTGGTCGCAGCCCTTCTTGGTGCCGGTCAGGTCGAGGCGCTCGCGCAGCGCGTCGAGGAGCGTGGTGCGGTGGTCGACGGGCAGCGTGAACTTCTCGCCGTTGATGTGCAAGGTGATGACGCTGGTCGTCGGTAAAGCCATGAGCCACTTCTTTCAGGAACTCGACGGACATCGAAGGGGTCGTTCCGGAGGAACCGCGGCAACGACCGGAAGCCGTTGCGCAGTGGGCGTCCGGCGACGGCGCGCGCGGCCTGCCGTACGCGTGCGGACAGGGCTAAGATGGTAGAAACGGACAGCTGTCCGCTCTTCGGCAAACGTAACGGACAGCTGTCCGCTTAGCAAGGTCGGGTTTCGGTCCAGGGCCCGTGAGGAGTCCCGCGTGCAGCAGAACGACAACGCGCCCCTGCGCTCGGACGCGCAGCGCAACCGCGAGCGCATTCTCGATGTGGCCGTCGCGGAACTGACGCACTGCCCGGACGTGCCCCTCAGCACCATCGCCAAGAAGGCGTGCGTCGGCCAGGGCACGTTCTACCGGAACTTCCCCAACCGTGAGGCGCTCGTCCTGGAGATCTACCGCCACGAGATGCGGCAGGTGGCCGAGAGCGCGACCCAGCTCCTGGAGCAGCTGCCGCCGCAGGAGGCCCTGCGCACGTGGATGGACCGGCTGGCCGAGTTCGCCATGACCAAGGCGGGCCTGGCGGACGCGATCCGCCTGGCCACCAGCGCTCCGGGCGGCCTCGCCAAGCCCTCCCCCACCCCCGTCGCCGACGCGGCCGACCTCTTGCTGCGCACGAACGAGGAAGCGGGCACCATCCGCCCCGGTGTCACCCCCGACGACTTCATGCTCGCCATCGCCGGCCTGTGGCAGATGACCCCCGCCGAGGACTGGCGCCCCCGAGCCACCCGCCTCCTCGACCTGGTCATGGACGGCCTCCGCATGGGGGCACCGGGCGGCTAACGGCGGACAGCGGAGAACGGCCGAAGCCGCCGGGTCAGGGCGGACTCGAGTCGACGTACTCGCCGTCGACGCGCACCGCACCACCCGTCGCGGCTGACTGGTCATGGTCGACGAGTTCGCCGACGAAGTCCTGGACCCCTACGGTGTGGGCACCGAGTTGCCCGACGCGACCGATACGCCCGGGCCGCTGCCGGCATCAAGGGGAAGGACCGCAGTCAGCGACCCATTCGGCGCTGTTCGTCGAACCGGCACAACACCCGTACCAGACGCCACATTCCGGCCGTCGCTCCGAGCAGTGCACCCCCCACCAGTACGCCCTTCTTCTCTGAACCGGAGATGTCAAAGGCCAGTGCGAGAGTCAGAGCGACGGCGAAGACTGCCGCAGCCAGCACGGCGGCAGTCACCAGGGCGAAGACGATCTCCACCGTCATTGCGTCCTTTTCCCACCGCGACTCACGCCCCATGTCCATGCGGCAAGTCTCACATCACGGTCAAGCCACCATGGCGCCTGGGCCGGACACGCTGTCCTGCATCGACTCGCGCGTTGTCCGTACCCCTTCGTCTGGCAGGCGCTTGCCGCCAATCCCTGCACGGCGCCCGACACCCTGCTGGAACTGAGCACGGCCCGAGACAGCGTCTGGAACGACAACAGGCTCCTGCGCCTGCTGGCGGACCATCCGAGCGCGGACCACACAGTACTGCGAGCCGTCCGTGACGCCGTGGCGGCGAAGCTCACCGAGGGCGAACGGCCCTATGCCGCGGTGCTCGCACTGGCGCGACGGACGGAACTCGCTGCAGCAGAAGTGCGGCAACTCGGGGCACTTCGAGGGGCTTCCGCGCGTCTACGCAGTCAGCTCGACCGGCACCTCGCGCTCCGCACCTGACCCCGGGCGGCGCAGGCTGGGGCGGCAGCACCTGCGCCACCGGCATCAGCCGCCGACTCCAGGGAAGACCTGGGCCAGCAGGTCGTGGAATGCCTGTCGCTGAGCGGGGTCCAACTGTTCCAGTGCAGTCATGTCGGACATCATGTCGGCCCGGATCAGGCGGATCACTTCGGTTCCCTGGTCGGTCACCGCGACGTTCTTGATCCGCCGGTCGCTCTTGTCGGTCTCGCGGCGTACGAGCTGGCGGGCCTCCAGCCGGTCGACGATCCCGGTCACGTTGGAGGCGTCGCAGCCCATCAGCTCGGCCAGCCCGCGCATCGACATCGGCCGCCGCAACAGGCTCAGCATCTTGCCCTGCATGAAGGTCAGGCCCTGTTCCGCAGCCACGACGCCGAAGGTCCGGTAGTAGTCGGAGGCGGCCTGAGCGAACTGGTCCATCAGCTCGGCCGGCGTCGGCACGGGGGCGGCCGCGGACGTCGGCGGCACCTTGCCCGTCGAGTGCGCCGATCGGAACTGCGGCGAGAGATCCGTCATGGAAACCAGTCTAAACGGATTGCTTGACGACCTCAACCATCGAGGATTACCGTCAATTAACGCTTGAGGTTCTCAACCATCGAGGTTGGCCACCTTTTGGCTTCCATGTCAGCAGCGGTGGTCGATGGACCTTTCCGTCATGCCCCGCCGACCCAACTCCCTCCCCTCCCCTCCCCTGAAGGAGAAGCCCATGACCTCATCGACGGCACCGGCAACTGCCATACGTCCACGTCCTGAGAGCGCCGACTCGGCCGTCGCCCGGCTGCGCCGCACCTTCGCGTCAGGCCGGACCAAGCCTCTTGAGTGGCGACTGGGCCAGTTGGCCGCCTTGCGCGCCCTGCTGACCGAGAACGGAGACGCCCTGCGCGAGGCCCTGCACACCGACCTGGGCAAAAGCTCCACCGAGGCGGACCGCTACGAGATCGGCTACCTCATCGGCGACATCGATCACACCACGCAGCACCTGGAGCAGTGGCTGGCCCCCAGGCCCGCCGAGGTCCTGGAACGGTTCCTTCCCGCGTCGGCGCAGGTCGTCCGGGAGCCACTGGGCGTCGTACTGGTGATCGCCCCATGGAACTACCCGCTGCAACTGGCCCTCGCCCCCATGGTGGGCGCGCTGGCGGCCGGGAACGCGGTCCTCGTCAAGCCCAGCGAGATGGCCCCCGCCACCTCAACGGTGATCGCACACCTGCTGCCCCGCTACCTGGACACCCAGGCTGTCGCCGTCGTCGAAGGAGGCGTCCCCGAGACAACCGCCCTGCTGGAACAGCACTTCGACCACATCTTCTACACCGGCAACGGCGTGGTCGGCCGGATCGTGATGGCCGCCGCGGTGCAGCACCTCACCCCGGTCACGCTCGAGCTCGGCGGCAAGAGCCCGGCCGTGGTCGAGCCCGGTGTCGACCTGAAGATCACCGCCCGGCGGATCGCCGTCGGCAAGTTCCTCAACGCCGGCCAGACCTGCGTCGCACCGGACTACGTACTGGCCATCGGCGACACCGCCGCGACGCTGGAAGCCGAACTGACCAGCGCCATCACGGACCTGTACGGAGACGACCCGGCCACAAGCCCGGAATACGGCCGGATCATCAACGACCGGCATTTCGACCGCCTGACCGCTCTGGTGACCGACGGCCGGCTCGTCACCGGCGGCGGCCACGACCGGTCGAACCGCTACCTGGAACCGACCGTGCTGGCCGACGTCGACCCCGACGCCCCCGTGATGCAGGCCGAGATCTTCGGCCCGGTGCTGCCGATCATCAACGTGCCCGACCTGGACGCCGCGATCGCCTTCATCAACGACCGGGACAAGCCGCTCGCGCTGTACGCCTTCACCCAGTCCGAGACGACCAAGCAGCGGCTGATCCAGGAGACGTCGTCCGGGGGCCTCGCCTTCGGACTCCCGGTTGCCCACCTCGCCCTGCCCGAACTCCCCTTCGGCGGAGTCGGCGCGAGCGGCATGGGCCGCTACCACGGCGAGTACTCCATCGACACGTTCAGCCACTCCAAGGGAATCCTCGACAAGCCGGTCAGCTGAACACCACGGATGCCGGCCTTACACCGCAAGCAGTCGGGCCGGCTGCGAGGGCTCGTCGTGCTGTGCCCGGCCGGGCTGGGCCCGTCACATTCGTCGGCTACGACACTCCGCTCATGGTCAGCGCTGTTCGTGCCAGTCCGCGCAGCCAGGTGTGCGCGTGGTCGGTGTCGTAGCGCTGATGCCACGACAGATACATCGGGGCCGACGGAAGTTCGAGCGGCAGGGGGAGCAGAACCAGGCCGCGGTCCGCCACCGCGGAGCGTGTCGTGGCTTCGGGGGCGGTGATCAGGAGATCGGAGCGGCGCGCGAATTCCAGCGCGGCCGCCTCCGTCGGAGCGGTCGCCACCACGCGACGGGTGAGGTCAAGTCGCGCGAGGGCGTCGTCGAGGGCGTTGCTCAGGTTTCCACGTCGCGAAATGGTGATGTGCTCGGCCGCGGCATAGCGCTCGGCGGTGACGGCCTTGACGCGGGTAAGGGGGTGCCCCTGCCTCACGGCGATGACGAGGTGGGTCTCGCCCACGTTCTCGGCGCGGATGTCCGGTGCGGTCGGGCGGTTGGCGTTCGCTTCCAAGTCGACCTCACCGCGCCGCAGTTCAGGTGTGTCGGTGCTCGATTCCGCGATGAAGCGCAGTCGTACGCCGGGCGCCTGGTCGCGCACGGCCGCGAGCAGTGCGGGGCCGCTCAGGGCGACGAGGGAATCGTGCCAGCGGAGTGTGAAGGTGCGCTCCAGCGTCGTGAGGTCGAGTTCGCGGCTCGGTGCCAGCACGCCCTGGACCTGCTGGAGCAGATCGTGCACCTGCTCCCGGACGGCGATCGCGTACGGCGTCGGAGTCATCGTGCGTCCTGTGCGTACCAAGATCTGGTCCCCCGTCGTGCGCCGGATGCGGCCCAGGCTCCGGCTCATCGCGGGGGCCGTGACGTGCAGGCGCGCTGCCGCCCCGGCCACGCTGCCCTCTTCCAGCAGCGCGTCGAGCGCGGCGAGGAGGTTCAAGTCCAATTGCATGAGAGTAATCCTAGGCGTGCCTGACATGCAGTTGAAGTTAATGACGGGGGTGCATACCTTCGAGACGAGAGCGCAAGACGGAATGCGCGGCTCGGCCCGACCGGCCTCATCACCCCTGCTCATACGGGAGTTTCACCATGTCCGAAACGCTTCAGACCACTGCCGTCGCCACCTCCGACGCCGACCTGCTCGCACAGACCGCGATCGCCGTACGCACGGCGGGTTCGGTGCTGCGGAAGCGTTTCGGCGACGTGGTCCGCTACCGGACCCGTGAAGAGCTGATGCGCGCGCTCGCCGCCAACGACGACGCGGCCCTCGACGTCCTGCGTCCCCGCCTCTCCCAACTGCGCCCGCAGGCCCGCTGGGTGGAGGACGAACTCGCGGGCGGGGCCCTGCCGGCCGGCGAATGGTGGGTCGTGGACCCGGCCGAAGGCAACGTCAACCACCTGCACGCGCTGCCCGAGTGGGCCGTCACCGCCACCCTCGTGCGCGACAACCAGCCCGTGCTCACCGCGGTCCACCTGCCCCTGACCGGCGAGACCTACACCGCACTCGCCGGCGCCGGCGCACACCTCGACGACCGGCCCCTGCACGTCTCCGACACCGCCGACCTCGGCCTGAGCATCGTGGCCACCAGCCAGGCCAGGCCCGACGAGGACGAGCAGGTCGTGCGGCGCGTCGGCTCCTCGATCACCGGGATGCTCCTGGACGCACTGGTGGTACGCACCTCGGTGCCCGCCACTCTGCACCTGCTGAACGTGGCCGCCGGCCGGATCGACGCCTTCTGGCAGTTCGCCGGAGCCCGCGCGGACCTGCTCCCGGGAGCGCTGCTCGTCACCGAGGCCGGCGGACGGATCTCCGACGCCGAGGGTCGCCCGTGGACCCCGGAGAGCGAGAGCTTCCTGGCCGCCGCGCCCGGCGTACACACCGAGGCAGTCGCCACACTCTCGCGCTGACCCCACACCACGACCCGTAAACACGCGAAGGACCGGATCATCATGAGCAAGATCGCAGTTCTCGGAAACGGCCGCGTCGGCGGCAGCCTGGCCACAGCCCTCACCCGGGCCGGGCACGAAGTGACCGTGGCGGACCGCTCGCCCGGCTCCGCCGCCGACGCCGCCCGGACCGCGCGGATCGTCATCAACGCCACGCCGGGCGAGAGCTCCCTCGAGCGGCTCGGCGCGCTGCGCGAGGAACTGCGCGACAAGATCCTCGTAGACGTCTCCAACGCCACCGTCGACGGACCGGACGGACTCCCCGCCGACCTGCTCTATCCCGGCTCAAGCCTCGCCGAGCAACTCCAGGAGTCGCTTCCCGAAACGCGTGTCGTCAAGACCCTCAACACCATGCTCTTCACGGTGATGACCGCACCCGCCACGCTTACCCAGGCACCCAGCGCCTTCCTCTCCGGCGAGGATCCGCAGGCCAAGCAGACCGTCCGCGAACTGCTCATCGACCTGGGCTGGCGCAATGAGTGGATCACCGATCTGGGCGGGATCCGGACCGCCCGCGCCACGGAGGCCGCGATCCTGTTCGTCCCGCACGTGATCCGGTCCAGCGGATTCGCGCCCTTCGCGCTCTCGATCGCCCGCTGACGGAGAGCGGCTGAAGCGCCGGAAGTACGGTTCGTACCGAAGGCGACATGGCC
This sequence comes from Streptomyces sp. NPDC002499, assembly GCF_053595415.1. Taxonomy (NCBI): domain Bacteria; kingdom Bacillati; phylum Actinomycetota; class Actinomycetes; order Kitasatosporales; family Streptomycetaceae; genus Streptomyces; species Streptomyces sp. NPDC002499. The sequence continues at coordinate 196,044 of NZ_JBSFXO010000002.1, forward strand.
CGGCGGAGCCGGCCCCGTCAGCCGGAGATGCGATCGCGTTCCGCCATCAGCCGGCTGCCCACGCCGAGGAGACGGCCACACGGGCCGCGCGTTCGACCGCTGCGATGCCACCCGTCATCGAGACGTTGCCGTCGGAGAGGACGGCGACAAGGTAGTGGTGTGTGCCCGAGGTGACCTCTCCGACGCTGTTGATGTCCCACAGTCCGGTGGTGCTGCGTTGCAGCCAGCCGTTCTTGAGCGCCCATCCGGAGTCGGCGGCCGCCGAGACGCCCCAGGACTGTCCGGCGGCGATGCGGGTCATCAGCGTACGGATGTAATCCCGTGACGTCTGGGTCAGTGCGGACTGACTCTTGGACGCGGTCCCGCCATCGGCGAACACCGCGCGCAGCAAGCGGATCTGGTCGCTCACGGTGGTACGCGTCAGTCCCCACCTGCCACCGGCTCCGCCTACGGTCGAGGACAGGCCGAGGCGCTTGTTCACCGCTTCCAGGCCGGGCGCCAGACCGATCCGCCGCCACAGCACATTCGCCGCGTCGTTGTCGCTGTGCTCGATCATCGCCTCGGCCTGGGTGCGCTCCTGCTGGGTGAGGCCACGCCCGGCGTCCTGGGCCTGGAGGAGCAGTCCAGCGAGGATGTCGACCTTGACGATGCTCGCCGTGTCGTAAGGGATGTCTTTCCCGTGCACCTGCGGATTCCGGGCGGGGTGCTCCAGGTCCAGCACGGCGGTCGTCAGGTGCGCCTGGCTCGCCGCGATCGCCTGTGTGGTGCCGGCCGCGGAGTCCTCCGCCGTCTCGCTGGCGGCTGCCACGCCCGGACCCACGGTGCCTGTCGCGAGGAGGGTGGCCACGGAGCCGGTGAGCAGCACCGCACGGAGGCCGGCACGCCTGCCGTGTCGGCCCCGTGCGCTTGCGCTCCGCGGGGTCGGTCGGGGAATCGGGCGGTTCGACATGGAAGCCTCGGCAGTTCGGGGGCGTGGCACAGGCCTGCGAACGTAGACGAGGCAGCGGTTCCATGACGTGACCGGTGTCACGAAAAAGCTCTCATTGCATGGTTTGTGACGATAACTACAACTCCGAGACCGGGCTCCGATCCGTGTCAGAGGTGCGGTACCACCATGCGCAGCCCGGGGTCGTCGGCGAGGCAGGACCGTGTGTGTCACTCCGGAACCTTCCGGATGTCTCCCCCCGCACGTCCACGGATACGTTCCGGGCACCAGTCCGACGAAGGGGAAAATCATGATCGGGAAGCACGTCAAAACAGCCGTGGCATCCGTCACGATGGCCACCGCGCTGGCCTGAATCCTGGCTGCTCCCTCCGCGCAGGCTGCGACATCGGCCCCGGCGAAAGCGGCGGCCGAATGCGGCGTGCGTGCTCACGACGGGCGACTGTGGTGCGGGAACCAAGGACAGGCGCCGACCCGGCAGGGCCCGTTCCACGAAAGTCCCATCACGGGCCTGCTGCAGTCGACGTTCAGCTTCTTCACTTGCTGGACGACGGGCGGGCTCCACGGCGGTGGCAACACAACCTGGTACCGCACGGTGCCCGACTGGAGCAGTGACGGTCAGGAGGGCTATGTGCCGGCCGACTGGGTGTTCACTCCGAGTTGGTTCGACGCCGATCCCAGCAGGTACGACCTGCGGCACTGCTGACACAGCGAACTCAGGTCTCACCAAGACCCGGTTGCATCCGTACCGAACTCACGACCGCCGGACATCACGTCAGGCGGGCAAGGAAGGATTTCATGCGTACATGCCGCAGCAGACGCGCTTTGGTGTCGCCCCAGCTCAAGCCGTTCGTCCTCGCCGTCGTGGCCGTCTTCGCGATGTGTGGCTTGTGGGGCGCGGCCCCGGCGTCCGCCGCGCCGGCGCACACGACCGCGGGTGCCCGTCCCGACTTCCGGCTGCCCTTCGCCTGCGGTGAGACCTGGCAGTTGCAGACGTACGAGGGACACTCACCCGACGACAAGAAGCTCGACATGTACCGAGTCGGTGGGCAGACCCTGGGTGCTTCGGTGGTTGCCTCGGCCGCCGGCACCGTGACTGAGTTGTTCGAACCCGGCGGTCTGGAGATCAACCACGGGGGCGGGTGGTTCTCCGTGTACCTGCACATGGACCGCATCGACGTCCGTCTGGGCCAGCAGGTGTCCTCCGGCGCACCGCTCGGCCGGCTCGGACTGGTCGGGACCACTTCGGCCCACCTGCACTACGAGCAGTTGTACGACACCAACGGCGACAACGACGGCGAGACGGACGAGATGGTGCACCCGGTGATCCAGGGTACCGAGTACCACTTGTCCCCCTCCTCGCCGTTCCCGCGCGTCACCAGCACCAACGCCTGTGGCGGCGGCCCCGCTCCGGAGCGCTTCTGGGTGGACACCTTCGCCGACGCCCCCGGCTACGCGGCGACCGACTGCGTCGGTGACACCACTCCCCGCTGCGCTGTCCAGGGCAAACTGCTCAAGGGCACCAGCTACGTCCTGTGCAAGAAGCTGGGCGACGAGGTGCGCGTGGGGAACTCGTTCAACCACTGGTGGCTGCTGACCGACCTCGACGAGGTGTCGCCGGGCGGTTCGGGCCGTGCGTATGTCTCCGCGTACTACCTCCAGCGCTGGGGGAACAACGAGGCGAAGGACAACGACGGGCGCGACATCAAGCTGTGCTGACCGATGTCAGCTCGGAGAGGGCCGGGCCGGGCACTCCGCGAGTGCGGGACGATCCTTCGTCCGTACGGCCGGCAGCCAAGCCGTGGTCCGGCCCTTCTCCGCCGTCAGACGCACCCTGTACCACCGCACCGAGCGCGTGCCCGCCTCGTCGGCGACCGGCATGCCCTGGAGGAACTGGCAGTCGGCGGTCAGGATGTCGCCGTCCCACACTCTGGTCTGCACGACGTTGTCGACGTCGTACGGCAGTGAGGGGTCGATCGCGAGTCCGAGGCTGCACAGGTTGTGCCGCTCGCCGAGTCGGTGGCACGACCGTTCGGCGTTGTACACCTTGAGGCGGTGGGTCGGCACGATGCTGGATGTCGACTTGGCACGGCCCGACGCGGCACCACCGCTCTGCCCCCGGTCGTCACCGTCGAGCGGGAGCCACCCGGCGGCGCCCACCCCACCCGCTGCCACTGCCAGGGCGGCGGCTGCCAGGATCGTGCGCCTACGTCGAGGACGGGGAGGCACCACGGACCGTTCCTCTTCGGCCCGGATGCGGGCCATCAGGCTCTCGAGGGTGTGTGCGGCACGGACCGCGTGGGTCGGGCTGAGACAGTCGGCCGCCAGGTCGCGCCAGAAGGGCGGCACACGCGGGTCCATGCGCAGCGGTGCGCGTCCGTCGGCGTACTGCTGGGCGGCGGCTGCGCGGGCGGCAGGCGTGGCACCCGGGAAGGGGGAAGAGCCTGCGGTGAAGACCTGGTGGATCATCACGCCCAAAGCCCAGATGTCGGTGCTCTGCCGTATCTGTACACCCTGTTCGCCCAGGGACGCCTGCCAGCGTTCCGGCGGTAAGTAGTCAGGAGTGCCCAGGGGCGGGATGTAGGCGTGGGTGCCGGTCAGTTCCGCCGCGAGGCCGAAGTCCGCCAGCCGTGCCGATCCGTCCGCCATGATCAGGACGTTGTCGGGCTTGAGGTCCCCGTGCACCCAACCCGTCCCGTGCAGGTGCGCCAGCCCTTCGCAGATCTCGGTCAGCAGCCGCGCCCCTTCACTCGCCGAGAGGGGCTCGTCGCCCAACGGGGTGGAGGACGGAGAGGGGACGGCACGGCCCGACGGGGACAGGGCCTCCAGCAATTCCCGCAGGCTCAACTCGGCGCGCTCCATCACGAGGACCACGGCTCCGTCAAAAGCCGCGCCTTCACCCTCGCCGAGCGTGACCGAGTCGTACAGCCTGATCAGCCGCGGATGCCGGGTACGCCGGCTGAGTTCGGCCTCGCGCCGGGCGGTTTCCACGAGTCCGCGCGCCTGACGCGGCGCGAGCCCGGCCGTGTGCAGGAACTTGAGGGCAACCTCCTTCGGAGGCGTCTCCCTCGGGACGGCGGGGCTGCCGTCGTTCACCTTCGCGTCGCCGGCCGGGACGTCGGCGCGTCGGGCCGCGTACACCGTCCCCCATCCGCCGGCTCCGATCAGGTCGGTGACCTCCCACTCCCCCACCCGGTAGCCGCGCGGGACCAGTTCCGCGGATTCGCTGCTCACGCTCACGCCACCCCCGTCCGCTGGAGGGGAGCTCTCCTGGACGGCAGGAGTTCCAGGTGCTCTTCTCGCACGAGTCCGAAGCGCAGGGCGAGTCCCGCCACGGATTCCCGCTTCCCGTTGCGTCGGACGCTCTGACCCGATCCGGTCCCGGGGGCGGAGATCCGGAGCTTCTGCTCCGCCAGATAGTCGATGTGCGAACTGACCGCCCGCGCGGTCAGCCGCTCGCAGCCCGGCTGGTTCCGCAACCGCTCGACGATCTGTGGGGTGGTCGCCACCGTCACCGTGGACTCGTCACGCAGTCGCGGTTCGCACAACGCGACCAGGACGAGGAAGTACGTGGAGGTCTCGTCCAAGGAAAATCCAGCCAGCGTCCCCGTGCCGGCCATGTCCCCCACGTGGCTCGTGCCGACGTATACGTGGTCGGGAGCGAACACCTGGAAACTTACGGTGCGACCCCCTGCCGGCAGGATGACGCGCGCGAACTCGAACGGCACGGGCGCTCCCGCCCGACGTGGCGGGACCCTGAAGTACTCCCCCGCACCCTCCGGGTTCTCCACCACGTAGGTCTGGGACGCGCTGAGGTTGCTCAACTGCCAGTGGTCCTCGGTCACCCGGATCTCTCCCGCGAGCCGGGACACGGCCGGATCCGCCAGCCGCAGATCGACGGGAACGGAGACGGATCCACGCCCGAAACGGGCTACGTCCCCGGGACCGAGTCGAAGACTCGACGGCTCCGACTCGGGTGTGATCTTCGTTCCCCCGTCCGACGGCAGGTGAACCAGTACGCCGCTCATGGTCTCCTTCTACAGTTCGAAATCCTGGCGCCCGTCGCCCTCGACCGGACGGAGCGCTCCAGGGCTGTGTGATTCGGCCCGGTGCACGCGCGACCCAGGTGCGGACTCCGTGGCCGTCTGATCAGCTCCGCGACGGCCGAAGGCGCTCCGCTCCTGGAGGCAATGGCGGCAGCGCCTGCTCTGGCCCGCGGGACCGCGCGCGGCAGCATCGGGCCTGGAGCCATGCGAGGTGTCCGGAGGTGACCGGACGGAAGACAGTCGGGTCCGCCCGATACCCCGGCGCCTACCGGCCGTCGCCCCTGCGTGCGCGAGGCTCGACGGAGCGGTTCTCGGCTCGTGGCAGCCCGCGCCCCGCGCCGCGTCCTCCTCCGGTGAACATCGGGCCTGCGCATCGGCAGCGCTCCGGTGGCGGCATGCTGTTCACGGTCAAGCCGGGTCCCCCGTCTGATTCCCCGCACCGAACAAGTACGGCAGCTCCCGGTCCCAAGCCAGGATGGTCAGTCCGGCGACCAGGGCGGCCTCCAGAACAGTTACATGGCAGCGGCATCGTTGTCATGGGATCAGCCATGCGGAATCCCATCCGGTCGATAAGGTATTCCTCATGGATGACCGAAGAGAGCAACTGCCATAGCCGACAAGGGATCTGATAGGGCGACAGAGCCGAGCATCCACCAGCTGCGCCTGTTCGTGGTTCTCAGCGAAGAACTTCATTTCGGTCGCGCCGCCGCACGTCTGTTCATCACGCAATCCGCCCTGAGTCAGCAGATTCGGGACACCGAACAACGCCTGGGGGTGCGGCTGTTCGACCGCACCAGCCGAACGGTCACCCTCACCGCCGCCGGGCGCGCCCTGCTCCCCGAGGCGCGAGCAGCCGCCGACGCTGTGGCCCGACTGCGGAGGTTGGCCGAAGCCCAAGCGCGCCAGCTGTCCGGCCACTTGGTCGTGGGGACCGTGGGAGCGGAGGCCGCCATGCCGCATACCCGCACCGTCTTGCGCACATTGCAGGACCAACACCCTCGGATGACGCTGCAGGTCGTCAGCCTCAATTTCGTCGACCACCTCACCGCTCTCGTTCGGCAAGAGGTCGACGTCATGTTCCTACGACCACCCGTGCCGGCCGGCATTGAACTGCACCACCTCGCCACCGAGCCCCGCGTGGCGTGCCTTCACGCCGGCGATCCACTTGCCGACCTGCCCAGCGTCTCCCTGGCTCAGCTCGCCGATCGTCCTGTGGTGGCCATGCCCGAGAAGGTGCCGCAGATCTGGTGGGAATTCTGGGCGGTGGATCCCCGCCCAGACGGCAGTCCCGTGCGGTACGGGCCGGTCGCCAGCGACATCGAGTCCCTGCTGCACACCGTGGCCAGCGGCGAGGCGATGTGCTTCCTCCCGGCAGCCGCACGCGACTTGTTCCCCCGCCCCGGCATCCGCTACGTAGACGTCACCGACCTCACGCCGTGCAGTGCGGCCATGGCCTGGCTCGCCGAGAGACGCCACGAGTCCACCATCGCCGCCGTACGAGAGGCAGCCCACGCCGCTTTCTGCGACCGGTGAACGAGAAGGGGCAGGTACGAATGTTGACGAAACCGTAGCCCGCTCAGGACCTTGACGACCTGTCAGACCGGCCCTACGTTCAGCCGCACCAACCGATCCGAACGCCGTTCGAGATATCGGACAGCGCGGCCGAGCACGCCGGGGTGATCATGAAGAGGATCGATCCGCAGGTGGAAGAGGCCGTCGACACGCTCAGCCTGAACGGGCTGGCGAGACGGCGGCTACTGAGCGGCGCCGGAATGGTGAGCGCCTCGGCCGCCGCGGCTGCCTTGCTGTCCGCCTGCTCAGCCGGCAACAAGAGCGACGACAACAAATCCGGCGACGGTGTCGGCGACTTCCCCGAGACACCGAAGTGGAGGTTCGTGTTCGTCAACCACGTCACGACGAACCCGTTCTTCACCCCGACGCAATACGGCGCGGCCGACGCCTGCGCGCTCCTGGGCGCCTCGTTCCAGTGGACCGGCTCGAAGGACTCCAGCGTCCCGGAAATGGTCAGCACCATGTCCTCGGCCGTCTCCGCGAAGGCCGACGGCATCGCGGTGGCGGTCGTCGACAAGAACGCCTTCAAATCGCCCGTCGACAAAGCCCTGGACGCCGGCATCCCCACCGTCTCGTACAACGCGGACGGCGCGAAAGGGGATCCGGGGACGAGCCGGCTCTGTTACATCGGCCAGGACCTCTACCAGTCCGGGGTCGAACTGGGCCGCCGCATCGCCTCGGTGATGCCTTCCGGCGGGGACGCGGTCGGGTTCATCGCCACCCCGGGCGCGCTCAACATCCAGCCGCGCATCGACGGGGCCACCGACGCGATCAAGGCATCCGGAAAGTCCATCAACTTCAAGTCGGTCGCCAGCGGCGCGGAGCTTCCTCAGGAGCTGTCGACCATCGACGCGTATGCCAGCGGGCACAAGGGCCTCAAGGGCCTGTTCGCGGTCGACGCGGGCTCGACGGAGAGCGTCGGGAAGGTAGTGAAGAAGTACGGCCTCAAGAAGAAGGGCGTGGTCGCGGGCGGCTTCGATCTGAACCCGAACACCCTCACCGCGATCAAAGCGGGTGACCTCGACTTCACCATCGACCAACAGCCCTATCTGCAGGGCTTCCTGAGCGTGCTGTACCTGTGGATGTACAAGCTGTCCGGCGGCCTGGTGATCCCGAGCGTCACCGACACCGGGCTGCTCTTCGTGACCAAGGACAACGTCGACCCGTATCTGCAGACCAGGACCCGGTACGAGGGCTCCAGCACGAAGCAGCAGCTGATCAAGCGCTCCGGCGCCATTGGCCACGCATGAGCGAGCCGGTCGTGCAGGACGCGACCGGCGGGAAGACCGCCGCCGGCACCCCGCCGGTGAGACGGCACGGCCCGCTGCGCCTCGCCTTCGAGACGTTCGTCATCCGCCGCGAGGCCACCATCTTCATCATCGCGGTGGCCCTGCTGCTGTACTTCTGGTCCAACAACTCGGACTTCCTGGCCCGCAGCAACCTGGTCAACCTCTCCCAGCAGACGGCGCCGTACGCGATCATCGCGGCGGGCATGGTGATGCTCCTGGTCAGCGGGGAGATCGATCTGTCGGTGGGCGCCGTCTTCGCGCTGTCACCGTTCCTGATGCACTACATGATCGACTACTACGGCACGTACCCGATCATCGCCATCATCGGCTCGGTACTGGCCGGCGCCGTCATCGGTCTCGCCAACGGCTTCGTGGTGGTCGTGCTCAAGGTGCCGTCGTTCGTCGCCACGCTGGGCATGCTCTTCCTCATCCTGGGCATCATGCTGACCACGTCGCACGCCTACCCGGCACAGATCCCCGAGGCGGCGCACGGGGTGCGCGGCTGGTTCGGACAGTCGGACTGGTCGGAACTGATCTGGTGCCTGATCATCGTCGCGTTCTTCCACGTGGTACTCACCCGGTCACGCTGGGGCCTGCACACGATCGCCACCGGCGGCAACCCGCTCGGCGCGAGCGAGGCCGGCATCAGAACCGGCCGCATCAAATTCGGCAACTTCATGGCCACCAGCGCCCTCGGCGCCTTCGCCGGCATCCTGGAGGCCTTCCGCGTCGACTCGATCGACCCGACCTCTGCGGGTGCGGACGGCGCCTCCCCCATGTTCACCGCCGTCTCCGCCGCGGTCATCGGCGGTACGGCGCTGGCCGGCGGCTCGGGGACGGTCGTCGGCGCGCTGCTCGGCGCGCTCGTCCTCGCGGAGCTGCGCAACGGACTGAACTTCATCGGCATCAACGCCAACCCGTTCAACATCATCCTCGGTGCGGCGATCATCCTCTCCATGGTGCTCAACGTGTACCTGGCCGGACTGCGAAGGGCGGGCCGGCGATGAGCGGGACGACCGGGACGACACCGCCGGCGCTCTCCGTGGAGCACGTGGTCAAGGGCTTCGGCGCGGTCACGGCGCTACGGGATGTGAACCTGCGCCTGGACAAGGGGGAGGTACTCGCCCTTGTCGGTGACAACGGCGCCGGAAAATCGACCCTGTTGAAGATCCTCTGCGGCTTCCACCGGCCCGACGCCGGCCGCATCCTCCTGAACGGCGAGGAGGTGACGCTCAAGTCGGTCGACCATGCCCGCTCGCTCGGCATCGACGCGGTCTACCAGGACCTGGCGCTGGTGAACGAGCTGACGGTCTACCACAACATGTTCCTGAACCGGGAGAAGATCGGCCGCACCCGGCTGCTGAACAACCGCGCGATGCGCAGGATCGCCCAGGAACACCTGGACGAGATGGGGGTGAACATCCCGTCGGTCGATGTCGAGGTCGCCAAGCTCTCCGGCGGCCAGCGCCAGGCCATCGCCGTGGCCCGCTCGGTCTATTCCGAGGCCAGGGTCCTCCTGCTCGACGAGCCCCTGGCCGCGATGGGCGCCAAGGAGGGCGCACTCATTCTCGACCTGGTCAACGACCTCAAGGCCCGCGGCGAGGTCTCCGTCATCATCATCGCCCACAATTACGCCCAGGTCTTCGAGGTCTGCGACCGGGTCAACCTGCTTCAGCACGGCGAGATCACCTTCGACAAGCGCACGTCGGAGACGTCGGTGACCGAGCTGACCGATCTGGTGGTCGAGGAGTACCGCAAGTCCCGTACCAAATAGGCGTCTTCGGGCGGAGCCGCGCCGCAGCGAGTGTGCCGAGGGGCGGGAAGCCGGCCCGCCCCGGACGACCGTGTCCCTTTGATCCGCAGGAGAGCATCGATCGTGGAATCGGCAGCAGCGCGCCCTCGTCCTGTCCTCACACCCGGCTCCGTCCTGCCGGAGGACGCCGACCGGGCCGCCCTCGTGGCGCGCGTCCACGACCCGGAATGCGACGGACCGTGTGTGGCCGCGGTCCGCGGCGAGGAGGTCGTCGACCTGACGGCCGTGGTCCCCACTGTCTCCGACCTCGTGGATCGCGACGACGCGGCGGCGGTCGTCCGCGCGGCCGTCGGCGGACAAGTCTGGCGTCTGGCCAAGCTGTTGGAGGCACCGGCCGGCCGCCGTGACGTTCCGCATCTGCTCGCCCCCATCGACCTTCAGGTGATCAAGGCCGCGGGCGTCACCTTCGCCCGGAGTCTGCTGGAACGCGTCATCGAAGAGCGCACGGGCGGCGATCCGGAGCAGGCCGCGCGGGTGCGGGCCCGGGTCGGACAGGTGGTGGGCGGTGCGCTCGACGGCATCAGACCCGGATCGCCCGAAGCGGACAAGGCCAAGGAACTGCTCGTCGCCGAAGGGCTGTGGTCGCAGTACCTGGAGGTCGGGATCGGGCCGGACCCCGAGGTGTTCACCAAGGCCCCCGTACTGTCCGCGGTCGGCACCGGCTCCGACGTGGGAGTGCTCGGCGCCTCGGTGTGGAACAACCCCGAGCCCGAGGTCGTCCTCGTCGTGGACTCACGCGGCCGGGTACGCGGCGCGACGCTCGGCAACGACGTCAACCTCCGCGACATCGAGGGGCGCAGCGCCCTGCTGCTGTCGCGCGCGAAGGACAACAACGCCTCCTGCGCGATCGGCCCCTTCCTGCGCCTGCTCGACGACGACTTCGACCTCGACACCGTACGAGAGCTCGACATCGACCTGCGGATCGACGGCACCGACGGCTACGTACTGCACGGCAGCAGTTCCATGCGGGAGATCAGCCGCGACGTACTGGACCTGGTGGCTGCCACACGCGGTCCGCATCACCAGTACCCGGACGGCTTCGTGCTGTTCACCGGAACGCTGTTCGCTCCCACCGAGGACCGAGGGGCACCTGGCGCGGGCTTCACCCACGAGTACGGCGACGTCGTGCGGATCTCCGGCCCGCGGCTCGGCGCTCTGGTCAACACCGTCGTCACCAGCGAGGAGGCCGCTCCGTGGACGTCCGGCGTACGGGCGCTGATGCGCAACCTCGCCCGGCGCGGCGTGCTCTGAGCGGACGAGGGCTCATGCGGCCCTCCCCGCGTTCGCGGGCCGTGTGCGCAGCGCGCGCCGCCGGTCCTGCGACGCGCGCTGCGCACCCCCCCGTTCATGCCCGGACCACCGGCTCCTGCCCGATCGTGGTGTGCAGGCGCCGTGTGTGATCCACGTGGCGCTCGGCTCCGGTCAACGTGACTGTGGCCGTCAGGCGCGGGTCCGCGCTGGAGGCGGCCAGCCGCAGTTCCAGCTCGCCCGGTTCGACGACGCGCCGGCCGTCGCGTCCGGTGAAGGAGGCGAGGTCGGCCGGGACCGTGACGTGGATGCGGCGGGCCTCGCCCGGCTCCAGTTCGACCCGGGTGTAGCCGACGAGACGCTGCACGGGCTGGACGACGGAGGCAACCGGGTCGTGCAGATAGAGCTGGACGACCTCGGTTCCGGACCGCCCGCCTGTGTTGCGGACGGTGAGGGCGAGGGCGAACTCGCCGTCCGTCGGGGCCTCTTGGGAGTCCACGGTCAGGTCCGTCCAGTCGAACCGTGTATAGGACAGGCCGTGGCCGAAGGCGAACGCGGGGGTCGGGTCGATGCTGGAGACCTCGTTGGCTTGAGCGAGCCGCGCCCCGAGGTACGTGGCCGGCTGGGAGCCCGGCCCGCGCGGCACGCTGACCGGGAGGCGTCCGGAGGGATTGGTCCTGCCGCTGAGCACCCCGGCGATCGCGTGGGTCCCCTCCTCGCCCGGGAAGAAGGACTGCACGATCGCAGCGGACTCCTCCACGGCGCGGCCCAGGGCGTACGGCCGTCCCGCGAGCAGGACGGTGACCACGGGTGTCTCCAGGTCGAGCAGGGTGTCGAGGAGTTGCTGCTGCGCACCGGGCAGCACCAGGGCCTCGACATCGCATCCCTCACCACTGGTGCCCCGCCCGAAGAGCCCGGCGCGGTCGCCGAGTACCACCAGAGCGACATCGGCCTCACGAGCCGCCCGGGCGGCCTCGTCGATGCCGGAGAGGTCTCCGTCGTCGATTCCGGTGCCGTGGACGACCGTGATCTCGGCGTCGGGGAACTCGGCGGCGAGTGTGTCGCGCAGTGTGGGCAGTTCGATGCCGAGGGGGGTGTCGGGGTGGCGGACGCCGATGTGCTGGGGGAAGGAGTAGCAGCCCAGTACGGCGACGGGCTCGTCGGCGTTGGGGCCCAGCAGCGCGATGCGGCGCGGCCTCCCGAGCGGGAGGATGCCGTCGTTGCTGAGCAGCACCACCGCTTTCTCGGCGACCGTGCGGGCCAGGGCGCGGTTCTCCGGGCCGTCCAGGTCGATGCGGCCGCGCAGAGCGGCCGGATCGGCCAGGTCCGCCCCGTCCAGGGCGGCCGGCACGGGGTTCCAGTCCGGGTCGAGCAGGCCGAGCAGCACCTTCTGGGTGAGGGTCCGACGCAGGGCACGATCGACCAGCGCCTCCTGGACGCGGCCGTCGGCGACGGCCTCGGCCAGGGGCGCGCCGTATGTCTTCACGTTGGGCAGTTCGACGTCGACGCCCGCACGCAGCGCCGTGCCGGCGGCGCCGGACCAGTCGGCCGCGATGCCGTGCAGGGTCTTGAGGAAGGCGATGGCGAAGTAGTCGGCGACGACGGTGCCGTCGAAGCCCCACGTGTCGCGCAGCAGCCCGGTGAGCAGATCCTCGTCGGCCGCGGAGGGCATGCCGTCGGTGTCGGTGTAGGCGTTCATCACCGACCGGGCGCCGCTTTCACGGATCGCCATCTCGAAAGGTGGCAGCAGAACGTCGGCGCGCTCGCGCGGCCCCATGGAGGAGGGGGCGAGGTTGCGCCCGGCGCGGGAGGCCGAGTATCCGACGAAGTGCTTGAGGGTGGCGACGATTCCGGCGGATTCGAGGCCCTGCACGTAGGCGGTCGCGATGGTGCCGACGAGGTACGGGTCCTCGCCGATGGTCTCCTCGACCCGGCCCCAGCGGGCGTCGCGTACGACGTCGAGGACGGGCGCGAGTCCCTGGTGGACTCCGACGGCACGCATGTCGCGGCCGATGGCGGCGGCCATGCGCCGCACCGTGTCGGGATCGAAGGTGGCCCCCCAGGACAGCGGAACGGGGTAGGCCGTCGCCCCCCAGGCCGCGAAGCCGGCCAGACATTCGTCGTGCGCGAGAGCGGGGATCCCGAACCGGTTCGTGGCGGCGATACGGGTCTGGGTGCGGGCCAGGGAGAGCGCGCCCAGGGCGGGGTCGACCGGGACCGTGCCGAAGGGCCGGGTCAGCTGGCCCAGTCCGGTGGGCAGGAGTGCGTCGAGATCGACGGCCTCCTCCATGTCGTGCTGGTGGGGCGCCACTTCACCGCCCTGGTCGGAGGCGCCCACCCACACTCCGTACAGCTGGGCGGTCTTCTCCTCAAGGGTCATCGCGTCGATCAGGGCGTCGACCCTTGTGGCGACGGGCACGGTGGGGTCGTTCCAGAGGGCGATTCCGGGGATGTTCTCTACGGCCACGTTGGCGTTCACTTTCCTCCCACGTGCGTCAGACCCTTGGCCAGGACGCGACAGGCGAACAGGTGGACGAGCAGGACTCAAGGCGGGTCAGACCGTGTGCGGGCTCCGGGAGAGGCCCGGATCCGCGGCGCCCGGCCATCGGTCGGTCAACGGCTGAATCCGGCGGTCAGTCCGCTCAGCAACTGGCGGCGGCCGAACGCGTACAGCACCAGGACGGGCAGGGTGGTGAGGACGACGGCGGCGAGAACGGCGGGGACATTGACCCCGTACTGTCCCTGGAACGTCCACAGCGCCAGCGGCAGTGTCCGGCGGTCCGGGCTCTGGGTCAGGATCAGCGGCAGCAGGAACCCGTTCCAGATGGTCAGCGAGTTGAAGATGGTCACGGTGAGGATGGCCGGCCGGGTCAGCGGTGCCGCCAGCCGCCACAGGGTCGTCCATTCGCTGGCGCCGTCGACCCGCATCGAGTCGAACAGCTCTTTGGGCACGTCGCGGATGAAGTTGGTGAGCACCAGCACCGACAGCGGGATCGCGAAGGCGATCGACGGGAGGATCAGTGCCAGCAGATTGTCGTAGAGGTGCATTTTGATGATGATCAGGTAGACCGGGATCACCGTCGCCTGCAGCGGGATGGCCAGGCCCATCAGAAACAGCCCGTTCATCAGGCGAAGGACCCGCATGCGCCAACCGCGAACGATCGCGTAGGCGGCCATGAAGGAGATCACGACCGCCGGCACCACGGCGCCGGCGGTGACCACGACGCTGTTCAGGAAGTAGCGGAGGAAGTCGTTCTCCATGACGAACCGGTAGTTGTCCAGCGTCGGGTCGCTCGACGGCACCAGCGGGTTGCTCGCGTAGTAGCGGCTCTTGGCCTTGAAGCTGGTGATGAGGGTCCAGTACAGAGGTATGGCGACGATGACGAGCCAGAGCCATCCGGCCAGCCCGCCGGCCCAGTTGCGGCGGCCGGCCGTCCGACGTGGGCGGCGTTGCCGCTCGCGGTGGGTGGTCTTCTGCGGTTGTCGCGACTCGGTCAGGGTGGTGGTCACGTCAGGCCCCTTCGAGTTGGCTCGCGCCGGCGTCCCGGCCGCCGAGCCGGCGCAGCAGCAGAGCGAGGGCCAGACCCACCAGGACCAGGATGACCGCGATGGCGCTGGCCGGTCCCATCAGGCTGGCCTGGAACCCGCGCTTGTACATGTCCAGCGCGAGGACCCGGGTGGCGTCGGCCGGGCCGCCCTCGGTGAGGATGAAGATGAGGTCGAAGAAGGTCAGCGACCCGACCACCATCAGCGTGGACGAGGTGATGATGGTGTATTTGAGCTGGGGCAGCGTGATGCTGAAGAACTGCCGGATCCGTCCGGCACCGTCCAACTGCGCCGCTTCGTAGAGGGACTTCGGGATCTGCTGGACACCACCCTGGTAGATCAGGGAGTGGAACGGGACGAACTGCCAGGAGACGACGAAGATGACGACTCCGAACGCGAGCCCGGGCCGCCCGAGCCAGTCCTTGCTCAGCGCCTGGATCTTCAGTCCGGCGCCGAGCCCGAAGTTGGGGTCCAGCAGGGCCTTGTACGCGATCGCGATGGCCGCGGAGCTGAGCATGAGCGGGATGAAGTACACGACGCCCAGCACCGCGCGGTAGCGCTGGCGGCCTGCCAT
Source organism: Streptomyces sp. NPDC002499 (assembly GCF_053595415.1). Classification (NCBI taxonomy): domain Bacteria; kingdom Bacillati; phylum Actinomycetota; class Actinomycetes; order Kitasatosporales; family Streptomycetaceae; genus Streptomyces; species Streptomyces sp. NPDC002499. The sequence continues at coordinate 211,075 of NZ_JBSFXO010000002.1, forward strand.
GAACGTGCCGAGCAGAATGCTCAGCGGTGTCTGAACGGCCCAGGACACGGCCATGACCAGAAACGTCACCCACAGGGCGTGCGGCAGCCCGGGGTCGGTGAGCACCGTTCGCCAACTGGTCAGTCCCGAGGGGTGGATGGCGCCGATCCCGTCCCACGTGGTGAAGCTCAGCGCGAAGACACCGACGAGCGGAACCACGGCGAAGCCGACGAAGACCACCAGTGCCGGCACCGCCAGCCAGGGCAGGATGCTGCGCGGTTCGCGACGCGGCCGATGGCCGGTGAGTGAGCTCATTTGCCGATGACCGCGTTGAGGTTGCCGGCGAACTGCTTGGGCGAGATGGACAGTTGGAACAACTTGACGATGTTGTCCAGCAGGGTCTCGGCGGCCGTCGGGCTGAGGGCCTGGTCCCAGGACTGCCCGAACACCTTGGCCTTGCTGGCGATGTCGTAGGTGAACTGCAGGAAGTCGGCGCTCTTGGAGGCGGCCAGCAGCTTCTCCGTGCCCATCCGGATCGGGACCGACCCGTTGTCGATCCACGCCTTCACCTCCTCTTCCTGGAGGACGCCTTTGGCGAAGAAGTCCTTGGCGACCTTCTTCTGCTCGGCGCTGGCCTTCGAGGAGATCGACAGGTACTGGGCCGGGTTGCCGACCGTGTCGCTCGGATCGCCCTTGCCGCCTTCCACGGGCGGGAAGGTCATGTAGCCCAGCGAGCCGCTGGAGACGAAGTCCCCGCCGTCCGCCTGCTGGATGCCGTACGACCAGGCCCCGTGCAGCATCATCGCGGCCCTGCCGGTGTACAGCAGCGCCTGGTCGGCGTTGGAATCGGCGGTGATCGAGGAGAAGCCCTTGACGAACCCGCGGGCCTTGACGAGCTCCTGCACCTTGGTCAGCGCGGTGATGGCGTCCGGGTTGGACCAGGCGTTCTTCTCGCCCTCGATGATGGCCTGGAACACCTCGGAACCGCCGATGCGGTCGAACAGGAACTCAAGCCACATCATGTTCGTCCACCGGGACTGGCCCCCGAGAGAGAACGGCGCTATGCCCTTCGCGTTGAACCTGGGCACCAGCGCCATGATGTCGTCCCAGGACTTGGGCGGGTCCACGCCGACCTGGTCGAAGACCTTCTTGTTGTAGTAGAGGATGATCGGCTGCACGGTCTCGACCGGCATCGCGTAGATCTTTCCGTCCACGGTCGCCGCGCCGAACGAGGACGGGAACAGCCCCTTCTTGACCTCGGGGTGCTCCTCGAACCACGAGGTGAGGTCCTCGACCTGGTCGGCCTCCGCGTAGGTGCGCAGCGTCCCGCCGCCCCAGCCCCAGATGATGGTGGGCGCCGTTCCGGCACCGATGGAGGTCTTGATCTTCGTCTTGTACGCGTCGTTCTGGAAGGTGGTGTCCTTGATCTGCTCCTTGGGGTGGGCCTTGTTGAACGCGTCCACCGCGCCGGCCCTGACGCCTTCCTGCGGCTGACCGTTCAGGTACCAGTACGTGGCCCCGCCGCTCTTGCCGGGACCGGACGAGCCGCAGGCCGCCAGCGCCGCGGAGGCGGGCACGCCGACGGCCAGGCCGAGGAGGGTACGTCGGGAGAGCGCCATGTCTTTTCTCCGCACTCGAGAGCCACAGGCTTCTCGTGAGTCATGGTGAAAGGTTTTCGAAAGAAACCTTCTTGTTGCTCTGTCCGTGCAAGCTAGGTTTCGGCCTGAAGCCCTGTCAAGACATGTGCAGGAGCCCGTTGTCGGCCCGTATTCGGCCACGTAGCATCGAGCAGGAGCTACGCTCAACGGACCGCGACAGGGACCGAAACTATTTCGAAATCGACCGGTTGACGTCAGGAGGCAAGGCGACGGCCGTGTCCGATTCACTGTCGGCGCAGGTCGTGGTGGGCAAAGGCGCACAGCACGCCGGCCGCTGAGCCGGCCGTCGGCCCGCTGGGCTCAGACGGGGCTGGAGCCCGTCAGCACCTCCCCGGACGATCTCGGTGCCGGGCTACCGTACGGTTGACCGGTTCCACCCGCGTTGCCGGTCCGACCGGCGGCTCACCACACTGGTGGACGTACAGCTGGGAGAAACCGATGCGACCGAACGCCAGGCGCACCACCTTGGCGGACATCGCCCAAGCGGCCGGGGTTTCCGTCGCGACCGTGTCCAAAGTGGTCAACGGCCGCGGTGACGTGGCACCGCAGACCCGCACGCGGGTACAGGAGCTGCTGCATCAGCACGACTACCTCGCGCCGGTGTTCCGTCACACCGAGGCCGTCGAACTCCCGACCATCGAGGTGCAGTTCCAGGGCGGCCTCAAGTCGTACGTGGCCGAGACCCTGGAAGGCATCGTCGACTCCGCCGCCGAACTGGGGGCCTCGGTGGTGATCAGCAAGGCGTCCCATGCCCCGCACTGGGCCCGCAATCTGGTCTCAGCCGGACGGCGCGCCGTCATCGCGGTCACCAGCGTGTACACCGCGACGCACCTGAACGAACTGGCCCGGGCCGGGCTGCCGTTGGTGGTACTGGACCCCCTGCACCTGCCGGACAGTCGGGTCAACAGCGTCGGGGCGACCAACTTCGCCGGCGGCCTGGCCGCGACCCGGCATCTGCTCTCACTGGGCCACCGCCGCATCGCCTATCTCGGCGGACCGGCCATGGCCGTGTGCAACCAGGCACGGGTGCACGGCTACCGCGCCGCCATGGAAGCGGAAGGAATACAGGTGCCCAACACCTACGTCCGGCCTGGAGAATTCACGTACGAGACGGGACTGCTCGGCGCCACGGCGCTGCTGGGCCTGGAAGAGCCACCGACTGCGATCTTCGCCGGCAACGACGAGATCGCCCTCGGTGTCGTCGAGACCGCTCGCGCCCGAGGCTTGCGCATCCCCGACGACCTGAGCGTGGTCGGCTTCGACGACACAAGCCTCGCCCAGATGGCCTCGCCACCGCTGACCACCGTGCGCCAGCCGCTACGGGAGATGGGCGGTGCCGCCCTCCGCACCGCGCTCCGACTGGTCAACGGCGAAAAGGTCGAGTCCCACCACATCGAACTCGCCACCGAACTCGTGGTTCGGGCCTCGACGGCGCCGCCCCGCTGACGGACTTCGGGGCGCGGGCAACGCAAGTGAGAGGCCGTCGGGCGGACTTGACGATGAGTGCGGAAGGCACGAGTCGGCACACCTCGATGGTTCACGATCTGTGCCATCGTCGCATCGAGCTTTCGAGCCCGGGTCTCTCCGCCGAGCAGTCCCAACGGCTGGGCCCGGAAGTCGTGGTGGACTTCGGCGGGCCGCTGCCGTCCGGGCTCGTGCGTGACGCGATGGACGATCACCAGCCGGTGAAGTGAAATCTCAGCATGTCTCCCCCGTGTGTGAACCGGGCTTTTCAGCTGTGGCTGAAGGGAGTTTCCGCGTTTGCGGATCAATGGCAGCGTGTGCGGCATCCGTCGCGTCTTCACCGCCGACCACAGGATGCGACGGCCGACCGGCCGCGCACCACGCATTTCAGGGGGAAACCGTAATGCCGATCCGTTCCGCCGTCAGAACCTCTCGCGCCGCAATGCGTTCCGCGGCCGTCGTCACAGCCGCACTCACCGCGGCCGCGCTCTGGGCCGCCGCCCCTCCCGCCTCCGCGGTGAAGGGCGGCGGTCCGGCCACGACCGACGCCCGCCCGTACGCCATGATGATCCAACTCGACGGCGGCCCGTTCTGCGGCGGCACGCTCGTCGCACCCACCAAGGTGCTCACCGCCGGCCACTGTGTGGAGAACGCCGGGGACATCTCCGCACTGCGGGTCATCGGTGGCCGCACCAAGGTGGACAGCAGCGGCGGCACCGTGCGCAAGGTGGCGTCCTACGAGCTGGACTCGCGCTACACCATGCCGGGTTACGCCTACGACGCCGCCGTCCTCACCCTGGACCGGCCGATGCCCTACCGCACGATCCCGGTGGCGGGCCCCAAGGACGCCAAGCTGGTCGCCGACGGCCGGAAGGCCACCGTGCTCGGCTGGGGACGTACCGGCCCCGGCGAGTCCGCGACCCGGCTCAAGCAGGCCACATTGCTCCTCTCCCCCGTCGCCGACTGCCAGCCCTACACGGACCCCGACACGGACCCCGCGGCCATGCTGTGCGGCATGCCGAGGCCGGGAACCACCGACAGCATCTGCCCGGGCGACTCCGGCGGACCGCTCGTCAGCGGTGGCAAGGTGGTCGGCATCGTGTCGTCCGGCAACAAGTACTGCGACGAGCAGTTCCCGGTGTCGGTCTTCGTACGCGCCGACTCGGTCGCCGCGGACCTGGGCCTCCACACGTCCTGACCTCGGCCGGGCGTCACGGTTCCGTTGTCCTTGACTCCAGGGACGCTCGTGTCGCCGCTCAGTAGACGCCCGGCTCGACCTTCGGGACGAGCCGGGTGAGCCGGTAGCTGCGGCCCACGCGCCGATCGGGTGCGCGCGTACGGGGTGCCCGCGCCCCCGGCCGGCCTCACACCGCGAACTCGCGTATCACCGTGTTGCGGAACACCGCGCTGCCGCCGATCGTGAACAGCGCGAGTCGGGTGTCCAGCAGGTACGGGAACACCTGGCTGGTGTGCACATAGCGGCCGTCGTCGACGAACATCTCCACCGACGTGCGGTCCACCAGGATGCGCAGCTTCACCGTGCGGGCGGACGGGTCGAACGGGGTGTGGCTCTCCTGCCACTTGCCGGACGTGTCGGCATTCACCGTGTTACGTCGGTTGAGGAAGGCGTAGTCGCCGTAGATCCCGGCGTCGATGTGCCGACCACCGTCGGGTGCGCGCCTCAACTGGAGTCCCGCGCCGGTGATTTGGGACCAGGTGATCTCGGTCGTCACCTCGTAGGAGATACCGGTGTAGTCGAGCACCTTCGTGCCGTTCACGGTCACGTCGCCCAGGTTCACGGTGCGGGAGACATACGAGTCGAGGCCGGCGACGGGCCGGGAGGCGAGGTAATAGGTGTTGTCGGACGCCTTCTTGAGGGTGATCTCGCGGACGACGGAGTCGGTGCCGTTGAAACCGTCGCAGTCGATCGTGGGGGTCGTGTTGGCGTAGTCCCAGTTGTTCACCCACCCGATCGCGTACCGGGCGGCCGCATCCACCGCGCCGCTCGCGTCCCGCTTCTCGAAGGTGACGGCGCCGTACCAGTCCCAGCCGTGGTCGAGCCACTGCGGGTCACTCGCGTCGGCGGTGAACGCGCTGCCGTCGAAGGAACCCGTCCAGTAGGCGTAAGTGTTGGGCAGCCCCGAGCCCTTCCCATTCGCGCTCACGCCGAGGACCCACTTCACGGTGCCGTCGCTCGCGGTGATGCGGAACAGGTCGGGGCACTCCAGGACGCCGATGCCGTCGTGGATGAAACCACCCACGTACGACCAGGACTTGAGGTCGTCGGAGTGGTAGAAACCGACCTTGTCGTTCTCGGCGAGGGCCATCACCCAGCGGCCCCGGTCCTCGTCGCGGATCACCTTGGGGTCGCGGAAGTCGGCGACACCGGGGTTGGGCAGGACGGGATCGGTCCCGTAGTTGGTGAAGGTGAGACCGCCGTCGGTCGAGTAGTACAGGAACTGCTCCTGCTGGTCGGTGCCGCCGCCGGGGGACATGGTGACGATGACGACCACCGCGCCCGCGCCGAACCCGGCCGTGTTGCCCGTGTCGACCACCGCCGAACCCGACCAGAGATCGCCGTTGGGCGTGGTGTCCTTGGGGACCGCGACCCCTCGGTCGGTGAAGGAGACCAGGTCCGTGGTGGTGGCCAGGCGCCACGCGGTGCCGACGACACCGGTGAAGTAGTCGGCGTTGTAGAGGTAGTAGTAGCGGTACTCGCCGTCGATCCAGACCGGCCGCTGCGGGTCGTTCTTCCACTGGTCGGGGACCGTGAAGTGGTACGCGGCGCGGTAACTCGCCCCGCTCGCAGCGGAGTTGCTACTGCCCTCGGCTGCGGCCGCCGCGGTGGGCAGCAGCGCGGCGGCCGTCCCCGCCGCCGATCCCGCGAACAGTGATCTCCTGGAAATCCCTGATGAAATCCCCGAGGTTCCGGGCATGACGCATCGTTCCTCTCGTGCGGCTCCTGCGAACGAGGACTGTAGACCTAACTCGTTAAAGGTCAAGAGGCCTAACCCGTTAAAGATCAGGCGTTCCCGACCCTTGACAGGCCTGCCGCCCGGTTCCCATCATCTGGGCATCACCCCTGAACTAACACGAGTTAGGCCCGTTGATGACTGACTCGCACATCCCCCGCCGCACACTGCTGCGGTACGGCGCGTACGGGGCCGGAGCAGCCGCCCTGGCCGGGACCGCCGCGAGCTGGGACCGGCTCACGGGAGCCGACATCCCCGGCCGTGACGACGGTTCCCTCGTCGTCGCCACCCTCGGCTCCGCCTTCGACCCGGCTACCGTCGACGCCCTCACCAAGGGCTTCCACCGCCTCCACCCCGACATCCCGCTGCGGGTGAACGCGGTGCAGGCCGTCGACTGGTCGGACTTCTTCGCGAAGATCCTCACCCAGATCGCCGCGGGCACCGCCCCCGACCTCGTGTATGTGGCCACCGAGGGCGTGCAGTTGTTCGCCCAGAAGCTCGGCGTGCCCCTGGACCGCTGGGTACGGCGGGACGCGGCGGAGCTGCGCGAGTACTTCGCCGACGTCCACCCCTCGCTGGTCGAGTCGATGATGTACGAGGGGAACCTCTACCAGCTCCCGCTGGAGTTCAACGCCGCCGACATCTACCTCAACAAGCAGGTGCTGAAGCGGGCGGGCGCGGGTTTCCCGGCGCCCGACTGGAGCCGCGACGACTTCACCGCGCTGCTGCGGGAGATGAAGCGCGCCGGCGACGCCCACTTCACGCCGTACTTCTGGACCAACCGGCTGTGGGGCGGCGTGGTCCCCTGGCTCTTCGCGAACGGCACGAACCTGCTGAAGGAGTCGAAGGCGCCCGGCGGTTCCTGGCTGTGGGACGCCTTCTACCCGGCGGCCGACCGGCAGGGTCGCGGCGGAGGCTTCCGCTGGACGACCCCGCAGGCCACCGCCGACCGGACGGAGGAGGCGTACGACTATCTCGCCTCCCTCGTCCAGGAGGACCTGTGCACCCGGCCCGAGGGCGGCAACGGCAGCAATCTGGTCGGCGTGTTCTCCACCGGCCGCGTCGGCGTCACACCGGCGGGCGGCTTCTGGGCGGGCGGCCTGCACCTGGCCGGCATGCCGGCCGCCGACTACGACGTGCAGTACTTCCCGCGCTGGCGTACCCAACGCCACCAGTTCGGCGCGGCGGGCTACGCGCTGCTGCGCACCTCGAAGAAGCAGGAAGCCGCCTGGGAGTTCATCAAGTACGCGGCCCGCAAGGACACCATGACCCGGCTGTTCCAGGGCAACCAGACCACCCCGGCCCGCCGTTCGATGCTGAACGCCGCACGCTACGCCGAGAGCGGCCCGGCCCACTGGCAGGTCTTCTACGACACCCTCGACCGGTTCCCCGACACGGGCCCGATCCCCGCGCCACCGCAGGTCGCCGAGGTGACCGACGTCCTGCTCAAGTACACCGGCACCGCGCTCGCCTCGCCGCGTGCGGTGGGTCCCGCGCTGCGCCGGATGCAGGGTGCCCTGGAGCAGGCCATGGAGCGTGAGATATGACGAACACTCAGGTCCCCAACTCCGAGGTGCCGGGCGTGCGTTCGCGACCCGTCACACCACCACCCGCCGTCACCGCCGTACGGCCGTCCGTCCGCGACCGCGGCACCCGGCTGCTGGCCGCGCTGTTCCTGGCGCCCACGGTCGTCGGCATCGTCGTCTTCACGGTCGTGCCGATCATCGGGTCCGTCGTGCTGAGCCTGTTCCACTGGAACGTGATCGACCCGCCCCGTTTCGCCGGCGGCGCCAACTACCGCACCACCTTCACGGATTCGACCGTCCTGGTCTCCTTCCGCAACACGCTCGTCTTCATGGTCCTCGCGGTCGCGCTGCAACTGCTGATCGCGCTGTCGCTGGCGCTCGCGCTGAACGCGCGGATGCCGGTGTGGCTGCGGTCGCTGTTCCGCTCGGCGTTCTTCTTCCCGTTGGTGCTGTCCGCCGCTTCGATCTCGGTGGTGATGAAGTACCTGTTCAACCAGGACTTCGGGGTGGTGAACTGGCTGATCGGCCTGGTCGGTATCGCGCCCGTGCCCTGGCTGACCTCTGAGCACGCGGCGATGGCCACGGTGATCCTGGTCTACGTCTGGCAGCAGTTCGGCTTCTCGTTCCTGCTGTTCGTCGGCGGTCTGAACAACATCCCCAAGGAGATCCACGAGGCCGCCGCCCTCGACGGCGCGACCGGCCTGCGCAAGCACCTCGGCATCACGCTGCCACTGCTGTCGCCGACGCTGCTCGTCGCGTCGGTGGTCGGCATCATCAACGCCCTCCAGGTCTTCGAACAGCCCTACGTCCTCACCGACGGCGGCCCCGGCGACGCCACACGCACCGTGGTGATGGTGATCTACGAACGGGCCTTCGAGCAGCTCGACTTCGGCGAGGCATCCGCGGTGGGCGTACTGCTCTTCGTGCTGATCATGGCGGTCACCGCCCTCCAGTTCCGGCTCAGCCGGCGTTTCGTCCACTACCAGTGAGCCGGTGAGCCGCATGAGCGCTGTGAGCCAAACAACCCCGACCCTCAAAGCAACCCCGCCCCTGAGCCGCGCACGTCACTCACTCGCCCCCTGGGCCCGGATCGCCACGCTGACCGTGTGTGCCCTGCTGACGCTGGGCCCGGTCATCTGGACCGTCTCCACCTCACTGCGCACGCCGGCCCAGTCCTTCGACCTGCCCCCGCAGATCATCCCGACGCACCCGACAACCGCGGCCTACCGTGGGGTCTTCGATCAGATCGACGTGTGGCTGCTCGCCCTGAACTCCACTCTCGTAACGGCACTGATCGCCGTAGGTCAGATGATCACGGCGGGCCTGGCCGGATACGCCTTCGCACGCATGGAGTTCCGTTTCAAGAAGCCGCTCTTCGGCCTGGTCCTGGCGACCATGATGGTGCCGTTGCAGGTCACCATCGTGCCGGTGTTCCTGGTGCTGAAGTCGATGGGCCTCACCGACACACTCCTCGGCCTGATCATCCCGGCCTTCCCGACGGCCTTCGGCACATTCCTGATGCGCCAGTACTTCCTCGGTATGCCGAAGGACCTCGGCGAGGCGGCCATGCTGGACGGCGCGGGGCCCTGGCGGATCTTCCGCTCGGTGTACGCGCCGCTGGCCGCGCCCGGCCTGGCGATCGTCGGCGTACTGGCCTTCAACTACCACTGGAACGAGTTCTTCCGCCCGCTGATCCTGGAGACCTCCGGCCAGAACTACACGCTTCCGCTGGGCCTGGTCTCCCTCCAGGGCAACCTCGGCACCGGTTCGATCTCCGTCGTCCTCGCCGGTGTCGTCCTCTCCATGCTCCCCGCCCTCGCCGTGTTCGTCGTCGGCCAGCGCCCTCTGCGTGAGGGCATCACCTCGGCAGGAGTCAACCGTTGAACCATGACCCCAACGCCCCGCGTTTCAGGGTCCGTCCGCCCGCCGGCTGGATCAACGACCCCAATGGGCCGTTCCGTTGGCGGGACCGCTACCACCTCTTCTACCAGCGCAACCCCGACGCACCGGTGCACGCGAACGTCCACTGGGGTCACGCCTCCAGCACCGACCTCGCACACTGGGAGCACCACCCGATCGCGCTCACCCCGACGCCCGGCGGCCCCGACGAGGCCGGCTGCTGGTCGGGCTGCGTGACTGACGACGCGGGCACACCGACGGCCGTATACACGGGAGTTGACCGCACCCACGCCGGACTCGGCACCATCTGCCTCGCGCGGGCCGCGGACCCGGACGATGAGCGGTTGACGGACTGGAAGCCGCTGCCGACGCCGGTGGTGGCAGGCCCGCCGCCGGGACTGGACGTGGTGATGTTCCGCGACCCGTTCGTCTTCCGTCACGCGGACCGGCGCTGGGCCCTCGTCGGGGCCGGACACGCCGACGGCACACCGTCGGTCCTGCTCTACGACTGCGACGACCTGACGGACTGGCGGTTCGCCGGTGTGCTCCTGGACGGCAACGACCCGGTGGCGGCGGGGGTGTTCGGCGACAAGTCGGTGGGCTGGGAGTGCCCGCACCTGTACCGGACAGCAGGCGGCGAGTACGTACTTCTGGTGTCCTTGTGGGACGGAGATCCCCGCTCCACCGGATATCTGACGGGCCGTCTGGAGGCCGATGGCAAGGGTGCGTTGAGGTTTGCAGCGCGCGCCGGTGGCCGGCTCGACCAAGGGCGGGACTTCTACGCTCCCGCCGTGCTCCAGGAGCCGGACCGTGCACTGCTGTGGGGCTGGTCCTGGGAGGCTCGGCCGGAAGAGGAGGTGCGCCGGGCCGGATGGGCGGGCGTACTCACCGCGCCACGGGTCGTCGACGTCCACACCGACGGTTCACTGCGGGTGAGTCCGGCCCCGGAACTCGAACTGCTGCGTCCGGCCGAGCCGTTCGTCACTGCGCCGCCGGGCCGGGTCCCGCTTCCCTACACGTACGACCTGACGGTCACCGCGTGTGGACCAACCACGGTGAGCCTCCTCCGGGACGCGGCGGGGCGGGAGTTGACGATCCGGGCGGACCCCGCCGCCGGGACAGTCGTCCTCGACCGCAGCGCTTGGCCCCGCACCGGCAGGGAAGGCTCCGCTCCGATCACCGTGCACGTGCCGAAGGGGCCGGAACTCGCGCTGCGCCTGCTCGTCGACGGCTCGCTCCTCGAACTCTTCGTCGCGGACCGGGCCATGGTCACCGAGCGCGTCTACCGGCGCCCCGACGACATCGCCGAGCTGGTCGTCGATGGGGCGGGGGCGCGGGTCATGGGGTGGGCGCCGGAATCAGGGAGGCACTGTTGACCATGGGGCATACAGGCGCGGGACGGGCGTCCAGGTCTCCGGGCGGGCGGCCGGACCCGCGGAGGCGCGGCTGACCCGAGTGCAGGCCACACGCGGACCCGGCGCTCGGGGCACCGGATGGGCGCCGCACCCGCGTGGGCACGACTGACCATGCACGGGCCAGGTGCCCGGGTGGGCGCCGTACCCAGTGAGGCGTGGCTGATCACGGAGCAGGGCATGTACGGGCCAGGCGCCCAGGTCACCGGATGGGCACCGGACCCACGGAAGCCCGACTGATCACAGGGCACGCCAGCCGCCGGACGGTCGCCGGCGGCGTACGGCCGGCTTCGATGGCGTCCAGGAGCAGCCGGGCCGCCGCCTCGCCCATCGCCCGGTGCGGCAGCGCGACCGAGGTGAGCGGCGGGGTGAGGAACGCGGCCATGTGCTCCTGGTCGTCGTAGCCGACCACGGACAGATCGGTGGGCACGTCGATCCCGAGCCGGGTCGCGGCGTGCAGGACGCCCGCCGCGACCCGGTCGTTGTAGCACAGGACGCCAGTGGGGCGACGGCCCGGCTCGACCCCGTCGAACAGGCGCAGCGCCCCCGCGTAGCCCGCGGAGATCTCCCCGCCGCCACGCACGATCCACTCCTTGGGCACGGTGACGCCCTCGGCGCGCAGCGCGTCCCGGAAGCCGCGGGTACGTTCCACCGAGGCGATGTCGTCCAGACCGCCGATCACGGCGAGCCGGCGGTGGCCCGCAGCGAGCAGCAGCCGGGCCGCGGTACGGCCACCGGCGCGCTCGGCGGGGACCACGGCGGGCAGGGAGTCGTCCTCGGGGAGGCAGTTGGCCAGCACGGAGTGGGTGCGGTGCAGGCCCTCGGGGACGCGGACCCGGCGCAGTGACATGGCCGCGTAGATGATGCCGTCCACGCGCCGGTCGAGCAGTTCCGCGACGGCCGCGTCCTCCTTGGCCGGGTCGCCGCCGGAGTCGACGGTGAGGACGAGATGGTCGCTGTCCCAGGCGGTCTCCATGGCGCCGCGCAGCAGTCGGCCGGCGAACGGCGAGGACGCGATCTCGTCGGTGACCAGGCCGATCACGGCCGTACGGCGACGGCGCAGACCGCGGGCCACCGGGTCGGGGCGGTAGTCCAGTTGGGCCGCGGCCTGCCGGATGCGTTCCTGGGTGGCGGGCGAGAGGTTGCCTTCGGCTCGGCCGTTGAACACGAAGGACACCGCGGTGTGCGACACGCCGGCGAGCCGGGCGACGTCCCGTGACGTCGGGCGCCCGGTGCCCGTGCTCCTGCTCTCCTCGGCACCGCCCACGCCGTCCGCCGCCCTCACCCAGCCCGTCCCTGTCGATCACCGTCCACCCTATCCGCGGGGAGCACCACGGCACATGGGCGATCCTCAGGGCGCTGTGGCGCGACCGGGCAGTTCTTCTCGCCGATGCGTGTGCTGGAGGTATCACCCGCCCACTCACCCTCACCCTCACCCTCACCCTCACCCGGTTGACCATCTCAGTCAATTCTGATTAAGTCATCATCAAGAGGAGGCTCCCCCAGGACCCGCAGTGCCGCACGGCCAACCCGTCCCCGGATGCGGCCTCATCGGACATCGGAGCCCTCCTCCCCCAGCGGCGGCGGGCACTCTGCCCGGCGATGTCGTTCGCCCTTCCTGTATCGGAACGACGACGCCGGCGACCCGTGGGCCGGTCGGTCACTCACTCCCGAGGTTGATCCCATGTCCCACCACCTCGACACCCCACTCGCGGCACAAAGCGGTCAGTTGTTCATCGACGACCTGTACGTGTTTCCCGGCGTGAACAGCACCGTGTTCGTCGTGGACGTCAACTCCGACATCACCGGCAAGTACGCCACGCCCGGTTTCCATCCGGAGGCCCGCTACGAATTCAAGGTGCACTTCGGCGGAGCGGACCACGAGGAGCTGACCTACCGGTTCTCCTTCTCGGAGCCCGACGCCAACGGCGAGCAGACCTACCAACTGCGCGAACTCACCGGCACCGACGCGCAGGGAGACCTCGCCGACGCCCCGGTGCTCGCCGAAGGACGTACCGACAACATCGTCGAGGCCGGCGGAGTACGGACGTACGCCGGGCGGGTCTCGGACTCCTTCTACATCGACCTGTCGCTGCTGGCCCGGGTCAACTCGGCCGTCGCCGACGGCACCGCCCCGCAACTGGCCGACTGGGATCCGAAGGCGGCCTCGAACAGCTTCACCGGGAGCACCGTCGAGACGATCGTCCTCGAAGTCCCCCACACCCACCCCGCGTTGCACCCGGGCGCCCGTATCGGAGTGTGGGCCGCGACCAAACTGGCCACCGACGCCGGAGGGTGGCGGCAGGTGAACCGCGCCGGGAACCCGATGATGTGGCCGATCTTCTGGCCCACGGACGTGGAATTCACCAACCCGGCCAACACCCGCCATCCCAGCACGGACGTCGATGCGGCCGGCCCGCAGATCGCCGAACAGGTCGCCGCGGTGGTGCGCGCCGCCGGCACCTCGGCGGACCCCGCGGGCCACGGTCAACTGGTGGCCCAGCAGCTCTTCCCCGATGTCCTTCCCTATGTCGTGGGCACCCCGGCCGGCTACGGCCTCGCGGTGCGCAACGGCCGCACCCTGGCCGACAACGCTCCCGAGACGATGCTCTCCCTGGTCCTCAACTCGGCCGTGCCCAGCGGTCTCGGCCCCTCGACCAGCCAGTCACTGCGTCGGCCGGACTTCCCCTACCTCGTACCCGCCTGAGCCACCCACCAACGGGGCCGGCGGCCGCCGGCCCCGACGCACGCCTCCGAGGAGCAGAACATGCCCCATGTCACCGTCGGACGCGAGAACACGGCGCCCATCGAGTTGTATTACGAGGACCACGGCCAGGGCCGTCCGATCGTCCTGATCCACGGCTTCCCGCTCAGCGGCCGGGCCTGGGAACGCCAGGAGCGTGCCCTGCTCGCCGCCGGGCGCCGGGTCATCACCTACGACCGGCGCGGCTTCGGACGATCCAGCAGGCCGAGCACCGGCTACGACTACGACACCTTCGCCGCCGACCTCGACCAGCTACTGACCGCCCTCGGGCTGGACGAGGTCGATCTGGCAGGCCACTCGATGGGCAGCGGCGAGATCGTCCGCTACCTGGGCACCTACGGCTCGGCCCGCATCCGCAGGGCCGCGATCATCTCGGGAATCCCGCCTTACCTGCTCCGGACGCCGCAGACGCCCGACGGAGTACCGCAGGAGACCTTCGACGAGATCGCCGCCGCGCTGACGGCCGACCGGTTCGCCTACTTCACCCAGTGGAACAAGGACTTCTTCAACCTCGACGAGACGCTCGGGACCAGGATCAGCGCCGAGGTGGTGCAGGACGCCTGGAACACCGCGGTCTCGGCCTCCCCGGTCGGCACGATCGCATGCGTCTCCACATGGCACACCGACTTCCGCGACGACCTGCCGAAGATCGACATCCCGGTCCTGATCCTCCACGGAACCGCCGACCGGATCCTGCCGATCGCCGCATGCGGCCCCCGCGCCCACGAGCTGATCAAGGACAGCCGCTACGTCCCGATCGAGGGCGCCGGACACGGCCTGTGCTGGACCCACGCGGACGAAGTCAACGAGCCTTTGCTGGACTTCTTGACCTAGACCCGCGCCACCTCCCTAGGCGGCGCAAGGCCGACGCAGGTGCTGAGGCACCGAACCCCCGAGTCTCAGCATCCTGCTGCCCCCGTCGACTGCTGGTGGCGCGGCGGACAAATTGGGGAAGGCCTTGCCGTCAGCCGGCGGGGAAGTAGTGGCCGTTGTCCAAATCGGTGAGCAGGCCGGGTTGAGTGGGTTCCCAGCCGAGGGTGCGGCGGGTGACGAGGTTGGACGCCGGGTAGTTCTGCGTGACTATGTTCGCGAGGAATCCGAAGTATCCCGGCACCATCAGTACGTCCGCGGGAACGCTCACGGCGGGCAGGCTCAGACGGCTGCCGATGGCCTCGGCAATTTCGCGGAGCGGGATCGCCCCGTCCCCGTCTCCGACCGCGTGCCAGTATCTGCCGGCCGGCCCCTTCTCCAGCGCCAAGCGGAACACGGAAGCGACATCGCGGACGTGCACGGCGTTCCACTGGTTCGTGCCGTCTCCGGGGTAGCCGACGAAGCCCTTCTCCTTCGCGAGCGCGATCAGCGTGGGGAGGAAGCCGGCACGGTCGGTCGTGCTGTGCGCGATGTTGGCGATCCGCACGACCGAAGACCGAACTCCCCGCTCGGCGAGGCCGACTACGGCGGTTTCCACGACGTTGCGAACCCGCAGGGTGCCCTTGTACTCGTCGCCGCCGGGAAGGGCCGGGTCCTCCTCGGTGACCGGCCGACCCAGATTCCCGGGCGAGCCTATGCTCCCCGCCGCGACCAACGGCTTTCCGGTTCCCGCCAGTGCTTCGCCGTACGTGAGCATGATCGGAAGCTCCGCGGCGGCCACGGCGTCGATCCCGCCGGAGGGAAGCAGATCCTGCCGGTGCGCGACGTGGATGACGCCGTCGGAGTCCGCAGCCGCCTCCTTGAGCCCGTCGAGATCTTCGAGGTCGCCGCGACGTACCTTCGCGCCGAGCGCGGACACCGCCGCCGCGGCCGTGTCCGACCGGGCCAGGCCGGTGACCTCATGTCCGGCGGCGATGAGCTCCGGGATGATGTACGAACCGGAATGGCCGGTGCCGCCAGTGACGAAAACGCGCACGCTGCTGCTCCTTGTGAATGATGATGATGTGGCGCGAGAAGTGGTGGTGCGGTGTGCGCTCAGCTGAGAATGCTCACGCCGAGGAAGAAATTGGTGTGCTTGAGGGAGTGGGTGACGAGGCCCAACTGCAACAGGGCGACGTTCTCCAGCGTCCGCGCCATTGCCAGTTGCCCGGTGTCCATCGGGCGCAGTCCCAGGCTCTCGATGAACGCTGACACGCGTGCTTTTGCCTTCGCGTCGTCGCCCGCGATGAACACGTCCAATGCGCGACCCTCGGTCGGGCCGGCCGCCAGAACATGGGAGAACAGGGTGTTGAACGCCTTGACGACATGCGCGCCGACGGGGGCGGCCTTGGCGATCTCCTGCGCGCCGGAACTGCCGTCGGGGGTGACAAAGCCCTGGAAATCCGGGGAGACGGGGTTGGTGATGTCGATGATGACCTTGCCGTGCAGTGCGTCCCCGTACTCGCTCACCAGCGCCGCCGCGCTGGCATAAGGCACCGCGAGGACAACAATGTCCCCGGTCGGGGCGGCGCCGGCCGTCCCGACAGTGGCGCCGTCGAGCGCGGCGGCCATTTCCTTGGCCTTCGCCCGGTCGCGGCCGATGATCTCGACGGCGTTGCCGCCGGCGAGCGCCCGCTCGGCGATGGCGCCGGCCATGTTCCCCAGGCCGATAATGCTGATTCTGCTCATTGGTGAGCCTGCTTCCTGAAGCGGGATGTCGAATTCTTATGCCTAATTCAATTCGGCCCCATTGGGTACCTATTCAGGTTGCCATTGGCCTGAGCGGGGTGTCCAAGACCTCTTTTGATCGCGGTGATACCGTGAAGGCATCACCGGACCGGGAGGCGCCATGGATCTGGACCTGCGCAAACTGCGCTACTTCGTGGCCGTGGCCGACCGGTTGCACTTCGGCCGCGCCGCCGATGAGCTGCATATCGCGCAGCCGGTGCTCAGTCGGCAGATCCGCGCACTGGAGCAGGATCTCGGTGCCTCGCTGTTCACGAGGGATCGCCACGGCGTAGCGCTGACCGACGCGGGCCGACAACTGCTGGCCGACGCCGGTCCACTGCTCGCTTCCGCGCACGCGGCCCGCCGCCGGGTGACCGTGGCCGCCCGCGGCAGCCGGCGGCTGATGGTCGGTTTCCGGGCCGGCATCCCGGTCATCCCGGCGGCGCGGGCGTTCGAGGCCCGGCACCCGGACGTGGTCGTGGACGTGCAGCGGATCGAAGGGGACGACCAGGCCCCGATGCTGCTCGACGGCCGTATCGACGTCGGTTATGTGCGGCTGCCCATCGACGAGGCCGGCCTGCGCGTCACCCCGCTGTACACCGAGCCGCGGGTTGCGGTGCTGCCCGCAGGCCACCGGTTGGCCGGCAAGGAGGAGGTCACAGAGGCCGACCTGGCCGGCGAACCGCTGGTCTGGCATGCCGACCCGAGCACGCAGCCCACCAGGCACCCGCACCCCAACGCCGGGTACGTGGTGCGCGGGGTGGACGAGACGCTCGAGCATGTCGCGGCCGGCCGGGGCATCTCGTTCCTGGCCCGTTCGACGACCGTGTTCTACTCACATCCGGACGTCATCTACGTACCCATCCCCGATCTGGCGCCCGACCAGGTGTGCCTCGCGGTGGCGGAATCGCACACCTCGCCGTTGGTCGACGACTTCGTCACCGCGGCTCAGGCGGCGGCCGAGATCACGGCAGAATGCGGGAATTATGAAATGTGGCAGCTTGGCGGCGATGCCGTTTCAAAGCATGGTTGAGCGGTCGGACTGACAACAATGGGAATCGTCGCGCGGCCGCTTCCAGGATGACGAAAATCATGAGCCACCCGTCACACTGACGTCGACGATGCGCGCGGCTGGTATTCAGCCGTTGGCGACGTCGTATGCCAGGTCTGCGCCCAGTTCGCGGGATGCCTGGGCCTGGGTGAGGAGTTCCCTGGCCTTGGCTTCGACGCCTTCGATGGCATCGGCGCCGGCGACGAAGCGCAGCAGCGGCTTGTCCTGGTCGGCGATGGTCAGCAGGGCGCGGGCGAGCTTGGCGGGGTCGCCGGTCTGCCGGCCGTTCATGCTTTTCCAGGCCGCGATGGTGGCCGTGGTGCGCTCGGCGTAGTCGTCGATGGTCGGCTCGGGCCAGGTGGTGGAGGCGTCCACGAGGAGTTCGGTGCGGAAGAAGCCCGGTTCCACGACCGTCGTGTGGATGCCGTAGGGCTCGACGTCGTAGCGCAGCGACTCCATCCATCCCTCCACGCCGAACTTGGAGGCGGCGTACGCGACGCAGAACTCCTGACCGATCAGACCGGCGGAGGAGGAGAGCGTGATCACGTGCCCGGCACGCTGCTCGCGCATGACGGGCAGCACAGCGCGGGTGACGTTCATGGGTCCGAAGAGGTTGGTCTCGATCTGCCGGCGCATCTGCGCGGGTGTGATCTCTTCGAAGTATCCGGCGAAGAAATTACCGGCGTTGTTGATGAGGACGTCGATGCGGCCGAAGCGGTCGACGGCGGCCTGCGCGGCGGCTTCGGCGTCTTCCAGACTGGTGACGTCCAGTTTGGTGACCAGCAGATTGTCCTGGGGTCCGCCCAGAGCCTGCTCGATCTGATCGGGGCGGCGGCCGGTGGCAACGACCTGGTGGCCCGCGGCGAGGGCCTCGCGGACGATGTCCGTGCCCAGACCGCGTCCGGCACCGGTGACGAGAATGGCCTTGCTCATGAGGGGTTCCTTTCAGATGCCGTGATCAGGCATCCGGTGTTGTGCGGTGATGTTGTGCGGCGTCCCGGCGGGTGGCCGGGCCGGGGCGCGGGGGACGATTCAGGCTTGGTCGGTGGGCATGATCCACAGCTCGCCGATGGAGGCGTGGCGGGGCCTGGTGACCATGTAGGTGACGCCGTCGGCGATGTCGTCGGGAGCGAGGACCGCGGTCTGCTCGTAGAAGGCGCCGATCGCTTCGCGCACCTCGGGCTTGTGGTCGTTGTGCGAGCCCAACTCGGTGTCCACACCGCCCGGTTCGAGGACGCCGACGCGGACGTGCCGCCGGGTGACCTCCTGGCGCAGGGACTCGGTGAAGCCGTTCACGCCGAACTTGGTGAGGTTGTAGACGCCGTACCCGCTCCATGCGATCCGGCCGGCGATCGAGCTGATGTTGACGATGTCGGCGACCTGGCGCGGGCCCTCGTCGGCTGACTCGAGCAGGTGCGGGAGAG
Source organism: Streptomyces sp. NPDC002499 (assembly GCF_053595415.1). Classification (NCBI taxonomy): domain Bacteria; kingdom Bacillati; phylum Actinomycetota; class Actinomycetes; order Kitasatosporales; family Streptomycetaceae; genus Streptomyces; species Streptomyces sp. NPDC002499. Next base: position 229,861 of record NZ_JBSFXO010000002.1, read on the forward strand.
CGGCGCGGGTGGTGTAGAGCAGGCCCTGGACGTTGACGGCGATCATCCGCTCCCACTCCTCGACGTCCGCACCGACGACCGGGCCCAGGAGCATCAGACCGGCGTTGTTGACCAGGGTGTCCAGTCGTCCGAAGTGCTCGACGGACCGCTGTACGGCGGCTTCGGCCTGAGCACGGTCGGTGATGTCGGCCCCCACCGCCAGCGCGGTGCCGCCCGCCTTCTCGATCTCGGCAGCCAGGTCATCCAGCCGGTCCTTGCGGCGGGCCACGAGCGCTACGGAGGCGCCGTGTTCGGCCAGCCGACGGGCGGTGGCGGCGCCGATACCGCTGCTCGCGCCGGTGACGAGCGCGACGGTACCGCTCAGATCCGATGGGGTCGGGGAGCTCATGGGGTGTCCTGTTCTCTGGTCGGGGCGTTTGCTGCGGTGGGCCCGTAATCCAGGCAACCACCCGCTCCCCCCGCCCAGGCCGCCACAACGGGTACCCCTCCACCGGGGGTCCGGCAGTACCCCTTTGCGGACGGCCCACGGGTCGGGGCGGCCGTACGGTGGATTCATGGACCGCAGCACCGAGATCCGCGAGTTCCTGCGCACCCGTCGGGCCCGGGTCACCCCCGAGCAGGCCGGCCTCGCCCCGCACCGGGGCGTCCGCCGGGTCCCGGGGCTGCGCCGCGAGGAGGTCGCCCAGCTCGCCGGGGTGAGCGTCGACTACTACATCCGCCTGGAGCGCGGCCGCACACAGAGCGTCTCCGACGCCGTACTGGAGGCTGTCGCCCGCGCCCTCCAACTGGACGACACCGAACGCGCCCACCTCTTCGATCTGGCCCAGCCCACCACAACCCGGTCCCGCCGCGGACGGCCGCTCAGCCCGCAGCGGGTGCGTCCGGTCCTGTACCGGGCGCTGGACTCACTCGGCACTCCCGCGATCGTCCTGGGACGACGGATGGACGTTCTGGCGGCCAATCGGCTCGGCTACGCCCTCTTCACCGACTTCCAGGCCAGGCCCCACCGCGAGCGCAACTTCGCCCGCTACGTCTTCCTCGACGAAGCCGCCCACGCCCTGTACGCCGACTACTGGGACACGGCCGCCGGTGACTGCGTGGCCACCCTGCACCTGTACGCCGGACGCCATCCCGACGACCCCCAACTCACGGAGCTGATCGGGGAGTTGTCCGTGCACAGCGATGTCTTCCGCCGTATGTGGGCCGACCACGATGTCCTCGCCCACACCACCGGCACCAAACGCCTCCACCATCCGCTGGTCGGCGACCTCACCCTCGACTACGTCGTCCTGGCCGTCGAGGGGGACCCCGACCAGAACCTCACCATCCTCACCCCCGAACCCGCCTCACCCTCCGCGGACGCCCTCGACATCCTGGCCAGCTGGACGCACACGTCCGGCGGCCAGGTGGGCGAGGGGATCACGCGGAATGGCTGAGCTTGAGGTTGGCAGACAGCGGGATCAGGCGGGGCGGATGTTCTGCGCGTGCTGGTCCTTCTGACCCGAACCGTACTTCCGAACCACGGCTGCTCCGGCGGCCGTTCGGATCACTTCGGTGGAGGTGCTGCCGTCGGGGTGCTCACCGCAGAGGGGCATGCAGGCTCCGAGCGGACTCGTCGGCCTCTGTGCAAGAACGGGGTCTCGACGAGTGCGTACGACAGCAGAGCCATGACGAAGGTCAGCACCACCGTGGCCGACAGCCGACCGTCCACCACTCCGAGGGAGCCCAGCATCCGGATGATCGGGTAGTGCCACAGGTAGATGCCGTAGCTGAGGTTGCGGCCCACCCAGGCCAGGGGCGCCAGGGACAGAACTCGTGACAGCCAGGCATCCGGGCGCAGTTCGAGCCCCATGACGAGCGTGGCGGACACCATGGCGACGGCCAGGAAACCGACGGTGTACCAGACCGGCGTCCAGGCGCTCTCGCCACCGGTGACCGGCACCTTCCATGCGGTCAGGAACAGCAGGCCGAGCGCGGGCCAGGCCAGTCGGCCGGCCCAGCTGCGCACCATGGCCAGCCGGGGATCGTCGGCGCGCAGCCGGGCCAGGACCACTGCGGCCAAAGCGCCGGCGAGCAGTTGGTCGGCGCGGGTGTCCGTGCCGTTGTAGATGCGGTGCGCCGCGTCGGGGTTCCACAGGTGGAATCGCCACAGCACCGGCAGTGCGCACAGCGCCGCGGTGCACAGCAATACCGTACGGGCCTGGAATCGCCTGAGCAGGAACAGCAACGCCAGCGGCCACAGCAGGTAGAACTGCTCCTCCACGCTGAGCGACCATGTGTGCCCCAGCGGTCCGGTCAGGTCGGAGTACGGGCCGGGCTGCACGGCCCGCACGATGTTCACCACGAACGCCGCCGCGAGGCCGGCGGCCGGCCAGGCGCCGTCGAACGCCCGCAGTGACGTGGTCAGCGACAGCACCACGCACACCGCACAGACCACCAGGAGGGCGGGGACGAGCCGCAGCCAGCGCCGCCGGTAGAAGCTCCACAGGCCGATGCCGCCCGTGCGCGCGTACTCGGCGAGCAGAAGCCGGGTGATGACGAAACCGCTGATGGTGAAGAAGACATCCACCGCGACCGAGCCGCCCGGCAACAGGTCCGGCCTCACGTGGTAGACGAGAACCATCGCCACCGCGACAGTCCTCAGACCGTCCAGACCATTCACACGGCCGCGGTGCGCGGCCGCCGACGGGAAACCCCGGCCGGACGTCGCGCGTCTCGACGATCCCTCCGGCGCGGGTGAAGGATCTGAGGCATCCGGGTCCGCCACCCCCGCTTCCCGGTCGCCGGCCGTCGCCGGCACACTCCCTGACCTGCCCATGAAACGCATCGCCTCCCACCTGCCGACTGCACCGCTGGAAAGACTTCGTCTACCCAGCAACCTGCAGGTCACGCGGGTCGGCTTCCTCACGCACAGTCAGGTGGGCGGCCGACGACGGACTCCTTCCGGGCGGGGAGGATCGCGGCGAACTGGTCTCTCAAGGGCCGGCAGGCTCACCACGGGAGGCTTCCGGACCGGTCGACGAACTGTCCCGTCGGCCCGTCCGGGCCGATCGTCGCGAGGGTCGCGACGGACTCCGCGCCGTCGGCGACGGCCGGGGCGAGGGAATACGGAACCGGCCCTATCCCTCACCGACCTCCTGGTCGGCGGCTTCGTTGGCGTGGTCGATCTCGGTCATGTGCTCCTCCGCCCAGGTCCGCAGCCCCGCGAGCGCGACTTCCAGGGACAGCCCGAGTCCGGTGAGTCGGTAGAAGACCCGCGGCGGCACGGTCGGTTCGACCCGGCGCGACACCAACCCGTCGCGGGTCAGGCTTCGCAGCGTCACGGACAGCATCTTCTGCGAGACGCCGGGCATCCGGCGTTTCAGCTCCGCGAAGCGCACCTCGTCCGGTGCGGCATCGGCGAGCGTCTTGACGGCCATGGACGTCCACTTCGTACCGATGCGGTCCAGCAACTGACGCGTCGGGCACTGGGGATCGAACAGATCGCCGCGCACCCCGCGACCGGCGGTCCGGGCTTCTTGGGCGGTCACCTGTGGCTCACCACCTTCCCTGAAAGTGCCGTCTAGGCGGTGGTCGGACGGTTACCTATCGTTTGATGGTCACCAATAGTAACCAACCCCGGGAGGGACCGTCATGCCCGCCACCACCTCACTCCAACTCCGCCGCATCTCGACGAACGGCGTCCAACTCAACGTCGCCATCGCCGGAGACGGACCTGCGGTTCTCCTGCTGCACGGCTTCCCCCACACCTGGCAACTCTGGAGCGGCATCATGGGCCGACTGGCCGGGCAGTACCGGGTCATCGCCCCGGACCTGCGGGGCTTCGGTGCCAGCACACGAACCGTCGAGGGGTACGACGCAGGCACCCTCGCCGCCGACGCCGAAGGGCTGCTCGGCGCACTCGGCGAGCCGTCGGCAGCAGTGGTGGGCATCGACGCGGGTGTAGCCCCCGCCGTCCTCCTCGCGCTGCGCCGCCCCGACCTCGTCCGGCGCCTGGTCGTGATGGAGGCACTTCTCGGCCGCCTGCCCGGAGCAGAACACGTCGTCGCGGGCGGCGCTCCGTGGTGGTTCGGCTTCCACGGCGTCCCCGGCCTCGCCGAGACCGTCCTGGCCGGCAACGAGGCCCCGTACATCGACTGGTTCCTCGAATCGGGGACGCTCGGGCGAGGAGTACCCGACGACATCCGTGCGGCCTTCGTCCACGCCTACACCGGGAGCGAGGCCCTGCGCTGCGCGTTCTCCTATTACCGGGCCCTGCCCACCAGCGCGCAGCAGATACAGGACGCCGTCGCGACGGCTCGGCTGACGATGCCCACGATGGCCGTCGGCTCTCACCCAGTCGGCACGGGGCTCGAACACCAACTCCGTCCCATCGCCGACGACTTGGTCGGACACCACCTTCAGGACTGCGGCCACATCATCCCCCTCGACCGCCCCGACGCATTGTTCGCGCTCCTTGCTCCCTTCCTCTCCGCCGATCTCGTTCCCCAGCGTGCCTCCCCGCGCAACCTCTTGGCGTCCGCGAGGCAGTGCAGCGGCACCTAGCGCAGGGCGATCTGTGCGGCGGCCTCCTCCAGGTCGGTGACGGTCCCCGACATGATCGTCCGTACGTGCCTGGTGATGTGCTGGACGGGCCAGTCCCACCACGCCACGGCGAGGAGCCGGGCGATGTCCGCGGTGTCGTAGCGGGTGCGGATGAGCCGGGCGGGGTTGCCGCCGACGATGCCGTAGTCAGGGACGTCGGTGGTGACCATGGCACCGGCGGCGATGATCGCGCCGTGACCGATGCGCACACCGGGCATGACCGTGGCGCCGTGGCCGAACCACACGTCGTTGCCGACGACCGTGTCGCCCCGCCCGGGCAGGCCGGTGATCAGGTCGAAGTGCTCGGCCCAGGAGCCGCCCATGGTGGGGAACGGGAAGGTGGAAGGACCGTCCATGCGGTGGTTGGCGCCGTTCATGATGAACCGGGTGCCCGTCCCCAGCGCGCAGTACTTGCCGATGACCAGCCGCTCGGGACCGTAGTGGTACAGGACGTTGCGTGTCTCGAACGCGGTCGGGTCGTCCGGGTCGTCGTAGTAGGAGAAGTCACCGACCTCGATCAGCGGCGACCGCACCAACGGCTTGAGCAGAACCACGCGCGGGTGCCCGGGCATCGGGTGGAGCACGGTGGGGTCGGCGGGAACGGGCGGCATCGCGGTTCCTCTCCAGTGGACCTAGAGCGACAACTGTCGCGTTAAGATGCTGGCACAGCCCTGCCACCCTCATCAACCGGATACCGACTGCCGATGACAGACCCCCTCGATACGACATCGGACCGCCGTCCGGGCGGCCGCACCGCCCGCATCCGCGCCCAGGTTCTCGACGCGGTGCGCGCCGAACTCGCCGAAGGCGGTCATCAAGGACTCACGATGGAGGGGGTCGCGACGCGGGCCGGAGTGCACCGCGCCACGGTCTACCGGCGTTGGCACGATGTCGGCGGCCTGCTCGTCGACGTCATCGACGCCGCCGGCGAGACGGACTGGCAGCCGCCGGACACCGGCTCGCTGCGCGGCGATCTGACGGCCCTCAACCAGGAGATCCAGGAGTCTCTGGTCGTACAGCCGTCGTTCGCCCTCGCCCTGATGGCCGCCTCCTTCCACTTCGAACAGGCCGCGCTGGCCCAGACGCGGCTGTGGACGGACCGCTACGACCAGTGCGAGATCCTTGTCGAGCACGCCATCGAACGCGGTGAACTCCCCGCGCAGCACACAGACGCACGGAGCCTGCTCATCGCCGCCACGGCGCCGCTCTACCACCAGCTGGTACTCCTGCGCACCGATCCGGACCCGCAACTCCCGCAACGAGCCGCGGAGATGGCAGTCCTGGCGGCCGCCGCGGGCGCCTTCTCCGCCAGCCGAGTAGAGCGGCCAGAGAGCGAGTAACGAGGAGACAGGGAGCGAACGCCAGGACTGGTGGGTGCAGCCTCATCACTACCGGCAAGACGAACTGGGCCGAGCGCGCTGCCGGTTGACGCATCGCACGGTCCCGACAACGACTCGGTCCTGACATCTGTCAGGTCCGTGTCGTGCCGAACCCGGCCTAGTCTCAGGGTTGTTCAACACGGGGGGCTCCGGCAGCAGGCGGTCGGCTGCTGCCGAGCACCACCCCGTCCCGTACGCCGCCTGCGCGAGCCGAAAGCGTTCGATGCTCGGACGCCCCTGCGGCCCCGCATCTCCCCGCGCCCCACGCCGAGTTCGGCCTCACCCCGCCCGCGCGGCCAAAGCCCGCTCCGGCCCCGCGCGGGTCGAGCCGACCGCATGGCGGTGACCGCCATGACCGTACGCGCGGCCGGCCTCCCGTGGTCGTCCCTCTCCCCTCCCAACCATCTCGTCACACGTGGCGCACGACACGTCCATGACAGGGTTGTGTCGGTGAAGGAGAAGGGAAGTCATAGGGGCGCCCATGATTGCCGCGAAAGGACGACCAGTGACGTCCACTGCGCCTCCCCCCATACCCCGAGCCGCAGGATCGTTTCCGTTCATCGGTCACGCCCTGAAGATGCGCGACAACCTCGGCTTCATCGACTCGCTGCGCGAGACACGGGAACCCCTCGTCGAGATCATCCTGCAACCCGGCACGCGCACCATCGTGGTCCAGGACCCGGCCCTGATCCACCAGATGCTCAAGGCCCTGGGGCCCTCTCTCGACAAGGGCCGGCTCTACGACAAGCTGGGCCAGCTGCTGGGCGACAGCGTCGTGACGGCCGTCGGCCGCAACCACGTACGCAAGCGCCGCCAGCTGCAACCGGCGTTCGCCCACACCGAGATCAGCCGCTACGTCGACCTCATGCGCGCCGAGGTGACAGCAACCGTCGCTGGCTGGGAACCCGGGCGAACCCTCGACGTACGCGAGGCGATGGTCGGGCTCAGCCTCGACATGCTGGCCAAGACGGTGTTCGCGGGCAGTCTCGACGACGGCGTCTTCCGCCGGCTGCGCAGCGACCTGTCGGTGGTGTTGAACGACGTCGGTGTGCGCATCATGGTGCCCGACTGGGCCGAGCGCCTGCCGCTGCCCTTCAACCGCCGCTTCGACCGGGCCCGGGACGGCGTACGCGCCACCATCAGCGCCGCCGTCGACGAACTGCAGGCCTCCGGGCACGACACCGGGGACATGCTCTCCATGCTGCTGCGCGCCGTCGACGAGGAGACCGGCCAGCCGCTGACCGGGCATCAGATCTGCTCCGAGATCCTCACCCTGGCCGTGGCGGGCACCGAGACCACCGCGTCGGTGCTGTCCTGGACCCTGTACGAACTCGCCCGCCACCCCGAGATCGAGGCCCGGATCCTGGCCGAGCTGGACGAGGTCGTCGGCGACCGGCCGGTCACCTTCGACGACGTGACCCGGCTGCCCTACCTGAACCGGGTGATCACCGAGACCCTGCGGCTGCACCACCCCGGCTGGCTGGTCACCCGCCGCACCACCGAGGAGACCCGGCTCGGCGGGTGGACGCTGCCCGCCGGCACCGAACTGGCCTACTGCCAGCACGCCCTGCACCGCGACCCCGAGCGCTTCCCCGACCCGGAGACCTACGACCCGGACCGGTGGACCGACCCTGCGCAGCAGCAGCCTCCGCCGGGCGCGTTCCTGCCCTTCGGGGACGGCAAGCACAAGTGCATGGGGGACCGTCTCGCCCTCACCGAGATGGTCACGGCGCTCTCGACGATGCTGCGTTCGGTACGGCTGGAACTCGCCGAGGGCCAGGTCATCCGCCAGGTCGCCCGACTCACGGTAAGGCCGCGCACCCTGCAGATGACCGTCCGCGCCCGCAACCGTCCCCGAGCCGAGGTCGGCCTCTAGCTCCATGCCGTCGCGCTTGCTTGTGGACGTACGCCGAACTGCAGTGGTCCTGGGGGTGGTTCGGGTGGCTACCGCACGTGGGGTCATGGCCTGACCGCGAACACCATCCCGATGTCGCCGGCCCGCTGAACCGAGTCCTGCTCGGCGGTGACGGTGAAGCCATGGGCGCGGAGGACCTCGCAGACCGTGTCGCGATTCTGCTGCCAGCCCTCCACCTCGACGACGGCCTGGCGGACCAGCGGCCAGTGACGTTCCTCGATGCCCTTGAGTACTTCGAGTTCGGCGCCTTCCACATCGACCTTGAGCAGGTCTATGCGGTCGATGCCCTGCTCGTCGAGCACCGACGACAGAGGCCTGACCCTCACCCGGTGCGTCTCGAGCTGTCGCAGCACCCGCAGCTTGCGGCCGATGAGAGCGGTGAGGACGCGGGCGGGTACGCGGCGCAGGACCGGTCCTGCGCCGCCCTGCCGGATCATCTCCACCACGCTGGCGGTGACCCGGCGCCGTTCATCGTCGATGTTCCCCTCGTCCCGCGAGGAGGACGAGAAGATCGTGGCGGCCGGGACGTAGCTGAAGTCGAGCTCCTCGTCACGGGACGCCAGGCCGTAAGGAAGCGCGGTCAGACGTCCGTTGAAGAACTCGCGAGCATTGCGTTCGAGTGTCGCGTGCAGCGGCGGCATCGGCTCGAAGGCGTAGATCCGCACGTCCCCGTCCAGCCGCTCGTAGACGGCGGCCGAGAACACGCCGATGTTGGCGCCCACGTCGAGGACCGTCGCGCCCGGCGTGCACTCGATGCCGTGGGTGAAGTAGCCGTCCACCTCCTCGCGGAGGAAGGACGCCTCCCAGCGATTGATGCTGTGCAGCTCGATCGCGCTCATGACCATGACAAGATGATGTATCAGGGTTGGAGCCAACAAACCAGCCCGCATCCTTCGTTTCGGCCGCGTCCCGGATGACGTCGAAGTCAGCAACGGCTGCCCGCTCCCTGCCGCATCCGTCCCCCAGCACTTCTGCCGCCGCTCTCCTCGGACCATCCGTACAGGTACTATGCAGGTCGACATATATGGCGCGTGGAGAGGATGCGGGATGGGAAAGCGCACGGACGCCAAGCAGAAGATGGTGCAGGCCGCCAAGCAGCTGATCCGTCAGCGCGGCTACAGCGCCACCGCCTTCTCCGACGTCCTCGAACTCAGCGGCACCTCCCGCGGCTCGGTGTACTTCCACTTCCCCGGCGGCAAGGCGCAACTGGCGATCGAAGCCGCCGAAGCCCACGCGTTCGAGCAGGTCGAGATCATCGACCGGGCCGCGGGCCGGGCCACGTCCGCAAGCCAGCTGGTAGAGATCTACCTCGACCTGGGCCGCGACGCGATGGCGGCAAGCGACTACGCGCGCGGCTGCGGCGTCGCACCTCTCATCACCGAGGGCGCCGCGCAGGACTCGGCCGAGATCGCCGAAACCGGCCGGCGCGCCTTCTCGGAGATGACCGACAGGCTGGCCTTCCATTTCGTCGCCTTCGGCGTGGAGCGCGCCTCGGCGAGAGTGCTCGCCGACGCCGTGATCGCGGGCGTCCAGGGAGCGATGATCACCTCCCGCGCCCTGCGCAGCCCCACCCCCTACGACTCCGTGCGAACCGTATTGGTCAGCCACGCCGCGAGTGTGTCGCCGAAGAGCACGCAGCGCAGTCGCGCCTGAAGGCCGCCCGCAATCGCATTGGCGCGGCGCGACGCGCTCCCGAGCACCCCCGAGACCGCGGGCCGACCTTCGCGACTTGCCGCAGCGCACTATGTATGCTGACCTACATACTATTCTGGCGGGCGTATGAACGGCATCCCCAGCCGACCGGCCGTTCGCCCAAGGGCATGCCGCCCGCCAGTGACAGGAAAGGGGCTCCACCCATGGCTCGCGTACTCATCACCGGGGCATCCCGCGGCATCGGAAAGGGCGTCGCGACGGCGCTGCACGAACAAGGCCACGAGGTCATCGCCACCGCCCGCAGCGTGTCCATGCTCGACGACCTGCCGGCGGCGCAGAAGCTTCAGCTCGACGTCACCGACCAGGCCTCGGTCGACCATGCGCTGGCCGAGGCAGGTCACATCGATGTCCTGCTCAGCAACGCCGGAGCGACCGTGCGAGCGCCCCTCGAGACGATCCCGCTCACCGCCCTGAGCGAGCTGTTCGAACTCAACACCTTCGGCGCCCTGCGCGTCGCACAGGGCGTCCTGCCCCAGATGCGCCGACGCGGAACTGGACAGCTGATCTTCATGTCCAGCGTCCAGGGTCGATACGTGATCCCGCTCATCGGCGCCTACGGCGCGACCAAGCACGCCCTTGAGGCCCTCGCCGAGACCCTCGCCATCGAGACCCGCCACTTCGGCGTATCCGTACACGTCGTGCAACCGCCCGCCGTGGCCTCCGGTGGTGCCGAACGCGCCCAGGTCCACCTCGACGACACCAACCCCTACCGCCCGCTGCTGGACAGGCTCGGCCCCTTCCGCGCAGCGCCGGTCTCCGTCCAGGAAGTCGCCGACGCCGTGACGACGACGATCGCGGAAGGCGACAAGGCTCCCTTCCGCATCCCCGTCGGCGAGAACGCGGAAGCCGTCCTCGCAGCACGCAAGGCCGCACCCGACACCGAACCCTTCCTCGCCGCACACCTCGACTGGTAACCACACCCGCACACCATCACCAGCCGCGGACCAGCCGGTCAGCGAGCTCGGGCCAGGTGTTCGATCCGTTGGTGCAGATACTCGACGTGGTCCTCGGACTCCGGCTTCATCAGCACGCTCCTGAGGATCCGGGCGCCGTCGACGTCCGCGGTGATCCGAGGGTGGCGCGCGGTGAACGCCTCGCGGTCGGCCCTGAAGGTGCTCAGGAAGATCGGGTCGGGGCTGGTCATGCCCTCGGTGAGGATGCGGGCGGAGGCCGTGTCGATGGCGGTCAGGGTGGCCGGTTCGACGGCCGGGAAGTAGCTGACGATGTCGAGTTCCGGCCGCTGGTAGAGCCGCAGGTGCTCGGATGCGTCGATGAGGTCCGCCCACTTCAGTGCCGCGCGTCGGCCGGCGGCCAGGACCTGGCCGAGACCGTCCGGTGTGGGCGGCAGGAGTTGGAAGGTGAGCCAGAGGGCGGCTGCGGAGGCGCCGGCGCGGGAGCACTCCAGGCTGATCTCGCCGAGGTGGAGTTCGGCAGAGGTGAAGTACGTGTAGGGCGAGTCGTGGAGGTAGAAGCGGCCGACCTCGGGGTCGCGGAAGAGGACCGCTCCGCAGCCGTAGGGCTGGAGGCCGTGCTTGTGGGGGTCCACCACGACCGAATCGCATCGCGCGATGGCCCTCCAGGGCTCCGCCGGCAGCCCCTCGGGACCGTCGGCGCCGGCGAGGAGGGTGAAGAAGCCGCCGTAGGCCGCGTCGACATGCACGCGGACACCGTGCCGCTCCGCGAGGGGAACAACCTCGTGGACCGGGTCGATCGCACCGAGCCCGGTGGTGCCGGTGGTGACCACGACCGTGCCCACCTCCCCGGTGCCCAGGATGTCCTCCAGAGCTTCGAGGTCCATGCGGCCGTGGTCGTCGGTGGGTACGGGGTGACCCTTCAGTCCCAGTACGTGGCACATGCGGCCGTGGGTGTAGTGGGCGTCCTGGCTGTAGGCGACGCCGCGGCCCGGGTGGAGTTCGCGGGCGACGAAGAGGGCTTCGAGGTTGGCGATCGTGCCGCTGGTGGTGAGGTGGCCGAGGTGGGTGTCGTAGCCGAACATCGAGGCGAGCCGGGCGACGACCTCGCGTTCCATCGCCGCGGTGGCGGGACCGCCGTCCAGGGCGTGGTTGTTGGGGTTGATCAGCATCGCGGTGACATAGCCGACCACGGCGGCGGGGTGCGGGGGCTTGAGCATCTGGCCCGCGTAATGCGGGTGGAAGAAGGGGTAGTTGTCCTTCAGTCTTCCCGTGAGTTCCCCGAAGGCGACGGCGAAGCGGTCGTCGTCCACCAGGAGGGAAGGGTGTGTTCGGTAAGGGCCGTAGGTGTCGGCCCAGTCCTGTATCGCGTGGGTGGCTCGGCCGAGCCAGTGCTGCAGATCCACTGCTCTTCCTCACGTCTTCTCTCCGGTGAGCCGGAGGCCCACCGAGCGATTCGGTTCGTGCTCTCACGCCTCCTCAGGCGAGCGTGACCTCCACCGGCAGCTGCTTGATTCCGTTGACGAAGTTCGAGCGCACCCGCGGCACTTCGCCGACCAGACGGATGTCGGCGAGGCGGGGGATCAGTTCCTCGAACATGATGCGGATCTCGGTGCGGGCCAGCAGGTTGCCCAGGCACAGGTGGGGGCTGCCCTTGCCGAAGGTGACGTGGTCGTTGTGCTGCCGGGCCACGTCGAGGGCGTAGGGGTCGGTGAAGACCTCCTCGTCACGGTTGCCGGAGGCGTACCACATGACGACCTTGTCGCCCTCCTTGATCCGTTTGCCGCCGAGTTCGACGTCCCGGGTCGCGGTGCGGCGGAAGTGGTAGACGGGGGACGCCCAGCGCAGGAACTCCTCGACCGCCGTGGGGATCAGGGACGGGTCGGCCTTGAGGCGGGCCAGCTGCTCGGGGTGCTGGAGCAGGGCCAGCATGGAGTGGGTGATGGTGTGGCGGGTGGTCTCGTTGCCGGCGACGACCAGGAGCAGGAAGTAGTTGTCGAAGTCCTGCGCGGAGAGCGGGACGCCGTCGCGCGGGGTGGTGTTGACGAGTTTGGAGACCAGGTCCGTGCCCTCGCCGCCGCGCCGCTGCCTGGCCAACTCCCGCCCGTACTCGAAGACTTCGAGCGATGCGGGCGAACGGAACGGCAGGTCGCGGTACTTCTCGCTCTCCTCGCTGTGCAGGAGCACGTCGGCGTAGTCCGGGTCGGTGTTGCCGATGATGCGGTTGCCCCAGTCGATGAGCTGCTGGTTGTCCTCCGGCGGGACGTCGAGCAGCCGGGCGAGCACGTTGATGGGGAAGTCGGCGGAGATCTCCTTCACGAAGTCGAAGCTGCCCTTGGCCAGCGCCGCGTCCAGGGTCTTCGCGGTCAGGCCGCGCAGAAAGTCCGTGTAGCTGTTGATCACCCCCGCCCCGAACTGCCGCTGGATCACACTGCGCAGCGCCCGGTGGCGGACACCGTCGAGTTCCAGGATGGAGGCGCGCTTCTTGATCTGGTCGTCGTCGACCTCTTCGAGGTTGACGAACCGGGTGGACGTGAAGGTGTCCGCGTCCCGGTCGACGCGGGCGATGTCGGCATGCCGGGTCACCGACCAGAAGCCGGAGTTGGGGGCCTCTTCCGGCTGCCAGTGGACGGGGTCCTCGTGGCGCAGGGTGTGGAACATGCGCCACGGGGTCACGCCGTCGGTGAAGTTGTCGAGGTCGGCGAGGTTCACGTCCGCGAGCGGCAGCGGCTCGTTCGCGGCGGTGGTCAGGGTCGTCTCGGTCATCGGTGGCTCCTGGGGGTCGTACGGGCTGTCACAGGTGGTAGGCGTACTCGGTGAACTCCCAGTCGGTGACGTGCCGTTGGAAGCGCTCGACCTCGTTGCGCTTGTAGGCGAGGAAGGACGCGGTGAAGTCCTTGCCGAGCACTTCGGCCAGGACGGTGTCCGCCTCGAGCGCGTCCAGGGCCTCGGACAGGGTGCCGGGCAGGGTCGCGGAGCGGGCCGGGTCGTAGCCGTAGCCCTCGAGCGGGGCGGGCGGCTCCTCGGCGGCCACCACGCCCAGCAGCGCGGCGGCGATCGTGCCGGCGATCGCGAGGTAGGGGTTGGCGCCCGCGTCACCCAGCCGTAGTTCGAGGCGGGCTCCGGCGCCGCGCTCGGGCGGGATGCGGACCATCGCGCTGCGGTTGTCCAGTCCCCAGTCGATCAGCCACGGCGCGAGCGTGTCGGGTCCGAAGCGTTTGTAGGAGTTGACGGTCGGGTTCAGCAGCGCGGCGAGGGCGGGCGCGTGGACCAGCACCCCGGCGACCGCATGGCGTGCGGTGGCCGAGAGACCGTGGGCGCCGGACGGGTCGTCGAAGGCGTTGCGGCCCTCGGTGTCGTCGCACGACAGGTGGAGGTGGAAGCCGGAGCCTCCGGCGTCGTTGAACGGCCTCGCCATGAAGGTGGCCAACCGGCCCTCCTTGCGGGCCAGTTCCTTGATGGCGGCCTTGAAGCGGAACGCCCGGTCGGCCGCCGACATCGCCTCCGAGTGGACGAGGTTGATCTCGAACTGTCCGCCGTCGAACTCGTGGTTGCCGCTGAGCACGCCGATGTTCAGGTCGCGCACCTGGCGCAGGGTGCGCAGGAGGTGGTTGTCGGGGTCGGCGCGCAGCCCCGCCGTGTAGACGACACCGGGGTCGGTCGCGTACCGGCGCCAGCCTCCGTCGGGGGTCGGCTCGCACAGGAAGTACTCCAGCTCCGGACCCACGACCGGCCGCAGACCGTGCTCGGCGCACCGGGCGAGGACGGCCTGGAGGAGGTCGCGCGGCGACTCGGGGGCGGGTGCCCCGGTCGCCGGGTCCAGCACCTCGCCGAGACAGGTGGCCACGCCGGGCTCCCACGGCAGCGGGAGAAGGGTGTCCAGGTCGGGACGTACGCAGATGTCGGGAAGACCGGCGTCGAGGCCGCCGCTGACCGGGACCACATCGCCCTGCGGACTGGTGTGGTAGACGGCCCGGCAGAAGGCGAGTCCGTGCTCCATGGCCCGGGGCAGTTCCGCCAGCAGGACGTCGCGGGCGCGGTCGGTGCCGATGAGGTCGGGGTAGGTCACCCGGACCACGTCGATGCCGTCGGCGGCGAGTCGCTCCATGTGGCGGCGGACTTCCGGGATGTCTTGAACACTCACCGTTGACTCCTCGGACGGACGGTGGGACGCCTACGGGACAGGGCCCGGAGGCGGGCGGCGTGAGGCATGAGGCATGAGGCCGGGACTCGGTGGTCGCGGGCAGCCCGGTCACGTTGTTTGACGCCAAACGGTAGGAGCGGTTCTCCCGTCCCGCAAGAGGCGGCGACAAGAAAATTATCCATCCGGATAGGTATTGACCCCACCCCGGCGGCTTCCTATCTTGTTTGAAGCCAAACGAGTCAGGGGCGGGTCTTCGAGCCCCTTTGGCCGGGGCCCGGCTTCCGGGCCGGGCCCCTTCTCCCCATCACCTCTCCGACGCCCTCACCTCAGGAGGACCGGCCATGAAGGTCGTCGTCGACATGAACAAGTGCCAGGACCACGGCCAGTGCGTCTTCGCGGCCCCCGACGTCTTCCAGCTCGACGACGACGGACACCTGGCCTACGTCCCCGACCCCGACGACGCCCTGCGCGACGAGGTCGAGGAAGCGGCGGACGTCTGCCCGCTCCAGGCCATCCGGATCGAGGAGTGATGACCGGCGCGGGTGTGGTCGTCGTCGGCGCCTCGCTGGGCGGTCTGCGCGCCGCCGAACAACTGCGGACAGCCGGCTGGACCGGGCCCGTGACGGTCATCGGCGACGAGCCGCACATGCCCTACAACCGGCCCCCGCTCTCCAAGGAGGTCCTCGCCGGCAAGGCGTCCTTCGACTCCCTCGCCTTCACCCCCAAGTCGAGCGCCGCCGACGTGGAGTGGCGACTCGGCCGCAGAGCCGTCGCGGCCGACCTCGCCGAGCACACCCTCACGCTCGACGACAGCACGACGCTCTCCTACGACGGTCTCGTCGTCGCCACCGGTATGCGCCCCCGGCGGCTGCGCTGCCCCGGGCCGCTGGCCGGCCGCCACACCGTGCGCACCCTCGCCGACGCCCAGGGCCTGCACTCCGAACTGACCCGGCCCGGCGTGCGCGTGGTCGTGGTCGGCGCCGGGTTCATCGGCTGCGAGGTGGCCGCCACCGCCGTAGGACTGGGCGTCGCCGAGGTGACGGTCGTCGATCCGCTGCCGTTGCCGATGGTGGGACCGCTCGGTGAGCTGCTCGCCGGTTCGCTGCTGCGGCGGCACCGGGAACGCGGGGTGCGATTCGCGCTCGGCACCGGTGTCGCCGGGTTCGAGGGCGACGACCGGGTCACGGGTGTCGTGCTGAGCGACGGAACCGTCCTGGCCGCCGATGTGGTGGTGGAGTCGGTCGGTTCGCTCGCCAACACCGAGTGGCTGGAGGGCAACGGGCTGGATCTCAGCGACGGTGTGCTCACCGATGAGTTGCTGCGGGTCGGGGGGCTGCCGTCCGTCGTCGCGGTCGGCGATGTCGCCCGCTTCCCCAACTCCCGCTACGACGGTGTGCCGCGCCGGGTCGAGCACTGGTCCATTCCGACGGACAGCGCCAAGCACGCGGCCAGGAGTCTGGTGGCCCATCTCAGCTGCTCCCAGGGCGAGTTGGCGGCCTTCGCGCCGCTGCCCACCTTCTGGAGCGACCAGCACGACTTCCGTCTGCAGTCCTTCGGTTCGCCCCTGCTCGGCCTCGGTGACGTCCGGGTCCTGGACGGCGATCCGGACGGTGACGTCATCGTCGGCTACCACCGCGAGGGCCTGCTCGTCGGCGTCGTCGCGCTCGGCGCTCCCACGACGGCCGCGCGGGCCGCCCGCTACCGCACCGCGCTGCTCCAACAGCCCGCCCTCACCGCGTAAGGAACCAACGTCATGGCCAGCGTCCGTGGTTACTTCCACCCCAAGACAGCGAGCGGTTCGTCGTCGCTGATCCCCGCGCCGCCCTGGCGCTACTCGGGCGACCTGCTCACCGTCGAATACCGCACGGATCCCGCACGGGTGCGTGAACTGCTGCCCGAGCCGCTGGAGTTGGCGGACGAGGACCCGGGTGCGGTCGCCCTGATCTGGGCCGACTGGCAGTCCTGCTCGCAGGCCGGGGACGAACTTCTCGACCCTGTGCGGGCCCAGTACAAGGAGGCGTTCGCGGTCGTGCGCTGCTCGTTCCGGGGCCGTACGTACTCGCGGTGCGTGTACATCTGGGTCGACAAGGATTTCGCGATCGCTCGTGGGCTGCATCAGGGGTATCCGAAGAAGCTCGGGTCCATTCATCAGACGCGGCCGCATCCTTATGGGCCCGCGCCCAGCATCGAGGCGGGCGCCCGCTTCGGCGCGACCCTCGCCGCGGCCGACCGGCGGCTCGCCGAGACCGTGGTGACCCTGCGCGAGCCCGCGGAGACGAACGGGTTCGTGAACGCCCACCCCATGGCCCATCACCGCTGGCTCCCCTCCGTAGAGAAGGGCAAGGGCCTGGCACTCGACGAGCTGATCGAGACGGGTGCGGCCGACTTCGAGGGCGGGCAACCGTGGGTCGGGGACGCCGAGTTGGCGCTGTTCGAGGCCCCCACTGAGGAGTTGGATCGGCTGGAGGTTCGTGAGCCGATTGCCGCGTATTACCGGCAGGTCGGGGTGGTCTGGGATGGTGGGCGGCTTCTGGAAGCAGGTACGTCCGGAGCGTCTGCCGGGTGAGGTGTGTGGGCGGGTGCGGCGCCGTTGTGGCTTGTCGCGCCCACGCGGCGGAGCCGCAGATCGATACAGCCCCGCGCCCCTAGGTGAGTGACCTCTCTCCCTGTTCAAGAAGGAGCCCTTCCCGTGTCCGACAAAATCGTCGTCGCCGGAGTATCCGTCGACACGCGCCACTTCATCGGCGGCCGACGCGTCGCCTCCCCCGACACCTTCGACGACGTCTCCCCCATAGACGGCCAACTCCTCGGCCCGATCGCCCGCGGTGGCCCCGCCGAGGCCGAAGCCGCGATCTCCGCCGCCCGCGAGGCGTTCCCCGCCTGGGCCGCCACTCCCCGTGCCGAGCGCGCCCGCATCCTGCACGCCATAGCCGACGGCGTGGAGAAGCGCATCGAGGAGCTCGCGATCGTCGAGACCCACGACAACGGCGCTCTGCTGCGCTCGCACCGCCGGGGCGTCATGCCCCGTGTCGCGCACAACTTCCGGTTCTTCGCCGACTGGTTGCTCGGCCTCTGCCACGAGGACTTCGACACCCGCGGCCACGCCAACCACGTCAGCTGGGACCCGGCCGGCCCGAGCGTGCTGATCACGCCGTGGAACGCCCCCTTGATGCTGGCCACTTGGAAGGTCGCCCCGGCTCTCGCGGCCGGGAACACCGTCGTCCTCAAGCCCGCCGAGTGGTCGCCGCTGACCGCCTCGCTGCTCGCCGACATCGCCACCGAGGCCGGACTGCCCGCCGGTGTCCTCAACATCGTGCAGGGCTACGGCGCGGAGATCGGTGACGCCCTCACCTCGCACCCTGACGTCCGCCGCATCAGCTTCACCGGCTCGGTACCCACCGCGAAGCGGATCGCCGCGTCGGCCGCCGCCAACCTCACCCCGCTCAGCCTCGAACTCGGCGGCAAGTCACCGCTGTTGGTCTTCGCGGACGCGGACCTCGATCTCGCCGTCGACCTCGCCGTCGAGCAGTACGACAACGCCGGACAGGTCTGTCTCGCCGCCACCCGCATCCTCGTGGAGGAGTCGGTCGCCGAGGAGTTCACTCGACGGTTCAGGGCGAAGGCCGCCGCCCTGGTCCAGGGCGATCCGCGGGACGAGGCGACCGACATCGGGCCGAACATCCATCCCCGTCAGTTGGAGAAGATCGACGGGTTCGTGCGACGCGCGGTCGAGGCGGGAGCGCGCGCGGTCATCGGCGGACACCCCGAGGACGGCCAGTTCTACGCGCCGACCCTGCTCGCCGATGTCGCCCAGGACTCGGAGATCGTCCAGGAGGAGGTCTTCGGACCGGTCCTGACCCTCCAGACCTTCACCACCGAGGACGAAGCCGTCCAACTCGCCAACGACACCCGCTTCGGTCTGGCCGCCACCCTCGCCACCGGCGACCACGAGCGCGCCGACCGCGTCACCGCCCGGCTCGTCGCCGGCACGGTCTGGGTCAACTGCTTCTTCGTACGCGACCTCCAGGCCCCCTTCGGCGGCTCACGCCAGTCCGGCGTCGGCCGCGAGGGCGGCACCTGGAGCTTCGACTTCTACTGCGACCTCAAGAACACCGTCACCGCCCCCAACGGATGGAACAACCATGGGTGAGATCGTCGGGGCCGGCCTGCTGGCCCATGTGCCCACCATCGTCCTGCCCGAGGCCGACCGCCTCGAACTCAACGAGGGCAAGGAGATCACCCTCGTCACCGGCCTCCGCCAACTCCGCGAGGACGTCTTCGCACGCGACGACTACGACACCGTCGTCGTCCTCGACTCGCACTGGGCGACCACCGTCGAGTTCGTCGTCGCCGCCCAGCAGCGCCGCGCCGGCCTGTTCACCTCCGAGGAGCTGCCGCGCGGCATGTGCCGCATGCCCTACGACTACCCGGGCGACCCCGAACTCGCGCACAACATCGCCGAGTTCGCCGACCGGCACGGCACCTGGATCACCCCGATCGAGGACGACCACCTGCCGGTCTACTACGCCACCATCAACCTCTGGAAGTTCCTCGGCGAAGGCCTGCCGGACAAGCGGTGGGTGACCATCGGCGTCTGCCAGACCGGGGACATGGAGGACCATCTGCGCCTGGGCCGCGCGCTCGCCGACGGCATCGCGGCCACCCCCGGCCGCCGGGTCCTGCTCATCGCCTCCGGCGCCCTCTCGCACACCTTCTGGCCGCTGCGCGAGATCCGCGACCACGAGGCCAGCGACCCCGCGCACATTCGTACGCCCGAAGCCCGCGAGGCCGACTACGAGCGGATCGCCTGGTTCAAGGAGGGCCGGCACGACAAGGTCCTCGACACCATGGACGAGTTCTGGAAGCACAAGCCCGAGGCGAAGTTCTTCCACTACCTGATGATGGCCGGGGCCTTGGGCGAACAGGCCTGCACCGCCCGGGCCCGTCAGTACGGGGAGTACGAGAACTCCGTCGGCACCGGCCAGGTCCACCTCTGGTTCGACCGCCCGGCCGGGGGCTGGACCGGTGACGACCTGCCCGCACCCGCCTCCCCTCGTACCCCGCACAGCCGCGCCTAGGAGAACCTCATGCCCGAGTACCGCCGCATTCTGCTGGACGGCGCCACCCTCGAGGTCACCGTCGACGGCGACGAACTCGTCGCCGGGGACGGCCGACGCGTCAAGACCGAAGAGGCGCTGCATCTGCCTCCGGTCGTGCCGTCCAAGGTGATCGCCGTCCACCTCAACCACCGCAGCCGCGTCGACGAGTTCCGCATCCAACTGCCCGACACACCCACGTACTTCCACAAGCCGACCTCCTCCCTCAACTCCCACAAGGGCGCGATCGTCCGCCCGGAGGGCTGCAAGTGGCTCAACTACGAGGGCGAGGTCGCCATCGTCATCGGGAGGACCGCGCGGAACATCTCCCCGGCCGAGGCGGGCGACCACATCGCCGGCTACACCATCGCCAACGACTACGGCCTGCACGACTTCCGCGACACCGACGCCGGCTCCATGCTCCGCGTCAAGGGCTCCGACACCCTCTGCCCGCTCGGCCCCGGTCTCGTCACCGACTGGGACTTCCACGGCAAGCGGCTGCGCACCTACGTCAACGGCCAGGTCGTACAGGACGGTTCGACCGACGAGATGAAGTGGGACATGCACTACCTCGTCGCCGACATCGCCCGCACCATCACCCTCTACCCCGGGGACGTACTGCTGTCCGGCACGCCCGCCAACTCCCGTCCCGTCCAGCCGGGGGACGTCGTCGAGGTCGAGGTCGAGGGGCTGGGCAGACTCACCAACCACGTCGTCACCGGACCCACCGCCATCCGTGCCGACGTCGGCGCCCAGCCGACCGAGTCCGAGGAGGTCCTGTCCACCGCGCTCGGCGGTGACTGGGAGTTCCGGGGCGTTCGTGCGCCGCGTCGCTGACGGCCCCGGCGCAGGTAGGGTCGCCTGCATGACCGAGCCCGCCGACCGCCCCCGCAAGCGCGTCACCTACGGCGCGGGCCGCGAGGCGCTGCTGGACGCCGCGGTGCGCGTGGTGGCACGCGGCGGACTGCGCAGGCTCACCTACCGCGCCGTCGCGGAGGAGGCGGGGGTCACCCACGGGCTCGTGGTGCACCACTTCGGGACGCGTGACGCGCTCATCGAGGCGGCGCTCACCCACGCCATCCGCTCCTCCCTCAGCAGCAGCGACCTCGAACCCGGCACCGGAAAGCCCGAGGACTTCTCGCTCGGCCTGACCGAGATGGTGGCGTCGGGACCGGACCTCCAGGCCTTCCAGTACGAACTGCTCCTGGAGTCCCGGCGCAGGCCGGAGCTGCTGTCCCACCTCCGTGCGCTCTACGACGAGTACTTCGCCGCCACCCGGCGCGAGCTTACCCAGATGCTGCCCGGACCGGTCGACGAGGGCCTGTCCCGGATGGTGTTCGCCACCCTGGAGGGCCTGGTCCTGCACCAGCTCGTCTTCGGCGAGCGCGAGGTCATCGAGGACGCCCTCGACGAGCTGCGGCGCGTCCTGCGGTTGCTCGCGCGGGAGCGCGACGGGCACTGAACGCCCCGCCCTCACCCACGGATCTCGGCTCCTCCCCCACTGATCACGGCTCCCCCGATCACAGCCGCGTAAGAAATCCGTGTCGGACACGGATTCTCCGTGCCACCCCCTTGCCAAACGGATAGTTCCGCCCCACGATGAGGCAACTCGTTTGGCCTGAAACGACCCTTCCCTTTCATGGCAGGTGATCCGAGTGGACAGTCAGGCGGTCGCATCCCAGCGGTCCGTGCGGGACGAACCCACGGCAGGCACGCTCAAACCCAACGCGCTCGGCGTGCTGGGCATCCTCTTCCTCGTTCTGTCCGCCCAGGCGCCGCTCACCGGCATCGCCGGAGCGGTCCCGATCTCCGTCGGCATCGGCAACGGTCCCGGCACCGCCGGCGCGTACCTGCTGGTCGGCCTGGTGACCCTGCTCTTCTCGGTCGGCTTCGTCACCATGGGCCGGCACGTCGTGGACGCCGGCGCGTTCTACACGTACATCGGCACGGGCCTCGGCCGGACCGCCGGGGCCGGCAGCGCGAGCGTGGCGCTCTTCGCGTACTGCGCCATCCAGGCCGCCATGTACGGGCTGTACGGCTCCATCGTCAGCGGTCTGGTCGACGCGCACACGGGGCTCGACCTGCCGTGGTGGGTGTGGTCGCTGGCGACCATGGCCGTCGTACAGGCGCTCGGCGCCACCGGGATCGACATGGGCGCCAAGCTGCTGGCCGTGTTCGTCCTGGCGGAGTTCAGCATCCTGCTGGTCTTCAGCCTCGTCACCCTCTTCAAGGGCGGCGGTCCGGAGGGCCTCGGCTTCTCGCAATCCTTCTCACCGAGCGCCGTGACCCAGGGCGCGCCGGGCGTGGCCGTGATGTTCGCCGTCGCGTCCATGTTCGGCTTCGAGGCCACCGCGATCTACGGCGAGGAGGCGCGCGAGCCGAAGAAGACCGTCCCTCGGGCCACGTACCTCGCGGTCGTGGTGGTCGTGGGCTTCTTCGCGCTGACCTCGTGGATGCTGGTCTCCGCGTACGGCCCGTCCAAGGCCGTCGACGCGGCGGGCAAGGCGCTGTCCAGCGGGGACTCGACGGCGTTCGTCTTCGCGCCGATCGCCGCGCAGTTCGGCGGCTGGGTCAACGACGTCCTGCCCGTCCTGCTGGCCACCTCGCTCTTCGCCGGCCTGCTCACCTTCCACAACTCGGCCAACCGCTACCTGTTCTCGCTGGGCCGCGACGGGCTGCTGCCCCGCCGCCTGTGCACCCTCAACACCCGGCACGCGCCCTGGACCGCGGGATGTGTGCAGACCCTCGTCGCGGTGGCCCTGGTGGTGCCGTTCGCGATCGCGGGCAAGGACCCGGTCCTGACGCTCTTCTCCTGGTTCAGCGGGGTCGCCGTCCTGGCGATGATGCTGCTCTACCTGCTGACCTCGGTGTCCGTGGTGGTCTTCTTCCGCCGCGAGCGGCTGGAGGTGCGGCTGTGGAACACGCTGATCGCCCCGGTCCTGGCCACGATCGCGGTCGCGGGTGCCGTCTGGCTCATCCTCGCCAACTTCACCACCCTCATCGGCGGCGAGCGCGGCACCGCCGTGTGGCTCGCCCTGTCGGTCCCGGTGGTCATGGCGCTGGGCGTCGTGACGGCGCGGCTGACCGGCCGGGCACCGGCGACCGCCGACGGCTGACCGATGCCCCCTCCCCCGGTGCGCGTGCGACGACACGACGAGCGCGCACCGGCGGGAGGGACGGCACCCGCCGCGGGCACGTGATCCGCACTCCCCCACCCGATGACGAAGTGGAGATCCCCATGCCGGCCGTCACCCATGACGAATGGCTCCGCCGCGCCAAGGCGTTCCAGGTGTCCGGCGCCCACCACATCGACGGCGCCGACGAACCCGGAGCGGGCGGCACCTTCCGGGTCGTCTCGCCCCGCGACGGCCAGGTGGTCGCCGAGGTCGCCGACGGCGGTCCCGCCGAGGTGGACGCGGCCGTGGCCGCCGCCCGCCGTGCCTTCGACACCGGCCCGTGGCCGCGCCTGGCCCCCGCCGAACGCGGCCGGGTCCTGCTCCGCCTCGCCGAACTCCTCGAAGAACAGCGGGAGTCGCTCGCCCTCGCGGTGAGCCTGGAGATGGGCAAGCCGATCACGGACGCCCACGACATCGAACTGCGCGCGGCCATCAACACCTTCCGGTGGTACGGGCAGTTGGCCGACAAGCTGACGGACGAGTCACCGCACACCGCATCCGACGCGCTCGCCCTCGTCACCCGCGAACCTGCCGGTGTCGTGGGAGCCGTCGTCCCGTGGAACTTCCCCCTGACGCTGGCGGGTTGGAAGGTGGCTCCGGCACTCGCCGCCGGCTGCACGGTCGTACTGAAGCCGTCCGAGAACTCACCGCTGTCCGCCCTGCTGCTCGGCCGGCTCGCGACGGAGGCCGGGTTGCCGCCGGGTGTCCTCAACGTGGTCACCGGAGATGGGCCAACTGCCGGTCGCGCGCTCGGACTTCACCCTGACGTGGACGTCCTCGCCTTCACCGGCTCCACCGCCGTCGGCCGGCACTTCCTGCGCTACTCCGCCGACTCCAACCTCAAGCGGGTCTGGCTGGAGCTGGGCGGGAAGTCGCCCAACATCATCCTCCCGGACGCCCCCGACCTGGAGAAAGCCGCCGCCACGGCCGCATGGGGCATCTTCTTCAACCAGGGCGAGATGTGCACCGCTCCCTCCCGGCTGCTCGTGCACTCCTCCGTCGCCGAGCAGGTCACCGAGGCCGTGGTCGCACGGGCCCGGGAGCTGCGGGTGGGCGATCCCCTGGACCCGGCGACCGAGATGGGCGCGCTGGTCGGCGAGGGGCACCTGGAGCGCGTACTGGGCCATGTGCGGCGCGGTGTCGACGAGGGTGCCCGGCTGCGTACGGGCGGCGCACGCACCCGTACGGACTCCGGCGGCAGCTTCGTCGAACCGACCGTGTTCGACCGGGTCGAGGCCGGCGCCGGGCTGGCGCGCGAGGAGATCTTCGGGCCCGTCCTGTCCATCATCTCCTTCAACACCCTTGAGGAGGCGGTGGAGTTGGCCAACGCCACCGAGTACGGCCTGGCCGCCGGTCTGTGGACCTCCGACCTGAGTACCGCCCACCGGGTCTCCCGGGCTCTCAAGGCGGGCACGGTCTGGGTGAACTGCTACGAAGAGGGTGATCTGACCGTGCCCTTCGGCGGGATGAAGCAGTCGGGCAACGGCCGCGACAAGTCCGCGCACGCCCTGGAGAAGTACACCGAGCTCAAGACGACCTGGATCCAGCTGTGACCGTGCCGCCGGATGCAGGTGTGACCGTCGCGCCGGATCCAAGTGTGACCGTCCCGGCGCGTCCGTTGATCGCCCTGCCCGCCCGCTTCTCCGCCACCACCTCCGCGCTGCGGTACGCGGCCGAGGTCAACGCCCGGGCCCTCGTGGAGGCGGTGTGGCGGGCCGGCGGCGAACCCGCGACCATCCACCCGCACGCCCCCGGCGGCACCGCCGACCCGGCGGAGGTCGCCGCCCGCCTCGCCCGGTTCGACGGGGTGCTGCTGCCCGGCGGCGGGGACCTCGCACCGTACCGCTACGGACTGGGCGCGACCCACGAGAGCGTGTACGACGTCGACGACCGTCAGGACGGCTTCGATCTCGAAGTCGCCCGGCAGGCACTGAAGTCGGGGCTGCCGCTGCTGGCCGTCTGCCGTGGACTCCAGGTCGTCAACGTGGCGCTCGGCGGCACCCTGGAGCAGGACATGGGCGGCCCGGACCGCGAACACCGGCACGTCGTGCACCCCGTGGCCCTGGAGCCAGGATCGCTCCTCGTGCGCGCGACGGGAGCGGAGAAGGTGGACGCCTCCTGCTATCACCATCAGCGCGTCGACCGCCTGGGCAGCGGACTGCGGGTGACCGCGCGGGCCGCCGACGGAACCGTCGAGGGGCTCGAACTCCCCGGCGCTCGCGGCTGGTTCGCGGCGGTGCAGTGGCATCCCGAGGACACCGCGCATGCGGAGGAGGCGCAGCAGGGCTTGTTCGGGGCTCTCGTGCGGGAGGCTCGGCGAACCCGCTGACCCAATCGACCGCTGTCCCGCTGAGCCTCAGGCCCTGGGCCGGCGTCCGCTGCGGCGGGGTGCCGGTGCCGCTCCGTCCAGCAGGGACTGTCGGCGCTCCTCACCGTGGTCCTCGATCTGGAGCACGACGCGTCGCAGCATGTCCGCGAGGCCGCGGCACTCGTCGTCGGTGAGCTGTCCGGTGACGAAGGCCTCCTCCTCGTTGAACTCCGGGAACAGCCGCTGCATCAGCTGCTCGCCCTCGTCCGTGAGACTCAGCAGAACCAGCCTGCCGTCCGACGGATGACCGGCCCGCTTGAGCAGCCCGCGCGACTCCAGCGTGCGCGCCACACCCGTCAGCGTCCCCTTGGAGATCCCCACCTCCTCCGCGACGTGCCGGGTCTCCGACTCGTCCCAGACCCAGACGACCCACAGGACGACGAAGGCGGTCCAGGTCAGGTCGGAGCCCCGCAGCACGGAGTTCTCCAGATGCTGGCGCGCCGCCGCCGCGGCCCGGTGGATGTTGGCGACCGCCGCCATCTGATCCCGGCGTATCGGGAAACCGCCGAGCCTCTGCGCGGCGAGTTTCTCGGCTTCGGTAATGGATCGATGGCCGGGCACGGGCGCTCCCTCTCTCACTGACACAGGTCGTTCGGGATCAAATTGTACGGAGCCCTGCCCCAAGGTTCACCAGGGCAGGGACTCCATGATCCGGCGGTCGGTCCTTGCGGCAGGGCGTCCTGCCGCAAGGACCGACCGCCATCCGCAGGTGTCAGGCGCCGAGCGTGCGGAAGAAGGCGCGGACGTCGGCGACGAACGCCTCCGGCTGCTCGAGTGCGAGGAAGTTGCCGCCGTGCTCCAGCTCGCTCCAGTAGGTGACGTTGTGGTCCCGCTCGGCGAAGCGGCGGATGGCGATGTCGGTGTGCAGGGCGACAACGACACCGGTCGGGACGGTGCCTCGCGGCTTGGGGGCCCAGGCGCCGGCGTCGTGGCCGGCCTCGTAGTAGAGGTTCGCCGAGGAGCCGGCCGTGCCGCTGAACCAGTAGACGCTGATGTTGGTCAGCAGCCGGTCGCGGCCCACGGCGTCCTCGGGGAGTTCGGCGGCGGGGTCGGTCCACTCCTTGAACTTCTCGGCGATCCAGGCGAGTTGGCCGACCGGCGAGTCGTGCAGGCCGAAGGCGAGGGTCTGCGGGCGGGTGGACTGGATGGCGTTGAAGCCCATCTTGTCCTGCTGGAAGTTCTCCAGCCGGGCCAGCCGCTCGGTCTCGGGCCCGGTCAG
The DNA here is from genome assembly GCF_053595415.1 of Streptomyces sp. NPDC002499. NCBI lineage: Bacteria > Bacillati > Actinomycetota > Actinomycetes > Kitasatosporales > Streptomycetaceae > Streptomyces > Streptomyces sp. NPDC002499. The sequence goes on from NZ_JBSFXO010000002.1 coordinate 256,366, forward strand.
GCCTTCGAACTCGGCGGGATCCCCGGAGGGGAAGGTGACCAGGCCGTTGACGTGAATGCCGACGATCCGCTCGGGTGCCTGACGCCCCATCTCGCCGGCTATCCAGGCGCCGCCGCCCGTGCCGTGAACGCCGTAGGAGGTGTAGCCGAGACGGTCCATCAGCTCGACGAACGCGCCTGCGATACGGCCGTTGTTCCAGCCGGCCTCGCCGAGCGGACCGGAGAAGCCGGTGCCGGGCGTGGAGGTCACGATGACGTGGAAGTCCTGCGTCAGCGGGCGGATGACCTCGACGAACTCGACGAACGAGCAGGGCCAGTCGTGCACCAGCAGCAGCGGGAGCGCCTCCGCGTTCTGCGAACGGGCGTGCAGGAAGTGGATGTTCTGGCCGTCGATCTCTGTGGTGAACTGGGGGAACTCATTGAGCTCCGCCTCCGCCTTGCGCCAGTCGAAACCGTCGGCCCAGTACGCGGCCAGGGTCTTGAGGTAGTCGGTGGGCACACCCCGGCTCCAGCCGGCGTCGGGGATCTCACTGCCCCAGCGGGTACGTGCCAGCCGCTCGCGCAGGTCGTCGAGCTCGTCCTGCGCGACGGCGATGCGGTAGGGGCGGATCCGGTCGTCGGTGTTGCTGCTGCTGGTCTCCATGGGTAAGACAGTATTCTCGATATAGGCACGTTACGTTCCTAATAACACCTCAGGCTGGACTTCATGCTGGATACCTCCGCACGTTTGCTGCGTCTGCTCTCGCTGTTGCAGACCCGGCGGGACTGGCCGGGATCCGAACTGGCCGAGCGCCTGGGAGTGAGCGGCCGCACCGTCCGCAACGACATCGACCGACTGCGCGAACTCGGCTACCCCGTGGACGCCACACGCGGAGCGACCGGCGGCTACCGGCTGGGCGCGGGCGCGGCGATGCCCCCGCTGCTGCTCGACGACGAGGAGGCGGTCGCGGTGACGATCGCGCTGCGCACCGCGGCACAGGGCGCCGTCCCCGGCACCGAGGAGACCTCACTTCAGGCGCTGGCCAAACTGGAGCAGGTGCTGCCCTCACGGCTGCGCCGACGGGTGCGGACACTCCAGGCGTACACCGTGGCCGTGCCGGCCGACCGCCCGGCGCCGACCGTCTCCGCGGACGTGCTCACCGCCGTGGTCTCCGCCTGCCGCGACCGGGAACGGCTGCGCTTCGACTACCTGGACCACGCCGGGTCGCCCACCCGCCGTGTGGTGGAGCCGTATCGGGCGGTGAACTGGGGACGGCGCTGGTACCTCGTGGCGTGGGACGTCGAGCGCGAGGACTGGCGGACCTTCAGGATCGACCGGATCCAGCCCCGCACCCCGACGGGACCGCGCTTCACCCCGCGCGAACCGCCCGGCGGCGACATCACGGCGTACGTCTCCCGACGGGTGTCCAGTGCGGCCTGGCGCTACCACGCGCGGGTGACCTTCCATGCCCCGGCGACGGCGGTGCTCGAGCAGATCAACCCCGCGGTCGGCACTGTCGAAGCGCTCGACGCCGACAGCTGTGTCCTGATCACCGGTGCGGACACGGTGCAGACCCTCGCCGTCTACCTGGGCATGCTCGACTTCGACTTCACCGTCACCGTCACCGAGCCCACGGAACTGGTCACGTATCTCCGCCGGCTGGCGGACCGGTACGCCCGCTCCACTCCGCCCGAGCGCTGAGTGGATCCACCTCGCTGTCCTCGCTCGGCTCGTTCCCGAACGGCTTGACGTATGCCGATATGAGAATATGATCGTGGCCATGGCACGAGCAGCCACGACGTCAGACGTCTTCAACGCGATCGCCGAGCCGCAGCGCCGGGACATCCTGGCGCTGCTGCGGCGGGGCGAACGGCCGGTGACCGACCTGGCCCAGGAGCTGGGGATGACCCAGCCGGGGGCGTCCAAGCACCTGCGGGTGCTCCGGGAAGTGGGGCTGGTGAAGGTCCGCGGGGCGGGCAGGCAGCGCCTCTACGGCCTGGACGCCCGCGGGCTGCGGCCGGTCCATGAGTGGGTCGGCGGATTCGAGGAGTTCTGGAACGACAGTTTCGACCGCCTCGACACCTATGTGCAGGACCTCAAGCAGGCACGGCAGGAGGAATGACCGATGGCAGCAGGAAGGCAGGAGACGGGGGCGGTGACGGCCGACCGGGAGATCGTGGTCTCCCGGGTCATCGACGCCCCTCGGGAGCTGGTGTTCGAGGCGTTCACCGAGGTTCGGCACCTGGCGCGGTGGTGGGGTCCGGAGGGGTTCACCACCACCACGCGGTCCTTCGAGTTCTGCGCCGGCGGGGTGTGGGACTTCGTGATGCACGGACCGGACGGGACCGACTACCAGGAGTGGATCTCCTGGAGCGAGATCGCCCCGCCGGAGCGGATCGCGCTGCTGCACGGTGAGTCCCGCGACGACCCGAACGCCTTCCGGTCGGTCCTCACGTTCGCGCCGGACGGCGCGGCGACCCGGATCGAGATGCGCACGGTGTTCCCCACCAAGGAACTGCGTGACGAGGCGGTCGAGAAGTATCACGCGATCGAGGGCGGGCAGCAGACCCTGAGCGGTCTGGCCGCCTACGTCGCCGACCTCGTGCGGAAGGGGGCGGAGGGCTGATGGCCGGGAAGGTGTTCTTCAGCGTGTCGATGTCGCTGGACGGGTTCGTCGCGCCCGAGCCCGTGCCCGCCCAGGGCGAGCTCTTCGCGCCCGACAGGCAGGACGACCCGGATGTCCGGCGCTGGATGGCGCAGTGGGCGGAGTTGCAGCAGTGGGTGTTCCCGCTGCGGTTCTTCCGGGAGAACCTGAAGCTGGGCGAGGGCGGTGAGGAGGGCCTCGACAACGACATGGCGAGGACGACGTTCGAGCGCACCGGCGCGAGCGTCATGGGCAAGCGCATGTTCGATCTCGGCGAGCAGTCGTGGCCGGACGAGGCGCCCTTCCACACCCCGGTCTTCGTCGTGACGCACACCAAGCGTGATCCTTGGGAGCGGCCCGGCGGCACCACGTTCCATTTCGTCGACGACGGCATCGAGACCGCGCTCGACCAGGCCCGTGCGGCGGCCGGCGACCGCGACGTCCGCATCGCCGGCGGCGGCGCGACGATCCTGGAGTATCTGAACGCCGGCCTGGTCGACGAGTTCTCGATCGCGCTGTCGCCGGTGCTCTTCGGCGCCGGTACCCGGCTGTTCGACGGCGTCGACGCGTCCAAGGTCGCGCTGGAGCCGGTCCGTTCGCAGGCCTCGGCGCGGGTGACGCATCTGACGTATGCCGTGCACTCACGGTAGCCGCGCCACCGCTTCACCCGGCGCCCCGGCAGCGCGGCCCAGGCCTGCGACGACCCCGACCTCGCGGACGGAGCGGTCGGCTGGTCACACTGGGGCCATGGAATACGTCGGCAGGGTGCCCGCTCCGCCGCTGGACCGGTTCATCGACGACATCTACTGCCTGACCGGGGTGCCGGACCACCGGCTGATGAGCGTCCCGCCGATGCCGTCCGCGCACTTGTTCCTACACCTGGACGGGCCCGTCCGGCTGTGGGACTCCGACCCTTCGACGCCGTCGGCCGTGTTCACGGACGGGTGGTTCATGGGCGTATGGACCAGGCGTTTCCTCTTCGAGTACCCGGCGCATGTGCGGCTCCTCGGCGTGCACTTCAAGCCCTGGGGCATGGCGCCGTTCATCGGCATGCCCGCGGCGGAGCTGCGCGACCGGTGGGTGCCGGTCGATGCCGTCTGGCAACGGTCCATGGACCGGATGCGCGACCGGGTCGGCGAGCTCACGTCGGCCGCCGAGATGCTGCGGGCGCTGGAGGAGGAACTGCGATCGCGACTCGCCGACGCCCCGGCACGCGGCCTCGACCTGGTCCAGTACACGGGCGGGCGGCTGGAGGTCACGCACGGCACGATCCCGGTCGGTGCGCTGGCCGAGGCCGCCGGGGTGAGCGGCAACCACCTGGCCAACCTCTTCAAGGCCCATGTCGGGGTCACCCCGAAACGGGTGGCGCGGATCTACCGCTTCGCGCGGCTGATGGTGTCCGTGGACGCCCTGGGCCCGGTCGACTGGGCGGAACTCGCCCAGACGGCGGGCTACTTCGACCACGCCCACTTCAGCAGGGAGTTCAAGGACTTCACCGGACACACCCCGACGGAGTACCTGGCCCTGCGCCGCCGGTTCCCCGTCGAGCGGCGCGATCCGCAGGACATCGGGCCGATGCCCGCCGATTGATTTCTTACATGCCCGGATCCCCGCGAAGCGCGAGCATGGCGGCGAACGCGCAAGAAGACATCAAGACATGGAGGACGACCCGTGGGCACGGTGATCATGCAGAGCGTGGTGTCGGTGGACGGCTTCATCGCCGACGACAAGGGCGATGTCAGGTCCCTCCACGAGTGGTACTTCAGCGGGGACGTCCCGATCGTCGTAGGCGAGGAGGGGCCGTACGACCATTCCGGAACCGGAAACGGCATCAGGGTCTCGCACGCGTCGGCGGACTACGTCCGGTCGGTGTGGGAGTCGATCGGCACGATCGTGATGGGCCGCAACCTGTTCGACCAGGTCAACGGCTGGGAGGGCAGTCCGCCCGCGGGCGATCACGTGGTCGTGGTGTCCCACCGGCCCAAGCCCGAGGGTTGGCACCCCGAGGCGTCCTACCACTTCGTCGACGGCGTGACGGCCGCGATCGCCAAGGCCCAGGAACTCGCCGGTGACCGGATCGTCGCCGTGAACGCCGGCGATGCGGGCGCCCAGATCCTCGCGGCCGGCCTCGTGGACGAGGTGGCCATGGACCTGGTCCCGGTGGTGTTCGGGTCGGGTATTCGCTTCTTCGGCGGGATCGACGGGCAGCAGCTGCTGGAGGACCCGCACGTGGTCATCCAGGGCGAAAGGGTCCTGCACCTCAGGTTCAAGGTGCGCCGCTAGGGACCGACGACGGTTGCGGCAGGTCAGTTGTCGCGGGCGAGCCAGACGGGGGCGCTGCTGCCGCGGGGAAGCAGGACGTCACGGAAGCGACCGGGGGTCCTGGACAGGATCACCTGGTCGGTGACGCCCTGGTAGTGGCCGCAGGGGGTGTCGGCGGTGAAGGTGTCGGGGTCGAGGTAGGCGTGCGGGGAACCGGGATCCGGGTCGAGGGCGGTCCGGTGGGCGTACGTGCGGTCGAAGAGGCCGAGACTGAGGATCCAGGTGGCGATGCGGGTGAGGTTGAGGGTGACGCGGTAGCTGCCGCCCTCGGTGGCGCGGCGCATGAGGGCGGCGAGTGCGCCGGTGGTGGCCAGCCATGAGAGGACGTAGTCGTTGACCACGTTGATGTACGGGAGGGCCGGCTTGCTGGTCGGCCGGGCGGCGATGCCGTCCTCGCCCTCCATGAGCATGATGCCGGTGAGAGCTCCGGCGGTCTGGTCGAAGCCGACCCGGTGGGCCCATGGGCCGCTCTCGCCCGCGAGGGTGATGCTGATGTGGACGATGCCGGGGCGGACGGCCGCGGCCGCCTCGGCGCTCAGGCCGATCTTCTCCAGGTAGCCGGGGCGGCGGTTGGCGTAGAAGAGGTCGGCGTCGCGCAGCAGGTCGTGGATCTTCGTATGTCCGTCGGTGCTGTAGGGGTCGAGTGTGGTGGAGCGGACGCCGACGTTGGCGGTGTTGTACGTGGAGTCGTGTTCCAGTTCGTCGGGGCGCCAGATGTTCAGCACGTCGGCGCCGTGTTGGGCCAGGTCCCGGCCGATGCCGGCGCCGGCGATGACGTGGCCCATCCCCAGGGCGCGTACTCCGGAGAGCGGCTGGTCGGCTGCGGCGGGGAGGGGTTCGGGTCGGCTGTCGCCGATCTTCTCGATCCTGATGAGTGGTTCCCGGGCGATGTACTCGTACGCCGGATGCCGCAGGAACTCCTCGGTGGTGCGCAGCATCGGCATGACCACGCCTGCCTCGTCACCGGCCTGTTCCAGGTCGGCGGCGTCCCACTGGGCGACGGCGTCCGCGACGGCCTGCTCCTCGGGCCAGGTCCGCAGCAGCTTGTAGACGGCGTTCCTGATCTTCGGGTAGGGGTTGAGCGGCATGACCCAGCGGCCGTCGCGGGTCCGGTAGAAGCCGAAGCTGAGGGGGCTGGCCGGATCCGCGGAGTTGCCGCCCGGGTAGCCGTTGAGCAGCTCCCACTTCTTGTCGTAGAAGGGGCAGAGCCGGTGCGGGGCTTTGCGCAGGTCCATCGTGATGTCCTGACCCTCGCCGCCACGCTGCCGCCAGAGCGCGGCCAGGGCGACGGACTTGGCGGTCAGTCCCAGCGCCGGGACGGCGCCCAGGCGCATGACGCTCGGGACGATCGGATCGCTGCCGATGAACGTGATCCTTCCGCCGCTGTCCTCCGGACGCAGGCCGACCGGGACGAGGACGTCACGCAGGGCGAGGTGGATGTCGAAGCCTGCGTCACTGGTCAGCGGATGGGCGATGGCCTCGTGGATACGGGCGGTGAGTTCGGCGGCGGTCATGGTTGCGGCGACCTCTGCTTCGTGGTGGGAGTGACGGCGTTATGACTCTGTGCCAGGCGGTACGGCTCTGTGGCACGCCTTCCCAAATGCTGACGAATCTATCGTTATGAATGCGTTCGGCGTGCGTCGGCACAACCTCTCGTCGGTTCGGCAGTCCTACTTTCCGGGGTACGGATGACGACAGGACACCAGGCCGCCTTCTTCCTGAGGGAGTTGGAGACGGCCGACACATGCCGGAAGGCGGCAGCGGCGAAGGGACTCGGCATGCTCGGCGGCGCCGAGCACGCCGCGGCGCTCGTACGGGCGGCTGCCGACCCCGCCCCGGAGGTCCGCGCGGGCGCGGCGGTGGGCCTCGGCAGGCTGGGGGTCCCCGAGGCCGGGGCGGAGGTCCTGCCCGCGCTGATGGGCGACGAGGATCCGTGGGTGCGCAGGAAGGCCTCGCTCGCGTCGATCTGGCTCGGGCTGAGCGACTCCGACGTCGTGGAGGCCTATGGGCGGTTGCTCAGCGATCCTGACCATCACTTGCGCATCAACGCCTTGGAGGCGCTGCACGAGCTGGGCTTGCCTGGTGATGTTCCCGCGCTCGTCCGGCTGTTGGGGGATCCGGCACAGCGCATCTCAAGTCTCGCTTCGGCCATGGTCTGGGGCTCCCTGAAGGACCCGGACGTCGAGGCGGAGTTGGTCCGTACAGCCCAGTGGGGCGAGGACGCCGCGCGTGCGAGCGCCGTGTTCATGCTGCCGGACCAGGCCCGCGACCGACTGCTGCCGACCCTGCTGAGAAATCTCACCGACGACCTTTCTGTCAAGGTGCGCCGCGCCGTGGCTTGCCGACTGGTGTACATGAACCGCCCGGAAACGCAGGACGCGGTGTTCGCGGCTCTGGAGACGGAGCGGGACCCGGAGATGGCAGCAGAACTGTTGTCCCTGCTTGCGCGCTCGGGTGACGAGCGACTGCTGGATCCAGCCACGCGCTGGCTGAGCGACGAGCAGGCCGGCGCGTCGGCCGCCGCCGCCCTAGGGTCGGTCGGAGGCACGGTTGCCACGAGGCTTCTGCGGGCTGTCCTGACCGACCCGAGGGCGGCCGCCGGCACACTCACGGCAGCGGCCACGACGTACGCGGAGATGGGGAGACGGGACGCTGTGCGGCTGCTGCTCCCCCTGCTGGACCATGCCGCACCCGGCGTGTACGAAGGTGCGCTGCGCGGCCTGGGTACCCTGGCCGAGACCGGGTTCCGGCCGGGGGAACAAGCGGCGGTCGCCCGGGCGTTGGTGACCCGTCTCCGCCCCGACCGGTACCTGGTCGTGGTCGCGAAGGAGGTCCTCGCGGGCTCGGCGGAAGCTCTGCCCGGCATGCGAGAACTGGTCGACCGGACTTCCTCCCCCATTCTCCGAGCCGCCGCGTTGTCGCTCCTGGACCCGCACAACGCGACGGACGCCGACACCCCGCACGATCTGCCGCTCTTCGTCCGGCACTTGGACGACACGGACAGGTGGGTGAGCATGGCCGCCGCAGAGGGCCTCGCCCACTCGGTGCAGGAGACGGGCACCCTCCCCGCGGACGAGGAGAGGGTGCGCGCCCGGCTAACTGTCCTGGCCTCGGACCCCGCGGGTCCCGTCCGTGAGGCGGCTACCGAGGCGATTCGAGTCCTGGACGACCACCGGAACAGCTGACGGCACAGGGGTACCGGCGGCGGCAGCCGTCGTACCTCCAGCCACATTCCGCCTCACACACGGCCGTTGGGTACCGAACGACCCGCGCCCACCTAACTCCTAATTTAGGAATTAATATTGACGCGCGCCGGCGACCGCTGCAAGATCCTGGGCACCAACCCGCAGACGATCGGGCGCTGACTGGCAGCGGTACCTCGGGCACACGACCGGGACGGGCCTGCACGCGTGATCGGACAGTGAAGGACCCGCTGTGAAACGACATCTCACCGTCCTGTTTGCCCTCCTGATCTCCTTGCTGGCCGTACAGGCGCCCGCCCATGCCGTCCCTTCGGCGAGCAGTTCCGGCCGTGCCGACGCCACGGCAGCCACCTCGAAGCAGGCGCTCGGCCAGACGCCCTACATGGGCTGGAACACCTACTACGCGCTGGGCGGCGATCCGACCGAGTCGGAGATCAGATCGGTGGCCGATTTCCTGGTCAGCAGCGGTCTGCGCGACTCCGGCTACCAGTACGTCTGGATCGACGGCAACTGGGCGGCACCGACCCCGCGCAGCGCGGCCGGTGATCTGGTGCCCAACCCGGCCCAGTTTCCCAACGGGCTGAAGCCGCTGGTCGATTACATCCACAGCAAGGGCCTCAAGGCAGGCATCTACACGGACGCCGGCCCCTACATCCCGGGCAAGTGCGGCCTCGGCAGCCACGGTTACTACCAGCGCGACGCGAACCAGTTCGCCGCCTGGAAGTTCGACGCCGTCAAGGTGGACTACCTCTGCGGGATCGCCGCGGACCTCGACCCCAAGACCGTCTACACCGAGTTCGCGAAGGCGCTGCGGAACAACTCCAGCGGACGCCCCATGATCTTCAACCTCTGCAACCCGGTGACCTCTCCGGACTGGGGCAACTACCCGGAGTCGCAGCAGTCGACGAACTCCTGGTCCTACGCGCCCGCGATCGCACAGTCCTGGCGGACGTACACCGACGTCGGTTTCGTCGGCGAGATCAAGTTCAAGGACGTCCTGCGGAACTACGACGCGAACGCGCGGCATCCCGAGGTCGCCGGGCCCGGGCACTTCAACGACCCGGACTACCTCGGACCCGAACTGGGGATGAGCGACGAGGAGTTCCGTACGCAGATGACGCTCTGGTCGGTGGCGGCGGCGCCGCTGGTGATCGGCAGCGACGTCCGCAAGCTCAGCAAGACCTCGCTCGGCATCCTTGAGGACCGGGACGTCCTCGCGATCAACCAGGACTCCGCCGGCGTCCAGGCCATCCGCGTCGGCCCCGCCGGTACGACGGAGACCTGGGTGAAGCGGCTGGCCAACGGGGACCGGGCCGTGGTGTTGCTGAACCGGGGGGACACTCCGGCGACGCTGACCACGACCGCCAAGTCGGTCGGGCTGTCCGGGAGTCGGTTCACTCTGAAGAACGCCTGGACCAACCAGGTCACGGAGAGCGGCGGCACTCTCAGCGCGGCCGTTCCGGCGCACGGCTCGGCCCTGCTCCGGGTCGCCCGGGCGACGGGCAAGCCCGGTGTTCCGCACGTCGTCGCCGGCCTGCCGCAGGTGACGAAGGTCGGCAGCGACGCGGTCACGGCGGGCGTGGCCCCGGTGGCCGCCGGCGGCGACCAGGCTCAGGTCGAGGTCAACGTCCGTAACGACGGGACGCGTTCAGTGTCCGACCCGCGGGTCGAGCTGAAGGTGCCCGCCGGGTGGACGGTCCGTGCGGCCGGCAAGACACCGAAGGTGCTGAAGCCGAACCGCTCCGCGAACGTGGCCTTCACCGTGACCCTCCCGGCCACCGCCGCACCCGGCAGCGCCGGTCTGACCGCCACCACCTCGTACGAGGTGCCTGGCAAGGGGCGGCTGCGTCAGCAGACGACCACGGCGTTGACGGTGGCACCGGCGGCACCCAGCGGTGACGTCGTCCTGTCCCACCACGACTGGATCAGCGCCACCAGTGGATGGATGAGCCCGACGGTCGACCGCAGCGTCGGAGGCTGGACGCCGATCAGCATGCTCGGCCAGGAGTACCCGACCGGCATCGGAGTCGCCTCGCCCTCCACGATCCGCTACTACCTCGGCGACCGGTGCACCCGGCTGAACACGACCGTCGGCATCGACGACGCGGTGCGCAACGTCGGCCCGGAGGGCGGCACTTCGACCTTCCAGGTCATCGGCGACGGCAAGGTGCTGTACGACAGCGGTGTGCTCGGCCGCGACGACGTCCGCCAGGCCGACATCGACCTGACCGGCGTCCGCGTGCTCGACCTGGTGGTCGGCGACGCCGGCGACGGCGGCTACAACGACCGCGCCAACTGGGCGGGCCTGAACGCCAGTTGCTGACTCGAATCCGCCGCACCCACGTGACAGCTCACGTGGGTGCGGCGGATTCGCTGCGAGGTTGTCGGAACAGACCTAGGGCGTGACGGTGATGTTCGTCAGGCCCTTACGGGCGTTGGTGACGGTGTTGGAGGAATACACCACGTTGGGGTTGCTCGCGCACTTGGAGGCCGACGACACGTAGATCGCGTACTCGCCCACACCGCCGAGGTCGGACTTGTTGTTGCGCCAGACGTTGCCGCAGCCGTAGCCGTCGAGCAGGTTGTGGGTCTCGTAGCCGTTGGCGAAGGTGCCCGGCGAGGAGAACGTGCCCGTGTTGTTCTCGATGACGTAGTTGTTGCCCTTGGCGTCGATCCACGAATCGCCGGAGTTCTGGCCGGTGATGCCCGTTCCGTTGAAGGTGTTGCCGCGGATCACCCCGCCCGTGGTGCCCTCCTTGATGTCGATGCCCTCCGCGGCCACGTTCGGGCCGATGCGGTTGCCGATCACCTGCACGCGGTGGGAGGCGTCCACGCCCGTGGAGTCGGCGTAGCAGGCGAAGTTGGAGTTCGAGGAGCCGATGTAGACGCCCTCGCCGTATCCCGGCTGGACGAGACCGGTCTTCTCGACCGTCGAGTTGCGGATCACCCCGTCGGCCGAGGAGCGGCGGAAGTGCACTCCTTCCTCATCGATGTCGTGGACGTACAGGTTGTCGATGACGACCTTGGTCGCGGTGTCGAGGACGATGCCCTTCTTGGACTCGGCCACGGTGAAGCCGGACAGATTCCAGTTGCTCGCCTTGAACAGCCACAGGCCGTAGCCGGAGTCGTAGCCGTCGGCGGGGGCGGGGCAGCTTCCGGTGGGCTCGCCGGCCGGCCCGTCGTTGATGAGCACGGCGTTGCGCGGACCGGTGAGGGTGATGGGCTGGGACGCGGTGCCGGACCGCTGGGTCACGAACGAACCCCGGTAGGTGCCGGCGGCGAGGTTGATGGTCTGCCCCGGACTGGCCGCGGCGAGAGCGGACTTGAGCTGAGCGGCCGTGGAGACGTTCACCACGGGGCCGCTGGGCGGGGGGTCGGTCGGCGGATCGGTGGGCGTGGTGCCGCCGTCGGCGTACGCCTCGACCTCGAAAAGTGAGTATCCCCAGGCGGTGGCCCGCTTGGTTCCCTGAACGCGCAGATAGCGACCGGTACCGGTGACGGACACGTCGTCGGTTCCCCCGTCACCGGCGGTCGTGCTGTACAGCTGCCGCCAGGTGCTGCCGCTGTCGGACAGTTCGAGGCGATAGCCGGAGGCGTAGGCGGCCTCCCACTTCAAGACCACACGGGAGACCGAGGTGTTCGCGCCCAGGTCGACCTGGAGCCACTGATTGTCGGAACCCTCCAGGCTTGCCCAGCGGGTGGATGCCGAGCCGTCGACGGCTCGGGCGCCGCCGAGTTCGCCGGTCTCGGACGAGGAGACGGTCACCGGGCGGTTGAGCGCCAGGTTCGGGGCGGCCGCGGGGAGGGCGGAGACCGAGGAGGCCTCGCCGATTCCGACTAACAGACCACCGGCCAGAGTTGCCGCGCAAAGGGCGGCCCATGACCTTTTGAGTGAGGGGGGCATGACACGGATGGTGGGCGGCAGCAGGACTGAGCGTCAAGACGTATGTTAGGAAACTTTACTATCCAACCGTTGTCCGCCACTCCCCCGTCGCCGGGTCCCGAGAATCCTCGGCAGCCAACTCGCCGCCACCAAAGCCTCCTTGAGCTGCGGTCGAGCTTCACCACGCAGCCCCCGACGAGGCGTCCACGCATCCTGAAGCGCTGTCACACCCCTTGCCCCGCACGATGCGCCACTGCTATCTCCTTAAAAGGTTAGGAAAGTTTCCTTACAGCTCACGTCAAGCGACTTCGTCGTGCAACCGCACGCGCAACCCCCCACTCATTGGAGTCCACGCCCATGAAACCGTTGCGCTCACCCCGCCCCGGGGCACGCGCTCTCACCGCGTCCGCCGCCGGATTGGCACTCGCACTGGCCGCGGTGCTCCCCGCTTCGACCGGAGCCTTCGCGGCCGCCCCTTCCACCGCGCGGCCGACGCCCCTCGCCGCCGTCGTCCACGAGGCCGAGACCGCCACCGTGTCGCGCGGTGTGGTGGAGTCCAACCACGCCGGCTTCACCGGTAGCGGATTCGTCAACTACGACAACGTCACGGGCAGTTACGTCCAGTGGGCGGTCGATGCCGCCAAGAGCGGCCCCGCCTCGCTCACGCTCCGCTTCGCCAACGGGACCACCGCCAACCGCGCCATGGACATCACCGTCAACGGCACCAGGATCGCCGCCGCCAGGGCCTTCCCCGGCACGGGCGCGTGGACGAACTGGTCGACCGTCACCCTCGCCACCGACCTCAAGGCGGGAGCCAACACCGTCCGGGCGACCGCCACCACCGCCAACGGCGGGCCCAACGTGGACCATCTGTCCGTCGACACGGCCGAGGACCCGGGCGGTCCCGGCGGGCCCGGCACCGGCACCCCTGCCGGGATCAACGGACGCCTCAAGGTCTGCGGCACCAAACTGTGCAACCAGTACGGCAACCCCATCCAGTTGCGCGGCATGAGCAGCCACGGCACCCAGTGGTACAGCCAGTGCCTCACCAACGGCTCGCTGGACGCCCTGGCCACGGACTGGCGCGCGGACGTCCTGCGTGTGTCGACGTACGTCCAGGAAGGGGGCTACGAGACCGACCCGCGCCGCTTCACCGACCTCGTGCACAGCCTCATCGAACAGGCCACCGCCCGTGGGCTGTACGTCATCGTCGACTGGCACCAGCTGACGCCGGGAGACCCGAACCACAACCTGGCCCGCGCCAAGACCTTCTTCACCGAGATCGCGCAGCGCCACAAGTCCAAGACCAACCTGATCTACGAGATCGCCAACGAGCCCAACGGTGTCAGCTGGTCCAGGATCAAGACCTACGCCGAACAGCTGATACCGGTGATCCGGCAGCAGGACCCGAACACCACGATCCTGATCGGCACGCGCGCCTGGTCGTCCCTGGGCGTCTCGGACGGCAGCACCGAGAGCGAGATCACGTCCAGCCCGGTCAACGCCACCAACATCATGTACACCTTCCACTTCTACGCCGCGTCGCACGACGACGAGTACCTGAGCACCCTGTCCCGCGCGGCCGACAAACTCCCCATGTTCGTCACCGAGTTCGGCACGCAGAACTCGGCGGGCGAAGGAGCCAACGACTTCACCATGTCCAAGCGCTACCTGGACCTGATGGCGTCGAAGAAGATCAGCTGGGTGAACTGGAACTACTCCGACGACGACCGCTCCGGTGCCGTGTTCAAGCCAGGCACCTGCGACGCCGGCGGCCCCTGGACCGGAACCGCACAGCTGAAGCCCGCCGGGACCTGGATCCGCGACCAGATCCGCACTCCCGACAACTTCCCCACCACGTAACCGTTTTCCCCGGAGCGGTCACCGGGGCATCCCGGGATGCGGCCCACCCTTCGGAGTCGTCGACAAGCGGAACGTCGGCGACGCCGAGGGGTGGGCGGGTGACACTCCGATCAGCGGCAGCGATCGTCGTCGGCATCTCGGCCGGTTCGGTCGCCGGCTCTCCTTCCCATGGGTTCAGCTGCGTTCGGGCTCCACCGGGAGCCACAGTTCGGCGTCGGCTTCGCCGGTCCGCGGCGAAAAGCGGGCGCGCAGGATCTCCGGGCCGCTGCGGGTGCGGTACGGGTTCGACGGGAACCACTCGGTGAAGACGTCCCGCCACAGGTTCTGGATGGTGTGCGGCGCCGGCCCGGAAGTGGTGAAGACCGCCCAGGCGCCGGCCGGGACGGCCAACGTGGTCGCCCCCTCGTAGGCGGTCACGGAGGTGATCACGCCTTGGTAGTAGTCGAGTTCGGTGCCCTCGGCGCGGCTGGGGTCCAGATCGTCGCAGACCGCGACGATGCCCTCCGGTTCCTGGTCGGACAACTGTTCCAGGCGCTTGAGGATCTGTGGATCGATCCCGCGGACGAAATCCATGATCGCTTTGTTGGGCCCTGTATGCACCAGCGGTACTCGCACCTTCTGCCCGACGACGGTGAAGTCCGTCTTGTCCACGACGCGGTATCGCATGCTGCCGCTGCCTTCGACGGTGAGCCGGAAGGCCATCCGGGACTGGGAGTTGAGCGCGGCGCCGGTACGCCGGGCCTCGCCGGGTCCGATGCCGTGCATGGCACGGAACGCCCGAGCGAACGCCTCGCCGGATCCGTAGCCGTAGCGCACCGCGATCTCCAGCAGGGTGTCGCGCCCGGCGAGTACCTCGGCGCCCGCGAGGGTGAGCCGGCGGCGCCGGATGTACTCCGACAGCGGCATGCCGGCGAGCGCGGAGAACATCCGGCGCAGGTGGTACTCCGAGGTGGCCGCGAGGCGTGCCAGTTCCTCCACGTCGACAGCCCCGTCGAGATGGTCCTCGATGTGCTCCATGGCCCGGTTCAGACGCTCCAGCACCCTCGTCCTCTTTCCTGTTCCCTTCCACCTTCCACGACCTCACCTGGCCGGCGATGGTCGTGGAGCACGTCTATCCGGCACTGCGGTCGGCGCCGTCCCCGTCCGGACCGGGAGTCTCCCGCCCCAAGCCCCGACGGATCGCGACCTCCACAGGTGAGTACGCTCCGTCGGCCCGGTCCAGTTCGTACGGCGCAGCCGGCATCAGTGGCGGCTGGGCCATGAAGCGCGGCCGTACCCCATGGTGCGGTTGCGCCGCGTGCACCAGGAACGGATGGCACAGGAAGACGTCGCCCGGGGACCCGGTGGCGAGAGCGAGCGGCCGGTGGTCGGACGCGGCGACCAGATCGGGGGCGAGAGTCAGGCCGCTCGCCCCGTCCTCCCCGTACTTCTCCAGCACCTTCGGTGCGTCGAGGTGTGAGCCGACCCGGATCCGGGTCGGGGCGTCCTCCACACCGACCTCACTGAACAGGAACAGCATCAGCAGCGCCCGGCCCGCGGAGCGCAGGTTGGTGAAGTACCAGCTCTCGCCCTCCGGCAGATAGCTGCCCTCGATGTGCCAGCCCGCATCGTCCGGCTCGTCCTCGTGCGGGAAGCGCAGCGGGAACGTACCCAGCGAGTAGCGCGGCTCCCAGCGTCCCGCGCCGACGAGCAGGTCGTACGCGTGATGCAGGGCCGGGGAGTTGGGCGCGGCGGCGAACGGCCCTTGCGCCATGCCGGTCACCCAGTGCACGGGCTGTGTCCACGTCGTAGGGTCGTCCGGGTCGCAGCCCGTCTCCCGCCACAGCAACCGGGCGCAGTCCGCGGCCACGCGCGGCGCGACGGCGCCCTCCAACTTCACGAAGCCGTCGCGGAGGAAGCGGCTCACCAAGATCGTGTCGTCCATGCCCTCATCGTGCGACGGCATCGGCTCCGATCACCCGACATTCCCCGCACCGCCTTCGTCGGGTGTTCACGAGCTGCTTCCCACCTTTCCGCGAGCCTCAACGGCCGTTCCCTGAAAGGCAGACGGCTGAGGGGAGGCGGGTGCGGCGGTGGGCCGCTCACGACGCGGCGCGTGAGGCCACGATCAACGTGGTGGTCAGCTCGATGTGGGCCGCCAGCGCGGCCACGGCGGAGTCCGCGTCGCCGTCGAGCGTGTGCCGGCAGATCGTGGCGTGCTCCTGCGCCGGGTCGCGCGCGGCGTCGAACGGGTCGATCGCTTCCTGCCACCGGCGGTAGAGGCAGGCGCTGCTCCGCAGTGCTGTCGCGATCGCGTAGAGCCGTGGGCTGCCGGCCCCGGCGAGCAGCGCGTCGTGGAAGTCCGCGTGGGCGGCTTCCCACGCCGGGGTGACGCGGGTCGGGGCGGACGCGTCGCGGCGAGGTGTGTCCGCGAGAGTGAAGTGGGTCGCGACGATCCGGGCCCGCCACGCTCTGTCGCCCCGCTCGATGCCCCGCCGCAGGGCCAGGCACTCGATGTCCGTCCGCGTCCGGGTCAGATCGAGCAGGTCGACGACGGAGATCGGCATGACCTGGAAGCCGACCTGCGGGTTGGCCAGTACGAGTCCCTGTTCGGCCAGTCGGCTGAGCACCTCCCGGATCAGCCCGACGCTGGCGTCGTACGCCTGGCACAGCGGCGTGAACTTGAGCCGCTCACCCGGTGCGAAACGCCCGGCGAGAATGTCGGCCCGCAACCGGGTGTGCACCTCGTCGGTACGGGTCTTCGCACTGGTGGACATGCGGAGCAGGATACACAGATTCGATACAGGCCAAGATATTCGAATATCCATTGACACCTCGAACACCTTGAGTTCAGACTTCCGGCTCATGACCTCTACGACGAAGCGCACTGTCGTCATCACCGGTGGTGGCACCGGCATCGGCGCCGCCACCGCGGAACTGTTCGCCAAAGCCGGCCACGACGTCACGATCACAGGCCGCCGTGCCGACGTACTGGCCACCACCGCCGAGCGGTTGGGCGTGGCCCACGTCGCGTTCGACGCGGCCGACCCGGCCGCCGTGCAGGCGGCGCTCGACCAATTGCCGGACGCCGTCGACGTGTTGGTCAACAACGCCGGCGGCAACACCGACCGGCGCCGCCCGCCGGCCGCCGAGGGCGACCTCGCCGGTGTGGCCGACGCGTGGCGGGCCAACTTCGAGGCCAACGTGCTCACCACGGTCCTCGTCACCGAGGCGCTCAAGCCGCGGCTGACGGACGGGGCACGCGTCGTCACCGTCGGATCGATAGCGGCCAAGCAGGGATCCGGTTCGTACGGCGCGGCCAAGTCCGCCCTGGAGGCGTGGAACGTCGGCCTCGCGAAGACGCTGGGTTCCCGCGGGATCACCGCCAACGTGGTGGCGCCGGGCGTCACCGCGGACACCGAGTTCTTCGCCGGCACCGTGTCGGAGGAGTGGATCGCGGCACGCGTCTCCACCGCGTTCAACCGCCGGCCCGGCACTCCGGAGGAGATCGCGGAGGCGATCTTCTTCCTCGGCCGACCCGACTCCGGCCATCTGACCGGCCAGGTGATCCACCTCAACGGCGGCGCCTACGCCGCGAGATGACCACTTGCCGTACCGGTCCGTGGTGCGGGTCGCCGACGGTGGGAGCGCGTCGGCGACCGTCTCGGACGCTGCCGAAGGGGGCCGTCAGGCCGTCACCTCCAGCTGTCCGGTCAGTTCGATCGAGCGGCAGGAGCGGCCTACGAGTACGTCGAACAGGCCAGGTTCGACGGTCGTCCGCATCCGCTGGTCCACCAGGGCGAGTTCGCGCGGGGAGAGGGTCATCGCGACCGTGGTCCTCTCGCCCGGGGCGAGGTCGACCTTGACGTAACCGCGCAGCATGCGTTCGGGCAGGGACACCGACGCGAGGCGGTCGCGCAGGTAGAGCTGGACCACCTCCTGGCCGTGCCGGTCACCGGTGTTGGTGACGTCCACCCGGACCACCGTGCTCTGGTCCGCCCGGATGCGGGGGCGGGAGATCCGCAGCCGGGCGTAGGAGAAGGTGGTGTAGCTGAGACCGAAGCCGAACTCGTACAGCGGCGAGGCACTGAGTCCGACGTAGTCGCCTGCCTGGGCCCGCATGCGCTTCTGGTCGTAGGTGAGCGGCAGTTGACCGACTCCGCGCGGCACCGTCACCGGCAGCCGTCCGCTCGGACTGACCTTGCCGAACAGCACCTCGGCGACGGCCCTCCCGCCGAACTCCCCCGGCAGGAACGCCTCGACGATCGCCGGCACGTGCTCGGCGGCCCAGTTCACCGCGAGGGCGCGGCCGTTGACGAGTACGAGCACGACGGGCGTGCCGGTGGCGTGGACGGCCTTCAGCAACTCCTCCTGTACACCGGTCAGTTCGAGATCCGCCGCGTCCCTCGACTCGCCGTCCGTACTGTCCGCGCTTGCGAAAGCCGTAGGCCGCTCCCCCAGGACGAGAACGGCGACATGCGCGGCACGGGCAGCCGCGACGGCGGCCGGGATGCCCGAGCGGTCGCCGCCCGTCACCTCGCACCCCTTGGCATGCCGGATCGTCACGCCGTCCGGTGCGGTGGTGCGCAGTGCGGACAGGACCGTGGCCACGGGTGCGCCGGGCGGCCACGGGGTGTAGTCCCCCAGCAGATCGGCCACGTCGTCTGCGTTCGGGCCGATCACCGCGAGCCGGCGCACGGACGGGCCCAGCGGCAGCAGGTCGCCGCTGTTCTTCAGTAGCACGATCGACTCGCGCGCGGCCCGCAGCGCCACCGCCTGGTGGGCCGCGCTGCGCACGGTCGCCTCGGCGCGGTCCGGGTCGACGTGGGTCCGGTCGAAGAGGCCCAGGCGGTACTTGAGGTTCAGGACCCGGCCGACCGCGCGATCGACCAGTCGCTCCGGGATCTCGCCCGCGCGCACGGCGGCGGCCAGTTCGCCCAGGTAGGCCTCCTCCCAGGTGATGCCGACGTCCACGCCGGCGACCAGCGCCAGTGCCCCGGCCTGCCGCTGGTTCTCGGCGAGCCCTTCCGTCACCAGGGTGGTCAGGCCGCCGCCCTCGGCGATCACGACACCGGTGAAGCCCAGTTCGCCGCGGAGCACTTCGGTGAGCAGGAACCGCGAACCGTGTGTCGGGACACCGTCGATCGTCGACTGGCAGGCCAGCGTCATCAGCGCGCCCTCCGCTCCGAAACCTGCCTGCCAGGGCGGCAAGTGCGTCTGGCGCAGCGCGCGTTCACCGATCTCGACCGAACTCCCCTCCAGGCCGCCGACGTTGGGCGTCTGCGCCGGGAAGTGGCAGAGGGAGGCGGCGGCCCGGCCGGACCCGGCGGGGTCGGTGCCCTGCACCCCCTGCACGACGGCCGCGACCAGGCTCGCCACATGGAAGGGGTCCTCGCCGAAGAACTCGCACACCCGGCCCAGCCGCGGGTCGCGGGTCAGTTCGGCGGGCAGGGTGTTCAGCACGTGTACGCCGACGCTGCGGGCCTCGGCGGCGACGCAGGCGTACACCTCCCGCACGAGGGCGGGGTTCCAGGTGGCGCCCATGCCGGGGCCCTCGGGGAAGATCGTCGCGCCGGGGGCGCTGAAGCCGTTGGTGCCCTCGGCGATCTGGAGCAGCGGGATGCCCAGGCGGGTGCGGGCGGCGAACTCCTGGAGACGGTTGGTGAGTTCGGCCTGCTGCCGGGGAGTACGGGGGTGTTCGACCGGGATCATGCCGCTCACGGTCTCGTTCATCAGCCCGAGGAAGCCGCCGCCCGGACCGAGGAAGTCCCGCCAGGTCCCGGCGACGAAACGGGCCCGGTCCTCGTCGCTGGTGACCGGGGAGTCGGGCGGGACCAGACCGGCGGGCAGCACCTGGGGGATGTTCAGCTGCGCGATCTTCTCGGGGAGGGTCATGCGGGCGAGGAGGGGTCTGACTCCGGGGTGCCAGCGGGATTCTTCGTCGGTGGCGGCGGAAGCGGTCGCCGTGGCAGTGGCGGCACTGGTGTCAGTGGCACTGGCAGTCCCAGTGGTGGCAGCGGTGGTGGCCTGGGCGGTCCGGGCCGGCCCCGCGGCCGTCGCGCCTGCCGCGGCGACGACCGCCGAACCGAGCAGGCGGCGACGGCTGAGTTCGCTCCGGGCGGGCTCGGTGCTGTCGGTCATGACGTCCTCCTGTGCGGGTTTCGTCCGGCGAGCGTAGGAATCGGGTCCGTCGCCAGGACACGGCCGGAGGTGGCTGACGGCATCGACCAAAGTCGTACTCACCGAAGACCTTGCGCCGATGCGCACACGCAGGGCGTCGCCGCAGGCTGGGACCATGAACACAGAGCGGACGTCAGGAACGGGACCGTCGGGAGCGGGTTCGCCAGGAGCGGGTACGTCGGGAGCCGGACAGCCCCAGGGCGACTACGTGGGCGCCACTGCGGCCGAGCTGCGCGCGAAGACCGGCGCCGACCGGATCTCGGCCGGCATCAGCCAGAAGGTGCTCTTCCAGCGCCGCGGGGTCATCACCCTCGCCCAGGACCGGCTGGTGCTGGGCGGGTGGAGCGAGGGCGCCGACCTGGTCCTCAGCCGCGCCGAGATCACGAAGGTCGAGACACGGTTCACGGAGCTGTACGGCCGTTTCATCGGCGGTCTGCTGAACGCGGGCAAGCCGTTGATCCTGGACACGACCACGGTCGGCGAGATCTACCTGCTGATCGACCGCAAGGAGTTCATGGAGACGACCCGGGACCGGGAGTGGGAACGACAGATCACCGCATGGCTGACGAGCCCGGCCCCGACCTCCCGGTCCTGAGCCGGCTCCCCGCCGAGCCGACCGGCGGTCCCCGCACCGCACGCGACGTCGCGGTCGACGCGCTGTGCGTACTGCTGGCGGCGGCCCTCGCGGCGGTGGGGATCTGGCTGGACCCGACGTCGGACCGGATCCCGATCGGCGTGGACGTCGTGGCGGGGGTGGCCGGAAGCGTCGCCCTTCTGTGGCGACGGCGGTTCCCGGTCCCCGTGGCGGTCGGCCTGATCGCGCTGTCCGTCGTCCTGCCCGTGGTCGGTGCGGCGAGCGCGATCGCGCTGTTCACGGTCGCGGTGCACCGCAGGGCGGCGGTCGCCTGCGCGGTCACCGTGCCGGCGGTGCTGTCCACGCCGTTGGAGTACCTGCTGTGGCCGGGCACGGCCGGGCCCGCCGGGACGCTTGGCGGCTCTGCCGGATCCGCGGCGCTCTGTCTGGCGCTGACCGGCTGGGGCGCTGTCGTCCGATCCCGCCGTCAACTGGTGCTGGCCTGGGCGGATCGGGCCCGGCAGGCCGAGACCGAGCAGCGGCTGCGGGTCGAGCGGGTTCGCAGGGCCGAGCGCGAGCGGATCGCGCGCGAGATGCACGACGTACTCGCCCATCGTCTGTCCCTGCTGAGCCTGCACGCGGGCGTGCTGGAGTACCGGCGGGGTCTGCCATCGGAGAAGTTGGCGGAGACGGCGGCGGTGATCCGGTCCGGCGCTCATCAGTCGCTGAATGACCTGCGGGAGATCATCGGCCTGCTGCGCGCCCCGGACATCGAGCGCGACCGCCCGCAGCCGACGCTCGGCGACCTGCCCGCGCTTGTGGCGGAGAGCCGCACGGCGGGCCTGTCCCTTGCATACGAGAACCGGCTGGACCCGGCCGCCGAGGTCCCCGAACAACTCGGCCGGACGGGATATCGGATCGTGCAGGAGGCGCTGACCAACGCCCGCAAACACGCGCCGGCGCGGGGCACGGTCCGGCTCGAAGTACGGGGCGGACCGGGCGAGGGCCTGACCATCGAAACGGCGAACCGGCTGCGCCACCTCGGTGACGGGACGGTCGCTGGCAGCACGCCGATCTCCAGCAAGACGCCAATCACCAGCAGGGCGCCCGTCTCCGACGAGGAAGCGGCCTCCGGCGACGGGACGGTCCCCGCCGGCACACCGGCCCCCGGCGAACAGACGGCACTCGGCAAGGCGACGACCCTCGGCCACGAACCAGCCACCACCCCCGTCCCCGGCAGCGGCACCGGCCTGGTGGGCCTGGCCGAACGCGTGTCGCTCGCCCGGGGTCGGTTGAGCCATGGACCCACGCGCGACGGCGAATTCAGGCTGACCGCGTGGCTGCCGTGGGCGCCATGAGCACCGCCGCCGCCCGGGTCCGGGTGCTGATCGTGGACGACGACCCACTCGTCCGCTCCGGCCTCGTGAACCTGCTGGAGGGCGGCCCCGGCCTGGAGGTCGTCGGCGAGGCGGGCGACGGCGCCGAGGCGCTGACCGTCGTGGAACGGGCCGTACCGCCCGTGGACGTGGTCCTGATGGACATCCGCATGCCCCGCGTCGACGGCATCACCGCTACCGAGCGGCTCCGGTCGCTGCCCGTGCCTCCCCAGGTGCTGGTGCTCACCACCTTCGACACGGACGAGCAGGTCCTGCGGGCGCTGCGCGCGGGCGCCGCCGGCTTCCTGCTCAAGGACACCCCGCCGGACCGGATCGTGTCCTGCGTGCACGGCGTCGCGGCCGGCGAGCCGGTGCTGTCCCCGGCCGCTGCCCGCCGCCTGTTCGACTACGTCGCCGAGGACCCCGCCCCGGCCCGCCGCACCCGCGCCCGCACCGCGCTGGCGGCTCTCACCGCACGGGAACGCCAGGTCGCCGAGGCCCTCGCCGACGGCCTCACCAACCAGGAGATCGCCGTGACCCTGCACATGAGCGTCGCCACGGTGAAGGCCCACGTCACCCGCCTCCTGCGGGAACTCGGCCTCAACAACCGTACGCAGGTGGCGTTGTTGGCGTACGACGCACGCGCCGACCGGTGAGGCGCGCGGGGCACACGGGACACACGGGGCACACCTACCCCTTGGACGAGCGCGAACCGTACGCAGGCCCGAACACCACGAGCAGCACCAGGTCTTCGGTCACTTCTGTGAATCGGTGTTCTTCACCGGCCGGCACGAAGATCACCTGCCCGGGGCCCACCTCGTCCGTCCGGCGCGGTGTTTCGATCTTGGCGCGTCCGGCTGTGACGACATAGATCTCGTCCTCGGTGTGCGGGCTCTGGGTGTCTCGCCCGCCGACCGGGATGCAGTACGTCCCCACCGACAGATCCGATGTCCGTAGCTGTTCGATCCAGTCGTTGCCCGCTTCGCCGGGATGCCTCCACACGCCTGCGCCCTTGATGATCTCCATGACGGGACCCTAGTACTGGGCTCGTGCGGCGTGGCGCTCCTTTCCCGTGTTCACCTCTCGCCGCCGAAGGGGAGTTGTGAGCCCTGCGGAGAGTGAGAGCAGTGCGCCGAGGCAGGCTGTCAGGAGGGCGGTGCGGACACCCGCGGCGTCGGCGAGCAGGCCCGAGACGGCCGCGCCGAGAGGCTGGCCGCCCCAGGCGATCATGCGGGCGGTGGTGTTGACCCGGCCCTGGAGGTGCTCCGGGGTGAGCTGCTGGCGGATGACAATGCCGTTGAGGCTGACCAGGGCGTTGGCGCTCTGCCAGCAGGCGAGGGCGGCCAAGCCCGTCACCAGTCCCGGCGAGGCGGCCCAGCAGGCGAGGAAGACGGTGTTGGCGGCGAGCCCGCCGAGGGTGATCCAGCCGAGGGGCACGGTCTTCTGCAGGCGCGGCAGGGCGGTCGCGGCGGCGAGTGCGCCCAGCGCGGCGGCTGCCCAGAACAGGCCGATGCGTTCGTCGTCCGGGGCCATCCCGAAGGTGCGCACGGCGGTCACGACGATCAGTCCGACGACGGCTCCTTCGGTGAAGCTGTTGCCGATGCCCAGAAGGGTGAGGGGGCGGATGAGGGGGTGCCGACGTATGTAGCGGAGGCCTTCCGCGATGTCGGCGAGGGTGTCCCGGACAGGCGCGCGGGTCTTGGCGCGGGCGCTTGGCTCCAAAGGGAGTTGAGCCAGGAGAAGGGCGGCGGCCGCGTAGCTGAGAGCGTCGAGCGTGATCGCCGTGGGCGGGGCGAGGGTGGCGACGAGCAGTCCGGCGGCGGAGGGTCCGAGGAGGCCGATCAGGGTGCTGGCGCTCATCATGCGGCCGGTCGCGCGGGCCAGGCCGTCGCGACCGACCAGGGTGGCGAGCGCGCCGAACGCGGCGGCGTCGAAGAAGACGAAGACCGCGGAGACCGCCGGGCCGGTCACCAGCAGTTGGGCCGTGGTGAGCAGGCCGAGTGCCGAGGCGACGGGGATGGCCGCGATGAGGACCGCGCTGGACCAGCTGCACCAGGTCATGGTGCGGCGCCGGTCCCAGCGGTCGGCGAGGGCGCCCGCCGGCAGGCCGAGCACGAGGTACGGCAGCGCCTCCAGGGCGGTGAGCAGGCCGCTGAGCGTGGCGCTGCCGGTGCGCTGGTAGAGCAGAACCGGCAGCGCCACGGCGGTGACCGTGGAACCGGCCCAGGACACCACGCGCGCGGTGAGGAAGAGACCGAAGCCGGTCCGGACGGTCATCAGAAGGCGTCGGGGTGGAGGGACTTGGCGAGGGTGACGGTCCCGTCGACCGCGCGCAGTTCGGAGAAGTCGGCGGCGGGTACGGCGATGAGACGGCCGTGTCGTACGGCGCTGGTGGCGGCGAGGTGGGTCTTCAGCCACTGCGCGGAGGCGGCACGGTCGGCTGCTCCGGTGTAGTGGTAGATGAGGACGTCGGGGTTCTTCTTGGCGAGGGCCTCGACGGACAGCGGTGCGAAGTTGCTGCCCTTGGGCACGGCGTCGTCCAGAAGGTTGCGGCCTCCGGCGCGACGGACGACGTCGGAGTAGAGGCCGCCGGCGAGGGCGTAGAGCTGCTTGTCGACGATCTGGACCATGGCGGCCGTGGTGACGGGCCGTCCGGCGAGGGCCTTGTCCACCGCCGCCAGCCGCTCCCGGGTCTCGGCCGCGGCCCGAAGTGCCGCGGGTCGGGCGTCGAGGAGTGTGCCGAGCGCGGTGAGGTCGGTGGTCGTGGCGGCGAGGGTAGCGGTGCCGGTGGTCTTCAGGCAGAAGGCGCTGTCGATGTAGACGGGGACGCCCAGTCGGGCGAGTTCGGCGATGGTGGGCAGCTTCTTGCCGTCGAACTGGTACTCGCCGTCGGCGACGATGAAATCGGGGCGGGCCGCCAGCAGCGCCTCCCGGCCGATCTCGCCGGGCGCGAGCACTTTCACCTTCCGGTAGTCGGTGGCGTAGGCCGGCTTGGGCGGGGACTGGTTGGTCCAGGTCTGGCCCGCGATCCGGTCCTTGAGGCCGAGCCTGAGCAGGAGTTCGGTGTTGGACGGGAAGAACGAGACGATGCGCTCGGGTGCCTTCTCCACCCGTATCGTGCGGCCGCAGTTGGTGACCTGTGCCGGGTAGTCGGAGCCGCCTGACGGGCGGGCGGCGGCGTTGGCGGCGCCGGTCGTGTCCGTGCTCGCGGGCGAGGCGCAGGCGGTGAGGACGAGGGCCGCGCAGGCGAGGGCCGGCAGGCCTCTGAGGTGTCGACGGGTCATTGGTCCGCTCCGTGGTGGCTAGGGCGCATGGCATGGGTGGGAAGAGGCGCGAAGCTCAGCTGGGGACGTCCGGTGAGCGGATGCGTGCCGAGCACGGCATCGACCTGGAAGACCGCGTCGAGCAGTTCGCGGGTGAACACCTCGTGGGGTGTGCCGGAGGTGACGAGGTGTCCGGCGCGCAGCACGTGGACGCGATCGCAGTAGGCGGCGGCGAGGTTGAGGTCGTGCAGCGCGGCGAGCGTGGTCACCCCGAGATCGCGCACCAGCTCCATGAGGTCCAACTGGGTGCCGATGTCCAGGTGGTTGGTGGGTTCGTCCAGGACGAGCAACTGCCCATCCTGGGCCAGCGCCCGGGCCAGCAGGACGCGCTGCTTCTCACCGCCGGAGAGCGAGGCGTACTGCCGGCCGGCCAGGTGCGCCATGCCGACCCGGTCCAGTGCGTCGGCCACGACAGCGCGATCCGCGCTGCTCTCGCCCGACCACGGCGTACGGTGCGGAGTCCGTCCGGCGGCGGCGACCTCGCCCACGGTGAAGTCGAAGGCGGCCGGGTTCTCCTGGGCCACCACGGACGTACGGCGTGCGGCGGCCTGCGGAGTCAGGCCCCGCCACACGTCGTCCCCGCCTACCAGGACGGCCCCGGACGCGGGGCGCATCGACCGGTAGACAGCCCGCAGCAGTGTCGACTTGCCGCTTCCGTTGGGTCCGACGACGCCGATGATCTCCCCCGGGGCCGCGTGCAAGGAGGCCTGCCGCACGATCCGTACGCCGGCGATGTCGAGATCGACTGCTTCGAGGCGGACTTCCATCAGGCCTCCCGTCCCGGGACCGAGCGGTCGCGTCGCAGCAGACACAGGAAGAACGGGGCCCCGGCGACCGCGGTGAGGATGCCGAGGGGCAGCTCCATGGGGGCGGCGACGGTACGGGCCGCGAGGTCGGCAAGCAGCAGGAACAGGGCGCCGGCCAGGGCGGTCGCCGGCAGCAGTGACCGGTGGTCGGAGCCGATCAGCAGCCGCACGCTGTGCGGTACGACGAGCCCGACGAACGAGATGCCGCCTGCCACCGAGATGACCGCCGCCGTCAACAGAGCGGACACGGCGAGGAGTTGAAGGCGCAGCACGTGAACTCGTACACCCAGGAAGGCCGCCGTCTCCTCCCCCATGGCCAGGGCGTTCAGCGACCGGCCGTGCAGCAGCAGCCAGGCCGTGCAGACCACGACGAGCGCGGCCGGCAGACCCAGATCGGGCCACCGCGCGCCCGCGACCGAGCCGAGCAGCCAGAACAGCACCCCGGAGAGCTGGTCGGGGCGGGCCCTCAGTTGCAGGTAACTGGTCACGCCCTGAAGCAGATACGACAGGGCGACCCCCGCCAGCACGAGCCGGACCGGTGCGGTCGTGCCCCGGCTGCGGCTCAGCGCGACAACCAGCGCGAGCGTCCCGCAGGCCCCGGCGAAGGCAGCGGCCGGCACCCCGATCTCCAGCGGACCGAGCAGCCCGACGGGCCCGAGCGTGAGCACGGCGACCGCGGCCAGCGAGGCACCGGAGGTGACGCCCAGTACGTAGGGGTCGGCGAGTGGATTTCGTACGACGGTCTGGAGCACCGCCCCGGCGACGGCGAGGCCCGCTCCCGCGACCATCGCCAGCAGGATGCGGGGCATCCTGGAGCCCCAGATGATCTCGTCGTCGATGCCAGTGATCCCCAACGGGCGGCCGCCGCCGGTCACATGGGACGCCACATCGCGCCACACCTCTCCGAACGGCAGCGACGCCGCGCCGAGGCCGACGGACGCGAGCGCGGCGACGGGCAGCGCGAGCAGCAGGCAGAGCAGAAGCAACCGTGCGGACATCACGCGGGCGGCTCGCGGTCGCGGAGCGCCTTCCCGGTCCGGAGCGGTGACCCGCGCGGCCCGCAGAGCGGGGCGGACGGGCCGCGCCGGAACAGGTGCCGGCGGTGGGCCGTCGGCGGCGGCCGGTGGCGGGACGATCACGGGCGGTTCCTTCGAGAGGGTCGGCGGTTCAGTGAGGCAGCGGCAGCACACGACGTGGCGCCTCACCCAGGGCGGCGGCGAGCCGGGTACCGCCCAGGAAGGGCAGCCCGGCCGCGGTGTTGGAGTACAGACCGGGGACGACGACCCGGACGACGTGCAGGCCCGCGGCGCGGACATCGGGGGTCGTGACGTCGACGGCGACGACTTGGTGTCCTGCCGTACCGATACGGGACACGAGGGCGTCGAGGGTGACGGGGGCGGGTTCCGTCCCCGAGCCTGTCTCCGAGCCTTCCTTGAGGGCGAGTTCCAGTTCCTGCTCGAAGGCGTCCTGTATGCGCGGGTCCAGGTGGAGCTGGAGGTGGCAGCCGTAGTCGACGACATCGCGGAGGTCTGTGCGGTAGGCGCCGCCGAAGCCGTAATCCCTTGTGGGGCGCCAGGGTTTGAGGGGGCTGCGCGGGTCGGCGGCGGCCCGCATGTAGGGGCCGGTGGGGTCGTCGTAGTCGGCGGTGAAGAGCTGGAGTTGGAGGGCCTCGCCGTAGGCCTTGAGGAGGCCGGCCTCCTCGTCGGCGCGGGCGGCGACGCCCAGGGTGAGGTAGCCGGTGACCGTGTCGTGGACCAGTGCCCCGGTGACCGAGAGCCCGAACGGGCGGCCGAAGGTGAGGAATCGGGTGTTCAGCCGGTCGCGGGGGCCACGGGCGAGATGGTCGAGCCAGTCCGGTGGTCGGACAGCGCGCAGGCCAGCTCTGCCGTGCCAGGCGACGGTCATGGCGTCCCGCTCGACGACCTCGCACAGGGCGCCGAGGCATGCGTCTTCGTAGGTGGCTCCGGCGGCGAGACCCGCCTGGATGACGGGGTTGGTGCGCGGCCCGCGCGGCTCGACGTCGGCGGAGACGTACGAGACCCAGACCAGGGACGCGGGTACGAGCACGGGCCCGCCGTCGGCCAGGTCGGTGCCCTCGGTCCACTCCACCACCAGGTCGCGCGTGAAGGGGGTGAGAGGGAACGCTGGGTCCGCGTACTGCTCCGGGCCGTACAGCGCGAGGGAGTCGGGGTCGATCGCCCGCAGGCCTCTCCCCCGCAACTCCTCGTAGGAGGCGCGGATGAGCCGGTCGGGCACCAGGTTGCCGCAGTACCGCTCTGCGGCCTCGCCGAGCGCGGCGCCCAGGGCGGCGTCGGGGTCCGCGAAGGCGTAGCCCGCGCCGGCGGAGTCGGCGGGCCAGGGGCAGAAGCGGGTGGTGTCGCTCAGTCGGGAGGCGATGAGCTGGAAACCCGCGGGAAAGTGCTGGGGTATGGGTGGGCGGGCCAGCCGGAGCACGATTCCGGTACGCGGGTCGGTCAGCAACGGGTACGGCATGCGGAGTCCTCGTCAGGCCAGCGGCAGGGGGTGGGGGTACAGCTCGTTCTCGTTCAACGGGCGCGATACGAGGCCGAGTTGGGGCGGAGTCCGGTACAGCCGTTCTCCGCCCAGGTACGGGAAGGCGGGAGGGGCGTTGCCGACCAGCCCCGGTACGACGACACGCACCACCGAGAGTCCGGCCGCCGCGACGTCCGGAGTCGTCAGGTCGACGCTGTAGGCCCGCAGCCCCTCGGCCGCGAGCCGCCCCAGATACACCTCGTGCGGATCTGCCTCGGCGACGGCCGGGATGTCGCGGAAGGCGATACGCGCCGGTCCCCGCAGCCGGTCGAGCGGCTGTCCCTGCATGCGGGGGTCGAGGTAGAGCTGGGCGATGGCGGGGAGGTCGGTCAGGTCGCGGTAGTCGGTGCGGAACGCGTCCCGGTAGGTGCGGTCGGCGCGGAAGGGCCGGAAGACATGGCCTTCCAGCGTGCCGGCGGCGACGGCCTCCCACACCTCACTGCCCGGTTCGGCGAGCTGCCGGGTGAGCGAGTACAGCCCGTACGCCTCCACCAGGGCCTTCTCCGCGGCGAGTTGGGGCTCGGCCCGACAGGCGCTGCCGAAGGCGACCATGCGCCGCTGCCGGTCCTCCAGGAAGGCCGCGACCACGGGTACGCCGAACTCGGAGGGGATGTGCAGCAGGCGCACGGACGGGCCCGGTCCCTCGCCGGGGGCGGGTCCTCCGAGGCGCGCGATGACGGCTGCCGCGTCGGAGATCTCGGCGGCTTCGGCCCCCGTGCTCCACCAGATGGTCGTGGCATCGCGCTCCAACAGCTCTTCGAGGGCGAAGCGTTCGGCGTGGGCGCGGTTCTCCCCGGCGGCGATCCCGGAGTAGACGAGGGAGTGGGTGGCGGGTTCTTCGGCGCGTAGGCCGTGGAAGTAGTCGAGCCAGACCAGCGAGGCGGGGACGAACACCTCTGCGCCGTCGTGCAGATCGCGGCCCGGGGTCCAGGCGACGGGCAGATCACGGGTGAAAGGCGTGAACGGGAAGCCAGGGGTGGCGTATTGGGCCGCCGAGTAGAGGGCGAGCGTGTCCGGATCGAGCGCCCGCAGACCGAGCCCGGTCAGTTCCTGGTAGGAACCCCTGCGCGCAGCGACCGGGACGGCGTTGCCGCAGTAGCGTTCGACGGCTTCGCCGACGGCGGCGCGGCGGGCGCGCTCCTCGTCACCGGCCGAGGCGCCGAAACCGAAGCGGTCGGCGAGCCACGGCGCGAACACATCTGTACGGGCCACGCTGGCGCCGTAACCGACCCACATCCGGGGCAGTCCCGGGCGACGACGCTGCCGTTCCAGTCGGGTGATGAGGCCGGTCCGCGCGTCGAGCAGAACTGATTCCGCGAAGCCCGCCGGAACCACGCCCTGGCCGACACCCGTACCGCTCCCCCTTGTTGTGATGCTCACTCGGTCGACTCCTCGTGCGTGGTGCGGGGCAGGATCAGGCGGGTTCCGTCGACCGGCCGGGTGCGTACGGTCTGCTCGGCGACGGCGTACGCGGTGCTTGTGCAGCGGTCCTCCGCTGTGCCGAGCGAGCGGGCCAGCCGGGGGAAGTCGCTGCTGGTGACCTCCAGTTGGAGACGGGACCCGGCGGGCACGGTGACGGCCACCGGGCCGAGTTCGATCGAGTGGGGGCCGTGGGTTCGCGTACGAGCCGTGTCGAGGCTTCCGTGCGCGAGCTCCAGCCAGCGGCCGTCGGCGGTGACCTCGGTCCAGCGGACGATCCAGTCCGTGGCCGGTGCGCTGGAGGCGGCATCGAGCACGACGACCGGCCTCCCGGCGATCGTGATCGGATCGTGGAGCGGGGCGCTCGTGAACCGGACGGCGTCACGTCGAGCGGCCAGTGGCGCCCGGTCGACGCCCGGCTGCCGCGAGGGGTAGGGGTCGGCGGGGTCGTAGCGGAACCGCGCCTCGCCACCGGTCGGAGGGTGGCGCGGGGCGAGTGTCCCGTCGGGGTGCGCGTGCCAGACGGCGTCGACGGTCGGCGGTGGCCATGACGGGCCCGTCCACCACTGGTGTGTGCCGACGGTGAACACCTCGGCCTCGCTCGCGCCGTGCCCGCTACCGCCCAACACCCGTGACAGCCAGTCCACTTGGCGGGCGCCCAGGTCGATGCGCGAGGCGGGTCCGTGGTCCCGGTCCCCGATTCGTGTTCCGGGTGTGTAGGCCAGGTCGTGTCCCCACGGGCCGATGACCAGCGCGCGCGACGGACGCGGATCGAGGGCGGCGCCCGCACGGTGGAAGTGTTCGAGGACCTCGTCGACCAGGAGGTCGTACCAGCCGCCGATGTGCAGGGCCGCCGCCGGCAGCCGTTCCAGTTCGGCGAGTTCCGGGCCCTCCGCCCGGTGGTCGGGGCCGTCCCTGATGACCTGGGCCCAGCCGGGAAGGCTCGCGCCGAGTCGGTCGGCGAGTTCCATGACGGGCAGGTGGTCGAGCAGGTCCGGGCATTCCTTGAAGACATGGGCGGTCAGGCCGTCGCGGCTGGTCCGCCCGTCGGCGCGCTCCAGCCACCAGGCGGCGTGCTCGGCGAGCCGCAGGATTCCGCTGCGCTCGAACTTGGTGCGGCCCAGCGCCATCGACGGGCCCATGCTCACCACCGCCCGCACCGCGTCCGGGCGCTCGGCGGCGAGGGCCCAGGCGGTGTGTCCGGCGTAGGAACCGCCGTAGGTGACGAGCCGTCCGTCGCTCCACGGCTGCTTGAGGACCCAGTCGGCGAGGGCCGCGCCGTCACCGCGCTCGTTGCGGTACGGCAGCCACGTGCCGTCGGAGTCGTACCGGCCGCGCACGTCCTGGACCACGTAGGCGAAACCCCGGCTCCGCCAGCCCGCGCCCTCGGCGAGGTGTCCGCTGCGGCCGTACGGGGTGCGGGTCACCACGGCCGGTACCGGCCAGGTGTGCGGCGGCGGGAGGTGGATGTCGACGGCGAGCGGAGTGCCGTCCCAGCCGGGCACGCGTTCGTTGGCCCGCACGGGAGGCACGCTCATCGCACGGCCTCCGCGGGAATGGTGACCGGCAGTGGCAGAACACGGTGCCGGTCGACAGTGGCGTTCGCGGAGTCCACGACAAGCTGCACATCACGGCCGGCCGGCATACCGGACTCGTGCCACCGCAGTACGTCCTCCACCAACAGCCCGGCCAGGACGGCCACCGCGGGAGCCCCGGGCCACGGCACCGGCGGCAGGTTGTCCCCGTCCAAGTGGGCCCAGTACGCGGCCAGTTCGTCGGGCAGGTCGGCGGCGGCCAGCAGACGACCGCGGGTGTCGGCGTACGACACGGTCCGCCCAGGGACGGACATGGGGCCGAGGACGAAGCGCAGCCCTTCGGCGTGACAGCGGTGCCAGGCCGTCGAGTGGAGCGCACACCAGGCGTCCACCCGCTGCCAGTGCGCGTCGGGCAGCCATCCGGCGCAGCAGACCACGATGTCAGCAGTCCGCACGATGTCCTCGTCGACCGGACCGGTGGTCACGCGCGTGGCGGGAGGGAGCAGCGCGACGACCGCGCGGGAGATCGGGTTGTCACCCTCGACGTGGAAGCTCAACGCGCCAGGAACCAGCAGCTGTTGACCTGCGGCCAGTGTCCCGCGTTCGGTGAGTGCACTGAGCAGGGCCCGACCGTGCTCGCTCTCCAGGGCTGGATCGGTCCGTTCGCCGTCGGTGCCGTAGGCGAACCGCTGGGCGGCGGTGAGGAGTTCCTGCGGACCGCGGATCCGGGTGAAGCCTCCGTCCGGCGAACTGTGCCGCCAACTTCCGTCGGGGCCTTCGTAGAGATGGTGTCCGGGTGCGATGCGATCCATAGGAAGTGCCTTCCAGGAGGGGCCGCCCGCCCCGTGACCTAGTCACGGGGCGGGCGGCGTCGGTGACTGCTCAGGCGGTCCAGGCGAACGGGTTGTGGACCAGCGCGTTGGTCCCCGGACCCTGCGGCGCGGCCAGGGACCCGTCGGCCTCCAGTTCCTCGAACGCGAACGGGTTGTGGACCAGCGCGTTGGTGCCCGGACCCTGCGGCGCCGCGAGCGAACCGTCGGACTTGAGCTCCTCAAAGGCGAGCGACAGCATGCGTTTCCCCTTCTTTTTGAAAACGGTTGTCGTTTTCAAGGGAGAGATTAGACAGACTCCGCGTGTGGCTGCAAGGCCCATCGGCAAGATCGCGTTCGAGCGCTAATCTCAGCCCTCGTGAACCATCGGCAGCGAAAGAAGCTCTCCCGGCGCCTGTTCAACGCGATCCCGGTAGGTGACACCACCGCCGTGAAGGCGGCCCTGCGGGCTGGGGCCGACCCTGAGCAAGTCGACGGCGAAGGCACCACTCCTCTGTACGCCGCATCCGTGCAAGGTCAGGCCGAGATCGCCCGCCTGCTTCTGGCAGCAGGCGCCTCCCCCGACATCGAGAGCAGCGGAATCGGCGCGGAGGGAACGCCGTTGTGCGCAGCCGCATGCTGGGGGCACACCGAGACCGTGCGCGAACTCTTGGCGTACGGCGCCGATCCGAATGCGCGTGAAGATCACGGCACCGGGTGGTCCCCCTTGGAGTGGGCGAACAATGGCCGCCACCCCACAACTGTCTCTGTCCTCACCGCGGCCGGCGCCGTCACCGGCGGACGAGCGATGTAGCAGCGGCGTTCACCATCGCCTCGGACGGTCGGAGGCGGGCGGAGGCGGCGACGCGAGGCCCGTCTGTTCTGCTCGGGTGGGGTGTGGCTGGCCACACCCCAGATGGATGGCGTACCGCAGTGACCTGGGGATCGACGGCGCGACATCGTGATCGGCATGACGAGGGGCCCGCCCACCAATTGGTTCGGGCGCTGCCCCGATGCCCGATCGAGCTGAAGGATCCTCCATGCGCGCTCACAAGGTCCCGTCGCAATCGGCGGAGGTGCCCGGTCGGGCACTGGCTGTGCTCGTCGCTCTCGCCATGGCACTCGGCGCCGCCTTCGTCCTCGCCCCGGGCAGGCTGGCGGCGAAGGGTTCGGAGGGCGGGTTCGCCGAACAGCACAACCTGGTCGATGCCCTGCGGCCGGCGTTCGTCGCGTACTGGCGGTCCGGAGACCGGGCATTCCCCTCGGACCTGCAACGAGTTGTCGACTACTGGTTCCGCTTCCACGTCGTCAAGGCCGTCCTCGCCGCGGCTCTGCTGATCGTGCTCGTCGTACTCGGCGTCCTGCTCTGGAAGGCGTTCCTGAGGTCCAGTGGGCCCGTAGCCCGAGGCAGGGTCGCTCTCGCTTCCGCCGCTGCCGTCGTCAGCGTGCTCGCGCTGGTGTCGCTGGCGGCGGTGATGGCGAATGTGCAGGGTGCGATAGCTCCCTTCTCTTCGTTGACCTCGATGCTTCCGCTTGGCGCTCCTGGCGGCCAACTCACCGGTGCGGTCGAGCAGATCAGGCAGGGCCTCGCCAACTACCCGGACACGGGAGGGCAGAACGCGGTCGCCCTTCGGGTGATGGTCGACGACTTCGGCCTGTACCACGAGGTGATTGCCGTGCTGGCGTCCATCGTGGCCGTTGCCCTGATCGGTCTGAGCGTGATGGCGTGGAGGCGGTTCGCCGCGGCAGGCGCGTCCGGTGACGGCGCGGTCGAGGGGCGAACGCGGCGCACGATGGGGTGGTTCGGTGTGCTCTCGGCCCTGTTGGCGCTGGCTGTGATCGTCGTCGCGGTGGCCAACACGGGTACCGCGGCGGACCCGGCGCCGGCCCTTCTCGACTTCTACAAGGGCGGCTGGTGACGGGCCGCGTGGCTGATCAGCCGGACGGACCGGACCGACGACATCGACCGGATCAGGATCCGAGGTAGGCGAGCACGGCGAGGACCCGGCGATGCTGGGTGTCGTCGGGCGGTAGGCCGAGCTTGGCGAAGACGTTGCCGATGTGCTTCTCCACGGCGCTGTTGGAGAGCGCCAGTTGCCGGGCGATGGCCGTGTTGGAGTGGCCTTCGGCCATCAGCGACAAGAGCTGCCGCTCGCGTGCGGTCAGTGTCTCCAGCGGGGCCTTACGCCGTTGCCCTGCCAGGAGTTGGGCGACGACCTGGGGGTCCAGCACCGTCGCGCCACGGGCGACCCGGTCCAGGGCGTCCAGGAACTCCTCGACTTTG
The DNA here is from genome assembly GCF_053595415.1 of Streptomyces sp. NPDC002499. Lineage (NCBI taxonomy): Bacteria > Bacillati > Actinomycetota > Actinomycetes > Kitasatosporales > Streptomycetaceae > Streptomyces > Streptomyces sp. NPDC002499. The sequence continues at coordinate 291,098 of NZ_JBSFXO010000002.1, forward strand.
GCGACCCGGTCCTTCAGCAGGTAGCCGACCGCGCCGGAGCCGTCCGCGAGCAACTCGGCGGCGTACGACTCCTCCACGTACTGACTGAGCACCAGTACGGGGCTGCCGGGCAGTTGCGCGCGGGCGCTGATCGCCGCGCGCAGGCCCTCGTCCGTATGGGTCGGCGGCATGCGTACGTCGACGACCGACACGTCCGGGCGGTGCGTGAGCACCGCTTCGACCAAGGAAGGACCGTCGCCGACTACCGCCACCACCATGTGGCCGTCGTCGGTGAGCAGGCGGACGAGGCCTTCGCGCAGCAGGACCGCGTCGTCAGCCAGGACGATCCGCAGCGGCCTGCGGGGCCCGTGGTCCTGTGGTGCTTCGGCGGCCGGACCGGGAGCTGTTCTGGGCGAGCCCGGGGTCAGGGACATGGGAGCTCTCCGGTGATCGTCGTCGGGCCGCCGTCCGGGCTGGCTATCCGCAGCCGGCCGCCGACCGCGTGCAGTCTGTCGTCGAGGCCCCGCAGGCCGTGCCCTTTGGCCACAGCCGCGCCGCCCAGGCCGTCGTCCGTCACCCAGACCCGCAGGACGCCCTCGCCGTGGCGCACTCCGATGGTGCACCGGTGGGCGCGGCTGTGTTTGGCGACGTTGGTCAGGGCCTCGGCGACCACGAAGTACGCGGCCGTCTCGACCGCGGGTTCCGGCCGACGGTCCAGGGGGCCGAGGTCGAGGTCGGCGGGTACGACACAGCGGGCGCCCAGCGCGGAGAGGGCCGCGTGCAGGCCCCGGTCGGCGAGGATCGGCGGGGCGATGCCGCGTGACAGGGCCCGCAGCTCCTCCAGCGTCTCCTGCGCCTGGGCGATCGCGTCGGCGAGTGCCTCCCGGGCGGTGTCCGGTCTGCTGTCGAAATGGTGCTGGGCGCGACCGAGTTCCATCGACAGGCGGACCAGGCGCTGCTGGGGGCCGTCGTGAATGTCGCGTTCGAGGCGGCGCAGGGCCGCCGCCTCGGCCGTCACCGCGGCGACGGTCTGCGCGCGAGCGGTGTCGCGCTCCTGCTCAAGTCCCTTGATCCTGCGGTGCAGTGCCGACAGGTCGGACAGCAGCGCTTTCCCCAGCCCGGCCTGAACGCCGACGCACGCGCGCGTCACCAACGGCAGGGTGGCCAGCATGAAGAGACCGAACGTGACGGCGAAGGCGACGCGCTCGTCCGGCGAAGTCAGCCCCAGACTCAAGGAGATGTGGGATTCCGAACCGCCCAGGTAGAGGTTCATCGGCCGCATCGACCCAGGCGTCGCGTACGGGTTGCGCACGGGACACGTGACGGCAGCAACGCCGATGAACCCCCACAACGCCGTTACAACCCAGGTGACTACGACGACCGGGAGCACCAGCACCGTGTGCGCCAGGTCCAGCCACAACCCCGGGTCCGACGCCGCGGCTCCCTCCCCTGACCGTCGACGCGTGCCCCGCGTCTCGCCGCCCCGGGAGCGCACCAAGGCGATCCGCCATCGCTCCAAGTCGGCGGGCCACCGCGCCAGTTCCGCGGCACGGATCCTGACTGAGGACCGGCTCGGGAGCAGCAGGCCGGCCGTGCCGAGACACAGAGCGCCGAGCACAAACAGCAGGCCGAACAGGGCAGTCACCGGAGCGGTCAGCAGGTACAGCGAGTCCAGAAACGTACGGCGTCCCAAGCGCACCGCGAACCGGCCACCCGACCGCCACCGCCCCGTCGCCACACCCACGTTCACGCCTGTGACCACGGAAGACATCGAGTCAGCCATGCGTCCAGCCTAATCGCGATCGGATCGGGAAAGGCGGTCTCCCCTTCGCGCGGGGCTTGTGCTGGACTACCCCCACATGATCCGTACACGACGATGGGGTGACTGCGATGCCTCTCGAGGGCGAGTACGACCCGAGTCCGATGGGGTGGATACGCGAACAGGTCGAGTTGTACGAGAGTTCGGGTGGCACGCAGGGCACAACGCTCTGGGACACGGGCCTGCCGGTCGTCATCGTCACGATGCGCGGCGCGAAGAGCGGCAGGATCCGCAAGATTCCGCTGATGCGCGTGGAGCACGAGGGGCGGTACGCGGCGGTGGCCTCGAAGGCCGGCTTCCCGCGCCACCCGGTCTGGTTCTTCAACCTCAAGGCCGGACCCCGGGTTGATCTCCAAGACGGCCCCGAACTACAGAGCATGACGGCCCGTGAGCTGGCCGGGGACGAGAGGGCCCAGTGGTGGCAGCGCGCGGTCGCCGCGTATCCGCCGTACGCCGAGTACCAGGAGAAGACCGACCGCGTGATCCCCGTCTTCGTGCTCGAACCCGAGCACTTGACCGCGTGAGACCTACCAGTACGTGGCCGGTCCCGTCAGGACCCAGCCGGTGTCGGTGGGTCTGACCTGGAAGCCCAGCGCCACCTCGATGATCTGCGCGTGGTAGGTGATCTTGACGTAGACGCTGCTGCCGGTGTGGCCCCAGACGAAGTCGGCGAGTTCGAGTTCGCCGAGCCAGGACATGTCCTGCTCCCATTGGTCGGCAGCAGGACCGTCGCTCGCCTCGTCCTCGTCATCCTCGGCGTTCGCCTCGACGGAACCGGACCACAGCGCCTTGAGCACATGCCGCATCGAGTGGTGGTCGATGGCCTGTTCGGCCTCGGAGATCTTCCCGGCTCGCAGCAGGCTGAAGTAGTCGCGAACGACCGCTTCGATGTCACTCGTGGCAGGAGGCTCCGTCCAGATCTGCATCGCATGATCATACGATTTGCTGGGATGTCGACCCGGAGCCCGGGTCGCTGTCAGTCGCGCCACCAGCGGGCATCCGCGCCGAAGACGTCGCGCAGGGTGTTGGTGGCGCAGTGGATCTCGCCCTCGGAGACATGGGGACTGATCAGGTCGTCGACGTAGGTCACCCGATAGCCGGTGCTGCGGAAGGCCGCGGTGATGGCCTCGGCGAAGACGTCCTTGCCGTCCACGACGGGACCGTACGGCTTGGGTGCGACGTATCGACCGTTGTTGAGGACGAGACCGTTGACCGTGCCGGGAATCTCCGCCACCGCGTCTCTCATCGCGGCCAGTTGCTGCTTCTTGGCCTCCTTCTCGGGGCCGTCGTCCATGCCGCGGATCTCGGTCTCCAGCATTCCGTAGTCCATCGAGCGGGCCGTGTAGAGGGCGGGGACGCGCACGATGTCGGCGTCCGTGAGACCGGTCTTCGAGCGGAGCACGGCGAGATTGGCGTCGATCCGGTCGGCGGCCCGCTCGTTGGTGCCGGTGAACTGGGTGTCGACCAGGAACTGGTCGACGGTGCGCTGGTCGATCCGCTCGTCGTACGGCCACTCCAGCGTGGGCAGTCGGCCGTGCAGAAGGTCGCCTCCATGGCCTTTCGCCCGGACGTCGCGGAGCAGGGCCAGACCTGCGCGGGGGTCTGCGACCACGGCCCGCCAGCCCAGCCGGCTGCCGGGAGCGGGCAGGAACTGCACGAACTCGTCGACGTGGCCGATGGTCAGCCATGAGGTGTCCAGCGAGATCGGGTCCTGCATGCCCTGGGCCCGCAGGAAGGCCAGCATCTCGGGAGCGGGACCGGTCGGACCGGGGGTGAGACCGTCTCCGCCGATGACGACCCGGCCGTGCGGGTTGCCCGGCGTCGGTGGCATGGTCTCCAGGTTGCCCATCGAGTCGTAGCTGTTGTTCTCGTTCACGTCCGGGACGTGGGTGAGGTGGACGGCCGCCACGTCGTGGCCGGCGAGTTCGGTGAACGCGGTGCGGGCGGCCACGCGACGGTCGTCGTTGACGGAGGTGATGAGCACCCGCATGCCGTGGGGACGGCCGTCGGGACCCGGGACGGCGGTGTAGGCGGGCTCGAAGATGTCCTGAGCCCATGCGTCGCCCTTGGTGTCGAGGGCAACGGAGGGGCCCTGCACTCCCCCGGCGGGCAGTGCGGCGTCCAGTTCCTTCACGAAGGCGTCGGTGTAGGTGTCCCCGTCGCTGGTGCTGGCTCTCAACACCTGTTGTACGGGCGCGGTGTTGAGCTGCGTGAGCACCGGGGCCTGGCGGATCCGCAGGTGCGCCGAGGAGCTCTTGCCGTCGGCGGAGACGGTGAGGGTGATGGTCGATCGACCGTTCCAGGTCGTGGTGTCCCTGAGTATGTCGCGGCCCTCGACCGCGAGTTCCACTCCGTCCCTCAACTCCTGGGCGGAGAGGACCGTTTGCGGCCCGACCACCTCCCAACCGCGCGGGGCGGTTCCGCCGGGCCGGTGGACGAAGAGCCGGATGCGGTCCGTGACCGCCGCGGGCACGGCGATGCGGCCGGTGGCGGAGTCGGGCGCGCCGGCCCAGGGGCGGGTGCGGAACCTGGCCAGGTCTGCCTCGTCGGCGGCTCCGTCGACCACGTCGTCGGCGGCGTCGTTGCAGGCGGCCAGGTCGCGGTCGGTCTTGTTCTGCTCCCAGCGATGCGAGCGGACCAGAGCGGCCCATTCCGCCTCGGCCTTCTCCCGGTCCGGGTCCGCCTCCAGTTCGGCCCTCCTCTTGTAGAACGCGTCGTCGTTGGCGGCCTCCCGGTCGACGGCGTCCTCGACCAGGCTCCGCGCCCGATCCCGGCAACGACCGGTGTCGTCGTCGATGTTGGGCAGGAAGAGCAACTCGGGCCCGGCGCCCGCCGGCTGATGTGCCGTCAGTCCGGCCGAGGGCATGCCACTGGCGGAGGCGGGCAGGGTCAGGCCGAGGATGCCGACGCTGACAGCACCGACCATCGCGATACCGCGGGTGTGGATCTTCATGCGCCGGATCCTCACAGGCCTGTGTTCGATTCCCGTCAGGGACCTGTTTGGCGTCTGTCAGGGAAGGCCCAGGGAAAGCGGAAGGCTTGAATGCCCGACTCTGACACCGGTCGGCCGTGACCGGCCGGGCGCCTGCCCTGAGTTGCTCTCACTGAAGGAGCTTCGCGGCGGAGGGTCTCTCAGGAGGCCGCGCCTCGCAGTACCTCGTCGACCAGCGAGTCGAGGTCGGCTGTCACCTTGTCCACCTCGGCGTCGCCGAACTGCCCGAAAACGGTGCTCGGCCGGTCGTACTCGAATGCGACCTCACCCTGGATCTCGCGCAGGAGGACGCGGATCGGAGCGTAGAGGGAAGCGGAGAGTTGATGCCGGGTCATGTGCGTCGCCACCAGTGCGTTGCCGCAGTCGTACTGGATCGCGCGCCTGTCCAGTCCGACCGTTTTGAGCAGGACCCCGTGATTGCGTTCACCGGCGATGACGAGTGGTGCGAGGTTTTCCAGGGCCTCGATCGCGCCCGCGACATCATTCGCGCCGAGTCGCGTGAAGATGCTCTCGTCAAAGCGGCCCATGGCGCTCTCGAACGCCGCCTTCGTTTCATCGAACGATTTGTTTGACACCAGGGTGATGTGCTCGACGCGGATGATCCGTGTCGCCGTTTCTGGCATGGGACTGTCCTTTCAATGAGCATCGGTGCGCATGCGCCGATCGCTGAAGGTGGCGCTCACCATGGCCGGGCCTGTCGACAGCAGGGCGGCACCGCCGACGCCCATGACCGCCTGCGCGGAGATCAGCGTTGTGGCTCTGTCGGCAAAGACAGCCAGCATGCTGCCGATGAGGAAGGCGGAGGCGCCGGCGGTGAACACCCGGTGTCGTCCCGCCGAGTTGGCGAGAGTTCCGGTCGACGTCACGAAGCCGACCACGGCCAGACCGAAGACACCGGTGATCCAAACCAGCGTGCTCGCCGTGACGTGCAGATCACTCCGCACGTCACCAAGGGCGGAGATGACGGACGACGCGTCGACGAAGGCCATCAGCACACCGAGGCAGACCACCATGAGCCTCGACCACCGGCGGACGCCTGCTTCTTCGCCGGGTACCGCGGCGCGCGAGCGCTGGGCGGAGGCAGAGAAAGTGGAGGCGTAGGACGAGTTGGTGGTCGCGTTCATCATCTGGCTTTTGCTGACCATAGTCAGCAAGCTACACCACTGGCTATTGGTGACAACAGTCAGGTGTGTCCGGCGGCACCTCCGGGAGTGCGGGCGTCAGCCGGCGGTGACGGTTTCCGGGACCTCGGTGTCGGTGCCGTCCATGGCGAGGGCGGCGGTTTTCGGACCGCGCAGGGAGATGTAGACGAGCAGGGCGCTCAAGAGGGCGACGCCTGCCCACATGGCCTGTTGCCACCCCTGGATGAAGGACTGTTGGGCTGCGTGGAGCAGTTCCTGCTGGTGCGCGCCGGTACTGGGCGCCACTTCGACCGCGTTGGCGATGCCGTCGCGCGCGATGTCCGCGGCGCTCTGGGGGATGCCGTTGAGCTTGTCGTCGATGGCGTTGCGGTAACCGGCGGAGACCAGTGCGCCGAGCAGGGCGACGCCGAGGGCGGTGCCGAACTCGCGGGTGACGTCGTTGAGTGCCGAGGCGACGCCCTGCTTCTCGTGGGAGAGGGAGCCGGTGATGGCCTCGGTGGAGGGGGTCATCGACAGGCCCATGCCGACACCCATGGCGAGCATGCCGGGCAGGACGGTCAGGTAGCCGTGGTGGCCGCCGTCGGCCGAGACGAACAGCGCCATGAGCGCGAGGCCGGCGGCGGTCAGCGCGATGCCCGCCGCCATGGTCGGGCGGGGGCCGATCCGTGCGGCCAGCTTCGCGGCGGCGCCGGAGGCGGCCATCATCATCACGGCCATGGGCATCAGCGCGAGCGTGGACAGCAGTCCGGACCAGCCGAGCACGGCCTGGAAGAACGGGAAGAGGACCACGGCGATGCCCGCCTGGACACCGAAGACCACCAGCAGCGTGATCGAGCCGCCGGCCAGGCCACGCTCGCGGAACAGGCGTACGTCGAGCAGCGCGGCGTCGCGGCGGTGCAACTCCCAGGCCACGAAGCCGATTGCGCCGATCACTCCTACGGCAAAGCTGAGCAGCGTCAAGGGTGCGGTCCAGCCGTGCTCCGGGCCCTCTTGCAGGACGAAGATGAGGCCGACCGCGGCGACGGACGACAGCAACGCGCCGACGCTGTCGAAGGAATGAGCAGAGCGCTCGCGGGAGTTGGGGACCGACTTCAGTGTCATGGCCAGGGCCACGACGACCAGGATCACGGGCAGGACGAACAGCCAGCGCCAGTCGGCGACGTCGACGAGGAGGGCGGAGAGGAACATGCCCAGAATGCCGCCTCCTCCGGCGACCCCGGTCCACACGCCGATGGCCTTGCCGCGCTGCTCCTGAGGGAAGGTGGAGGTGATGACGGCCAGGGTGATGGGCATGATCATCGCGGCGCCGATGCCGCCGGCCACGCGCGCGGCGAGCATCACCTCGGCGGTCGGGGCCACGCCCGCCACGACGTTTGCGGCGCCGAAGATGCCCAGACCGGCGACCAGCATGGGCTTGCGGCCGAGTCGGTCGCCAATGGCGCCGAGCGGGAGCAGCAGAGCAGCCAGCGCGAGGGTGTAGATGTTGATGATCCACAGAACCGTGCTCTGCGAGGCATCGAACTCGACGGCCAGGTGGGTCTGGGCGACGTTCAGCCCGGACACCGATGCGACTACGGCCATCAGTGCCAGGGAGACGGCGATCAGGATCGTGCGCAGCTGCTGCGCGTCCGGCGTGCCGACGCCGCTTCCGGGAGTCGCCGGTGAATTCTTGTTCGCACTCATGGGTCAACCATGAGGTCGCCTTGCCTCATGGGCATACCATCTTGCGTATGACGCAAAATGACGGTGAGCTGGACAGCCTCGTACGCAAACGGATCCGGGCTCTGCGCGTGGCGCAGGGGTGGTCCCTGGAGGAGTTGGCCACTCGCGCCCATGTCAGCCAGTCCACGCTCTCCCGCATCGAGAACGGTCAGCGTCGGCTCGCACTGGATCAGCTGGTCACCCTTGCCCGCGCGCTGGACACGTCCCTGGACCAGCTGGTGGAGACCGCCAGCGACGATGTCGTCACCAACCCGATGATCGACGGTGCTCATGGGCTGATGCGGTGGCCGGTCAAGGGCAACCCGGGCATGAGCGTCGTACGACAGCGGATGACCGAACCGCCCCCGGACAATCCCGCACGGATGCGCGCTCACCCCGGCCGGGAGTGGCTCGTCGTGCTGTCCGGTACCGCGACGCTCATGCTCGGCCACCGCCGCTACCGCGTGGAAACCAACCAGGCCGCGGAGTTCCCCACCATGCTCCCGCACGCCATCGGTGCCGAAGGCGGCCCCTGCGAGATCATGGGCATCTTCGATCGCGACGCCCGCCGGGGCCACCAGCGCGACAGCGACGGCAAGAGTGCCGGCGGCGACGACGCGCACGACGCCGACGCGTGAACACCCGTCAGCCGGCCCGGGAACATCATCGGGCCGGCTGCCTCGGACGCGCCGTATAACCAGCTAAGGGCGGACGGCCACGTTCAGTGCCGTGGGTGGTACGACCAGGTCCGCCCGGTCACGGGTGGCGATGACGACATCGGCGTTGCGCTGGTCGGTGCCCAAGACCCAGGCGAGGGCGGCGTCTTGGGGCTTGCCGAACTTCACATGGCGGGCGACGAGCCGGCGGACGCGTTCCTGTTCGTCCAGGTCGCAGAACCACACCTCGTCCAGGAGCGGGCGGACCCGCGGCCAGGGATCGGCGTCCAGCAGAAGGTAGTTGCCCTCGGTCACGATCAGGCGGGCGGTGGGGGGTACGGGGATGGCGCCGGCGATCGGCTGCTCCAAGACGCGCTCGAAGCCCGGTGCGTACACCACGTCGTCGGTCTCCTCGCGCAGCCGCCGCAGGAGCGCCGCGTAACCGAGGGCGTCGAAGGTGTCCGGCGCGCCCTTGCGGTCGCGTCGGCCGAGACGGTCGAGTTCGGTGTCGGCCAGGTGGAAGCCGTCCATCGGGACGTGCGCGACCCAGGGCTGCCCCTCGCCGTTGAGCTCACGCACGAGGTGCTCGGCGAGCGTCGTCTTGCCCGCCCCGGGAGCACCGGCGATGCCGAGGACGGCCCGCCGGCCGGGACGGACGAGGGACCCCGCGCGGCGCAGCAGGTCGTCGAAGGTCATGCGCGCACGCCGCTCGCCGCCAGCTGCTGGGCGATGAAGCCGCGGGCGTGACGGGCGAGGTCGTCGCCGTCGGACCAGAGGTTGCGCCAGATGGCGAGGTCGGCTGAGAGACCCGGTGCCACCACGGCCGAGGAGAACGACTCGAACGTGATGGGGCCTTGGTAACCGATGTCGGCGAGGGCGTGGAAGAAGGCGGTGAAGTCCAGGTGACCCGCGCCGAGATAGCCGCGGTGGTTCTCGCCTATGTGGACGTACCCGAGACGGTCGCCGACGTCGCGTACGGGTCGTACGAGATCGTCCTCTTCGATGTTCATGTGGTAAGTGTCCAGGTGGATGAGGACGTTGTCCTCACCGATGTCGTCGGCGAGGGTGAGGGCGTCGCGGGCGGTGTTGACGACGTTCGTCTCGTAACGGTTGCAGATCTCCAGGCCCAGGGTCATGCCGAGGGGGCGGGCCTCCTGGGCGAGGCGGCGCAGGACGGAGACGACGTTGGCGCGGCCGGCGCTGGTCAGCGGAGCGCCGTACTTGCCGAGCGCGCTGTAGAGGGCGCCGGTGAAATGGGTGCCGCCGAGGCCGTGGGTGACGGCGAGGGAGTCGTGCAGCAGCTTCTCGCCGCGCTCGACGACGGCCGGGTCGGTGCTGGAGACGTCGGCGTCGAAGGCGAGTCCGCGCGAGCACGCGACCTGGAGGCCGGCCGCGGTGAGTTCCTTGCGGGCCGCGTCGACGTCGAGGCTGACGGAGTCGTGCAGGGACAGCTCCAGCAGGTCGAAGCCGGCTGCCTTGGTCCGCGCGACGGCGTGGCTCACCGAGGCGGGCGAGGTGTCGCCGGCCCAGACCAGCGCGTGCACGCCGATCGGGTTGGTGGGGGTCGCGGGGGCGGCGGTCGAAGCCGGGGCAGCCGCGGCCGAGGGTACCGCCGTGGCGGTCGAGGGTACGGCGGTCATGGAAGTGAACTCCTCAGTCAAGGCGGGCCCCCGTGATGAGGGCGACGATCTCGTCGCCGGTGGTCTCGGCCGTGCGGCGGCCGCCGACGCAGCGGCCCGCGCGCATCACCCACACCTGGTCGCTGAGCCGCATGACCTGCGCGAAGTTGTGGCTGATCAGAAGGACGGTGTGGCCGTCGTCGCGGAGCTTGAGGATGAGGTCCTCGACCTTGGCGGTCTCCTGGACACCAAGAGCCGCGGTGGGCTCGTCCATGATGACCAGCCGTGAACTGAAGCCCGCGGCACGGCAGATGGCCACCGCCTGGCGCTGCCCGCCGGACAGCCGGCGCACCCGCGAGCCGACCGCGGGCACGTTGACCGCGAGCGTGGAGACCATCTCCCTGGCCCGCTTCTGCATGGCCCGCCGGTCCAGGAGTGCGATCGGACCGAAGCGGCGCACCAACTCCCGGTTGAGGAACAGGTTCTGCCACACCGTCAGGTCCTCGACCAGGGCGAGGTTCTGGTGGACCGTCTCGATACCGGCCGCGCGCGCGTCCTCGGGCGAGTGGAAGTCGACGGGTGTGCCGTCGTAGAGGACACGCCCGCTGTCCGGGCGGTGGATTCCGGAGATGCAGCGCACCAGGGTGGACTTGCCGGCGCCGTTGTCGCCGACAAGGGCGGTGATCTCGCCGGGGCGCAGGGTGAGCGAAACGTCGGCCAGGGCACGGACGTTGCCGAAGGACAGCGACACGTTCTCGCAGGCGATCAGTGGCTCGGCCACCGCGGTGGACTTCGCGGGTCCGGCGGCCTTGTCGAAGGCTGCGGAGGATCCGGCGGGCGCTGAGGACCCGGCCGGCGTGGAGGACCCGGCCGGCGTGGAGGATTCGGAGGGCTGCGGCTGGTTCATCGCTGGAACCTCGTCAGGAATGCGGCCAGCACCACGACGATGCCGACGGACAGCGGCTGGTAGAACTGCGAGACGCCCAGCAGGGTGAGCCCGTTGACCAGGGCGGTCAGCAGCAGGGCACCGATCACCGGGCCGACGATCGTGGCCCGCCCGCCGAAGAGGCTGACCCCGCCGAGCACCACCGCGGCAACGGAGTTGAGCAGGAACGAGGTGTTGGCGGCGGGTTCGGCGGCGCCGACGCGGGCCACCAGCAGGACGGACCCGAGTCCGGCCAGGGCGCCGGAGACCACGTACACGGCGATCTTGACGCGTGCCGTGCTGATGCCCATCGCGGACGCCGACTCGGGCGCGCCGCCGGTGGCGAGCATGTGGGTGCCGAACCGGGTGTGGAACAGGGCGACATGGGCGACAAGAGCCACGCCCGCGGCGATCAGGAACGTCCAGCCGAGCACGCCGATCCCGCCGGTGGACAGCTTCAGCAGGGTCGTGTTCACGATCGTGACGGGCTTGCCGTCGGAGAGGATCAGGGCGAGTCCGGAGGCCGCCGACAGGGTGCCGAGCGTGACGATGAAGTCGGTGATCTTTCCCCGCGCCACGATCACGCCGTTCGCCACGCCCACCGCCGCGGAGGCGACCACGGCCAGCACACAGGACGGACCGAGCCCCCAGCCGGCCTGGTAGGCCTGTCCGAAGGCGACCGCGCCGAGTGTCATCGTCGAGGCGATCGACAGGTCGATGCCGGCCGTGGCGATCACGAAGGTCTGCCCGACGGCCAGGATGATCAGGATGGCCGCGGACACCAGCATCGACTCCACGTTCCCGGTGCTCAGGAACGTGGAGTCGGCGCTCTGGAAGACGATCACCAGGACGACGAGTCCGACCAACGCGGCCCATTCGGCCCAGAAGCCGACGTCACGCGCACGCGCCGCCCAGGCCCGGGGGCCCGATCCCTGGTCCGGGGCTTGCTTGGCCACCTCGGCGCCCTTGCCCTCTTCACCCTCTTTGGCCGCGAGCGTTGCCTCACTCATGGTGTTTCCTTCTTCCGGCGGGAGGGCCGCCGGATCACTTGGCGAGCGTCTTGAACGGATCGTCATAGCTGCCGAACGGCTTCGGAGTGCTGGCCAGCGCCTTGTCCGCGTCGGCCTTGGTGACCAGCTCCACCGGAGCCGCGACGTTCTTGGGCAGCGTCTTGCCCTTCGCCGCCGCCTGGCAGGCCTCCACGCCCATCTGCCCGATGGCGTATGGGTATTGGGCCACGGTCGCGTCCAGCGTCCCGGCCTTGACGGCGCTCAACGCGTCCTTGATGCCGTCGACGCTGATGATGTGCACCTTGCCGGTCTTCCCCGCGTTCGCGACGGCCCTGGCGACGCCGAGCCCCATGTCGTCGTTGGCGACGAAGAAGCCCTTGAGGTCCGGGTGGGCGCGCAGCAGGTCGGTGGCCGCGGTCAGCGCGGTCTGCCGGTCCCAGTCGGCGGCGGCGGTCTGCACGACTTTGATGCCGGAGCCGACACCTTCCTTGAAGCCGGTGACCCGGGCGCCGCTGGTGACATCACCGGCGATACCGCCGATCACCGCGACGTTGCCGCCCTGGGGCAGCAGCTTCGCCATCTGGGCGCCCGCCGTCTTTCCGGCGGCCGTGTTGTCCGTGCCGATGTAGGTGGCCGGGGTCGCGCCGGCCGCCTTGGCGGCCTTCGCGTCGATGGGGCTGTCGATGTTGACGACGGTCTTCTTCGACTGGGCGACCTTGGCCAGGCCCTGCACGAGGTTGGTGGCGGAGATCGGGTTCACGATGTAGCACCCGAAGTCCTGGCCGGCGAGGCCGGTCAGCTTGTCCGCCTGCCCCGTGGTGTCGGTGATCGAGTTGGCGGCCTGCACCGTGACATCGACCCCGCCGGTCTTCGCCTGGGCGTCGATGCCCTGTTGCATGCTCTGGAAGAACGGGTTGTCCAGCCCCTTGATCACCGCGGCGAACTTGGTGCTGCCGGAGGAGCCGGAGCCCGACGAGTCCCCGGAGCCGCAGGCGCTGAGTGCGAGCACCCCGGTGACGGCGAGGGCGATGCCGGATACGGCGGTGCGGCGCGCGCTGAACGTGCCGAACACTGCCCCACTTCTGACGGCTCTGTGCTGTGTACGCATGGGGTGTCCCTTTCCCACTGGATACGCCTGACGGTACGACCCCTTCCGGAGGCTGACAATACTTCTTTCGACTTTTTCAGTCATAAGAAGAGAGACTTTCACTTAGTCACCGTCATAGCTAGAGTGTCCAGGTGGATACGACGAACACCGCCGCCCGGGCCGAGACCAGTCCCGGCGGGATACTGGCCCTGTTCCGTGACGTGACCGACGGCCTCACGAAGACCGACGTCGTACAGCAGACGGGCCTGTCGCGCACCACGGTCAACCAGCGGCTCGAGGGCCTGCTCGGCGCCGGCCTGCTGGTCCCGGCCCCCGAGGACGCCCGTACCCGCGGCCGCCCGGCCGGACGGTTCGTCGTCAACCGCGACCGGGGGGTCCTGCTCCTCGCCGACATCGGCGCCACCGGGCTGCGCACCGCGATCTGCGACCTGGCAGGCGAGGTGCGTGCGGAGCGCGAGGCCACGTGCGACGTGAGCACCGGACCGGAGGCCGTGCTGTCCGTCGTCGAGGAGCAGTTCCGCGAACTGCTGACGGAGACCGCACACGCCGACACCGACGTCCTCGGCATCGGTATCGACGTGCCCGGGCCGGTCGACTTCGCCACCGGACGGGTCGTCAGCCCGCCGATCATGACCGGTTGGGATCGCTACGACATCCCCGGCCGCCTGGGTCCCGCGTACGGCTGTCCCGTCCTCGTCGACAAGGACGTCAACGCCATGGCCTACGGCGAACAGCGGCTGCGCTACCCGGAGGTGGACCACCTGCTGATGCTGAAGATCGGCACCGGCGTCGGCACCGGCATCATCGCCGGCGGCCGCATCCACCGCGGCGCCGACGGTGCGGCCGGCGACGTCGGCCACATCCAGGTCACCGTCGAGGACACCAAGGAACCCCCGCTCTGCCGCTGCGGCAACACCGGCTGCGTCGAGGCGTTCGCGGGCGGCTGGGCCCTGGTCCGCGACCTGCGGACGGCGGGACACGACGTCACGACCGTCGACGACGCGGTACGCCTGATCCGCTCCGGCGACCCCACCGCCGTACGCCTCGCCCGGCGCGCGGCACGCATTCTCGGCATCGCCGTCGCGGACGCGGTCAACATGTTCAACCCCCGCGTCATCGCCATCGGCGGCCAACTCGCCCACACCGACGAGCAGTTGTTCGCCGGCATCCGCGAGGTCGTCTACCGCCGCTCACTCCCTCTGGCCACCCGCAACCTCCAGATCGTCCGCAGCACATTGGACCCACGCGCCGGAGTCATGGGGCTCTCCCAACTGCTGGTCGACGGCATCTACGCGCCGCACCGCGTCCAGGAACTCATCGACGTCCGGGAGCGCTGAGGTCCGGCGCGGGCGGTCGGGCGACTGCGGACGGACGACTGCGACCGGTCCGTACTCGGCTTCGCCGATCAGCGCCCGCATGCCGAGCAATCGGATGTGATGTTCAAACGTCTGATGTTTGTCATAGAGTGCTTCCATGAAACGCATCAGCGCACCACGAAGGACCGCCAGCCTGTCCGCTCAGCTCGTGGAGAGTCTCCGTTCGCACATCGAGGCAGGGGGCTGGCCGGTGGGGACACGGATCCCGCCGGAGCAGGACCTCATGGAGGAGCTCGGGGTCGGACGCAGCACGCTGCGCGAGGCGATCGGCGCACTGGTGCACCTCGGGCTGCTGGAGCCCCGGGCCGGGGACGGCACCTATGTCCGCTCCTCCAGCGAGCTCCAGTCGGTCATGGTGCGGCGGGCCAGCTCCGTAGAGAGGGGCAAGGTACTGGAGCTGCGGACCGTCCTGGAGGAGTACGCCTCGGGAGCCGCGGCCCTGCGCCGCAGCGAGACGCAGTTGCAGCAGTTGCGGGAGCTGTTGGCCGACGCCGACGAGGCCAGCGCCGGCGAGGACACGTCCGCGGCCACGAACGTCGACGCGCTGTTCCACCGGGCCGTCGTCCGGGCGAGCGGGAACGACCTGCTGGTCGAGGTGTACGACTACCTCGGGACGGCACTCACCGCGTCCCCGGGCGGTCTGGCCTGGGACGCCACCCACGCCGAGGAGCACGCCCTCCTGCACCGGCGACTCGTCGACGCGATCGAGTCCCGGGACTCAGGCGGCGCCCGTGACGCGGCCGCCGCGATCGTCCAGCTCACCCGCGACCACGAGACCACGACGACACGCGCAGCGGAGGAACAGTGAGCACGCAGCCGGCTTCGGACTCCCGTCAGCACTCCGCCACGGAGCCACCGCTCATGGACCGTGCCGACATGGCCCGGCCCGCCGTGTCGGTCGGGCTCATCATCGCCATCTGCCTGGTGGCGGCCAACCTGCGCACCCCCCTCACCGGTGTCGGCGCCCTGCTGCCCGAGATCGAGCACGGCAGCGGCCTGACGTCGAGCTGGGGCGGGCTGCTCAGCACACTCCCGTTGCTGACGTTCGCCGCGACGTCGCCCCTGGTCGCCCGGACCTCCCACCGATGGGGCAGCGCCCGCCTGCTGGTCGCGGCCCTCGGCGTGCTGGCCGTCGGAACGGTGATCCGTTCGCTTCCCTCGGTGATCTGTCTGTTCGCCGGAACGGTGCTGCTCTCCGCGGCCATCGCGTTCGGCAACGTGCTGCTGCCCGCGCTGATCAGGCGCAGCGTGCCCGCACACCGCATCCAGAGCGTCAGTGCTCTCTACGTGACCGTCATGGGCCTCATGGCAGCGGTCTCCTCCGGGGTCTCCGCGCCGCTGGCCCAGTCCGTGCCGGGTTCCTGGCACACCGCCCTGGCCTGGGGCGTCGCCTTCACCGTCGCGGCGTTCCTCGCCTGGCTGCCGCGGATGCGGGGGGACAAGCCACAGGCGTCCAGCGGCGGGACCCACAGCCCGGTGCCCTGGCGGTCGCGGCTCGCCTGGCAGGTCACCCTCTTCATGGGCCTGCAGTCCCTGGCCTTCTACACCGCCGTCGCGTGGCTGCCCAGCATCCTGGCCGACCGCGGCACCAGCAGCACCGCGGCCGGATGGATGCTGTTCTACTACCAGGTGGTCTCGCTGGCCGCCAGCAGCCTTCTGCCCTTGCTCACCCGAGGCCGGCACGACCAGCGCTGGACCGCGGCCGGGGCTTCGATCCTCACGGCAGGCGGCTTCACCCTTCTCGTCACGGCCCCCGCGCTGTCCGTCCTGGCCTGCACCCTGCTCGGACTCGGCGGCGGCGCCTGCCTCGTCCTCGCGCTGACCTTCCAGAGCCAGCGCGCCGACAGCTCCGGCGAAGCCGCCGCGCTGGCGGGCATGGCACAGTCCATCGGCTATCTCGTAGCCGCGGCCGGACCCCTGCTCCTCGGCATCGTGCACGACGCCACGCACAGCTGGACCATTCCGCTCACCGTGTTGGCCGTCCTCGGCATCGCCACGGCAGTCGCCGGGCACGGTGCGGGACAGGATCGCCACATAGCTCAGCCCTCCCGCTGACCCGCGCTGCCGCTCGGCCCGCCAAAACGTCCGATCCCGCTCGCCGGGCCGACCTACCCCTCGTCCGTGGGAGCGGCCGGACGTCCCGCGTACCGGCTGCGCATCCCGTCACTGGCCGCGGGCCCGGCCGTGAAGACGTACGTCTCACTGTCGTCGAGGCGACGACCGGTCCTGGCGTCGACGACCACGGGCTCGACCTCCTGACCGCTGTGCGCGTCGACGAGGATCATGCTCCGCTCCCCCGGCGCCAGGCGGGAGTTGCCCCACGCGGCCAGGGCCACGATCACCGGGCGCAGGGAGCGCCCGAGTTCGGTCAGTACGTACTCGTGGCGCACGGGGTTGGTCTGGTACGGCCTGCGCTCCAACAACCCGTCCGCGACCAGGGACTTGAGCCGGGTGGTGAGCATGCTGGAGGAGATGCCGAGGCTCTCCTGGAACTGGTCGAAGCGGGTGTAGCCGTCGAAGGCGTCGTGCAGGATCAGCAGCGTCCACCACTCACCGACGTGTTCGACCGTCGTGGACAGCGGGCACTCCCGGTCCTCCAGCCTGATCCGACTTGCCACGGCGGCCATCTCCTCAGTTACTGCTAAAGTCGAAGTTACTAGCTTCTATTTTAGCAGCAACACGGGAGCGGTGCTTTGCATGCCCGCGCCCTGGAACGGAGCACAACGTGAGCACACCCAGCAGTGAATCGCTCGAAGGCCGACGCGCTCTGGTCACCGGCGGCACCAAGGGCACCGGAGCCGCGATCGCCCGACGACTCGCCGACGCCGGCGCGACTGTGCTGGTCACCGCGCGCAGCCGCCCCGACGACGTCGAGGAGAAGACGTTCATAGGCGCCGACCTGTCCAGTGCGGAGGGCGTCTCCCACGTCGCCTCCGAGGTGGAGGCCCGCATGGGTGGCGTCGACATCCTGGTCAACACCCTCGGCGGCTCCGCGGCACCGGCGGGAGGGTTCGCCGCGCTCGATGACGACGACTGGGCAAGGGAGTTGGACACCAACCTGCTGGCCGCCGTCCGTCTGGACCGCGCTCTCCTCCCCCACATGATCGCCACGGGCAAGGGCGCGGTCGTGCACGTCACCTCCATCCAGCGCCGCCTGCCGCTGTGGAACGGCACCCTGGCCTACGCCGCCGCCAAGGCCGCGCTGACCACCTACAGCAAGGGCCTGGCCAACCAACTCGCCCCGCACGGCGTCCGCGTCAACACCGTCTCGCCCGGCTTCGTCCAGACCTCGGCGGCCGAGCATCTCGTCGCCCGGATCGCCGACGAGGCCGACATCAGTCAGGAAGCGGCGCTGGGCAGACTCATGGACTCCCTGGGAGGCATCCCGCTCGGCCGCCCCAACCGGCCCGAGGAGGTCGCCGAACTCGTCGCCTTCCTCGTCTCCGACCGCGCCTCGGCCATCGTCGGCGCCGAACACGTCATCGACGGCGGAACCACCCCGACCGTCTGAACCCACCACCACCTTCAGGAGTGTCATGCCCGACAACAACCAGCCCCGGACCATCAGCCCGAACGACCTGCCCGAGGTGATCACGCGCTACCTCACGGCGCACCGCGCCCACGACACGGCCATCGCGGTCACGACGTTCGCCGACGACGCCACCGTGATCGACGACGGCAGGACCTACCGGGGCAGCGCCGCGATCGAGGGGTGGCTGGACCGGGCGGCCACCGAATTCACGTACACCATCCAGCTCACGGACGCCCAGGAGACCGACGCGGCCCACTACATCGCCACGCACCACCTCGAAGGCAATTTCCCCGGCGGCACCGTCGATCTCCACTATCGGTTCACGCTGCGCGGCGACCTCATCGAGCACCTCGTCATCGAGCCCTGAGCCCGCTCTCGTCGCGTGACCGACCAAGGTCCCAGCTGCGGTGCTTAGTTCATGTCTTGATTTAAATCGTGAGGTGAACTCTCCGCAAGCCTTCGGGATGCGAAACCTTTCCGGACCCCACTTCCGCCGGATCCCTTGACACCTTGCTGACATGCCCTCAACACTCCTCGGCGGGAGAGCGCTCTCCCAGACCGTTCTCCCACCGTCTCCCGGCGCCCTCGCACCGGCTCACCTGACGCCATGTCACGGGGACGCCGGGCGACGACCTCTGACACCCCCACCGTTCAGGAGGAGGTCTCCATGTCACGGAGATCGAAAGGCCTGTCAGCCACGCTGATCACCGGCGCGCTCCTGCTGACCTCGCTCGGCCTCGGCGGCATCGCCATGAGCGCCGGGCCACCCGCACCGAACAGTGCCGCCGAGCGGTCCTTCGCGGCCACCCACTCCGGTCACGCGATGGCCGTGTCGACCGCCAACTCCCCGGAGGATCCGGACGGCGACGGCTACATCCTCGCCAACCCGCCGGTCACCGGCGTGACGCCGTCCACGCAGAACCCGCCGCACCGCTACTTCCACGAGTTCCAGGCCAACTGTTCGGTCACGCACACCAGGCCGGACGACCCCATCGTCTACCCGCAGCAGCCGGGCAAGTCCCACGACCACACGTTCATGGGCAACACGACGACCGACGCCAACAGCACGACCGCCTCGCTGTCGGCCGGCGGCACCACCTGCAAGGCACCCGGCGACCTGTCCGGCTACTGGATGCCCACGCTCTACAAGGGCAACCAGCAGATCCTTCCCGTCGGCCCGCAGGTCATCTACTACAAGACCGGCGTCACCGACTACACCAGCGTCCGGCCCTTCCCCAAGGGCCTGCGTTTCGTCGTCGGCAGCCCCACGCAGAGCGCCGACGAGTTCCGGAACCACCGCGGTTTCGTCGAGGGTTGGGAGTGCGGTGACAGCTTCTTCAACACCGAGTTCCCCGCGACCTGCCCGAACCGCGCCGACGTCCAGCTCAACATCCGCTTCCAGGCGCCGAGTTGCTGGGACGGCAAGTACCTCGACACGCCCGACCACAAGAGCCACATGGCCTACCCCGTGGTCAAGCCCGGCACGAACGACAACATGTGCCCGGCCGACCACCCGGTGGCGCTGCCGATGATCGAGTTCAAGATGGCCTTCCCCGTCAACGGCGACATGTCCCAGGTCCGGCTGGCCAGCGGAACGGGTCACAGCTTCCACTACGACTTCTTCAACGCCTGGGACGACCGCACCCTCAAGGCCCTCGTCGACCACTGCGTCGTCGGCGGACTGCAGTGCAACGCGCGCGGCTACGACGAGACCCACCCGGAGGCGGGCGCCGCCCTCGACGAGAACTACCGACTGCCGTGAGGACCGCGCCCATGACCCCACGACCCCTAACCCGCCGCATCGCGGCACCCCTCACGGCCGGCGTCCTGACGGCCGGACTCCTCGCCGCCCTGCCCGCCGCCCAGGCTCAGGCCGCGGGCAGTGTCGTCAAGGTGACCGGCGGCCAGGGCGCCTGGCAACTGACGGTCGACGGACGGCCGTACCAGCTCAAGGGCCTGACCTGGGGCCCGAGTGTCGCGGACGCCGAGAGGTACATGCCGGACCTCCAGTCCATGGGCGTCAACACGATCCGCACCTGGGGCACCGACGCGAGCAGCAAGCCGCTGTTCGACTCAGCGGCAGCCCACGGCATCAAGGTCGTTGCCGGCTTCTGGCTCCAGCCGGGCGGCGGCCCCGGCAGCGGCGGCTGCGTCAACTACCTGACGGACACCGCCTACAAGAACCAGATGCTCGACGAGTTCCCCAAGTGGGTGCAGACCTACAAGGACAACCCCGGCGTGCTCATGTGGGACGTCGGCAACGAGTCGGTCCTCGGGCTCCAGAACTGTTACAGCGGCGACGAGTTGGAGAGACAGCGCAACGCCTACACCACCCTCGTCAACGACATCACCAAGAAGATCCACGCCGTCGACCCCAACCACCCGGTCACGTCCACCGACGCGTGGGTCGGCGCCTGGCCCTACTACAAGCGGAACGCGCCGGATCTCGACCTGTACGCGGTGAACTCCTACAACGCGGTCTGCGACATCAAGTCCGCCTGGCAGCAAGGGGGTTACACCAAGCCGTACATCGTCACCGAGACCGGGCCGGCCGGCGAATGGGAGGTCCCCGACGACGCCAACGGCGTTCCGCTGGAGCCCTCCGACCAGGCCAAGGCCGACGGCTACACCCGCGCCTGGAACTGCATCACGGGGCACCAGGGGGTCGCGCTCGGCGCCACGATGTTCCACTACGGCACCGAGTACGACTTCGGCGGCATCTGGTTCAACCTGCTGCCCGCGGGTCAGAAGCGGCTGTCGTACTACGCGGTGAAGCGGGCCTACGGGGGCGACACCAGCCACGACAACACCCCGCCCGTCATCTCCGACCTGACCGTCGAGGGCGGCGCGGGCCAGGTGCAGGCCGGACGCGACCTGGTGCTGTCCGTGCGGGCCACCGATCCCGACGGCGACCGGATCTCGTACGAGGTCCTCGACAACAGCAACTACATCGACCAGAGCAAGAATCTGGCCTCGCTGCCGTCGACCGATCTCGGTGGCGGTCGTCTCCGGGTCACCGCGCCCGACCGT
The DNA here is from genome assembly GCF_053595415.1 of Streptomyces sp. NPDC002499. NCBI lineage: Bacteria > Bacillati > Actinomycetota > Actinomycetes > Kitasatosporales > Streptomycetaceae > Streptomyces > Streptomyces sp. NPDC002499. Next base: position 311,987 of record NZ_JBSFXO010000002.1, read on the forward strand.
CCGGGTGTCTGGAAGGTGTACGTCAAGGCGACGGACGGCCGGGGCAACGTGGGCGTCGAGACGCGCTCGATCCGGGTCGTCCCGCCGGTGCCGTCCGGCACGAATGTGGCACGCGGCAAACCGGCCACCGCCTCGTCCTTCCAGGCGAGTTACGGCGACTGCCCGTGCACCGCGGCCAACGCGGTGGACGGCAACCAGGCCTCGCGCTGGGCCAGTGACTGGAGCGACCCCCAGTGGCTCCAGGTCGATCTCGGCACCCGCACCACGTTCCGGCACGTCCAGCTGTCCTGGGAGGCCTCGTACGCGAAGGGATACACGATCCAGACCTCCGACGACGGCCAGAACTGGCAGACCGTGCGCACCGTTTCCGACGGCAACGGAGGCATCGACGACTTCGACGTCACCGGGACCGGCCGCTACGTCCGCGTCAACGGCACGGCGCGGGGCACCGGTTGGGGGTACTCGCTGTACGAGTTCGGCGTGTACGCCTGACCCACGGACCTCTCCCGGAGCGTACGGCCCCGCTCCGGGAGAGCGCTCTATTGCCGGACACCGCAGGTCCGTTAGGGTGCCCGCATGAGCAGACAGGCCCCGACACTGGAGGACGTCGCCCGCGAGGCAGGCGTCTCCCGGGCGACCGTGTCCCGGGTCGTCAACGGCGTCCGCAACGTCGATCCGGAGATCCAGGAAGTGGTCCGCCGGGCCATCGAACGGACGGGGTACGCGCCCAACCGGGCCGCCCGTTCCCTGGTGACCCGGCGGGCCGAGACCGTCGCCCTGGTGGTGTCCGGCGCCGGGGACATCACGGACGCCGGCCAGAACGCCTTCGCCACACGGATCTTCGCCGATCCCTTCTTCGGTCGGGTCGTCGGCGGCATCGTCGGCTTCCTGCGCCCACGCTCGATGCACCCCGTCCTGATGTTCGCCGAGTCGGCCGAGACGCGGGAGGAGGTGCTGACCTACCTGCGCCAGGGCCGTGCCGACGGCGCCCTCGTCGTCTCCACCCACTCCGACGACCCGCTGCCCGCCCTCCTCGCCGACGCCCGCCTGCCCGCCGTGCTCTTCGCCCGCCCCTCCCGTCCGGTCCCGCTCAGCTATGTGGACCTGGCGCACCGGGACGGCGGGCGCCTCGCCGCGGAGCACCTCCTCGCCCGCGGCTGCCGGCGGCCCGCCACGATCTGCGGCCCGCTGGACGTGGCGGCCAGCCAGGAGAGACTCGCCGGGTTCCGTGACACGCTCGCGCGCCACGGCCACCCCTATGTCCCGGTCGTCGAGGGCGGGTTCACCCTGGACAGCGGTCTGGCGGCCATGTCCGACCTGCTGTCCGGCCACCCCGACACGGACGGCGTGTTCGCCGCCAACGACCTCATGGCGCAGGGCGCCTGCGAGGTAGTACGGGAGCGCGGACGCCGGGTGCCCGAGGACGTCGCGGTGGTCGGCTTCGACGACTCCAGCATCGCCGTGACCTGCCGGCCCCGGCTGACCACGATCCGCCAGCCGGTCGAGGAGATGGCCACGGAGATGGCCCGCCTGCTCGACGAACACATCCACGGCGTACGCACCGAGGCGACGTCGGTCATCTTCGAACCGGAGCTGGTGGTGCGGGACTCGGCGTAGCGCAGGGACGCTCACGGTTTCCTCGCGAGCCGCCGCCCGGAAGTGGCCGGGGTGGAGCCCACCTCGCGCCGGAGGCGTGACTCAAGGAGCTCGGCGCGGCGAAATCCAGGCCGGCGGCGAGGCCGATGTCCGTCCCGCGCAGAAGCTGTGCGGCCAGCCGACGCCGGTCGGCTCGGTCCAGGGCCGTCCCCACTCCCGGTTTGCAATGCGGAGACCTCTCCACTACGGTCGGCACGGACCGGAGAGGTCTCCGCTTAATATGCGGTCGACGTCAGCACTGAACGAAAAAGGGCAGGACGATTTCAATGAGCAGCGCACTGCAGAGGCCACTTGGGGCTGTCGAGCGCATGTACCACCGGAACATGGACGAACTGTCCATGCTGTTCACTGTGGCCGCAGAATTCCCGGTGGAAATCACCGAGGAACAGGTATCGGCAGCCCTCGCCGCGGTTCAGGATCGCCATCCTCTTCTGCAGGTGCACATCGAGGACCACCCGGAAGGCCGGCTCGGATTCCATCGGTCCGCACCGGTACCTCCGAGCAGTCTGCGGGTGCTGCACCGACCTGCGGAGACGTGGCGACAGGTGGCGGCCGAAGAGGTCGGCCGGCAGTTCGACACGTCGCAAGCCCCTCTGGCGCGCGCGGTACTGGTCGGCGATGGGGACCGTTCGGTACTGCTGCTGACCTTCTATCACTGCGTCGTCGACGGAATCGGCGGAGTGGCCGTTCTCAACGACGTGGTGAGCGCACTCAACGGCCAGGAACTGGAGATCCTCCCGGTCCCTCCGTCACAGGAAGACGTTGTCGCCGGCACCCTGACCGCACCGACAGGTCACGAGGCGGGGCCGCCTCCTGCGGACGATCCACGGATGGGAGTGCCCGTCGCACCACGCCCCTTCGACGGCGCGACCCCCTCGGTGGCCACCCTCGCTCTGAACAAGGAACTCACCCAGATCCTTATTCAGCGGAGCCGGGAGGAAAAGACCACGGTGCACTCGATCCTCGTCGCGGCCGTATCCCGGGCGAGGAGTGTCGTGGGCGGTGAGGAGTTCGTGCGCGTGCTGACTCCGTTCGATCTCCGGAAGCAGATCGGCGGAGACGGACTGTGCGTCGACTATCACGGCGCGACACGGACGGGATCGGAACCATTCGACGGAGAGTCGGTCTGGGATCAGGCACGCGCCGTGGGCAACGCGCTGTCCGGGCCCAGATCGGCCGCCGGAATAGCGGCGGCCAGTGAAGCGATCCAGAAGTACGTTCCCGTGGACGCCGACGCAGCCACCGCGACGGCGGTCATGGGCTCCTTCGCCTATGACGTCCTTGTCAGCAATCTGGGAGTGGTGAACATCGAGGGAAGCCTCAAGCCAGCCGCTCTCTGGGGTCCCTTCCTGCCGTGCCTGGTGGAGAACGAGGACCTCATCGGTGTGATCACCTTCGGCGGACAGTTGCGGATGGTCGCCTGCGGCTTCGCCTCCCCGGATGCCCTGCTGACCGAGGTTCATGAGGTCCTTGAGGCGGCGGTAACGAGTCTGCCGGACTGGACGAGCACACCCTCGCAGCAGTAGCCGGCCCTGTGGCCGAGCGGCGAGGCGAAGGCGGGTCACGCCGGGCTCGGCCCCATCCCTCTCCAGACTATCGGAGACATCTCCGGATAGAATGGGTGGTGCTGGTGCACCTCAGGAGGTCGCATGCCCGACGCCACCCCACAACGGTCCGACGCGCTGAAGAACCGTGAAGCCATCCTTCAGGTCTCCCACGACGCGCTCGCCGAGTCCCCCAACGCCTCGCTCAACTCCATCGCCAAGCGGGCAGGGGTCGGACCGGGCACGCTCTACCGGCACTTCCCGACCCGCGAAGCCCTGATCCTGGAGGTCCACCGCCACGACATGGAGCGCCTGGTCCGCTCCGTACCGGAAGTCCTCGCCGACCACACCCCGCTCGACGCGCTGCGAAAATGGTTCACCACCCTCGCCTCCTACGTTCGCCTCAAGCACGGCCTCGGCGAGGCACTGCACTCCGCCGCCGCCCAAGAACTCGTCAGCGCCTCGTGGCCACCCGTCACCGCCGCGGTCAAGGAACTCCTGGACGCGTGCATCGACGCGGGCGAAGTCCGGCCCGGCATCGACCCCGTCGACGTGATCATGCTCATGAGCTGTCTGTGGCGCACCCCGGACAACGCCGAGGGCGCGGCCCAGACCGACCGGCTGATGGAACTGGCCATCGAAGGATTCCGTCCTTCGACACGCGCCGCCTGACGCTCGACACCCCAGCCGCCTCCACCGGCCTTCAGAGATTCCTCGGCTCCGCCCGGATCCCGTTGAAGACCATCGCGATCAATCTCCGCCCCTCGGCGACGCAGGCGTCGACAAGCTTGCCGACGGCTTCGCTCGTCGGACCCCACGCCTCGACCACGACGTTCTGGGCGGCGGCGCTGTGCAGCGCGACACCGAGGCCGTGCTTCAGCCGGATGTAACCGGCGAGGGTTTCGAACCACTCGATGTAGGCGGCCTACACCTCGTAGGCCTCGTCTCATTCCTCCGCAGCGCAAGAAGCCCACGCGCGGCACGTCACGCTCAACACCACAGGCCTGACCGTCCTGAGAAGATTCCGCCTTGCAGCCCGAAGTGCCGTCAGTCTCCGAGGAAGAGCTGCTCCAGCTGGGCAGTGAGCAGGTCGGTGAGGACCTGCGGGTCGGCATCGGCGAGGGCCTCAATGCCGTACATCTGGCGCATGACTTGGAATCCCACGATGACGGAGACGATGAGCGCGGCGCGCTCTGCCGCGTGCGGCCCCCGGACGACGTCGGTCAACTGGCGGTGGTGGTGGTTCTCGATCTGTTCCCGGGCCGTCCGAGTCGCCGCCGGGTTGGACAGAGCCCGCAGGACGATCAGCAGCCCCTCGAGGGCCGGTTCGCCGTACGCGGTGCGGTCGACCAAGGCCTCGGCAAGTGCCCGCGCCCTGTCCTTGTCGCCGAGGACGTCCGGGCGCAGTACTTCCGCGGAGTTCATCGCGTCGACGACGACCTCCTGGAACAGCTGTTCCTTGGAGCCGAAGTAGCGGTTCACCAGGATCGCGGTGCAGCCGGCGTCCGCCGCGATCTCCCGTACTCCGACGCCGTCGTATCCGGAGCGGGCGAAGGCTTTGCGGGCCGACTCCAGGATCGCCTTCCGCGTCGCGGCTGCGCCTCGGCGTCTCGGACGTGAATCCTCAGGCACGGAACGACTCCAAGCTGTGGTCCATCGGTCGGACGTGGCCGAGCACTGTTGTGTCCCGCACAAAGGCGCTGGTCACCGGTGATTATCCAAAGCCCGCCCCTGCCCGTCAAAGCCGTCGCGCGACGCGCGGAGCAGCTCGGTTGGTCAGCGGCCGACATCATGTATACACTCGTAGACATTAAAGTATACGGTCGTAGACATCGAGTCGGGGAAGGAACACCACTCCTCATGCCAGAGAGCAACCAACTCGTCCTGGTCACCGGAGGCACCGGCTATGTGGCCGGCCGATGTGTCGCCGAGTTGCTGAAGAACGGGTACCAGGTGCGCACGACGGTGCGTACGGCCGCGAAGCAGCAGGTCGTACGGAACGCGGTCGCCACCGAGACCGACCCCGGCGATCGCCTGGCCTTCGCTTCCGCGGACCTGACCCACGACGAGGGCTGGGACACGGCCATGGCCGGCGTCGACCATGTCCTGCACGTGGCCTCGCCGATGGGCCTGGGCGGCGCCGGCGCACAGGTCCTGGTCGACACCGCGCGCGGTGGCACCGAGCGCGTGCTGGCGGCCGCCGCTCGGGCCGGGGTGCGACGCGTCGTGATGACCTCCGCGGCCAACGCCTCCAGCCCGTCGTCCTACGCGGAAGACGGCGTCACGGACGAGACGCTGTGGACCGACCCGGAGGACCCCGGCCTGATCCCCTACCGCCGCTCCAAGACCGTGGCCGAACTCGCTGCCTGGGATTTCGCCGCCGCCCACCCGGACGGCCCGGAGATCACGACGGTCCTGCCCGGCGCCGTGTTCGGCCCGCTGCTGTCCGACACCACCATCGGGTCCGTCGGCATCATCGCCGGCCTGCTGACCGGCGGGATTGCCGGCATCCCCCGCATCGGGCTGGAGGTGGTCGACGTCCGCGATCTCGCCGACGCCCACATCCGTGCCATGACCACCCCGGAGGCCGCCGGCGAACGCTTCCTGGCAACCGGGGAGTTCATGTGGATGGCCGACATCGCTGAGGCCCTGCGGGACGAACTCGGCTCGGCCGCCGCCGAAGTGACGACCCTTCAGCTCGACGACGAGGCCGTGCGCAAGGCAGCCGAGACGGACACCTCGATGCGGGAGATCCTGCCGGGACTCGGACGTCGCAGTCTGCACAGCACCGACAAGGCCCGCCGCGTGCTCGGCTGGCGGCCCCGCTCCGGGCGGGAAGCCGTCATCGACTGCGCCCGCAGCCTCATCGCCCACGGTGTCGTACCCGCCACCACCGCCTGACCGCCGAGCGGTCGGTCGTCTCCGGGCTCGACGGGCGTCGGGCCCACGCAGCTTCCGCACCTGCCGTACAGGACTGCTCGGCTTCGCGACGGCGTCCGTTCTCGGAGCGGCCGCCACGGCGACACAGCCGGGAAACGCCCTCCGAGTGTCCATGGACAGAGGAAACCCCCGTGAAAATTCTCCTTCTCGGCGCCACCGGCATGGTCGGCCACGGGATGCTCCACGCGTGCGTCGCCGACGCCGATGTCGAGTCCGTCACCGTCGTCGCGCGCCGCACACCGACTCTCACTCATCCCAAGGTCCGGGTACTGATCCACGAGGACTTCGCCGATCTCTCTCCGCTCCGTGCCGAACTCAAGGGCATCGACGCCTGCCACTACGCGATCGGGACCTCGTCCGGGGGTGTGACGGAAGCGGACTACACAAGGGTGACCGTCGACTACGCGCTCGCCGCGGCACACACGCTGCTCGAAGTGGGCGACCGGCCCGCCTTCGTCTACGTCTCGGGCCGCAGCGCCGACAGCAGCGAGAAGAGCTCCGTGATGTGGGCTCGCGTCAAGGGCGCGGCCGAGAACGCCCTCCTTGCTCTGCCCATGCGTACGCACGTCCTGCGTCCCGGCTACATCCGCCCCCGCAACGGCGCCCGCGCCTCCTCACCGGCTGCCCGGGCGTTCTACACGGCCACCGGCCCGCTGTTCCCGGTACTGCGCCGAGTGTTCCCCGACTGGGCCACTTCCACCGATGCCATCGGACGTGCGGCCGTGGCCCTCAGCCGCCCCGCGAACACGGAGCCCGCCATTCTGACCAGCCGGGACATCAACAGACTCGCCGGCATGTGACCCCGCCCCGCCTGCCGGCCCGCCAGTCCACCAGCACGCCGGAACACTCCAGGAGATGTCGATGGACCAGTGGCTACGAACGCTTCCCCCGGCTCTCGTCTGCGTCAGTCTCGCCCTGACCATCGCTCTTCAGTACGTGTGTCTCCCCGCACCCGGAGGCATCGCCATGACCACCGCCGCACTCCTGACGGTCGACGGTCCGGTCCACCCCGTGGCCGCCGTCCTGGCGGCGGCAGCCGGGGCGGTCGCGGGCGGGGCGGTCGGCCACCGACTCGGAACCCGTACGGGCCGGGCTTTTCTCCAGAGACTGTCCGACAGGGAACGCGGTCCCGTCACCAGGAGCCGGATCGCCTCGCTCGAGAACGTCACGGAGCGGCTGGGTCTGTGGGTGGTGGCCGCGGCTCCCTTCTCCGCCGTCCTGCGCAACACCATCGCCCCGGTGTGCGGCACCCTGGGGACGAAACGGTTTCCCTTTCTCACCGTGACGGCTGTCGGCGTTGCCGTCTGGGCCGGTGCGAACGTCGCCGCGGTGCAGCTCCTCGGAAACGCTGCCGGACAGTGGATCAGCGTCCTGACCGCCGTCGGGCTCGCCGCCTTGTTCGCCGTTCTCCTCAGCGCGGGCGTGCGGAACGTGATCCGCCTCTGGCGCCGGCACCGGCGGGCAGATCCTCTGCAGAGCCCATGATTCCCGGAAGGGGTCACCAGGCGTGACTCCTTGGCCGGTGGCCGTCGCCGTACCCATCTACACCAGCACCGCCCAACTGCCCTTCTGAGCGCACCGATTCGACCGAGCCCGCCGATGCGGCTGCGCCCGGCGGGTTCGACAGCCTCCAAGATGAGCACATGTTCTAACACATTGACACAACTTCACAGTGCGTGACATGGTGACACGGTCGTGCTTCCGCTGCCGGAGATGTCATGAACCTCATTTACAGCCTTCTTGTAGGCACTCCCTTTGTCATCGGACTCCTGCTCCTGGTCCCCAACCTCGTTGCCGGTCGGCCTCATTGGTATGTCCAAGGAGCCACGAGATGGAGGATGGGCGGACTGGCCCTCGGTCTCGTGGTCGCCGTCCTGCTCGTGTATCTGCCGGTCCGGCACGGAGTGATGTTCGCCGGAACCGCGTTCGGCCTGTGTCTGCTCACGGGAGTGCTCGCCGGAGAGATCCTCACCGCCCCTCCGGCCGGCTCCGTACGCACGGCTTCTCTCTCACCCCGCAGGATCCCGAACTACCTTTCCCGCGCGCACAACCCGCTGCTCGGCACACTTCTGTTCACGCTCATCGGGCTGCTCGCCATCACGACCGCCATCGCCTCTTCGCGGATGAGCTCGCGAGGGGTCCGGCTCGTCTGCGGAGACAGCGTCTCGACGGATTCGGGCTGGATCGGCCTGCCCGCCGCCGTCGCCACGGTGGCCACGGTCATCGTCGGATCCGGGGCGTGCCTGCTGGTTCTGCGGAAGATCGTTTCCCGCCCCGCCCTCACGGACGGCCCCGAAGGGCACGGACTCGACGAGGCACAACGCGTGACATCCGCCAGTGCGGTGACCTACGCCTGGGGCTGCATGATGTCGGCGTCCCTGTTCACGTCCGCTCTCCACACGAGCACTTCCCTACCCGGCGCCTTCCCCCTCTCCCTCTTCGACAGGGGCCTGGACGAATCCTGTTCGACCTGGTGGCTGGAGCCCTTGCAGGTCGCCACTTTCACTCTGGCCATAGCTGCCGCCGTCGCGCTCGTCTACCTGCTCGCGCGCCTCGCGAATCTGGCCAAGCCCCATCAGGGGGCCACCGCGTGACGCCCGTCCTGGTGCGTGTGGATGTCTCCAGTGCCGTTCCTCCCTACGAACAGGTACGCATCCAGATCGCCGACCTGATCCTGAGCGGCCAACTGCCGCAGGACGAGAGGCTGCCCACCGTGCGGCAGCTCGCAGCCGACCTCGGTCTGGCGGTCGCCACTGTGGCGCGGTCCTACAGAGAGCTCGAAGCGGCCGGCCTCGTCACCAGCCGACGTGGAGCCGGAACCCGCGTGACGTTCGCCGCGCGGAACACGCCGGCCCTGGACGAACAACTCGCCCAGGCCGCCCGCGTCTTCGTCACCACCGGACGCGGTCTGGCCGCGAGTGACGACCAGCTTCTCGCCGCGGTGCGACTGGCGCTCACGACCGATCATGAATAGGGCCATTGCGCCGGCGCGGGCCGTCCGGAGAAGAGCACGTGATCCTCAGCCGAGGAGCACTGCGCGATCTCGTCAGTCCGGGATGAGCGTCGTCAGGCAGAACGGGTGGCCGGCGGGGTCCAGGAGCACCCGCCAGCTCTCCGGATTGGGCTGCCGGGAGGCCTTGGTCGCGCCGGCGGCCAGCGTCAGGGTCTCGGCCTTGTCCAGATCCTCGACCGCCACATCGAGGTGGAACTGCTTCGGTTCACCGTCGGGCCATTGCGGCGGCCGGTAGTCGGGAACGCGCACGGTGACCAGCAACAGACCGTCGAGTGCGACCCCGCAGAAGGAGTCGGTCTCGATGCGGATGGTGCCGCCGAGCACCGTCGCCCAGAAGGCGGCCAGCGCGCGGGGATCGTCGCAGTCCAGGGCCACTGATCCCAGGCGTCCGATGGGCTCGGTCATGTGGAATCCACTCCATGCTCCGTGTGTCCGATCCGGCCACGGCCTCGGGTGGTCCACCGGGGCCGGAGAGGTGGTGTGCGGTGATGGTCAGGCGGCCTGGGTGGCGTTGAGACCGAGGAGGCTCTCGGCGGTTTCCGTGATCGTGGTTTCGACGGGGCGGGGGTGCCAGTCGAGAAGGCGTTGGGCCTTCGCGGAGGTGGCGTCGAGGTTCTTGCCGAGGAGCTTGCGCAGCATCCGCATGTCGGGGTTGACGAGGGAGATGCCCCGGGAGGCCCAGACGGGCATTTCGCGGGTGGGTACGTTGTGCGCGCGTTCGCCGAGGCGGTCACGGAGGATCGCGGCGACGTCGCGGACCCAGAGGCTGTGTCCGGAGGTGGCGATGAAGCGTTCGCCCGCCGCGGCGGGGTGGGTCATGGCGCGCAGGTGGAGGTCGGCGACGTCGCGCACGTCGACGTACCCGGAGGCGAACTTGAGCGAGACGGGCATCTTGCCTTCGAGCATGCGCTGGATGAGGCCGAGAGAGGGAGAGTAGTCGGGCCCCAGGACCGGGCCGAGCACACCGGTGGGGTTGACGGTGGCGAGCTCCATGCCGGCGCCCTCGGTCTTGATGAAGTCCCAGGCGGCACGTTCGGCGAGGGTCTTGGACTTCTGGTAGGGCTGGATGCCTGTGTCGTCGACGTCGGTCCAGTCGTCCTCGGTGAAGGGGGTGTCGCGGTCGGGGTGGCCGTAGGCGATGGCCCCGATGGCGGAGGTCAGGACGACACGGCGGACGCCTGCGTCGCGGGCGGCGCGCAGGACCCGCAGGACTCCGTCGCGGGCCGGCTTGACCATGTCGTCGTCGGACTGCGGGACGCTGGTGAGGGTGGGTGACGCGACGTGCAGGACGAAGTCGCATCCCCGCACCGCCTCCGGCCAGCCCTCGTCCTTGGTGAGATCGGCGGCCACCACCTGCAGCGGCGCGTCGGAAGCGGCACCGCCGCGCTGGAGCATCGCCCTGAGTTCGGGTTCGCGGGACAGGTTGCGAACCGTGGTGCGCACCGAGTGTCCCGCTTCCAGCAGCGCGAGGATGCACCAGCTGCCGATGTATCCGGACCCGCCTGTCACCAGTACTTCTGCCATGATCCCTGCCTCCTTGCCGAAACGAATCGGAGAACTCTCCGCTTGAGTCGAAGCTACCGGAGAACTCTCCGGTTAGCAAGCCCGGAGCCCGCGACCGGGGCGTGGAACGAGGTGGTGGCTCGGAGGAGGGCGCGAGCTGCGATCAAGGGTCGGTGACAGCGAATGCCCCCGACTGGTCGCCCGCCCCTACGATCAAGGGACAACTGGTCAGTGCGGGATTCTCCAGTGCGCGTAAGGCGAGTGCCGCCGGCCGATGGGCCGGCGGCACTCGCGCACCATGGCGAATTTCCGACCTTCGGCTACTTCACATTGCGTCGGTACACGGCCGCACCGATGCCGTTGATCTCGGTTCCGCCCTGTTGCAGCGGAGTGGCGATCGTGGCCAGCCACGGGAAGGGGTAGTTGAGGTCGGGTGCGCTGACCTTGTCGAGCTCCTGGAGCGCTTCGTCCGGCAGCGTCACGGCCAGTGAGTCGAGGTTGGCCTGAAGCTGCTTGAGCGAGCGGACACCCAGGATGGTCGAGGTCAGTGCCGGCTGTTGCCTCACCCAGGCGAGAGCGGCCGCGGCGACGCTGCACTCATTGACGTCGGCCACCCGGCGCAGTACGTCGATGATGTCGAAGGTCCGGTCGCCCAGCTGGGCCTCCGCCAGGGCGCCCCGCCCCGAGTCCTGCGGGTTGCGGTCCTCGCGGGAGTACTTGCCGGAGAGCACGCCACTGGCCAGCGGACTGTAGGCGAGCACACCCAGGCCGAACTCACGGGCGGCGCCGAAGAGTTCGCCCTCGACGGTGCGGCGGACCAGGGAGTACTCGACCTGCAGCGCGACGACGGGAGCCAGGTGCCGGTACTCCGCGATCGTCGCCATGCGGGCGACGGCCCATGCCGGGGTGTTGGACAGGCCGACATAGCGGACCTTGCCACTGCGGACGAGGTCGTCGAGCGCGGTGAGGGTCTCCTCCAGCGGCGTGTGCCGGTCCCAGCAGTGCTGCCAGTACAGGTCGATGTAGTCGGTACGGAGACGCCGCAGGGACGCCTCCGCCTGCTGGATCACCGCCTTGCGTCCTGCCCCTCCGCCGTTCGGGTCACCTGGGAACATTCCACGGGCGAACTTCGTGGAGATCACCACCCGGTCCCGCAGATCCGGGTGCGCGGCAAGATAGGCGCCGATGATCCGCTCCGAGGCGCCCTCGGTGTATCCGTTGGCCGTGTCGATCACATTGCCGCCGGCCTCCAGGTAGGCCCCGATGAGGTCGCTGGACGTCTTGTCGTCCGACCCCCAGGCCGGGTCGCCGAAGGCCATCGTGCCGAGCGTGATCGGGCTGACGCGGAGTCCGGAGCGGCCAAGGGTGCGGTAGTTGTCGAGTTGCATGGGTTGCGTCCTCGGATCTCTGGCGTTTCGTGGGAGAAGGCCATGTCGGCCATTCGGTGCCGACTACTGGTCGGCAGTGCGTCCGCGGTCGGACGTATCGCGGCGAGCGGCAGCCGAAGCCTCCGCGGGTCAGGGCAGCGGGCACCAGTGGTGTCCGCGAGCAGGACCGACAGACAGTGACCCGCACGGCCGCCCGAGCGATAAACGGAGAGTCCTCCGTCTAGTGACGACAGTAACGGAGAGCTCTCCTCTTCGCAACCGCGCCCGCCGCCCCTCGCAGCCAGGCATGCGATACCTCGGAAGTCGAGAAACTCGATCATGAACGCCGGACGCCCGTCCGTCAGAGGTCGCCGAGGGCGGCCAGCCAGGGAAGCCAGCGCGGGTCCGCCCCCTCGTAGACGTTCCACGATCCGTTCGTGCAGGTGTAACCGATGGCGATCCCGCTCGCGGGGTCGCCGAACGCCAGCCTGCCGCCCAGGCCGGAGTGCCCGAAACTGGTGGAACCCAGCATCGGGTTGCCGGGGCGGGGTGCCTCGTAGCCGAGGGCGAAGCGAAGGGGGTTGGGGGTGGGGATCGCGGCGAACGCGCCCGCGGCGGGGAGGCCGTCGGTCTGGGGCGTGGCGGCGATCGCGACCTGGTCCGGGTCGAGGAGCCGGACTCCGTCCACCTCTCCGATCAGCGCGGCGTACATGCGCGCGAGCGACCGTGCGTTGCCGATGCCATTGGCGGCCGGGATCTCCGCGGCATGCCCCTCCCGGCGGTTGAACAGCGACTCGGCCCCTTCGCCGGCCTGACGGTCCTCCATCACGGTGCGCAGCACCGGCTCGTCGACATCGATCCCCAGCGAGGCGAGCTGCGCGAGAGTCTCGTCGACACCGGGCAGCGGGTTCGTACTGAAGATCGGCGCGACCCGGTGTTCCTCGTCGGCCGGCAGTCCCACCCACAGAGCGAGTCCGAGCGGCTCGGCCACCGAGGAACGGAAGAATTCACCGGGCGTCTGACCGGTGATGCGCCGGATGACCTCTCCGACCAGGTGGCCGAAGGTCAGCGCGTGATAGCGATAGGCCGTGCCCGGCTTCCACAGGGGCTCGGACGCGGCGAGGACGTCCGTGCACGCTTCCCAGTCCAGAATCTTCCGAGCATCGATGCCCGTCGACTTGGCGAACCCGGGCAGACCGGCCGAATGCGTCAGGAGATGGCGAACTGTCACGTCCGGTGAGGAGAATTCCGGCCAGTACGCCTGAACCGCGGCGTCGATGTCGAGCTGCCCCTGCTGTGCCAGCATGTGCACGCAAGTGGCCATAAGGCCCTTCGTGCACGACATCAGGATTACGGCCGAATCTCCCGACCAGGATCCACTCCACAAATCGACGACGAGCCGGCCATCGCGGTACACGGCCAGTTGTGCGTCACCCTCGTCTTCTTCCTGGCCAATGGCGAATGCCTCACGCACGGTTTCATAGCCAGGCTGCACGGTGCCGAAAACAGACATGACTCTCCTCAGGTGATCGATGAAATCAGGAGTTACGCCCTTCCGGTCACTGACGTATTCCAGGACCGTCCGCGTCGACGGACCAAACTTAACGGAGAGCTCTCCGCTTGGTCAAGCAAGAATGGAGAGCTCTCCGATTCCGGGAATTGACCACCTCAACAGGAGTGTCGACCAGCCTGAGCGCTCACCGGCCCCCTGTGCGACGACCCCAGGGGCGCCCACTCCCATGGGACGACTTCCCCCAGCCGCGGTTCACGCCGGTTAACAGTCGCCGCATGTCTCATGTTTGAATCTGCTGTACGTTCGGGCGACAGATTGGGGGATGTCATGGGCCAGCGCAGCGACGCGCAGCAGAACCGCATCCGGATCGTCAACGTCGCTCGCGAGGCGCTCACCGAGGACGAGTCCGCGTCCTTGAACTCCATCGCCAAGCGGGCCGGTGTCGGACCGGGGACCCTCTACAGGCACTTCCCCAACCGCGAGGCCCTCGTTCTCGAAGTGTTCCGCACCGAAGTGCAGAAACTCGTCGACTGGGCTTCGGAGTTGCTGCTCACCGAGCCGCCCCTGCAGGCACTGCGCCTCTGGTTCGAGCGGCTGGCCGCGCACATCACCATCAAGCAGGGCCTCGGCGACGCCCTGACGTCGACCGTCCACGACGCCGTGACCAGGGAGTCCCACGGCCCGGTGACCGGCGCCATCCGCACGTTGCTGGAGGCCGGACAGGCGGACGGCACCATTCGTCCGGGTCTGGACCCGGACGACGTCCTCATGCTGATGAGCAGCGTCTGGCGCGTACCCAAGGACTCCGCCGGCAAGGATCAGGCACAACGCCTGCTCGACCTCGCCGTGGAGAGCGTCCGCACTCACCAGTAGGCGGAGCCCCCGGGGAAACCCGAGCGCCGGACGGCGATCGCCTTGAGCCGCCTCGCGTGACCCCATTTGCCTTGCGGAGAGGTCTCCGGTAGCGTTCGAAGCGAACCGGAGAGGTCTCCGGCTCTGCTCGGCAGTCGGACCGGAGCGGCGGCTCGACTGTGGAGGCGGGAAAACGTGGGGACGGTTCCCTCCTTTCGCCGAGACGACCGACACCCGCCGAAGAGGCTTGGTGTCGGTTTGGCCAGTCCTGCGCGCCCATCCCCCGGTGCGTGCAGGACTGGCCGTTTTCATGCGCAGTTTCTCGGTTTCGCTTCAGCGAGCCAGGCCGGTCAACCGCCAGAGCGAGCCGTCGGAGCTCGTGACGTAGGCATCGCCATTGGCGGCGAGGGTGAAGTCGTAGGCCGAGAGGGATGTGAGGCGCGCCGCGATCGTTTTGCGCCCGGTCACCGGGTCGACTCTGTGGAATTCCCCTCCGGCCAGGAAATAGACCGCCCCGTCCGCGCCCCGCGACAGTGATTGGGGCTCATAGGCGCCCGAGTCGAGGGTCGTGACCGAGCCATCGGCCAGGTCGATCTTCCCTACCGTGCCCCGTATGACGTCGGCGACGTAGGCCGAGTCGCCGTCGGCGACGAGGTCGAGGGGCAGGCCCAAGCCGGTTACGACCCGTTCGGTCCGCTGCCCCTTTTCCGCTTTGTAGATGCTGCCGTCGCCGCTGGCCACGTAGACGCGTCCGCCCGCGACGGAGACGCCGTGGACGGGGCCGAGCCCTCTGGCGATCTCCTCTCTGGCGCCGGTGAGCAGATCCACCTTCTGCAGAACGCCTTCGAACGAGCCCACGTAGGCGCTTCCCTGTCCGTCCAGATCAAGTCCACGGAGATTGCCGAGCCCCGCGGCGACGGTGCTCGTCGAGCCGCCGGCCAGGTCCACTCTGCGCAGTTCGCCACTCATGACCGTCACGTATGCGCTCCCGCGGCCGTCGAGTGCCACGGAGACCGGGGAACTGCCGAGCGCGCCGGTCACCTTCTGGCAGTCCACCGACGGGCAGTTGATCCGGGCAGGGGGCGCATCCGCGGCTAAGGCGGCGCCGCCCCCCAGAGTGACCAGACCGCTCGCGGTCAGCGCGCACAATGCGGCGACAGCGACTCCATGACTGCGAATTCCACGAAGAATCATTTTCGCTACTTCCTGTTCTGGTCGAAGTGCTCGCCGCATCCGGCTTCCGCGACAGTGGATTCAGGGAGTGATGCGGTCCCAGAGATCGCATCGGTGCTGCTGGGCGAACCTGGTCACCGGAGCCGGATTCATGGCGCCGGTGCGGAAGGGGAGGTAGGCGTCGCCGTGGCCGAGGGGCGTCCATCCGCCGCTGAGGGAGCGCGCCGAACGGACGCTGCGAGCGAAGTCGGCCCATGCACCGCGCATGTCGTGAGCCAGCCGGAGTTGTTCCGTTGTCATCCGGTCCGCGTACGGCACGCCGCGGGAGTCGGTGAGCCTTGGGAAGAGGTAGGGCAACTCGTAGGCGTGGGCGGCGGCGTAGTCGTAGCCGGCCGGTCCGTCGGCCATGCGCGGCGGGTGCGGGTCCTCCAACTGGTAGTAGTAGAGGGGCTGTTGGGTGCTGATGGTCCGGGCGGTCCGCAGGGAGGTGCAGCCGCCGAGACCCCGTGTGCCGCTGTCCGTGATGACGGCCGCGATGGCGTAGGCGGCGGGGTAGGGCTCGGGGAAGTCGCCGATCGGGTAGGCGTTCGCGATGGCGCGAGCGGTCTCGGCGTTGCCGAACACGGGGGCGCCTGTCGACAGCGGGGGCCAGGCGGGCGCGGTGGTGAGCCATCGGTCGAAGTCGGCCTGGGTGTCCCGGAGATGGTCGGTGGCGAAGGCTCGCCCTTCCTCACGGTTGCTGCCCATGAGGACCGGCATCTTGTTCCAGCGTCCGGTCGCGATGGCGGTGGCCGGCAGCAGGGGAAGGATGCCGCTGATGTTGGGGGCCATGTATCCGGTGGCGGAGACGATCCGGCCGCTGTCGGCGTCTCTCAGACAGGCGGCGGTTTCCGTGGGGTCGGCACGGTCGCAGCCCAAAGCGGTGACGATCGTCGAGGCGCGTGCCTGAGCTTCCTCGTAGGTGTCGACGTCGTGGATGCAGTCGTCGCTCTCGATGACCGCCGCGCTGAACAGGCCCCGTGCTCGCGGCGATGCGAGCTGCGCGCACACGGAGCCGCCGCCGGCGCTCTCGCCTGCGAGGGTGACGCGTGAGGTGTCCCCTCCCCAGGCGTCGATGTTGGCCCGTACCCAGCGCAGTGCGGCCTGTTGATCCATGAGGCCGTAGTTGCCCGAAGCCGCGCCGGGGTTCAGTGCGGGGGCCGCGAGGAAACCCAGGGCTCCGAGCCGGTAGTTGACGGTGACCACGATAATGTCGTTCTCCGTGACGAGCTCGATCGGGTCGAAGTCGTTGCCCGCTCCGCCGGTGAAGCCGCCACCGTGCAGCCACACCATGACCGGAAGCGCCCCTCCGCTGTGCGGGTGGTGAGGGCGGTAGACATTGAGGAACAGGCAGTCCTCGGAGCCGGAGCGGCCCTGCTGCGGACAGTCCGCCGCTTTCGCTCCGGCACTGCGGGTACCCGTCCAGGTCGGAGGAGCCGTGGGGGCCTGCCAGCGCAGGCCGTGGGTGGGGGCGGCGGCGTAACGAACCCCGAGCAGTTGGTCGGTGCCGTCCAGGGCGATACCCCGCAAGGACCCTTCGGCTGTGCGCAGCACGAGTGAACGGCCCGTATCCGTGACTGGCGATGCGCTCGGAGCGGCTGCCAGAAGGACGACGAGCACCGTGAGAAGTACGGCCAGGAGGTGGACAGGAGAAGGGTGGCTCCGTGATGCCGGCATGAGTGCTCCAGTGCGTGGGGGTCGAGGCGTTGAGGCTGGGGCGTGCCGTGGAGTGCCTATGCGGTCGGCTTGAGGTGGGCTTGGAAGAAGTCCCAGATGAGCGGTGTGGCGTCGATGGTGGTGGGGGTGGCCGTGTCGCCGTTGGGTGTGGTGGCGGGCCAGACGTGGCCGCCGTCCTCGATGCGGTAGTGCTCGACCGTGCTTGCGCCGGCGCAGGACGGCCACACCTGGTGGACGACGTTGGTCTTGACCCGGGTGTTCTGCGGAGTGGCGGCGCAGCCGTCCCGTTGGGCCCAGGCGGAGAGCCATGTGGGGAGGGAGGGCAGACCCTTTGAGGCGTCTCCGTTGTAGGGGATGGTGGTGTCGGCCTGTCCGTGGAAGTCGAGGACGGGGACAGGGCGTTGGGGCTGGCAGGTGCCGCCTTGCGGGTAGAAGGCGCCCGCGACGGTGGCCACGGCGGCGACCCGGTCCGCGAGGCGGCAGCCGACGAGAGCGGCGAAGCCGCCGCCGTTGGACTTTCCCGAGGCGTAGATCTTGCGCGGGTCGACGCACAGGTCGGTCTGGAGCTGGGTGATCAGGGCTCGGGTGAAGGCGATGTCGTCCACGCCGGGGGCGGAGTAGGGGGCGCCTTGCCAGGCGGTGTCGCCGTCGGTGCCGGTGACGCCTTGCGGGTAGACGAGGAGGGCGTTGACGGTGGAGAGCTGGGTGAGGCTTTCCTGGAAGGCGGCGGTACGGCCGTGGCCGTGGAAGGAGAGGATGAGGGAGCGCGGGTTGGTGCCGGTGTAGGTGGCGGGGATGTGGACCCGGTAGGTCCGCTGGAGGCCGCCGACGGTGAGGGTGCGGCTGGTCGTTCTGCCGGGTGGGATCTGGGAGTTGGGGCCGGAACAGCCCGCTGCCGCGGCCGGCTGGGACAGGGCTGCCGAGGCGGTGGGGGTGAAGGCGGCGGCGCTCAGGAGGACGGCGGCCGCGGTGGTGACGATCATCCGGGCGTGGCGGGACATGTGCTCTCCGATCGGGGCCGGAGGCGCCGGCCCAGGCCTGGGCCCGGCGGCGCGATGCGGGTGGGGGTGGAGCGCATGAAGCACAGCGTCGATCGTGTCGACGGCGGCTCTCGCGAGGGGCCGTCGGCCGGGACATTAGTGCCACTTCATGGCCACGCAATACGCCCCGGACACGCCTTTCCCACCATGTGCCTTCGCCTCTTGAAAGCAAGGCCTTTTGACGGTCTGCTCCGCTGACCGTTCGTGCGGTCGAAAAGCGCAGCTCAGCAACGTCGCCTACCCCGTGGAAGAGCCATCGTGGGCGCATCGAGTTGAGGTTGCGAACTTAATGAACGAAACACCCGTCAGTCGCTTCCGACCGGACGGAATTCGTCGTCCACCAGACCGAGCCGATGCGCAACGACCGCTGCCTGAACCCGGTTTCGCAGATCCAGTTTCCGCGTGATGGCACCGATGTGTGACTTGACGGTCGTCACTCCGAGGTGCAGCGCCGCACCGATCTCCGCGTTGGAGTGACCGGCACCCACCAGGGCGAGCACCTCTCGCTCTCGCTCGGTCAGGGAATCGCCGCGTGTGGTCCGCGCATTGTCCCCGGCACGCGCCGAGGTGTCGCTGTGGGCCTGGACCGCACGCTCAAGGACACGGGCCGGCACGGCGGGAGCCAGCGGCGGTTCGCCCTGGACGGCCCTGCGCACCGCGTCGATCATCGCGTCGGGGGCACCGTCCTTGAGGAGGTATCCCACCGCCCCGGCGCGCAACGCACCGTATACGTCGGCGTCGTCGTCGAACGTGGTCAGCATCAGCACACGCGTCGAGGGCAGGGAGTTGAGGATGCGGCGGGTGGCCTCGATCCCGTCGAGTCGCGGCATGCGGAGGTCCATCAGAATCACGTCGGGGCGCAGCCGTTCCGCGAGGCGTACAGCCTCCATGCCGTCGGCCGCCTCCCCGATGCCTGTCTGTCGCGGGACCTTCTCAATGAACCTGCCCGCATGGTCGACGGCCGCATCCGGCGCGCGGCGCCGCGCCTTCGTCTTCAACTCCTGAAGTCGCCCTGCGAGTTCGGCGAAGGACATCCAGAACCGCACTCGTGGCGACGGAGGTTCTCTCCTGCCGCCTTCATCGCATAACCGCAGCTCAGCGGCGGCGAGGCTGCGGCCGTCCGCTCGCCCGAGGCGTGTCCACAGCTCAACTGCCCTTGGTTCGGACCTTTTTCGAGGCTCCATCTAGCGTCGCCAGATCGCCTGTCCTCAGTCGATCACGTTGAAGCCATTGACGCATAAACGGTCGCGCCGGACACTCCTGCTTGCGACACGCCCTGAGAGCGCTCTCATCCAGCAGCTCTCAGGGCAGCTGGTCCCCGCGTTCCACGAACGTCGACAGGGAGAACCATGCGATGAGTACCACCTCACCGCCGGCCAGTACGCCGGCAGGCAATCAGAGAACCATCCTCTTCGCTCTCGGCAGCGCATTGCTGCTGGTCATCGGTGTGCTCGTAGGCCTGGTCGGCACCGGCGGCAGCGCCTCGGCGGCCGTACCGGCTCCTCCGGCAGGCTGGACCACCCTCTTCTCGGACGACTTCACCGGCTCGTCCGGCAGCGCGCTGAACCGGACCAACTGGCTGTACGACCTGGGCACCGGATACGCCGGAGGAGCGCCAAACTGGGGAACGGGCGAAATCGAGACGGCCACCGACTCCACCAACAACGTGTACCAGGACGGGCAGGGCCACCTGGTCATCCGCGCGATCCGGGACGGGTCGGGCCACTGGACCTCCGGGCGCATCGAGACCCAGCGCACCGACTTCGCCGCCCCCGCCGGCGGACAGCTCCAGATGAGCGCGTCCATCCTCCAGCCCAACCCGCAGAACGGACTGGGCTATTGGCCCGCGTTCTGGGCGATGGGCGGGGCCGCCCGCCCGGTCGGCGCGACCAACTGGCCCAGTATCGGCGAGTTCGACATCATGGAGGACGTCAATGCCCTGAGCAAGCACTCCACCACCTTCCACTGCGGAGTGTGGGCGGGCGAGTGCCACGATCCCGACGGCATCACCAGCGATCTTCAGCCGTGCGCGGGCTGCCAGACCAGCTACCACACCTACTCGGCGATCATCGACCGCACCAACACCTCCGCGGAGCAGCTGCGCTTCTACCTCGACGGCAATCTGACCTTCACCGTCAATGAGAACCAGGTCTCCGTACCCACCTGGCAGGCCGCGATCGACCACGGTTTCATGGCCATCTTCGACCTCGCGATCGCCGGTTCCTACCCCGACAAGGTCTGCGGCTGCAACTCTGCCGCCCAGGCGGGCAGCATCACTTCCGGTGCCGCCATGAGCGTCGACTGGTTCGCGGTCTACCAGCAGAGTCCGGGCGGGACCACGACCGGCGGCACGACGACCGGCGGTACCACCGGCAGTACGACGACCGGCGGAACCACGACCGGCGGAACCACCGGCGGGAGCACCCAGACGCCGGACTACACCGCGGGCGTGACGCGGGTGAGCGCCAGTCAGGCGCAGATCACGTTCCACCCGACAACGCCCGCTGCCTATGTCGATGTGCACTACCTCATCAACGGCGCCAACCAGCAGAACTTCCGCATGACCAACAACGGTGGCACCTGGACACAGAACGTCAGCATCGCCACCGGCTCCACCCTGACGTACTGGTTCACCTACGAGAAGAACGGCCCTCAGTACGACAGTCCGCACTACACGTACGTTCAGTGAGACCCCCCGGGCCGGCCCCCCATACCGGCCCGGGAACCTGAATCCTCATCAGTCCCTCCCCCGCGCACCCCTGATGACCAGATCCCGCAGAGAGTGTTGACCGAGCCAGACATCCGATGTTCACTGCAAGTGACGCGGACATGTCGATAACGGATCACCCCTGCCAGGCGCAGATTTTGCGGTATCCAAGGTCTGCGACTCAACGACCTGTCCCGCTGCAAGTCATCGGATCATTCAAGACCCATGACCAACAGGGAGGGCACTCGATGAGACAACGAAGACTCGTCCGAGCTTTACTCGCAGCCGTCTGCATCATGAGCGGAACGGCGGTAGGTCTCTCGACCCCCGCTGTGGCGGCTCCGACGGACGCAGCGTTCAACTCCACCACCGGAGAACTGAACGTGGACCGCGCCGCCTACCTGTCCAAGCACGACCTCGTCTACAACCGGCCCACCACCAACCCGCTCCACGGGTTGACCGTGGGCAACGGCCGCACAGGGGCCATGGCGTGGCAGAACAATGGGCTGACCATGCAGGTCTCCGGAGTGGACACCTCACAACAGACCGCGTTCGGCGCGGGGTTGCTCAACCTCTCCACCTCCCCCGCCCTGGAGAGCGGCTACAGCACCTACCAGCAACGCCTGTCGCTGTACGACGGCACTCTGACCACCAAGTACGACGCCAACCGCACGGTGACCGTGATGGGCGCGCCGAACTCCGAGGTGATGGGTGTCCACGTGGAGGACTCACGCTCCGGAGTCTCCGCGGTCACCCTCGACCTGAGCCTGTGGGACACCTCGCAGTTGGGCAACAGCGGGGATGTCCCCGATCTCAACACCTGGAAGACGGTGGCGACTTACGCCGATTCCACGGGGGCCGGACTGAGCCGCGGGCAGACCGACGCACAGAACTTCGGCTACACGCTCGCCGCGTCGGTGGAGGGCACGCCGTACACCGCACGAGTCGTCGACGGCCGTACCGTCCGGCTGACGATCACACCCTCCAGCAGCTACACCATCTGGTTCACCGCGAGCAGCCGGCTCAACGCGCCCTCGCACGACTCGGTGGCCCAGGCCAAACGCGCGCTGGCAGCGGCCAAGAGCCGTGGCTACAGCGCGACGCTCAGCGACTTCCGCAATTGGTGGCACGACTTCTGGGGCAAGTCGTTCGTGCAGTACTCGGGCTTGTCCGGCGACGCGGACTACCTGGAGAACGTCTACTACCTGAGCACCTACATGATCGCCGCCGGCGGGTACGGGACGAACCCGTTCCACTTCATCAACGGCGTCTTCCGCGCCACGGGTGACCAGACCAAGTGGAGCAACGCCTACTGGTACTGGAACCAGCGCGATGTGTACAACTCCTTCCTCGCCTCCAACCACGCCGACCTGCTGGCCGGCTTCAACCGGCTCTACAGCCGCAACGCGACGGCGCTCAAGGCGTACACGCGAACCCGGTACAACGTCGACGGACTGTGGGTGCCGGAGACCATGGGCTGGGACGGCAACGCCCGCGGCACGGTCAACAGCGACTACACCAAGAACATCTGGTCGACGGGCACCGAGGCCGCGTACAACATGTATCTCCAGTACGCGTACACCAATGACTCCGCCTATCTGCGGGACACCGTCTACCCCTTCATGCGGGACGTGGTGAAGTTCTACGCGGCGAAGCTCTCCGTCGACTCGGCGGGCAAGTACTACGTGGCGACCTCGAACGCGCACGAGACGTACTGGAACGTGCCGAACGCGATCACCGACCTCGCGGCGGTGCGCACGCTGTTCCCCCTCGCCATCCGAACGTCCCAATCCCTCGGTGTGGACGCCGACTTGCGCCCCCAGTGGCAGCGGATCGTGGACAACCTGATCGCGTATCCGTCCACCGCGGACGTCTACCTGCCGCATACCCCGCCGCTCGCGCAGACCCGCAACGGGGAGAACGTCGCCAGCGAGATCATCTGGCCCTACGACCGGACCGGCATCGGCTTCCCGGACCAGCAGAAGGCCGTGAACACCTTCAACGCGCGGCCCTTCCCGTACGACAACGTGTGGGCCAACGACGCCGTGCAGGCAGCCCGGTTGGGGCTCGGTGACCAGGCCTACCAGGGCATGAAGACGATGCTCCGCAAGTACCAGACCTATCCCAACGGCATGACCGACAACACCAACGGCGTCTTCGAGTACCTCGGGGTGCATCTCACGGCCCTCAACGAGTCGCTCCTCCAGTCCTACAACGACAAGATCCGGGTCTTCCCCGCACCGCCGACCGACTCCTCTTTCGTCGGGCGGTTCACCCTGCTGGCCAAGGGTGGTTTCACGGTCAGTTCGGAGCGTGAGGCCGGCGAGGTGAAGTACATCGGGATCAAGAGCCAGTTTGGCAACTCGACACGGGTCGTGAACCCGTGGGGCACCCAACAGCTCAGGGTCCGTCGGGTCTCCGACGGCGCCACCGTACTCACCACCAGCGCCGCCGAGTTCGACCTCGCGACGACCTCCGGCGCGGTGTACGTGGTGGAGCGCACCGCGAAGCCGCTGTCCTCCTACACCCCCGTACGACTCACCGGGTCCGCGAACCAGAGCGAGAAGAGCCTCAGCGGCACCAGCTCAACCCTGGGCATGGCCCAGGCCCCCAACCCCATGGTGAACAACACCCAGTTGACCTACGACAGCAACTGGCACGCCACCAGCGGACGCGGCTACGGCGACTACAACGACGACACCCACCACAGCACGACGGTGAACGCCGTGGCCCAGTACACGTTCACCGGGACGGGAGTCGCCTACCTCTCCGAACGCAACGGAGACATGGGACCCGTCGACGTCTACCTGGACGGCACCCTTCAGGCGACGGTGGACCTGCGGGTGACCGGCGCGCGCCAGGTGCAGCAGACCGTGTGGCAGCGCACCGGGCTGACGCGGGGCACGCACACCATCCGTATCGTCAACCGAAGTACCTCGGTGGGGATGGTGGACGCCCTGCGCATCACACCGTAGGTCCGCCGCCTCGTCCACCGTGGACGGTCTCCGGTTCGACCGGAGGCCGTCCACCCGGTGCCCCCTGAACACGCCCGCGCCGACGCGTCGTTCGGACTTTCGTGGCGGTTCACCATCGCCAATCAGGAGCCCTCCCGTTGTCCGCGCGGTACGTGCCGCACCCTCAACTCCCGGGTTCACAGGGTCTGTTCACGGTCGAGAACCGCAGGTCGGGTGCACGCCGGTGGGTCAATGTGACGTGGGTCACCAACTGCTCACAACCTCTGCGGCGTGACCGTATCTTCATCGCGATCACCCTCAGCGGACCCACAGACTCCGCAGGGCGGCCACTCATCCATGGGACCACCGTCCCTAGATCACGATCGGACATGACACTCCGTTGAATCCACGTCACAGACCTCGGCGCGGCCCGGTCATCACCGCGCTGTCGCTCCTGGCCCTGTCCACGTCCATCCCTTCGGGCACGGCGGCCGCAGCGGCGCCCGCGCCCACCCCGCACGTGCCCGAGGGCACTCACACGGTCACCCTCATCACCGGTGCCGTCGTCACCACCCGCGGCACCGGCGACGGCGGAACGGTGACGGTGAAAGGCCCCGACGGCTCTCCCGCACGGGCCAGGGTCATCGAGGCGGGAGGTCATCTCTACGTCTATCCCGACGCGGCCCTCCCCTACGTCGGTCAAAAGGTGCTGGACCGGCGCCTGTTCGACGTCACCCAGCTCATCAGCGACGGCTACGACGACGCCCACCGGGACGACCTCCCCCTGATCGTGGCCACCGACGGCAGCGCTTCCGCGTTGCGCGCACGGTCCTCGCTGCCGGGAGTCACCGTGCGGCGCAGCCTCGACAGCGTCCAGGGTGCCGCCCTCACCGAGTCCCACGAGGACGCCGGCGACTTCTGGGCCGCCATCACCGCGCCGTCCGCCTCCCCGGGACCCGCGCTCCGTGCGCCGTCCACGCCCGACTTCCGCGCGGGCGTCACACGGGTCTGGCTCGACGGCAAAGTCCACGCCGACCTCTCCGAGAGCACCTCCCAGATCGGCGCCCCCGAGGTCTGGTCGGGCGGGGACACCGGACAGGGCATCGACGTGGCGGTGCTCGACACCGGAATCGACACCGCTCACCCCGATCTGTCCCACTCCATCGCCACCACCAGGAGCTTCGTTCCCGGCCAGGACGTCGAGGACCGCAACGGACACGGCACACACGTCGCCTCCACCGTCGCGGGCGACGGTGCGGCATCCGGCGGCAAGGAGCGGGGCGTGGCGCCCGGGGCCGCGCTGCACATCGGCAAGGTCCTCGGCGACGACGGCTCGGGGCAGGACTCCTGGGTGCTCGCGGGCATGGAATGGGCGGCGGTCGAACAGCACGCCAGCGTCGTCAACATGAGCCTCGGCACCGACTCCCCCTCGGACGGCACCGACCCGGAGAGCGTCGCCGTGAATCGGCTGAGCGCGCAGACCGGCGCGCTGTTCGTGGTGGCCGCGGGCAATGCCGGCGCGCCGGGCGCCATCAGCGGACCCGGTGCGGCCGACTCGGCTCTCACGGTCGGCGCCGTGGACGGCGATGACAACGTTGCCTTCTTCTCCAGCCAAGGTCCGCGCGTCGGCGACGGCGCCCTCAAACCCGAGATCTCGGCACCGGGTGTCGACATCCTCGCCGCGCGTTCGCACCTCGCCCCGGAAGGCGAAGGCGACTACCAGACGCTCAGCGGCACCTCGATGGCGACTCCGCATGTGGCCGGTGCGGCCGCACTGGCCCTTGCCGCCCACCCGGAACTGACCGGCTCCCAGGTCAAGGACCTCCTGACGAGCACGTCCGCGCGGACACCCGAGTACGACGCGTTCCAGGCGGGCAGCGGCCGGGTGGACGCGGCGGCTTCCGTGGACTCCACTCTGTTCGCCACCGCCGCCGTGTCCGTGGGCCGGGAGCAGGCCGGATCGGTGAGCCGTCCGGTCACGTACACCAACCTCGCCGCCGCCCCGATCGCGCTCGACCTGTCGGTGGCCGCCTCCGGCGCACCGGACGGCCTGTTCCGGCTCTCGGCCGGCCGTGTCGTCGTCCCGGCGCACGGCACCGCGCAGGTCTCCGTCGCCGTCGACCCGTCGACCGTCGACAGCGGCCGGTTCAGCGCCCAGATCCTCGCGGCCCGCCCGGACGGAAGCACCGTCGCACACACCGCCGTCGGCCTCGGTGACATCACGCACAGGCTGACCCTCGTCCTGAAGGACGGGCACGGAAAGCCGATGTCGGGCGTGGTGGAGGTGCTCCAGTCCGGTCAGTACCAGCCCGACTTCTACCTCGTCGACGCCTCCGGCACCGCACAGGCCTACCTGCCGGACACCGTGTACTCCGTGCTGTCCTTCAAGGACGTAGAAGGCGTACACGGACCGCGTTCACTGGGCATGGCGCTGCTCGGAGACCCGGACGTGGCGCTCGACCGCGACCGCACGGTCACCTTGGACGCCTCGAAGGCGACACGGGTCGAGATGACGACGCCGCAGCCGACAGAGGCCACCTATCAGCGCCTGGAGTACAACCGCTCCATGGGCGGAGCCAGTTGGCGCGACTTCATGGAGACGCAGACCTCCTACGACAGCCTGTGGGCGCAGCCCCTGGCCGGCAAGGTCCGCCACGGCGACTTCTACCTGGGTGCCCGCTGGCGCAAGGAGAAGCCCGCGCTCACCGTCGCCACGCGGAGCGGCGCGTTCTCGGACGTCCTGCGCCAGCACCGGGTGACCCCGCTACCGACGGGACGTCACCGCCTCCCGCTGGTCTACGCGGGCGACGGCACGGACGCCTCGTACCAAGGGCTGTCGGCCCGCGGTGCCGCGGTGGTGGTACGACGTACCGCCGATGTCGGCGACGCGGCCCAGGCGTCGGCCGCCGCACGCGCCGGAGCCAGGCTGCTGCTGGTGGTGAACGACCGGAAGGGACGCCAGTACCTCGACTACAGCGACGACCCGGCCGAGCCCGCCTCGGTGGACGTGGGGCTGCTCAGTCCGGACGAGGGCGATCGCCTGGCCCGCCAGGCCCAGGCCCGTGGGGCGACGGTGTCGGTCGAATCGTCCACGACGACTCCGTACGTGTACGACCTGATGCGCACCTGGCACAACGAGGTGCCGCGTGACCTGTTCGTCCAGGGCTCCGCACGAAACCTCGCCCGGGTCGACGAGACCTTCGTCAGTCCCGATCCCACGCGCGGTGGCGGGGAGTTCCGCTTCGACTGGCCCACGTATTCCGAATGGGGCATCGGGACGACCATGCGACTGCCGGTCAACAGCGAGCGCACCGACTGGGTTTCCACGGAGGGCGCCTACCGATGGGGGCAAGAGGCCTACGTGGACGGCCTGTTGTACGAGATCGCACCGCGCACCTCCTACCGGCCGGGCAGTACCGACGCGCAGGAGTGGTTCAAGCCGGTGGCCCGCCCCTACCTCAACGACAACTACCGGCCGCCCACGCGCAGCGGCAGCCGGCTCAGCTTCGACATCCCGGGCTACGGCGGCGGTGACCGCGTCGGCATGTCGATGGACTACGACCGCAGCAAGGAGACGCTGGCGCTGTATCAGGGATCCACACGGCTCGCGCAGGGCACCGGCACGATCGTCGGCGCGACCGCCCCGTCCGCGGACGCCCTGCCGTACCGACTGGTGGTGGACACCAGCCGGGATGCCTCGTACAGCCCTTACTCGTCGGCGACGACCACGGAGTGGACCTTCACGTCGCGAGCGCCGCACGGGGACGGGCAGGACGTGCTGCCGCTGCTCCAGCCGAAGTGGACGCTCGCCACGGACAAGGCGGGCCGGGCAGGCCGCGAGACCCGGTTCACGGTCGGGATCGAGCAGCTCACCGGTGCGGTGGGCGCGGGGCACACCGGCACGCCCCGGGTGGATGCCTCGTACGACGACGGCCGCACGTGGCAACGGCTGCCGTCGCGGCATGACGGGTCTTTCAGGATCGACGCACCTCGCCACGCCTCCTTCGTGTCGCTGCGCGTCAACGCCCGTGACACCGCGGGCAACAAGGTCGAGCAGACAATCACGCGTGCGGTGGGTCTGAAGTGATGAAGGGGTCCGCCTCGCCCCACGCGAGGCGGACCCCGATCTCCTGCCGAAGGGACGGTCACGGCGCTCACCTGCGGCTCGCACCCTGGACCTGCCGACAGAGACATCCAGGTGGTGCGCCACACTCACCCCCATGACCACCAACCTCCGTGTCGGCCTCGTCGGAGCAGCGGCCATCGCGCCGAGTGCGCTGATCAAGCCCGCGAGCAGCCATCCCCGAATCACGGTGACCGCTGTCGCGGCCCGCAGCAGGCCACGTGCCGAGGCCTTCGCCCGCAAGCACGACGTTCCCGTAGTGCATCCCAACTACGAAGCGCTGCTTGCCGATCCGCAGATCGACGCCGTCTACGTGCCGTTGCCGAACGGCTTGCACGCGGAATGGATGCTCAAGGCCATCGACGCGGGCAAACACGTCCTGTGCGAGAAGCCGTTCACCGCCAACCGCGCCGAGGCCGAACGGGTCGCCGATGCCGCTGACGCCGCCCACGCGCGCAGCGGCCTGGTGGTGATGGAGGCCTTCCACTACCGTCACCACGCGCTGGCCGCGCGCATGCAGGAGATCGTGCGGAGCGGGGAGTTGGGCGAACTGCGCCATGTCGAGGCGGAGGTGTGCTTCCCGCTCCCCCGCTTCGGCGACATCCGCTACGACTACGGCCTGGCGGGCGGCGCCACCATGGACGCGGGCTGCTACACCGTGCACGTCGCCCGACTCCTCGGAGGTGAGACCCCGACGGTGACGGCCGCGCAGATGGCGACGCTGCGCAAGGACCGTCGTGTCGACCGCGCCATGGAGGCCGAACTCGTCTTTCCCGGTGGAGCGACCGGGCACCTCCGCGCGTCGATGTGGTCGCGGCGGGTGTTGTCGATCCGGGCGCGAGCGATCGGATCGAAGGGCGAGCTGGTGGTCACCAACTTCCTGATGCCGCAGCTCTACCACCGGTTGACCATCCGCGGTCCGCGCGACACCGGTCGACGTACGCTGCGTCGCGAGCGGGTGGCCCGGCAACCTTCAAGCTACGCCTGCCAGTTGTCCGCATTCGCCTCGGCGGTCCTCGACAGTGGCCCGGTGCTCACGTCGGCCAGGGACGCCGTCGTGACCATGAGCATCATCGACGACATCTACCGCGCGGCCGGTCTGCCACCGCGCGGCGAGTCCGGCCCCTCCTAGGACCACTGCGAGCCACCGTGATGTTTAACGCTTGACGGGCTTGGTATAGACCTTTACGTTACGGGCGTCAAGTTCCGCTTGCGCGCTGCCAGTTGAGGTTCCGACTGGCAGGCGCGCAGTCCGGCACGAAAGGCAGCTACCCCACCTATGGCCGCTCGTCGTACCACGCCGCTCCTAGTCCTGCGAAGCCTGACCCTCGGTGCACTGCTCGCCCTGTTCGCCACCGCTCTGGCCACCGCGCCGGCAGCGGCGGCCACCGGGCAGATCACCGGTCTCGCCAACAAGTGCCTCGATGTCGCGGGCGCGAGCTCCGCCGACGGCACCGCCGTCCAGCTCTACGACTGCAACGGAACCGGCGCCCAGCAGTGGGACGTCAACGCGGACGGCACAATCCGCGCACTGGGCAAGTGCCTTGACGTCACCGGCAACTCGACCGCCGACGGCGCACAACTCCAGCTGTGGACCTGCACGGGCGGGTCGAACCAGCGGTGGACCGTGACAGCGGCCCGCGACATCGTCAATCCGGCGGCGAACAAGTGCCTTGACGTCACCGGCAATTCGTCGGCCAACGGTGCCAGGGCCCAGATCTGGACGTGCACGGGCGCGGCGAACCAGAAGTGGAACGCCCCCGCCTCCTCGGGCGGCGGCCAGGAGCAGTGCTGGGCCACCCACTACGGCCCTCAGCCCGCGGGTGCCCTGACGGCCAGCGGCGAGGTCTTCGACAACAACGCCGACACGGCGGCCACCTCGCTCTCACGGCAGCCCCAACTGCCGTTCGGCACCCGCGTCCTGGTCACCAATGTCGCCAACGGCCGTTCCCTGACCGTACGCATCAACGACCGCGGCACGTTCGCCCAGACCCCGCAGGAACCCAAGTGCCTCGACCTGACCGACGGCGCGTTCGGTCGTCTGGGCGGGGTCCTCAATCCCGATGCCGGTCACATCGTCGTCACGCAGACCGTCCTGAACTGACACCCCGGTCCGCCCTCCGCACGACCCTCCAAGCCCCCGCTTGTCCCCCACCCCCGAGGAGCTCGCACTCGTGTCCACTCCCCACTTCGCGAACGTCCGTCACGGACACAGATCACTGGTCTGGCTCGTGCTCACCTTCGTGCTCACCGCCACCATGACAACGTTGTTCAGCGTCATGCCCGCCCACGCAGCCGACGGCCGGATCACCGGCCTCGCCGGCAAGTGCGTCGACGTCGCCGGCGCCAACACCGCCAACGGCACCGCCATCCAGCTCTACGACTGCAACGGCACCGCCGCCCAGACCTGGTCCAACCCCGGCGACGGCACCCTGCGCGCACTCGGCAAGTGTCTGGACGTCACCGCAGCCGGCACCGCCGACGGCACCACCGTCCAGCTCTACGACTGCAACGGCACCGCCGCCCAGCGATGGGTCGTCAGTTCGGCCAACGACATCGTCAACCCGCAGGCCAACAAGTGCCTGGACGTCAGCGGCAACAACAGCGCCAACGGCACCCGCCTGCAGATCTGGACCTGCACCGGCGCCGCCAACCAGAAGTGGAGCGCGCCCGCCAGCGGAGGCGGCGGCACCAACCCCTCCGGCTTCGTGGTGAGTGAGGCCCAGTTCAACCAGATCTTCCCCGGCCGCAACTCCTTCTACAGCTACAGCGGCCTGACCGCCGCGCTGTCGGCCTACCCCGGCTTCGCCAACACCGGCTCCGACACCACCAAGAAGCAGGAAGCCGCAGCCTTCCTCGCCAACGTCAGCCACGAAACCGGCGGCCTCGTCTACGTCGTTGAGCAGAACACCGCCAACTACCCCCACTACTGCGACGCGGGCCAGCCCTACGGCTGCCCCGCCGGACAGGCCGCCTACTACGGCCGCGGCCCCATCCAGCTGTCCTGGAACTTCAACTACAAGGCAGCCGGCGACGCCCTGGGCATCGACCTCCTCAACAACCCCTGGCTGGTCCAGAACGACTCCGCCGTCGCCTGGAAGACCGGCCTCTGGTACTGGAACACCCAGAACGGCCCCGGCACCATGACCCCCCACAACGCCATGGTCAACGGCGCCGGCTTCGGCCAGACCATCCGCTCCATCAACGGCTCGCTGGAATGCGACGGCCGCAACCCCGCCCAGGTCCAGAGCCGCGTGGATGCCTACAACCGCATCACGTCCATCCTCGGAGTCACCCCCGGCGCCAACCTCTACTGCTGACAGGCCCAACAGGACTCAGCGCCGCACGGTGGCCTTCACATCGACGGTCACCGTGCCGGCCGCCGGATGCGTCCTCCCCTCCAGGACGGGCGCGGACCGGGTGTCGTTCATGAGGTAACGACGGAAGTACGCCCCCACGTAGAGGGCACCGACCCGCCGTTGAACTTCCTCGGTGAGTTGGGTGTCCACGGTCGACCCGTAGGCGTCGGTGCACTTCCCCGGCTGGTCCTGGGGGTGCCCGGCGTCGTCGCCGGCCGCCACCTGCCCGCTCTGCGGGGACCACTGGGTGTTGAAGTAGTTGTGGTTGGCGCCGTGCACACCGAACTCGTAGGTGTCGGCCTTCCCCGCGGCGGTCGCGTCCCGTGCGAAGGAGAACGCCTCCTCACCGACCTGTCCGTCGCAGGTACCTCGCATCACCGCGAGGGGTGTGCTGTCGATGCGGTACGCGGACATGTCCTCGGTCATGACGTTGTACGCGGGGGCGAGCGCGAAGACGGCTCTGACCCGCACGCCGGCCGGCCAGTCCCGGCGATGACTGTCGGCGGCCTGCCAGGTGACTCCCGCCCCGGCGCGTGAGTGCCCCAGGGTGCCGACCTCTCGCATGTCGACGTGGTGGGCGAAGTCGACGTCGACAGTCTTGCCGGTGCTGATGTCCTTGAAGTGTCCCGCCAGTTGACCTGTGCCGGTGGAGGCGAGGCGCTGCCAGAGGGCGAGGTGCCTGTTGATGAGTTCGGCGCGCGCGGAGGCGTTCTCGTCTCCCGAGACGGACGAGGCGTTGATGCCGTTGGCGCGGATCGAGACGACGACGAAACCCTGCGCGGCGAGCTGTTCGCCGAGGTAGTCGTATCCGCGATCGTTCGCGATGGGCTTGACCCCGGGCGGGCAGGGCCAGCTGAACAACCGCTGGCTGGCCTGGGCGTAGGCGTCCCAGTCCTGGGCCTGTTCGGCTGCATCGCGCGCGCTCTCCGCGGCGGCGTCGGCGCAGGTCTCGTGCCAGCCGTGCAGGGCGACGATCAGCGGGTGCGGGGTGCCGTTGAGGTTCCTCGGATAGTGGACCGTGGCGGCCAGTTCAACTGGTTCCGCGGTGCCGGGGAGTTCGTACGCCCGGTCGCCCAGGTTGTAGGTGACAGCGCCTACGGAGTACGAACTCCGGCCTGCGTAAGGCGTGTTGTGGTGTGCCGGGGCAGCTGTCGCCAAGGTGCCGCCGACCGCGACGAGCGCTGTCGCGGTGGTTGCCAGCGCATAGCGGCGTACCCGTCGGCGCAGGGCGGTGGTGTTCTTGCGGTGGTGCACTGGATTCTCCACTGGTCGGGTAGGGCGGAAGCTGCGCGCGGGCGCCTCCGCAGGGAATGCCTTACGCGGTGAGTGCCGCGGTCGGGGGAAGGCGGGCCGCTCTGATCGACGGGTAGACGCCGGCGGCCATGCCGACCAGCAGGGCTCCACCGAGTCCTGCGGCCAGCGCGCCCCAGGGGATGACGGTCGGCCAGCCGCGCCACAGGTCGTAGCCCACGGCCACCGCTGCCCCCGTGACGATGCCGGCGGTGCCTCCGAGACCGCTGAGGACCACCGACTCGGTGAAGAACTGGCCGCGGATCTGCCCCTTGTTGGCGCCCAGGGCCCGGCGCAGGCCGATCTCCTGGCGGCGCTCCAGCACGGAGATGACCATGGTGTTGGCGACTCCGATGCCACCCACGACCAGGGCCACGGCACCGAGTCCGAGGAAGAGCGCGGAGAAGGCGCTGTCGGTGGCCCGCTTGGCCGCCAGCGCGTCGGAGGGCCGGCTGACGTCGACGAGTCCGGGCGCCTGCGGGTAGAGGGTGGGGGCGAGGACATCGCGTACCGCCTCCAGACGGCGCTCGTCCGCTCGTACATAGATCACGGTCGGGTGGCCGTCGAAGCCCAACTTGTCGCGTGCCGCGTCCCAGCCGACCAGGGCGGAGCTGTCCAGGTCGCTGGCGAGCGGTACCGGTTCCAGGACGCCGATGACGGTGAACCACGTGTCGCCGACGGCGAGTTGGACGGGCTGTCCGGGCGTCACCTTGGACACGCCGAGGCGTTGGGCCGCGGTGTGGCCGAGGACGACGACCGGGAAGCGTTCGTTGCCGTGGTCGAGGAAGTGTCCGGAGGCCAGCCGTGCGCGGACCGTCGGCAGCAGATTGGTGCGGGCCGCGAGGACGGAGAGTCCGGCGCCGTCGGTGGCGGGGACGCGGTCCGAACGGCGGATCGCGGCATGGGTGTTGGCGACGGCGGTGGCGTCGGTGACGGGTCCGATGCGGCGTACCGATGCTTCCGCCGCGGGGTCGAGGCGTACGGGTGGGTCGCGGTCCGGCATGGGTTCGGCGCGCAACAGGTTGGGGCCGAGGGCGTCGAGTTCCTCCGCCAGCGCTCGGTGGCTGGCTGCCGGGATACCGACGACCAGCACGAGTGTCGCGATGCCGATGGAGATGCCGAGGGCCGCGAGCGCGGCACGCAGACGCCGGGTCCGGATGCCGAGCAGTCCGAGCCTGAGGATGTCGCCGGGGGCGAGCCGGACGGAGTGGGCGCGGCCGGAGCGGGTCATGAGGGAGTCCTCAGGGTGGGGCGGGTGAGCTGCGCGGTGCCGCCCGGGATCGCCTGCGGGCCGTCGTCCGCGACGACGCGGCCGTCGCGCATCTCCACGCGGCGCGGCATCCGGGCGGCGATGTCCCGGTCGTGGGTGATGACCGCGATGGTGGTGCCCTCCGCGTTCAGGTCGGTCAGCAGCTTCAGCACCACCTCTCCGTTGGCGCTGTCCAGGGCGCCGGTCGGCTCGTCGGCGAGGATCAGGGAGGGGGCGTTGACGAGGGCCCTGGCGATGGCCACGCGTTGCTTCTCGCCGCCGGACAGTTCATGCGGCCGGTGACGGGCGCGGTCCGCGAGGCCGACGCGGGCCAGTGCCTCACGGGCCAGTGGCTCGCGGCGCCGGCGCGGTGTGCCGGCGTAGAGCAGGCCGGTCGCCACGTTCTCGGTGGCGGTGAGGCCCTCGGTGAGGTGGAACTGCTGGAAGACGAATCCGAGGCGCTGCCCGCGCAGCGCGGACAGCTGTCGGTCGCCGAGCGCGGCGATGTCCTGCCCGTCGATGCGGAGGGTGCCGGTGGTCGGCCGGTCGAGGGTGCCCATGAGGTTGAGCAGGGTGGACTTGCCGGAGCCGGACGGGCCGATGATGGCGAGGAGTTCGCCGCGTCCGATGGTGAGGGAGACGTCGTCCAGGGCGCGGACGCCCCCGGGGTAGCTGCGGCCGACGTGCTCGACGCTCAGCACGGGAACGCCGTCCGCGCCCGCGTACCGTCTCACGAGGCGACCACGATCACGGTGCCGGACTTCAGCCCTGCGCCCCGGATCTCGACGAGGCCGCGCGCGAACATGCCTGTCCGTACGGGGATGAACGTCCCGTCGGGTCGCTGGAGGGCGTAGCCGCCCTCGCTGAGGGCGAGGAGCGCGCCGACCGGGACGGTGAGCACGCCCTTGCGGGTCTGGGTGGTGAACCGGACCCGGACCGTGGCGGCGTCCAGTCCCCGCACGTCGTCGCTGTCCCCCAGCAGGACCCGCACGTCGAGCTTGGCCGGGGTGCCGTCCTGCGCGCCGGTGCCCTGGTCGCCCGAGACGGCGATCCGGCTGACGCGGTCGACCCGGCCCCGGGTCTCCTTGCCGGTGGGCAGGACGACGGTGACGCGCGCGCCCTTCTTCACGAGGCCGATCTCGGTCGCCGCCACCGGCACGGTGACCGACTTCGCGGTCGAACTCACCGTCATCAGCGCGGTCTTGGCATCGGCGCCGAGCTGTGCGCTGAGCGCGCCGACGCGTACCTCGCCGGGCAGGACGGCGACGTCACCCGCGTCGAGGCGCCCGGTGGGCTTGAGGCCCACCTGCTTCTGCCATCTCTTGAGGGCCGCGGCCAGCATGCTGGTGAAGCGGCCGTGGTCGGCCCCGTCGTCGACGGCCGAGCCGCCGGAACCGGGGATGCGGTCGATGTCGTAGCCGAGTGCCCGCAGGTTCTCCGCGACGACGGTCACGTCGTTCCCGGCCTGTCCCGGCGTGCCGAGGGTGCGGAAGAGCGGGGTGGCGCCGTAGAAGACAGGTACGGGCCGGTCGTCGACCTTGTACAGGGTCCTGCCGCGAGTGATGGTGGCGCCGCTGGCGGGAAGCCAGGTCACCGTGCCGGGCTTGGTGCCGGTGAAGGGCTGTTCGGTGCCGAAGCCGAGCGTGCCCGTCATCTCCTGTGTGTCGGCCAGGTCGGCGCGGGTGACCCGGGCCGTGGCGGTCTTCACCTGGGCGCCGGCCGGACCGGACCGGTCGGCGTCATGTTGGCTGTACACCACCGTGCCGGTGGCGGTACCGGCTATGGCGAGCACGGTGACCACAGCGATCAGGGGGCGGCGCCGGCGAGGGCGCTCCGCCTCACTTTCCGCCACCGAACGCCTCCAGCTGACAGTCGTTCTCGATCTTGCGCTGCTGCTCTTCCGACAGCGCCGAACCGGCGTCCCCGCTGTACGTCCAGTCCACGCCGTTGGCGGCGATCTCCGTCGGGACACCCTTGTCGTTCATGCAGGTCACCTCGTCGGCGAGCTGCTTCTTGTACTGGGGGTTCTTGTCCGGGTCGAGTACGTCGGGCATCTGCGGCATCTTCGACTCGCAGGTGTCGTACGCGGCCTTGGGCTCCCGGCTGTCGGGGTCGGCGATGACCTCGCCCTCCCCCGCGGGACCGGCGTGTTGTGCCTCGTTGGCCGGCACGAAACGCACTCCGTGCTCCTTGAGGCAGCCGTAGTAGCGCGACCACAGGGCGTCGATCTCTTCCGATGTGGAGTCCAGGCGCCACTGCGGGCGGCCGGAGTCGGAGGCCTCCTTGGCCGTTTTCCCGCCGGTCTGCTTGGTGGGCTGCGAGGTCGCGACGGAGGCGACGTCCTTGCCCGAGCCGTCGTCGTCGCTGCCACCGCCGGACCCGCAGCCTGCGAGAACGGCGGTCACGGCGAGGGCGGCGGACAACGGCGCGAGGCGACGCCGCAGGGTGCTCTTTGTCATGGCCGCACGCTCGTACAGGAATGTCAGAAACCTGTAGTGGTGCGGTCAGCGTCCCAACAGCATCCCTGTGCACTCTCCTCGCATCCGCCTCGTCTGCCTATTCTCACCAGGGTGTGCGCACATGTGTTGGTCGCCGAAGACGACGAGAAGCAGGCCAGGCTCGCCCGGATCTATCTGGAGAGCGAGGGGCACCACGTGCTGGTCGCCAAGGACGGGCGCGACGCCCTGGAGCATGTCCGGCGCACCGCACCCGACCTGCTGATCCTGGACGTGATGATGCCGCGGGTCGACGGTCTGGACGTGCTGCGCATCCTGCGCGCCGCCGACGACGAACTGCCCGTTCTCATGCTGACGGCGCGGTCCACCGAGGACGACCTGCTGCTCGGGCTCGACCTCGGCGCGGACGACTACCTCACCAAGCCCTACAGCCCCCGCGAACTCGTGGCCCGGGTACGTACTCTGCTGCGTCGCACGAACCGGCGCCACGCCCCTGACCCGGTCGGCGCCCTGCTGGCCGTCGGGGCGGTCACGCTGGATCCGCTCCGTCACCTCGTGTCGGTGGAAGGCCGCCCGGTGGACTGCACGCCGGGTGAGTTCCGCCTCCTGGCGGCGATGGCGGGCCAGCCGGAGCGCGTGTTCAGCCGACAGCAACTGCTGGAGGAACTGCACGGCATCGACCGGTTCGTCTCCGCCCGGACCGTGGACGTGCACATCATGAACCTCCGCAAGAAGATCGAGCCGACCCCGGGGCGACCGGTGCGGCTGATCACCGTGTACGGCGTGGGCTACAAGCTGACGGCGGGCCCGGACCATGAGTGAGGACAGGAGCCGTTCCGCCGTCCCGACGCGGCGGTGGCGGAAGGTGCGGCGGCCTCGTCGCCACGGTCTGATGATCCGGCTGCTTCTCGTCTCCGCGCTCGTCGCCGCCTGCTCGGTCGCCGCGACCGCGTGGATCGCCGTACAGACCACCTCGGGCGCGATCAAGAAGCAGCAGGGCCAGAACCACGCGGACGACAACCTGCTCCTCGACACCCTCACCGGCTATGCCGCCACTCATCCGAACTGGGACAAGGTGGGTCCCCTGGTCCGTGACCTGGCCAGGAGCAGCGGTCGGCGCATCGTCCTCACCACGCAGAACGGCATCCCCCTCGCAGGCGACACAGCGGGCTCGGCCTCGCTGCCCGACCGGGCCTGGGCGGTCGTGGACCCGCTGTCGGCCAACCGCTCCGACCCGATCGATCCGCGGGCCACCGGCCCCTTCCGCCTCACGGCCGACGAGCGGCACACCCTCGACGGCTACGCCGTGGAACAGATCCGGTGTCTGCGGGCGAACGGCGTGGAGGCGTCCATGACGCACGGGCCGAGCGGCCGGCCCACGATCCGTACGTTCACCGGCACCGGCGACCGCCGGGCCGCCGCCTGCGCCGGCTCACGGCTGGAGCAGCCGATGCCCACCGAGCGGGCCCCGCTGCGTCAGCTCTCCGCACTCGTGGCCGGCTGCCTCAAGAAGACCGGGCTGAGCAACGTCGAGGTGCTGCCCGACTTCTCCTGGCGGCTGACGGCATCGGAGGCGGCGCCGTTGCGGCAGGGCGCGGAACGCCAGATCCCGCCCTGCATCACCTCGGCGCGCAAGACCCTGCTGAAATCGTCGGTGGCGCCCCCGGCCCGACTCCTCATGGCCTCGCAGGGCACCGACGCCCGCGCGTTCGACCTCTCCGCCGCCAACACCGCCAAGGTGGCGGGCGCCACCGGTCTCGTCCTGGCTCTCGCCATCGGCGTCAGCGTCATGGCCGCCATGCGGCTCATACGACCGCTGCGGGCACTGACCGACGCCGCGCAGCGCATGCGTGACGGAGACGGTTCCGCGCTCGTGCCGGTCACCACCGCCGACGAGATCGGCCGGCTGACGGAGACGTTCAACGAGATGGTCACCCACCGCGGCCGGCTCGAACACCAGCGCCGGGCCATGGTCGGCGACGTCGCGCACGAACTGCGCACCCCGTTGAGCAACATTCGGGGCTGGCTGGAAGCGGCCCAGGACGGCCATGTGCCGGCGGACAAGGAGTTCCTCGCCTCGCTGCACGAGGAGGCGGTGCTCCTCCAGCACGTGATCGACGACCTCCAGGACCTCGCCGCCGCCGACGCGGGCGAGCTGCGTCTGCACCCCGAGAGCGTCGACGTGGGCGAACTGGTCTCCCACGTCGCCTCCGCGTACCGCACCCGGGCCGATTCCGCCGGCATCCGCCTCACGTCGAGTTCACCGCCGGACCATTGGATCGACGGCGACCCGCTTCGACTGCGTCAGGCCGTGGGGAACCTGGTGTCCAACGCGATCCGGCACACTCCGGCGGGCGGTTCGATCGAGCTGCGGGTGACGGCCATTCCGGGCCTCACGCTCATCGAGGTCACCGACACGGGCACGGGCATCGCGGCCGAGGATCTGCCCCATGTGTTCGAGCGGTTCTGGCGTGCGGAGAAGTCGCGCAGCCGCCACACCGGTGGCAGCGGGCTGGGCCTGGCCATCGTCCGCAAGCTGGTGGAGGCCCACGGCGGGACGGTGGCGGTGCGCAGCGAACTCGGCACGGGCACGGTGTTCGCTCTCCGGCTGCCGCAGTCCTCGCACCGCGGTGAGCGACAGGGCGTCAGCCCTGGGGCGGGGTGACGCCGTCGAACCAGTTGTGGCCGACCTCGCCCTCTCGCTCGCCGACGACGGGCAGTGTGTCGAGGCGGGAGATCTCCTCCGGTGTGAGCCGCAGGTCCGCCGCCGCGCTGTTCTCCTCCAGGCGCGAGACGTGAAGGGTGCCGGGGATCGGGACGATGTCGTCCGCCTTGGCCAGGAGCCAGGCGAGGGCGACCTGGCCGGGTGCCGCCTCGTGCGCCCGGGCGATCTCCCGGACCGTCTCGACGGCGGCCAGGTTGGCCTCGAAGGCCTCCGGCGCGAACCGCGGCATCTTGCGGCGGTAGTCGCCCTCCGGCAGATCGTCGCGCGAGGTGATCCGTCCGGTCAGCATGCCGCGGCCGAGCGGGCTGTAGGGCACGATCCCGATGCCCAGTTCACGGGTGAGCGGGAAGACCTCCCGCTCGATCCCGCGCTCCCACACCGACCACTCGGTCTGTACGGCGCTGATGGGGTGGACGGCGTGGGCGCGCCGGATGGTGTCCGCCGCGGCTTCGCTGAGGCCGAGGTGGCGCACCTTGCCCTCCTTGACCAGTTCGGCCATCGCGCCGACCGTCTCCTCGATGGGGACATCGGGGTCCACTCGGTGCTGGTAGTACAGGTCGACGTGGTCGGTGCCCAGAAGCTTCAGCGACCGTTCGATGCGCTCTCGCACGTACTCCGGACGGCCGTCGATGACCGGCGGGCCGGCGGGGGTCAGCGGGCGCACGATGCCGAACTTGGTGGCCAGGACCACCTTTTCGCGGCGGCCGCGCAGGGCCTTGCCGATGGCCTCCTCGCTGCCGGCGTAGATGTCGGCGGTGTCGACGAGGGTGGTGCCGAGCTCGACGGCTCGCCCGAGCAGGGCGTCCGCGCTGTCGTCGGTGGCTTGATCGGCGCTCTGCCCGTAGGGGCGGGCGAAGCTCATGGCTCCGTATCCGACGGCGCCGACGGACAGCCCCTCCGATCCGAGAGTGCGCTGGGAGATGGGCATGACGGCTCCTTGACGTTCGATGGTCGGGAACAGTGCGGACACTCATGTCCACGGCTGTGGACAACAGTATGTCCACAGCCGTGGACATGCAAGCCCGGTCGATCGCGACCCGCGCCGGACCTCGTACTCTGGGCCCCATGAGCCAGGACGACCTCGCGCCCGCCCCCGCCCGCCGACGGGACTCGGCCGCCACCCGCGCCGCCATCCTCAAGGCCGCGCTGGAGACCTTCACCGAGCGGGGATACGACGGAGCGGGGCTGCGGGAGATCGCCGGCGCGGCCGGCGCTGACACCCGGCTGATCAGCCGGTACTTCGGATCGAAGGAGGGCCTGTTCGCCGAGGTCGTGGATCTGGCCTACGAGAAGTCGATGATGATGACGCCGGAACACAACGCGGACGCCGCGCGCACGCTCCTCACCGGCGAGGGAGGCAAAGAGGGCGACGGCCTGCTCCTCACACTGCGTTCCGTCTCCAACCCCCGCGCGGCCGCGATCATGCGCGACAGCATCGAGCGCAACTACCAGCGCAGGCTCGCCGACGCGCTATCGGGCACCGACGCCACCGGCCGCTCCGCCGTCCTCATCGCGATCTGCGCCGGTGTTCTTCTCAACCGGGTGCTGCTCGGCCACACAGCCCTCAACTCCCCTGACACGGAACGGCTGATCCCCTATCTGCACGCCGCCCTCGACGCGGTGGCGAAGGCACCCGCGGCAGACGGTCCCGTCGGACAACCGCGGGACGAAAGCACTGCGGGCTGAGCGGATCCGGCACGACGACACGGGGATATCCGCGGCTCGATTTACGTATCAGGGTGTTGAAAATCGAGCCCCGGCCTCGCCCGTGGTGCCGATGCGCAACGCTTCCGGACGCGGCGAGAAGGAGTCGTCCAGGACGAGGGTGGCCGCGCCGACGGCGGCCACATCACCGGGAATCGACGATTCACTGAAGCGAATGTCGTGGGGCACCACGAGCCCGCGATCGGAGCGCACGGCCTCGGCCACCGCCGTCAGCCCGATGGGCGCGAGCCGGGACCAGAAGGGTCCGCCGAACACGACCTCCCCGACGTCGAGCAGATCGATGACGACGACCAGGGCGTCGGCGATCTGCCGCGCGGCCACGGTGAGGATCTCCACCGCACGGGCATCACCGGCATCGGCCGCGTCCGTCAACAGACCGAACGCCGAGCCGACTTGCAGCACATCCGTGGTGTCGCCCGCCTGATCCGCCGTCAGAACGCCGGCGCGCACCGCGTGCGCCACGAGTGTGCGCGGGGCCGCCACCAGGCCGACACAGCCACGCCTGCCGCACCAGCAGGTCGGCCCGTCGGGGTCCACCGCGACATGGGCGGTATCACCGGCGTTCGAGCTCACTCCGCGAACTGCCGCGCCGTCTATGGCGATTCCGGTCGCGAAGCCCGATCCGTAGTACAGGAACGCGAAGCTGCGCCGTTCACCCGGCTCGCTGAACCACAGCTCCGAGACGACGGCCGCGGTGGCGTCCTTCTCGATGAGAACCGGCAGTCCGGTGGCGAGTTGGAGTGCCGTGCGCAGCTCCACCCGCTGCCAGCCGGGCAGCATCGGGGGGTTGAGCACGACACCGGTCCCGGGATCGAGCGGTCCCGGCGAGGCCACGCCGACGCCGAGGACCTTCGCGCGGTCGATGGCGGCGGTCAGCAGGAGGGCGTCGACCATCGCGGCCATCTCCCGCACCACCTTCGCCCCGTCCTGCACGGTGGGGGTCGCCGTGCGGATTCGCTCGCGCACCTGCCCGGACAGGTCGATCAGCGCGTAGGTGATCACGGCGGGATCGATGTGCACGCCGACCGCGAACCCGCCGTCCCGGTTCAGGGTGAGGATCTTCGGCGGCTTGCCGCGGCCCCTGGCCGGTGTGGTCTCCTCGATCACCAGCCCGGCCTCGACGAGCCGTCGGCACACGTTCGACACGGTCATGCCGCTGAGCGCCGTGAGCGTGGAGATCTCGATGCGGGTCACACCCCGCGGGTGGCGACGGATCGCGTCGAGGACGACGGCCACGTTGAACTCCGCCAGGGCGCCAAGGTTGACCCCGGTACCGCTCATCTGCGCTTTCCCCCTCGCTCCGCACTGGACGATCACCGTACTCGCCCGCCGTGCTCTTCGGTCCGTACTTCCGCCGGGCGGCGTTCCCGCACCAGGTCCCTGCCTGCCGGGATCTTGACTGGCCCAAACGGACCCCCTACTGTCCGATTAATTAATAGCTATGTTGAAAATAACGAAGGGAGGAGCGGTGTCAACACTGACTCCCCCGCGGGTCCCCGCACCCGGGACGAAGTCCCGGCGACGGCATCCGGCCCACCGCGGGCATGCGACCGCCGCCTGGCTCCTCATCTCACCGGCACTGATCGGGTACCTCGTCTTCGCCGTGTACCCGACGGTGCGGGGGACGTACTTCAGCTTCACGGCCTACCACATCCTCTCCCCCGCGCAGTGGACCGGTCTCGCCAACTTCCGCCAGATTATGGACGATCCGACGTTCTGGCACGCACTCCGGGTGACCCTGTACTTCGTGGTCCTCAGCGTCGGGATCGGCATCCTGGTCTCGCTGCTCACCGCGGTCGTGCTGCACCGGCTGACGCGCTCGACCGTCATCCGCGGTCTGGTGATCCTGCCCTTCCTGATCTCCGGAGTCGTCGCCGCCGTCATCTGGTCCTGGATGCTCGACCCGCAGCTGGGCATCGTGAACGTCGCGATCAAGGCCGTGACCGGGGAGCGCGTGGAGTTCCTCGGCTCCAGTTCGCTCGCGATCCCGTCGGTGGCGCTGATCAGCGTCTGGAAGTCGATGGGATACAACGCGGTCCTGATCTTCGCCGGACTCCAGACCATCCCCGGGGAGGTCTACGAGGCGGCCCGCCTCGACGGAGCGTCCGAGGTGCGGATGTTCCGCCACATCACGGTGCCGTTGCTGCGGCCGATCCTCGCCATGGTCGTGATCCTGTCGGTGATCAGCTCCATCCAGGTGTTCGACATCGTGCAGGTGGCGACCAAGGGCGGTCCCGCCAACGCCAGCAACGTGCTGCAGATGTACATCTACGACACGGCCTTCAGCCAGTACAACTTCGGCTACGCGTCCGCGATGTCGCTCGCTCTGTTCGCGATGCTCACGATCATCACCTTCGTCCAACTGCGCGTGACCCGCGCCAACGAGTCCGACACGAATTGAGGACTGCGCCGTGTCACAACTCTCCCTGAGCCGACGGGCCTCGGGCCGCCCGCGCGCCTCGACCCAGCCGTCACGCGTGTCGGTCGGGCGCGTCCTCGCGTGGATCTACGTCGTCCTCGTCCTGGTGGTCACGCTCTTCCCCTTCTACTGGATCCTGCGCACCGCGCTGTCGTCCAACGACGCGTTGTCGCGGGACCCTCAGTCGCTGACGCCGGTCCACTTCACGCTCGACGGCTTCGGCCGTGTCCTCGGCCTCGTGCACGGCAACGCGACCGGTACCGTGAGCGCTCTCGGCTCCGGTGACCTGCTGCTTTTCCTGCGCAACTCCACGCTGTACGCAGGCCTCATGACGGCGTTCGTGATCTTCTTCTCGACGACCGCCGCGTACGCCTTCGCGCGCCTGCACTGGCGGGGACGCAACCTGATGTTCTCGCTGTTCCTGGTGGCGCTGATGGTCCCGGGGATCATGAGCATGCTGCCGAACTTCGTCCTCATCAAGGACATCGGCCTCCTGAACACCTTCCCCGGTCTGATCCTGCCGGGCGCGCTGTTCTCGGCGTTCAACATCTTCTTCCTGCGGCAGTTCATGCTCGGTCTGCCCGGCGAGA
This sequence comes from Streptomyces sp. NPDC002499, assembly GCF_053595415.1. NCBI lineage: Bacteria > Bacillati > Actinomycetota > Actinomycetes > Kitasatosporales > Streptomycetaceae > Streptomyces > Streptomyces sp. NPDC002499. The sequence continues at coordinate 355,901 of NZ_JBSFXO010000002.1, forward strand.
TCGACGACGCGGCACGGATCGACGGGGTCGGGCCGATCAGGGCGCTGTTCTCCGTCACGATCCCGATGACGGCGGCGCCGATCATGACGCTGACGATCCTGACGTTCATCAACACCTGGAACGAGTACTTCTGGCCGCTGCTGGTCACCAACGACAAGAGCACCGAGCCGCTCACGGTCGGCCTCGCCTCGTTCCAGCAGAACGCCCCGACCGTCTCGCCCGACTGGGGCGGGCTCATGGCGGCGACGCTCGTGGCCGCGCTGCCGATGCTCCTGGTGTTCGTCGTCTTCGGCCGCCGGATCGTCAACTCGATCGGTTTCACCGGCATCCGGTGAACCCCGCGCCGCGCCCCGCCACTCGGATCTCTTTTCCCGGCAAGTCCAACTCGACGAGGAGCACTGGAATGCAGCGAAAGTCATGGACCACTCTCGCCGCGGTCGCCCTGGTCGGCGCCACGGCCCTCACCGGCTGTTCGTCCGACAGCGGCGAGACGGCCGACGGCAAGACCGTCATCAATTACTGGAACTGGGACCCGAACATGGTCACCGCCATGGGCGCGTGCGTGTCGGGCTTCGAGAAGGCCAACCCCGGCTACACGGTCAAGATCTCCCGCTACAACGTGCCGGACTACTTCACCAAGCTCACCGCGAACTTCACCGCGGGCAACGCGCCGGACGTCTTCCAGGCCTCGGGCCAGTACTACCCGACCTACATCGCGCAGCACCAGATCGCCGAGATCGGGCCGCTGTTGAAGAAGAACGGATACTCCAACAACTTCGCCAAGGGCATCGATCCCGTCACGGGCGCCGACGGCAAGACCTACGGCCTGACCGTGGACTGGAACGCCACCGGCATCTACTACAACAAGGACCTGCTCGCCAAGGCCGGCGTCACCGACGCGCAGATCCAGGACCTGACCTGGAACCCCACCGACGGCGGTACGTTCGGCAAGGTCGTCAAGGCGCTCACCGTCGACGAGAACGGCAAGCACGGCAACCAGCCGGGCTTCGACCCCAAGCACATCAAGACCTACGGCTTCCAGCTCATGGCCCCCCAGGACCCCAACGGATCGCAGACGTTCAGCTCCTTCGCCGGCGCCCTCGGCTGGAAGGCGGGCGACACGTTCCCCTACCCGACCCAGATCCCGTACTCGGACCCCCGCTTCAGCCGGACGATGAAGTACCTGCGCTCGCTCTCCGACGACGGGTACGCCCCGAAACTCGGCGAGTTCGGCACCAACACGAGCGTGGAGGACCAACTCACCAGCGGCAAGATCGCCATGATGATCCAGGGATCGTGGGACGTGGCCACCTTCTCCGGCAACTCGAAGGTCAATGTCGGTGTCGCGCCCCTGGTCAAGGACAGCCAGACGGGCAACCGGCTCATCCAGGGCGGCGGTGACCTCGAATTCATCTGGCAGGGCTCGAAGCACCAGGACGCCGCCTACAAGTGGCTCACCTATATGACCTCCAACCCCTGCCAGCAGGCGGCCGCGAAGGCCAACCCGGCCTTCTTCTCCGGCATCCCGTCCGTGTTCGACTCGACGGCCAAGCAGGTGGCCGCGAAGGGCATGGACATCTCCGCGTTCAGCAGCTACCTCCAGCACGGGCTGAGCGCCGGCGCCAACTACTCCAACGGCGCCGGACTACAGACCGCGATCGTCCCGGTCTTCCAGCAGTACTGGGAGCACCAGATCGGCGACAGCGTGTTCGCGCAGTTGCAGGAGAAGAGCAAGCAGACCATCGGCCAGAAGTAGGGTCCGCCGGGCGAAGACGCAGAAGACGAAGGTGACACGCAGGATGGACGAGCCCCCCGTCGACGGCGACCTCCACCGGATCGTCTTCGACGCTCCCGCGCGGAGCTGGCTGGAGGCCGCACCGGTGGGCAACGGCCGCCTCGGCGCCCTCGTCCACGGCGGCACCGCGCGGGACCGGATCTCGCTCAACGACGGAACGGCGTGGTCGGGGAGCCCCACAAGCGCTCCCCGACCGCCTGCCGACGGGCCGGCCGCCCTGCGACGGGCCCGTCGCCACCTCGCGCGCGGCGAACACACCGCCGCGACGAGGGAGGTTCGGAGCGTCCAGGCCGGATGGGCCCAGTCCTATCTCCCGTTCGCCGACCTCGTACTCACTCTGGTGCCACCCGAGGGATCCTCGTACGACGCGCACGGCAGTGAGAGCGAGGGGTACCGGCGCGTCCTGGACCTGAGCCGGGCGGAGGTCGAGACCCGGTTCCGCCTGGGGACCGTGGACGTCTGCCGGCGCGTGTTCGTCTCGGCGCCCGACGCGGTGCTCGTCGTCTCGGTGGAGGCCGGCGCTCCGCTGGACATGACCGTCGAGCTGACCAGCCAACTCGCTTTGATGCAAAGCGAGTTGCGGGAGGATGCGGCGGAGCTTCGCTTCCGGATGCCCTCCGACGTACCGCCACCGCACGAGCCCCACCATCCCGTCGTGTGGTCCGAGGCGCCGGGCGAGGCCATGCGCGGAGTCGTACACGCCCGTCTCGTGCACAACGCACCCGAAGCGCCGTCACCGGACGCGGCTGGGGCTGGGACTGCGCTGACCGTACGGTCCGCCAGTCGGCTCGACATCGTCATCTCGACCGCCACGACCTTCGGGGGCATCGCGCGCCCCCTGCTGGCCGACGAGGCGCTGGACTCGGCGGCCGGGACGGTCGACGCGGCCCTGCGCCTGGGTGTCCCGGCGCTGCGCGAACGCCACCGTGCCGATCACGCCGCCCGATACGGCAGCGTCGCGTTGCGGATCGCAGGCGCGGCCGGCGCCCGGGAGCCGGGGAGCGGCGGCGGGCCGGCCGCGACCTGGCGCCGGATCACGACGGCCGCCGAAGGGGACGTGCTCGCCGACGACCCGGGACTCGCCGCGCTGTTGTTCCACTACGGCCGGTATCTCCTGTTGGCCGGCTCGCGGCCGGGCGGCCTGCCCGCCACCTTGCAGGGACTGTGGAACACCGAACTGCGCGCGCCGTGGAGCTCGGGTTACACGCTGAACATCAACACCGAGATGAACTACTGGGCGGCCGGCGTCACCGACCTGGCCGAGTGCGCCGTCCCGCTGCTCGAACTCGTCGAAGCGCTCGCCGTGACAGGTGCCGCGACCGCGCGCGAGCTGTACGGCTCGCCCGGATGGGTCGCTCACCACAACACCGACGCGTGGGCATACACACCGCCCGTCGGCACGGGCGACGCCGATCCGGCCTGGGCGTTCTGGCCGATGGCCGGAGTCTGGCTGTCGCTCGAACTCGCCGATCTGGTGAGGTTTGGGTTTCCCCAACTCCTGGACCGGGTAAGGCCGTTGGTGCGCGGAGCGGCGGAGTTCGCGTTGCATCAGCTGATCCCCGCAGACGACGGCACGCTCGGCACGAGTCCGTCGACATCGCCCGAGAACCACTTCCGTACCCCCGACGGCGGCGTCAGCGCTGTGGGCCGGTCGGCCACGATGGACCTCGCCCTCGTCGCCGCCCTGTTCGACACCGTCATCGAGTTCACGTCGGAAGACGACACGGACGATCTGCTCGTACGTCTGCGCCGCGCGCGAGCGATGATCCCTGGCCCCTCGACCGGGCGGGACGGACTGATCGCCGAATGGCGCGACGACCCGCCGACGGCGGAGCCGCACCACCGCCACCTCAGCCATCTCTGGCAGCTCTACCCCGGGCCGGGCCTCCCCACGGGACTGCATCCGAGCGCCAGTGCTTCGATCGACGCCCGTGGGGACGAATCGACGGGCTGGTCGCTCGCCTGGCGGATCGCGCTGCGCGCCCGCCTCAAACAGCCGGACCGGGTCGCGCGACTCATCCGGCTGATGCTGCGCCCCGCACCACCCCAACAGACCGGTCAGCGCGCGGGCCTGTACCCCAACCTGTTCGCCGCTCACCCCCCGTTCCAGATCGACGGCAACCTCGGGTACGTCGCCGGCATCGCCGAGGCACTCGTCCAAAGCCACGCCGGTTGCATCGAGTTGCTCCCCGCCGTCCCCGCGGCCTGGGCACATGGAGCGGTGCACGGGCTGGTCGCACGTCCGGGCGTGTACGTCGACATCGAGTGGGAGGCCGACGAGCACGGCCGTCCGACCGTCGTCGCCGCGACACTCACCCCGCGCGCCGAGCGCGCACGGACACCGGTCACCGTCGTCGCGCACGATCGCCCCATCACCGTCGACCTGACCAACGGACCCGTCACCCTCGACCGTCGGCACTTCACGAGGAGCACACCCCGCCCATGACCGAACCGGCCACAGCCCCGTCCCGCCCCGTCGTCGAGGTGACCGCCCACGGCGCGGACCCCACGGGCCGCCAGGACTCGACACCCGCCGTACGGAACGCGATCGCCGCGGCACACCGGATCGGCGGGCCCGTCACGATCCGCTTCGCACCCGGCACCTACGCCCTGTGGGCGTCGTCGGCGGCCCGCCGCGAGCTGTACGTCTCGAACACCGTCGGCGTCGATCCCCGCTACCGCGAGAAGGCCGTCGGCATCCTGCTGGAGGGGTTCGACGACATCGAGATCGACGGAGGCGGCGCCCTCTTCGAGTACCACGGCCGTCAGACGTCGATCGCTGTCATCGACTGCGGCCGGGCCGAACTGCACGACTTCACCGTCGACATGGTGCAGCCGACCGTCGTCGAGCTGACCGTGCGCGAGGTCGGAGTCGCCGAAGCAGGGCCGTTCCGCCTGGTCTCGGTGCCTCCGGGCACCGACGTCCGTCCGCACGGCCGCACCGTCACATGGGTGGGAGAGATCGACCCGTCCAGCGGCGAACCGGCCTGGACCGGTGAGGGAAAGCTGGACTACTGCCAGGTGCTCGACCCCCGGACCAACCGCACCTGGCGCACCGAATGCCCCCTCTTCGACGACGTCGAACGCATCACGCCGACACCCGAGGGCCTGCGCATCGACTACCGCACGGAATCCCCCCTGCCCGGCGATCAGGGACTGGTCTACCAGCTCCGCCACACCGACCGGGACCACCCGGGAGCCCTCGTCCTGGAAAGCGAACACGCCCTGTTCCACGACGTGCGCTTCGGCTACCTGCACGGTTTCGGACTGCTGGCGCAGAGCGGCGGCGACCTCCTCGTACAGAACTGCACCTTCGCCACCCGGGAGGGCACAGGGCGGACCACCGCCGGCTTCGCGGACTTCGTGCAGGCGTCCGGACTGCGCGGCCACGTCGTGGTCGAGGACTGCCGGTTCGACGGCGCGCACGACGACGCGATCAACGTGCATGGTCTCTACCTGCGGGTCGACCGTGCGGACGGCGACGAACTCGACCTGACCTACCCCCATCCGGAGACCGCCGGCTTCCCGCAGTTCTCCGTCGGGGAACGGTGCGAGATCGTGCGCGTGGACGACGGCACCGTCGTCGCGACCGACGTGGAGGTACTGAGTGTCGACGGGCCGAGCGGTCGGGACCACGCCCACGACCTCACGCACATGCGCATCCGGTGCGCGGGGCCGCTGCCCGACGCCGTCGCTACATCGGGACCCGGCGAACTGGCCGTGGAGAACATCACCCGCACGCCCGCGGTCACGGTCCGGCGCTCGACTTTCGAGAACCTGCCCACCCGGGGAGTGCTCGTGTCGACACGTCGGCCGGTCGTCATCGAGGACTGCGTGTTCTCGGGACTCGGGATGGCCGGCGTCATGATCACCGCCGAGGCCGGCAGCTACTGGGAGTCGGGCCCGGTGACCGACTGCGTCATCCGCGGCAACCGGTTCGAGGACCTCGGCGGTCCAGCGGTGTTGATCAGTCCCGTTCGGTTCCCCAACACCACCAGCGCCTTGCACCGCAACATTCGCGTACTCGACAACCAGGTCTCGAACTGTGCGTCATGGCCGCACGACGGCGACGAGTCGGGCGCGGTGTCCGGCAACTGGGTCGTCGACGCGACGAGCGTGAACGGTCTCGCCGTCGTCGACAACACCACACCCTCAGGTGTCCTCTCGGTGCGGCTGAACCACTGTCCGGACGCACTGGTGAGCGCGGGAACGGGCAGCCCGGTGCGCGTGCGGGCCCTGCCTACCGCTTGAGGCGTCCACGGACGGCAAGGACGGCGAGCCCGAGCAGGACGGGTTCGGTCAGGCGGGAGGCCATTTCGGTGTAGGTCCCTGCGGTGGTGAGGACCTGGTCGGAGGAGCGGAAGATCACCGAGTTGACCACCACGCGCAGCCCCTTCTCGAATCGCTCGCTGGAGAGCCGCTCGTGGAGGGCGTTGGTGGGGTTGACCGGGTCGGGCTTCTCCGCAGGCAGCCGAACCTGCCGGCTGGTCACACTGGCCACGGTCTCCGGCTTCCAACTGTCGGCGGGCAGACCCCACAGCATCATCACCAGCACCGTGCCGGCCATCGCGAGCAGCAGCCACACCATGGCGCGGGCGGCGCGCAGTCCGTATCCCGAGAGCGCCCAGTACGCGGTGAGGAGACCGCGTTCCGCGCGCGGCCGGTGCTGATCGTGACGACGCATCTCCATCTCGCCGTAGTAGAAGTCCGCCGCGTCGGGCTCGTTCTTGCCGTCCTCGAACGCCTTGCGCAACGCCCGGTAGACAGGCGCGAGTTGGGCGGGCCCCACATGGTCGCCATGTTCCGTGTCGGGGACGGTCTGCTGCCAGCCCGCGACTGCGGTCGGCCGACGGGAGCGCCAATGGTGCTCCTCGGCGAGGGTCCGGCGTGCGGTGAATCGCTGCGGGCGGAACCTCCGCCATTGCGTGCGGCCCGGGACGTCGGCGAAGGTGCAGTCACCTTCCAGGCGGATCTGGTCCAGGTGGACGGTCCCGGTGAACAGGCACTGGGTCAGGTCGACGTCGGCGAGCACCAGGTGCGCGGCGTCCACCCCGCGCAAGGAAGTGATCCGCACTCCGGGGCCGGTGGTGTCGGCAAGGAGATCCTCCGGCATTACCGCGCCGCGATGTCCGCGGGAGTTGGGAAAGGGGGTTTGCTCGGCGGCGATGCTCAGGGGGTATTCGAAGACGGTGTGTGCGAAGTCGACGTCGGCATGGCGAATTCGCAGTGTGGCGGTCGAAGTCCAGCGCGTCCGGAGGCACTCCAGGCGCCGGGCCGCGATCGACAACGTCACCGGCTCGCTGAACCTCGCCCCCGACAGCAGCACCGTCTTCCCGCAGACCAGCGGCCCCACCTCCCCCGCTCGCTCGAACACCGCCGCACGGAAGTCGACATCCTCGGTGAAACGCGTCGCCTCGAACCAGGCGAAACCGGAGAAGGTGGCCGAGTCGAACCAGGCGTTGCCGGTGAAAGTGGCCGACTCGAACCGGGCTTCACCGGCGAAGACGGCTTCGTGGAACCGGGCGTCGCCGCTGAAGTCCGCCGCTCCGAAATCGGCGGTGCCCGTGAAAGTGACCGACCCGAAATGGGCGGTGGCGGAGAAGGTGGCCGACCCGAACCTCGCGTCCCCGGTGAAAGTGGCCGAGTTGAAACGGGCGTCGCCGGTGAAAGTGACTGCCCGGAACCCGACGCCGGTGAGGGTGGCCGAAAGGAACACGGCGGCATCGGCGAAGGTGGCCAGGAGGAAGTCGGCGTTGCCGGAGAAGGTGGCCGAGTGGAACCGGGCGAGGCCGCCGAAGGTGGCCGACTCGAACCCGGCGTAGGCGGCGAAGTTCACCGAGTCGAACTGCGCCTCGCTGCTGAACGTGGCCAGGTTGAACCAGGCGCGGCCGGTAAAAGTGGCCGAGTTGAAGCGGGCGACGCCGCTGAAAGTGACCGCCTCGAAATCGGCGTCGCCGGTGAATGCGGCTGACCCGAAATCGGCATCGTCGGCGAAGGTGGCCGACGAGAAGCGCACATCACCGAGGCGAGGGTGGTTCGTGGCGGTGTCCTTGAGGGCGTCGAGCAGTCGGCCGAGCAGTTCGGCGGTGAAGGTGGTACCCCGGTGGTCGATGTCGTGGCCCGCGTCGAGGCTCGCAAGGTGAGCGTCGCGGTCGACGTCGGAGAGATGCGCCAGGCAGGCCGAATACGGGGCGACAGAGCGCCCGTTGCAGCCGGCGCGGTCCCCGCCGGTGACACCGTCACCGCAGTTCGGCCAGTCCGGAACGACAGGGTCTGGGGTGAAGAACATAAGGGTGAGTACATCGCCTGCCGATCGACCGCTGCCAGGCGGCCCCCGTAGAACACGCGCGCACCTCGCATCCCACGCGAATGGTATTGACTACCGCTCATGACTGACACCGAGCGCACGGCGAGCCGAACGGCGATCCTGGTCTGCCAGGGGCGGGCGGCGGCCGACGGCAGGCTCGCGGTGGGCCGGTTCACGGACCCGGTGGCGGTACGACTGCTACGGCACCCCGAGCGGGCCCCCGTGGACGAGGTCCGCGCAGGCACGCCCCCAACCGGCTGGAAGGCACGCACGACCTACGAGAGTGTGCGCGCCTGCGCCGAGGTCGTCGTGCCGCGCACGGTCGCGATCGACGACGCGGTACGAAGCCACGGAACCCCCCAACTGGTCGTGCTCGGCGCCGGCTTGGACTCGCGTGCGTGGCGGCTGCCCGAGCTCGCGGACACGGACGTATGGGAGGTCGATCACCCGGCCTCCCAGCGGGACAAACAGGAACGCCTGGCCACAGCGGACGCACCGCCCGTCGTGGCTCGTTCCCTGCGCTTCACTCCGGTCGATTTCGCAACCGACGACCTGGGCAGCGCACTTGAGGCCTCCGGTCATGACGCGTCGGTGCCCACGACCTGGATCTGGGAGGGGGTCGTCCCCTACCTGACCAGCGACGAAGTGCGGGCCACGGTACGTGCCTTCGCCGACCGTTCCGCGCAAGGGAGCACGCTCGTCCTCAACTACCAGAGCCCGTCGGCAAAGGCGTCCGCGGGCCGACTGGTCGCGCGTGTCCTGAGCAGCTCGGTCACGGCGGGCGAGCCGTGGCGTTCGCTGTGGAAGCCGCAGAAGATGGCGGCTCTCCTCGCCGAGTACGGGCTGCGCGTCGTCTCCGACGAAGACCTGCTGGCCATCGCGCATCGCCTGGAGTCCAGCGCGCAAGGCCGTACGGCACTGCGCTCGGGCCGCGTCGCCGTCGCCGTCGCCGTCGCCCAACAGGGTTGAATCCAGCCCGGATTGCAGGCCCCCCTCTTCGGTCGAGGGCCGGGCCGCTCACTCCATGCACTGGACCGTCATGACTTCGACATGTCCGGCTCCTCGGACCGCACACCGTCGCCACTGCGCTGCTGACGCTCCGCACGCTGCTGGACGAGTTCCTCGACCGCGCTGGGCAGGGTCGTCTCGAAGTCGATCAGCTTGGCCCAGGTCGGTGTCATCACGATGCGCACCATGCCGTCGTACAGCGAGTGGACCTCGGCCTCCCACACGACCCGCTGCTCGGCCGTCATGCCGTAGGAACCGTTCATCTCCAGGTACTCCTCGGGAATGCCCTCGACCTCGTCGAGTTCGACCGTTCCGCGAACGAGCAGGATCTTGGGCGGGTGCACCTCCGTGTCGATCGTGATGGCGACGGTCGGGTTGTGACGGAGCGAGGCCAGCTTCGGAGCGTTCTTCGACGTGCACATCACGACCTCCCTGCCGTTCCAGGCGAAGGCGATCGGGATGCTCCGCGGTGTCCCGTCCTTGGCGACGTACGCCAGGCGGCACAGGTCACGGGCCAGCAGCTCCTGGCTCAGCGGGCGCTGGAGGATCTCGGTGATCCGGTCGTTCGTCATGGCGGGCCTCCTGAGAGCCGTGCGACCACGATGGTCGCCTCTGCCCCTGGGACGGAGCCGTCATCCCGTTCTCGACATCCGCGCCAGACTTTCTTCCGCGGCCGGACAGAACGGCAGCGCAGGCGGACGCCCAGGGGCCGGCAGCGGGGAATCCAACCAGCCCCTAGCGGATACGTGGCTGCGGCAGGACCTGGAGAGTGTCACCGACAGCGCGCTCACCGGTGGCGTCCGACGGGGCGTTGACGAGCTTGCCGTTCACCGCCATCGCCGTAGAGCCGCCGCCGTCCAGGTTGAGGGCCTCGACGGCACCGAGCGAGCGCATGAACTCGGCGCCCTCCTGCAAGGTGAATCCCTCGCTGCCGCCGGTGAGACGACCGTCGACGGTGACCAGGAGGAGACGGCCGCGCGCGTCGATGCCGGCCATGGTGCGCGGTTGGCGGATGTTGGACCAGGCGTAGCCGAACGAGAGGTCCTTCGGGTCGAGGGTGCCTTCGGTGGCGGCGTCGATGCTGAGACGGCCGTCCTCGACCAGGGTGGGCGCGGCGCTGACGATGCTGTCGCCCCGCCCGAGCCGGACGCGCCGGCCCTCGGTGTCCCGTACGACCTCGGTGACCGGGACGCGCTGCCCGACCGTGGCGTGCGAGGTCAGCCAGTCCGCCGCGGTGCCGATGCCTTGCAGGACGGTGTCACCGGCCGGGACACGGCCGCCCCGGGCGCCGGTGGACACGACTCGGCCCGTCGCGTCGAGCACCACCTGGGTGCCGGCGCCGGTGGGCAGGTTCGCGCCGAAGGCGGGGGTGAACTGGACCAGGTCGTCATTGGTGTGGCAGGTGACATCCTGCCAGGGCAGCGAACTCGGCGTGAGACCTGGACGTCCGCAGTCCCGTACGGTGCCGGGGACCCGGTTGATGCCCTCCACGGCGTAACGCGACACGCCCGAGCCGGCGGTGACCGTCGACGTCAGGTCCGCCACCCGGAAGCGCCGCCCTCCGTCCTCTACGATCAGCGCGGCGCGGGACCCTACGGCCATCGACTCCAACTGCCCGTCGTAGGCGGCGCTGCCGGACTGGGTGCCGGGGACGCCGTCGGAGCCGGAGATGACGAAGAAACCGGCGTTGACACCGACGAGCGAGCCGAGTTTCCCGGCCACCGACGACGTGGTCTCGCGCTGGGCCACGTTGCCGTCGTGGGTGCCCGCTACGGTGCCGGAGAACTTCCGCGGGTCGACGACCGCGACATGGATGTTCTCCACGTCCGCAGGCTGTTCGGGTTCGTAGCCGGTCCACTCGGTGACGGCGTGAAACCCGGCCGCGTTGACGGAGGTCGCGACAGCCTGCGCCGCTGCCCGGTCGGCGTAGGAACCCACCCGTACGCGCAGGCCCATCGTGCCGTGCGGGGTGTCGGCGTACCGCGGCCACCGAACGGTCTCGATACGCGGCTGGAATCCAGCTGCCTTCAACCGCGCGCCGGTCTCGTCGGCCCAGGACCGCGGGCCCACCTCGGCCCAGGCCGCGGCGCCGGTGAGACGGCTGGTCGTCGGTTTCTGCACGGTGACGGTCCACGTCGGCACGGAAGCGGCGTTGCGGATCGTGCCTGTACGCACCTGGACACCGGGCGCCACGGTCTGCGTCGTCCACTCAGAACTCACCGGCCCACGAGATTCCGCCTGCGCCGACGCCGGGCCGGAGAGCACGAACGGCGCGAGGGCGGCCAACACCGCGGTCGCGATTCCCATGGTCTTGCGCCTGGTCCCGTTCTCGTTCATGGATCCTCCCGGTTGCCGCAACGGACACGACTCGTTGACCGCCTGAACCGATCACAGCCCATACGGGGAAACGTGTCCCCGCTCCCCGAGGTGAAGGCCACACGAAGATTGCCCGACTCTCCCGTGCCGTCGTAGAAGGCGGGGACGGAATCCGGCCGTGTCCCGCGTCGGGACGACGGGGGTTGCGGAAGCCGTTCGGGCGTGTCGGAGGGGTGCGTGAACTCCTGGATGAGTCGGGCGAGTCGTGCCGGCTGATCCAGGAGGATCAGCCAAGGGGCGCGTGCGCCGGTGCGGCTGTGACCGAGCACGCCAGTTGGCCGTCCGCCCGTCGGGACGATGAGTTTTCGGCGCGCGTCAGGTCTACAGGTCCTGAGTGATCCTGGAACTGCATGGGAGCGACGTGAACCGTATGGAATCTGACAGCGTGGGCGGTACCTCGGAGCCGGAACTTGCGCAGCTGGATCCGGTGGCGACGGCCGTTGTCCGTGGCGTCGTCTCGACGGCCGGCCTACGCGACTTCCCCCGGACATGGACCCGCGTGACCTACGCACCGAGCTGAACTGGCCGGTGGCGGATTGACGGACCTGCCCGGGTTCATAGGCAGCGGAGGTCGCGTACGGGCCGCTCTCCCGTCGCGAGGAAGCGGGAGACCGCCTGGTCGCCGCAGGCATTGCCGTTGTCCAGATACGCGCCGTGGCCCGTGGAGTCGACGCTCACCATGACCGCACGCCTGCCCAGGGCGGAACGAAGTCTCAGAGCGCCGCTGATCGGGGTCGCCACGTCGTGCTCGTTCTGCACAAGCAGGATGTTCGACGGACCGCGGCTGGTGATCGGCACCGGCGGCTGTGCGGGCGGGAAGGGCCAGGCGGCGCACGGCATTGCGTTGGCGGGCATCCCGGCGGTCAGCGGGTACTTGGCCCGATTCCGGTCGACAGCCTTCTGGTAGACGGCCGCCGACCTCGGCCAGGCGCTGTCGTTGCAGATCGTGCTGGTCGAGACCGCGGCGAGGTTCTGCAGTACCGCTTCCGGAGGTGCCTTGGGTGCGGGCGGTGGGGTGTCCTGCCGTAGACCGAGGATCAGTTGGGCCAGGTGGGGGAAGTCGTCGGGGTCGTAGAGGTGATTGAACACCGCCTGGCGCAGTGCGTTGCCATCCATGACGTCGGGGTTGGCGCCGGGCCAGGGCAGCGGGTCGTGGTCCAGGCGGTCGGCGAGACCCAGCACCTCCGAGCGCACGGCGGCGGGCGTGTCGGCCAGCCGTCGTGGATTTTCGGGCGCGGAAGCCCATCGCGAGAACTGGGCGAACGTGTCCTCGATGCCAGGGGCGAGTTCGGTGAGCCAGGCGCGGGAGATGGCGGTACGGCCGTGGTCGCCGGTCGGGTCCAGGCTGGAGTCCAGGACGATCCGGTCGGTGTGGTGCGGGAACAGTTGGGCGTAGACCGCGCCGATGTAGGTGCCGTAGGAGATGCCCCATGCGGAGATCCGGCGTTCGCCGAGTGCCGTGCGGATGCGGTCGATGTCGCGGGCGTTGTCCACGGTGCTGATATGGCGGATCAGCTCGCCGCCGTTGCGCGCGCAGGCCTGAGACACGCGTCGAGCGGTGGTCATGTTGCCGGTGACGGATCCGTCGGCGGCGGGCCAGGGCCGCAGCTTCGTCAGAGCCAGGTCGCCGTGTTCGAGGCCGCAGTCGACGGCGGTGGACGGCGCGTTCCCGCGCGGGGCGAACCCGATCAGGTCGTAGCTGTCGCGTACCTCCTGCGGCATCTTCCGTCCCCTCACGGCAGGGTCGGCCAGGCTGGTGCCGCCCGGGCCGCCGGGGATGATCAGCAGGGCGCCCCGGCGGGCGGACGGCTTCTCGGCGGCGATCCGAGAGATGGCGATGTCGATGTGCCGGCCGTCGGGATCGGCGTAGTCCAGGGGGACTTGGAGGGTCGCGCACTCCTGGCGCGGGTCGGATCCGGAACCGCACGGCGACCACTCGAGTACGTCGGCCTCCGCCGGCGTCGAGGCGTGGGCCGCGAGGGGTGCGGTGAGACCGAGGAGCAGGGCGGAGGCGGCGATCAGGGAACCCTTGCGGACGGTCTGCTTCACAGGGACGACCCTCACGATCGACGGACCCTCACATTCGGGCAACTTCCCTTCTTACACGGGAGGTTGCCCGATGGATACCTCTGAGGCACTCCCTTTCCTGCCGGGCGGGCCGGCACCATCACGGCCCGCCTGGTCGACGAGGCCTGCTTACGGAGGGGTCGGACCGGCCGGGAACCACTGGGCGGAAGCGCGTCGAGCGGTGAGGATGGGAGGGAGGAGGTCGGAGACGCGCGTGCTCGGTGAGCGCACTCGGTCGATCACCAGGGATCCGCCCTACGTCGTGTGCCGGTTCTCGTCGTAGTCGTCCTGAGCGGCGAGTACCGCGGGCATGCGCGTGACCAGCAGGCCCAGGAGCTCCTTCACCTTGGCCGCGGTCTCGGTACCGATGTCGGTCAGGCTGTATTCGACGCGCAGCGGGAAGGTGCTCTGCACCTCGCGGCGCACGAAACCGTCGCGTTCCAGCGCTTGCAGTGCCTGGGCGAGCATCTTCTTGCTGACGCCGTCCACCCGCCGTGCGAGCACATTGAAGCGCAGCGGACCGTCGGCGAGCGCTCCGAGGGCGAGCATCCCCCACCGCCCGGTGATGTGGTCGAGCGTCGGCCGCGAGGGGCAGTTGCGGGAGAAGACGTCGAACTCGATGGCCGGGTCCTGGGTCTCGTCGTCCTTCTTCACGCTCTTCCGCATGGGTTCACGGTACCCCGGCGGTCGCGGTCCCTCCAAGAGAATGGCATCCAGCAGATACCGGTAACCCTGGGGTTGTGGTTTCGAAAAGTTACTGAAAGGCTCAAGGCGCCGAGCAACACCACCCCTCTGGCAGGAGTCAACGATGATCGACAGGCGTTCCATGATCGGTAAGAGCACTGCGGTGGCCTTCGGCGCACTCGCTCTGACTGCCGTAGCCGATGGCACCGCCTTGGCCCAGTCGTCCGGCGGGCGAAAGCCTGAACACACCGGCGGCTGGACACCCGCACACACCCTGACGCCCGGATTCCTGCCGGACCCGGCCGCCACCCCGGTACCCAACCCGCCCTTCCCCAGGGATCTCACCCGACGTGAGCGAGCCCACCTGGAGACCTTCGACGAGCTCGACTTCGTCGTCTACAGCAACGCCGACTGGTCGCGGCTCGGCGAGAGCCACGCGCAGAACATCCGGGTGCACTGGCCCGACGGACACTTCACCGACGGCATCCAACGGCACATCGCCGACATGGCGACCCAGTTCGTCTGGGCACCGGACACCAACATCAAGTCCCACCCGCTGCGCGTCGCCAAGGATGACCTCACCGCGGTGACCGGCGTCATGAAGGGCACGTTCTCCCGGCCCATGCCCGACGGGAAGGGCGGCTTCATCAAGCCCACCGGCCGGAAATTCTCGATCAACATGGCCACGGTGGGCCTGTGGAACCGCCAAGGCACCATGGACGAGGAGTTCCTGTTCTGGGACACCCTCAGCTTCAACCAGCAGATCGGACTGGCATAAGCACTGATCTGACGTGCTGCTGGTGCCGGCAGGGCAGGTCATACACCTGACAAATGGCGACGACCGGCTCCGTCTTGTCCCCCGTGCGAGCTACGCGCAGGTGTCCACTGTGCGGTGACGATCTCGGGGCGCCGGATCCCTAGCGTTCGGAACAGCCGCGGAACTCCTGTCGCGGCTCCGGACGAAGGGACATCTCATGAGACTGGTATGGCAGTTGGCGGCCGTCGCGGCGGTCGCCTTCATCGGCAGCCTGGCCGTCGGTGCGGCGCAGGACAACGCGGTGCTCACGCTCCTGCTGGGCGGCGCCACGGCCGCGCTCTCGGTGTTCGTCTACCGGTGGGTGGTACGGCGGACGGAGCGGCGCGAGGCAACGGAGGTGGCGCGGGAGGGGGCCGCGAAGGCGATGGGACGCGGCACCCTGATCGGATTGGCGCTGTTCACCGTCGTAGTGGTGAACCTCGCCCTCCTCGGTGACTACGAAGTCGACGGTCTGGGCTCGGTGTCGGGCGCGGTGGGCCTGATCGGGTTCATGGCGGCCGCCGCGGTGACGGAGGAACTGCTGTTCCGCGGCGTCCTGTTCCGGATCGTGGAGGAGCGTCTGGGCACATGGCTCGCGCTCACCCTCACCGGTCTGCTGTTCGGCCTGTCCCACCTGACCAACCCGCACGCCAGCCTGTGGGGTGCCCTCGCCATCGCGATCGAGGCGGGCGGCATGCTCGCCGCCGCGTACGCGGCCACCCGCAGCCTGTGGGTGCCGATCGGCCTGCACTTCGGCTGGAACTTCGCCGAGTCCGGCATCTTCAGCACCGGGGTGTCGGGCAACGACACCAAGCAGGGACTGCTGGACGCCTCTCTGTCGGGGTCGAAGCTGGTCACCGGCGGCGACTTCGGCCCCGAGGGAAGCGTGTACGCGGTGCTGGTGGGCCTGTTGACGATGACCGCGTTCCTGTGGCTGGCACGCCGCCGCGGCCAACTGGTGCCCCGCCGCGGGCGGGTGGCCCGGACGCAGGCGACCGATACAGTTTCCCGGTGATCGCTCTTCGGCGGCTCCAGGACGGCTGGCGACGACTCGACGTCACGGCCCGGGACCTCCCGCTCGGCCTGCTGCTCCTCGGCGTGGCGCTCCTGCCGGTGTGGCAGCGGCACGGGACGCGGCTCGGCGGCGTGCCGGAGCGCCCCTTCGACGCGTGGACCGTGGCGGTCATCGTCCTCGAATGCCTCCCGCTCGCGGTACGCCGGCGGTGGCCCGCCTGCTGCCTCGCGCTGGTGTCACTCGGCTTCGCCGCCGACCAACTGCGCGGCTACCACCTGGTCGCCGGTACCGCGTTGCTGGTCGCGCTGGTGAGCACGGGACTGCATCTGCGGCGCAGGCGGCACGCGACCGCGCTGCTGTTCTCGGCGGCGTACGTGCTGCTGGCGGTCGCGCTCTCCCGGCTCGGCTCGGGCGAGCCGCCGAGCGAGTTCGTGACGTTCTACCTGGTACTGACGCTCGCCTGGGGCGCCGGGGCATGGCTGCGCGCCGCCCGCATCGCGGAGTCGGAACGCGGCCGGCGTCTCGCCGAGGACACCCGCACCGCCGAACGCACCCGTATCGCCCGTGAGTTGCACGACGTGGTGACCCACCATGTGACGGCGATGGTCGTGCAGGCCGAGGCGGCCCGCTACCTGACCGCCTCGCCCGACCGCCTCGACCAGTCCCTGACAGCCGTGAGCGACACCGGCCGACGGGCCATCACCGACCTGCGGCACCTGCTCGACCTGCTCAACCCGGACCACGGGACCGAGGCCGGCCACGACGCGAGGACACCGCCCGTCGGCAGGCTGCTCACGCTCGTCGAGCAGACCCGCCGGGCCGGGCAACCGGTGGAGTTCACCGAGCAGGGCACGCCGTCCGAGTCGACCGGCAGCGCCGACCTCGTGGCCTACCGGGTGGTGCAGGAGGCCTTGACCAACGCCCTCAAGCACGCCCACGGAAGCCGCACTTCGGTCCAGGTGCGGCACGGGACGAAGGAGATCACCGTGGCGGTCAGCACAGCGGGTTCCGGTCCGCGGGCGGCGTTCCCGGGCGGCAGCGGGCGGGGTCTGGTCGGCCTGCGCGAACGGGTCGACGTCCTCGGCGGTGACTTCAGCGCACAACCGCAGCCGGACGGGGGCTTCGTCGTCCGGGCGCGCATCCCCTCGGGCAGCCCGTCGTGACATCCGAGGCGTCCCCCGCCCCGACCGCGCGGACCGCGCCGATCCGGGTCCTGGTCTGCGACGACCAGATACTGATCCGCACCGGCCTGGTGACCATCATCGACGCCCAGCCCGACCTCGAGGTGGCGGCCGAGTGCGGCGACGGGCAGGCCGCGGTCGACCTCGCCGGCCGACTGCGCCCGGACGTCGTGGTGATGGACATCCGTATGCCGCTGCTCGACGGCATCGAGGCCACCCGAATTCTGGCCGGCGCCGGGGTCGCACATCCCGTCAAGGTCCTCGTGGTGACGACGTTCAACCTGGACGAGTACGTCTACGCGGCGCTGCGCGCGGGGGCCAGCGGCTTCCTGCTCAAGGACGCGCCACCGGCCCAACTCCTGCACGGCATACGGACCGTGGCCTCGGGCGCGGCCCTGTTGGCCCCCGAGGTGACGCGCCAGCTCGTGGGCCGCTACGCCGCCCGGATCCGCCCCACCCAACGCACCTCGCACGACATCCCGCTGACCCCCCGCGAACTGGAGGTCCTCCGCCTCATCGCGGACGGCCTGTCCAACAGCGAGATCGCCGGAACGCTCGTGATCAGCCAGGAGACCGTCAAGACGTTCGTGTCACGCATCCTCGCCAAACTCGGCCTCCGCGACCGCGTCCAGGCGGTCGTCTACGCCTATCGGCACGGCCTGGTCACCTGAGGCGGATCAGTGACACCGAAGGCGGCGGCTCGCGGGGGCGGCGCTCCGGGCCGCGAACCGCGGCTCAGGACGATGTGTTCGGCGGACGACAGAGGGATGTCCCCCACCGTGTCCCCGTGCACGGGACGGTTCGTCGGCCGCGCACGGGGACGTTCGGTTCGTCAGCCGGTGTAGCCCGCGAAGATCTTCGCGAACTCGTACGGCGACTGCGCGATGTTGGTGCACATGTACAGCGCGCCCGTGCAGGCGTTGCGGTCACGGGTCGCTTCCCAGAAGGCGAGTTCCCCGAGGTGTGTGCTCTTGGCGAAGGCGACCAACTGGCGGGCGTCGGCCTGGTCGTAGATGTGACCGTCGTCGTTCTGCCCGAGCATCGGTGTCACACCGACCTTGGCCCAGATCTGGGCGTCGCTGCTGCCGGGGTACAGCGTCTTGAGCTGGGCGAAGGTGCTCTGTGCGGCCTGCACGGCGGCGTCGCCGTAGTCGACGTTGCGGTAGTAGTCCATGGCCATCACGTTGACGACGTCGAGGTTCACACCCGCGTCACGTGCCGAGCGCACCACGTTCAGGCCGTCCGTCGTCAGGCCCTCGGGGAGCGCCGGCAGGGTCAGCGACACCCGCAGGTCGGGGTGGGCCTGCTGGAGGCGGGCGATGGCCTGGGAGCGACGTGCGACGGAGGTGGGGTCGGCGGTGGCGGCGCCTTCGATGTCGAAGTCGACGTACTTCAGTCCGTACGCGTTCACGACCGCGTTGTACTCGGTGTAGAGCGCGTCCACGGTGGAGCAGGCCTGTGCCAGTTCGATACCGCTGGCGCCGCCGAAGGAGACCTTGACGTCACCGCCGCCGGCCCGGATGGCATCGATCTGGTCCTTGGCCCAACCATCGCGCGGGTCATAGGCGTTGAACCACATCGCCTTGCAGGCCGAGGCGGTGATGAAGGCCATCGTGTAGCTCTTGATCCCGCTCGCCGAGGCCATGGCCGGCATGCTCGGCGTGGGCCACGCGCCCATGTCGACGTACGGTGCGGTGGGCAGCCCGACGCCCGGCTGCTGGCCGCCGCCCGCGGTGGTCGTGCCGGTGACGGCCGTGCTGTAGGCGGAGAGGTTGCCCGCGGCATCCCGGGCCCGTACGCGGAACGCGTATCCGGTGCTCGCCTGGAGCCCGGTGGCCGTGTACGACGTGCCGGTCACGGCGACCGGCGTTCCGCCGTCGCGCGAGACCTCGTATCCGGCGACGGACCCGGAGTTGTCGGTGGACGCGGTCCATCGCACGGTCAGCGAGGAACCGGTCGCGGAGCCGACGGTCACTCCGCCCGGCACGCTGGGCGCCGTGGTGTCGGTGCCGCTGCTGCCCGTGCAGGACCCGCCGTTGAGCTTGCAGTTCGTCGGTGTGCCGTTGCCGGCCGACACCCAGCCGAAGGTGGCGGACGCGCCCGGCGCCAAGTTGCCGTTGTACTCACGGTTCTTGAAGGCGTAGTGGCTGCCGCTCTGGGTGAGCAGTGAGTCCCAGTACGAGCCGACCGTCGTGCCGGAGGGAAGGTCGAACTCGACCGTCCAGGTGGACAGGGTGGTGCTGCCGGAGTTCGTGACGGTGTAGGCGCCCTGGTAGCCGCCGGACCAGGTCGAGGTCTGGGCGAAGGTTGCCGTGGGCGTGGTGGCGGCGGACGCCGGTGGGGCCAGAACAGCGAGCAACACCCCTACGAACAGGGCGAGGAGTGCCGAGGGTCTGCGCATTGCTGTCTCCAGGGGGTTGGGCGCCGGGTGGGCGCAAGAGACTGCATCTGATTGGTCCATACCAAAGCTCTGCCTGTGTACGTACAGAGCGCTGAACCGCGCGTCAAGACCTGAGCGGAGCGTGAGCGTGTTCCCGGTACGTCGGATCGAAGAAACTGACCCCTAGAAGAAGGCCTGCGCGCCGACAGTCGGACTTCGCCGGCCCCTCAGCCCGCGTGAAGGATCCGCAGGCGACCGGGTTCCGCCGGATCGCGGTCGACGACCTGCACCGGCGCCGAAGCCCATTGCCACACGCTGATGCCCTCCACACGCGAGAACCGGATCTGTCCGCGAGTCCCTTCGACCCCAACCCGCGGCCAGGACTCGGCGATGCGTGCCCGGTCCGTGCCGTGCGTACGGAGTGACTCGGCGAGGACGGTGATCGTGTCGTAGCCCTCGAAGGCGACGAAGGAGGGCGCCTCGTCCAATCGCTCGCCCAGGGCCTTCCCGACTCGTGCGCCGAGAGGGCTGAGGGACTCGGGCAGGTAGCGCAGGAACGGGATCGCGGCGCCGTCGTCGCCCTGCAGCCTCGCCCACTCGGCGAACTCCGGTTGTCCGGCCGGAGCACCGATCCTCACCTCGGCGAGGCGCTGGTCGCGGCGGACCGCCTTGACGATCGACACGGCCGGCTCCGGAAAGCCGGTCAGCAGCAGGAGGGCTGTCGCGTGATGGTCGACGAGTGCGTCGCAGACCTCTGTGGGGGTGAGCACGCCCATGTCGAGTTCGGTGACAGTGCCGCCGCGTGGAGCGAGGTGGTCGCGCAGGATGCGGATCCCGGACGCCCAGTAGACGCTCGGCTGGGCTGCCGCGGCGATACGGCTGTGACCCGCGTCGAGCAGGAAGTCCGCGTAGACCCTCCAGCCGCGCGACTGCGGCGGGGCCAGGCGCGCGACCCAGTTCGTCGGCTCGTCGGTGAGGGCGTCGAGCACAGCGGACGAGCACAGGAACGGCACGCCGAGGGCGTCGGCCCGGGCGGCAGCGGCGCGGGCGACGACGCTGTGGTACTCCCCCGCCAGGGCCGCCACGCCCAGGCGAGCCAGTTCGTCCACGGCGGCCGTCGCCCTCTGCGGATCGGCCGCGGTGTCCCGGACGACCAGCTCGATCGGGCTGCCTGCGATGCCGCCGGCGTCGTTCACTTCGTCGACGGCCAGCTGGAGTCCGGCCAGCAGGTGCCGGCCCGCCTCGACCCAGCCGGGCCGGGTGAGCGGAACGAGGACCCCGACCCTGACCGCGGATCCGTCGGTCGGTTCCGTTCCGGATGCCGTTGATGGCGCGTTCATGTGCTGACATCTCCCCCGTGACGACTCGGTCGCAGGTTACCCGGATCGTCGAATGTCAGGCTGTGCCGGTCTCCCCGCGCCACACCTCTGCGCGCTCAGACCCGTACGGGGGTCGGGCGTTGAGAGGTCAGGCCGATCTCCCCCTTGAGCATCCGTCCGCCGTCGCCGGTCAGGCGGAGGTAGTAGTCCGCGGAGCAGGACGTGCCGTCCTCGTCGAGGGCATAGATGCCCGACCCGGCGGGCACGTCGGCCGCGGTTTCGGCGGTCTTGGCGATCTGGTTGGCCTCGTTGAACTCGTCGAACATGGAGATGTAGACGCCCTGCGCGCCGAGGCGGATCATGTTGTAGAACTGCCGCCACATGAAGTCGCCGTGGGCGCGCTGGCGGTCCTGAAGGTCGCCGGGGAGGACGCAGGGCTGGTAGTCGATGCCGTGGGCGGTGCAGTCGGCGAGGTCGGGCTGGTTGACGTTCTGGTAGAAGTTGTCGGAGTCGGCAGCGGTGCCGATGCGGCCGACCATCCACGGGGACAGCATGTGGAAGGCGTGGTAGACGTCGGAGAAGCCGGGCCGTGAGTCCTCCGTGCCGGTGCGCCAGTGGGTGGGGACGCCTCCGATGACGTAACAGCCCTGGTCCTTGAGCCAGTTGACGACGTCGAGGCACTCGGCGGCGCCGAACGGGCGGGCGTCGTCGCTGAAGCCGAAGCCCCAGACGCACACCACGGGCTTGCCGTTCTGCCGGGCGTAGGCGGAGGACCGGGTGTGCGCGGACATCTTGCTCGTCCAGTCCTCCTTGATCTGGCTCGCCATCGTGGTCCAGTTGGTGACGTCGTACATGATGTAGAACTTCCGGCCGTTGGCCTCGGCGGCGGAGCGGACCTTCTGCGCCATGGCGTCGCGGGTGGGGCCTTCGGAGCCGAACGGGTTGAAGCGCTGGAGCGCCGCCGTGTCGATGGCGTTCTCCCGCATCCAGCGGAAGTGGGTGTCGACGGTCTGCTGGTCCCAGGAGGAGAAGAGGGTGGCAGGGGAACCGCCGTTCAGGTTCGGCATGTCGGTTCGGTACGTGGCGGTGTAGTCGCGTACGTCCGGCCAGGACTTGGCGCTGTTGGCGCCGGGGGCGGGAGCTTTGGACATGTCGGGGCTCCAGTGCCACCAACCGTTGATGGGGGCACTGTCGCCGGTGCAGGCGAACCAGCCCTGGTAGCCGACGGTGACCTTGCCGACCACGTCGCCGACCGGGCTGGCGTCGGTCTGCGGTGTGGTCCGGGTGGCGGCTCGGGCAACGGCCGTCGACAGGGCGGCGGTTGAGACGGTTCCTGCGGCCAGGGCGAGTGCCTGACGGCGGGTGATGGCCATGGGTGGGGGTCCTCTCGGTGCGGTGGGGGGAGTGAGGCCGGTGGCAGATGTACGTGGGTCAGGGTTGCCCGCCGCCCGGCGCACCCGGTGCGCTGCGCACCGGAGTTCGCCAGCCATGGCGAGGTGTGAAGCCCAACAGCCGTTGCGCGCGCGTGCTGTCGAAGAGGGAGCCGTGGCGGCCGATGCCGGCCAGGATCGCGGTGTCGGGGTAGTGGGCCAGGAGCAGTTCGCCTGTGGGGAGGCGGGCGGAGGTGTCCGGGGCGGCGGCGTTCACGACATGGTGGCCGGTCAATGGCGCCGCGAGGGCTGCCCGTACCGCCTCTGCGGCGTCCTTGGTGTGCAGCCAGGCCCACAGTTCGCGGCGGTTGGCGGCGGGGTCGTCGGCGACTTCCGCGAGCCGTGCATCGAGGCGCGGGCCCTCGCCGACGAACGGGAACCGGAGCATGACCGTGGTGGTCCCCCAGCGGCGAGTGGTGAACGCGGCGGCCTGTTCGCTGAGTTGTTTCGACAGACCGTAGGAGTCGATGGTCAGGTCGGGGTGGCTCTCGTCGATCGGCAGATAGCGGGGGGCCTGGTCTCGCTCGGCCCAGGCCAGGCCGACCGCGGCCGCACTGGAGGCGCCCACGATCCGGTGGGCCCCGCGCCGGCCGGCTTCCTGGAAGACCGTGTAGGCGCTCATGGTGTTGATACGGAGCGTCTCGTACTCGTCGACGATGCCCGGTGCGGGGATGGCGGCCAGGTGGACGACGTCCAACCGGCCGCCGGGCTCGATGAGTTCGACGGTCGCGTCGAAGGCGGCCTCGACGGCTGCCGGGTCGCTCAGGTCGCCCTTCGTGGTGGCCGCGAGGTGTTCGGTGTACTCGACCGGGCGGGCGTCGGTCCCGACCACGGTCCAGCCGCGGGCGGCGAGATGGGCGGTGACCGCGGTGCCCAGTGCGCCCGCGGCGCCGGTGACGAGTGCGGTGCGGGGAATGTCGCCGGCGGTCCTGTTCTGCGAGGTCATCCCTTGACCGCTCCCATCAGTCCGTTCACGAAGTAGCGCTGGGCGCACAGGAAGATGGCGATCACCGGGACCACCATGATCAGGGCGGCGGCCATCAGGGAGTTGTACTGCACGACGTTCTCCGACTGCATGGCCTGGAGGGCGATCGGGAGGGTGTAGGTGTGCGGGTCGTTCAGCGAGATCCGCGTGAGCTGGTACTCGTTCCAGGTCGGGATCGCCGTCAGCAGGGCGATGGTGATCAGGGCGGGGCGGGCCAGCGGGAGGTAGACGCGGGCGAAGATGCGCAGTTCGCCCGCTCCGTCGATACGGGCGGCCTCGCGCAGTTCGGTGGGGACGGTGGTGAAGGCGTTGGTCAGCATCAGCACGGCCAGGGGCGCGCTGCCGTTCACGAACGGCAGGACCAGGCCCCAGTGCGTGCCGAGGATGTCGAGCTTGCTCTCCAGCAGCACGATCGGCAGCAGGGTGACGACTCCGGGCACGAACAGCAGAGCCAGGAACAGCCGGTAGAACAGGCGCTTTCCGGGGAAGCGCAGCACGGCGAAGGCATAGGAGGCGGCCGCGTACACCACCACGACCAGGACCGTGGTCAGCACCGTGACCTTGACGCTGTTGGTGAAGTAGTGGAAGAAGTCGAGCTTGTTCCAGGTGTCGGCGAGCGTCCGGCCGGTGGGGTGGTGCGGGATGAGGTGGCCGCCGGAGACGACCTCGGCGTTGGTCTTGAACGCGGCCGACACCATCCACAGGAACGGGTAGAGGCTGATCGCGGCGTAGGCGGCGAGGACCAGGACCACGACGGTACGCGCGGCCAGGGCGCCGGCCGGCTTTCCGCGTCGGGGTGCCCGAGTCGTGGGGGCGGTGGCCGGTCGTGGGGTCAGAGTGAGGGTCATCCCAGCCTCCGCAGGGCCCGCTGGTTGATGAAGGCGACGACGAGGGCGGCGACGAACAGCAGCCAGCCCAGGGCGCTGGCCAGCCCCAGGGTGGGCGACAGTTCGGACAGGAAGGCGAGTCGGTAGGTCTCCAGGCCGAGGACGTCCGTGGCGTTGCCGGGTCCGCCGTTGGTCATGATCAGGAAAAGCTGGAAGCCCTGGAGCGCGTCGCGCAGGTTGAGCAGAGTGATCACGAGGGTGATGGGGCGCATCAACGGCCAGACGACGTGCGTGGCCACGCGCAGTGCTCCGGCTCCGTCGAGGGCGGCGGCCTCCAGGAGCGAACCGTCCAGGGACTGGAGGCCTGTGAGATAGAGGAGGGTGGCGACGGGTACGGCGGACCACACCATGACGACGATGAGGGTGGGCAGGGCCGTGTCGGGGTTGCCGAGCCAGCCCTGCGGCTGGGACAGCGAGCCCATGCCCACCGACTTCAGCAGCAGGTTGACCGCGCCGTCCGGCTGGAGGATGTACTGCCAGGCGAAGTACACGGCGATGCCGCTGGTGACGTAGGGCAGGAAGTAGATGGAGCGCAGGATGCCCTGCAGGCGCCGCACCGAGTTGAGGACCAGAGCCAGCGGGTAGCTGACGAGGACGGTCAGGACGGGTACGGCGATCATCACGTACAGGGTGTTGACGGCCGCGGTCCTGACGATGGGCGCGTAGGTCGGGCTGTTGCCGAGCAGGTCGGTGTAGTTCTTCAGGCCCACCCAGCGCCAGTGCGGCCAGAAGCCGTTCCACTGGGCGAAGCTGAGCGAGAAGCCGTAGACGATCGTGTAGACGCCCATGACGCCGAAGAGCACCAGGGCCGGGGCGATGAAGGCGTAGCCCCAGGCCGTCTCGCGCAGGCGGGCCGAACTGCGGGGTCCTTCGGCCCGGGTGGTGAAGCGGCGCGTGCGGGCGGGGGTCGGGCCGGGCAGGTCTCCGGTCGTGGAGGCCGGGAGGTCGAGGGTCATGGCTACTGCTCCGCCCAGTTCGACTTGATCATGGAGCCCATGCGGTTGCCGGTCTGCCGGGCGTTCGCCTCCTTCAGCGGGGTGAACTCGGCCAGGACCGCGCCGACTTTGCCCGCGTCGTACAGGCTCGGCCGATAGGCGGTGTAGCCGGCGTTGTACGCGTCGTCGCCGGTACCGAAGGTGTCGAGCATGCCGGTCAGCAACGGGCCGAGGGCGGTGCGGTCGGCGCCGGTGAGTGTGTTGGGCGGCACGTCGAGCGCGGTACGACCGAAGGCGGCTGCGGTATCGGGCTGGGAGAGGAAGCTCAGCCACTCCAGGGCCTGTCGCTTGCGCGGGGAGGTGCGGGTGACCGACAGGCCGGTCAGGGCGAACGGCGCGAGCTGGAGACCGGGGATCACGGCCCGCCGGGGCGAGGGCACCGGGAAGGTCATGATGCCTTTGGTGTCACGGCCGTTCTCCGCGAGGAAGGCGAGTGTGAAGGTGCCGCCCACAAGGAACGACGACTTCTGCTGGGCGAAGGAGAGGTCGGCCTCGTCGATGGCCTTGGCCGCGGTGCCCGGCATCCAGTACGGCGTGATCTGCCCGTAGGTCTCCAGGACGCGTTGTCCGTCCGCGGAGGTGAACCCCTTGGCCGCGTCGCGCCCGAAGAGCGCCTCGAAGCGCTGCTTGCCGAGCATCCCGTACGCCATCGGCTGCATCAGCCATTCCAGTGCGGTGGAGGGCTGTTTGACGCCGATGGTGATGCCGCCGGTGCCCGGGTCCGTGCGGTGCACGGCGGCCAGCGCGTCCATGAACTCCTCCCAGGTGGTGGGCGGTTCGGTGACACCGGCGGCGGACAGGCGGGCGCGGTCGGCGTAGACGATGCCGAAGGTGCCGACGGTCAGCGGCACGCTGAAGCGCTGGCCCTCCTTGACGCCCATGGTCTTGGCGCCTTCCACGAGGGAGTTCTCGTACTGCTGCTTCGTGACGGTGCCGTCTGTCCGCACCTGCGGCAGATAGCGGGCCAGCCAGGTGTCGTCGACCGTGTCCTGAAGGTCCTCCAGCAGTCCCGCGCCGCCGAAGGAGAGGTCGTCGCCGTTGGCGTGGACCTCCATGACGTCGGGCAGGTCGTTGGTCCGCGCCGCGGCCTGCACCTTGGTCAGGAACGCGTCGTCGGGGGTGATGGCCTGCACGCTGACCTTGGTGCCGGTGGCGGCGGTGAAACGGGTGGCGGCGTTCTGGAGTGCCTTGACGTGGGACTGCTTGAACGTCCACATCGTCAAGGTGTTGCCGTCACCGGCTCCCTGGCCGCGCCCGCAGCCCGCGGCGGCCAGGGCGAGGGCCGGCGCGAGGGCGAGGAGACGGCGGCGGTCGCGCCGGAACGGAGGGCTGTGACTCACGCAAGCGGCCCTTTCTCGAGGGGGCTCGCGGTCCGCGCTGGCGAATCGCTGCCCGCTGACGTGCCGGAGTGTGCTGGGCCCTCTGCCTGGGCCCTCTGCGCACAAAGGGGCGGGGCGGCTCAGCCACGGGTATCTAAATCGAGTTGATGTACGGTGTCAACGCTTGTCACAACCCGAGAATCCGCGCCCGGTCCCCGGCCGCCGCGGCCGTCACGACTGAACAGGACTTCGCTCGTGTCTCCTTCTCCGGCTTCCCCCGCACCGCGCCCCGTGCCCGCTCCGACCGCACCGCGACCCGTGCTGGCTCCGGCTCCGTGGTCCGCCGGCGCGGCGGACGGGGTCCGCGTCACCGCCGTACGCACCTTCACCTGCGCCCCGCAGGGCTGCCCGTACGTGATCGTCCGGGTGGAGACCAACCAGCCGGGTCTGTACGGGCTGGGCTGCGCGAGCGATCCGCAGCGCACCACGGCGATCCGCGCCGTGGTCGACGACTATCTGGGCCCCCTGCTGCTGGGCCGCGATCCGGCCGACATCGAGGACCTGCACCGACTGCTGCTCAACAGCGGCTACTGGCGCGGCGGTTCGATCGCCCACAACGCCCTGGCCGGCATCGACGTCGCCCTGTGGGACATCAAGGGCAAGACGGCGGGACTGCCCCTGTACTCCCTGCTCGGCGGGCGGGTCCGGGACGCCGCCGACGCCTACACGCACGTGGACGGACAGGAGGCGGGCGAGATCGCCGACCGGGTCCTGGCCGCGACGGAGGAGGGCTGGCGGCACGTACGCGTGCAGGTCGCGGTGCCCGGCACCGACACCTACGGCACCGCGCCCGCCGAGCCAACCGAGGCGCGCCGGCGTGAACTGCGTTCGGGTAGCTGGGATTCGCTGAGCTACTTGCGGCAAGTCCCGCCCGTACTGCGGGAGATACGGGAGCGGGTGGGCAGCGGTGTGGAACTGCTCCACGACGCCCACGAGCGTCTTACGCCTTCGCAGGCACGGGAGTTGGTCCGCGCCGTCGAGGATGCGCAGCTGTTCCTCCTGGAGGACGCGCTCGCCCCGGAGGACGCGGCGCACTTCGCGCAGTTGCGTGCGGCCGGCACCGTGCCGCTGGCGGTCGGCGAGCTCTACAGCGAGCCGCAGGCGTACCTGCCACTGCTGACCGAACGCCTCATCGACTTCGCCCGGATCAGGATCCCCACCCTGGGCGGCCTGACCCCCACCCGCAAACTGGTCGCCGCCTGCGAGCTGTTCGGGGTGCGTACGGCCCCGCACGGCCCCGGTGACGTCAGCCCCGTCGGCATGGCCGCCAACCTGGCGCTCGACCTCAGCTCTCCCGCGTTCGGCGTGCAGGAGGCGGCCACCTTCACCGAGGCCACCCGCGAGGTCTTCCCGGGCGCTCCGGTACCCCAGGGAGGCGCCCTGCACGCCTGGACCGCGCCCGGGCTCGGCGTGGACTTCGACGAGACCGCGGCTGCCCGCCACCCCGTCACCGCACCGCTCCAGCACGACCGTTGGGCCTTGCTGCGCGCCACCGACGGCAGCGCCCATCGCCCCTGACCCGCCGTCCGCCGAGGGCCGTAGCGACCGTCCCCGGCTCCCGGCGGGTCAGCGCAGGAGCAGGCTTTTCGGCTGGGCGGAGAGGCTCTGGTCGAGGACGAGACAGGCCGCCCCGACGGCGGCCACGTGCTCACCGATCGTCGTGGTGGTCACGACGGTCGGGTGCACGGCCTTCACGAACGGCGACGAGGCGACCATCGGCTCGATGACCTCCAGGAACGGCCCGGACATCTGCGGCCACAGCGGCCCGCCGAAGACGATCGTGTCGCTGTCCACGAGGGTCGCGGCGGCGCACACGCCCCGCCCGATACGGATCGCCCAGCGCCGGACGACGCTCGCGGCCGGCTCCTCCCCCGCTCTCGCCCGCCGGGCCAGCTCGTCGAGGCTGCGGCGGGCGTCCTGGGGGCCGATCGGGGTGAACTCGTGCCCCAGCGCGCCCTCCTTGATGGCCTCGTCCACCAGGGCCTTGGTGGAACAGGCGGCACCGAGGCCGCCGACCTCGCCCGCGTTGCCGGACACCCCGCGCAGCACCGAGTCCTCCACCACCAGGCCCATGCCGGAGCCGGTGCCCAGGTAGAAGAACAGGAAGTCGCGGGTCTGGCTGGCCGCGCCGACCCACCGCTCGGCCACCGCGGCGGCGATCACGTCCTTGTCCAGCAGCGTGGGGAACCCGGTCTCGGCGGCGAGCCGCTCGCGCAGCGGAACGCTGCCCCAGTCCGGCAGTTCGGGCGGATCGACGACGTACCCGTGCTGCGCGTCGAGCGGGCCGGGAGCGGCGATGCCGAGCCCCAGGATCCGGTCGCGGTCGACGCCCGAACCCTCCGCGAGCGCCGTCACCGACCGGGCCATCTCGGTCATGACCTGGTCGGTGTCGACACCGAGGGGCGTGGGCTCGCCGTGCTGGGCCACCACCGTGCCCAGCAGGTCGAGCAGGACGTAGGTGATGACGGCCGGATCGAGGTGGACACCGAGCGCGTAGCAGGCTCCGGGTACGACCCGCAGGAGGGTACGCGGCTTGCCGCCACCGCCGCTCCATTGCTTGCCGGACTCCTCGGCCAGGCCCTGGTCGATCAGCCGGCGGCAGATGTTGGACACCGTCTGCGCGGACAGGCCGGTCGACTGGGCGAGTTCGACGCGGCTGAGCCCCTCGGGATGGCGGCGGATGGCGTCCAGGATGACCGACTCGTTGAAGTCACCCATGCGCGGCAGGTTCGTGCCCCGCCGGATCGCCGTGTTTCTCGCGCTCACGTCTTACCTGTCCCCCTCACGACGGTGCGCGCCCGCCGCACAGCGGCACACGGCACCCGACGGCCGTTCAAGCCTCGCGCTCCCCCGCACACCCGCTCGACGGGCGGCCATCACGACACCTGCCGGACCATGATGACGGACCAGGGCCGCACCTGCGCTCCGTAGTCCACCACGCCCTCCGTGTCGGCGCACACGGCCTCCAGGCGGGTCGCGTGCGCGCGCCGGTCCAGGTGGGCGAGCTGCTCGCGGGTGGGCGCCGCGGGCGAACCGAGATCGCGCCAGGCACCCAGGGCGTCTCCGTGCCCCGGTTCGAGGCTCTCCACCTCGAAGCAGGCCCCGGGCGGCAGTCCGGTCAGGCGCACCCGGAGAGGGCGCGGACGCCCCTTGGCCTGCGTGGCCTCGGCGAGCGTCCGGTCGTCGAAGGAGGCCGGGACCGACTTCGGCTCTTCCTGCGGGTAGTGGTGGATCAGTACGACGATCCGGCCCGCGCCGCTGTCCCTGGTGACGACGTGGTCCTCACCGAGGTCGAGAAGCCGGTCGCCGAGCGCGCCCAGCATGCGGTAGGCGTGGTAGGTCGGCTTGGGGATCCCGGGCAGGGTGAGCATGCCGAATCCGCCGTGGAACAGTTCGTCCCCCGCGCCGCCCTCCTCGAAGACGTCGGTGAAGGTCCAGTAGGCAAGGGAGTCGACGGTCCCGACGGAGTGCAGCACGGACCGGACGACGTAGGTGGCCGCGGGCACGGTGTCGTGCGTGTGGTCCCGGGGCGAGGACGAGGACGACCACTCCGTGAGGTGGATCTCCGCCTCGGGGAAGGGGCTCTTGGCGACCAGGTCGCGCAGCAGCCGCAGATCGGTGGGCGTGGCGTTCTTGCCGCGGGTGAGCTTCTCCCCCTGGCCGTGCTCGTCCAACGCCCAGTCGGTCGGGTAGGGGTGGGTCGAGACGAAGTCGACGGGCAGTTCCTCGACCGCGCAGAAGGCGAGGAATTCCTCCACCCACACCGGCCGCCACTCCAGCTCGTCGATGTCGTCGCGGCCCGCGACGATCCGCAGGTCCACGTTCTCCTCCTCGCCCGAGAAACGGCCGTCGGGAACGAAGTTGGAGGTGGCGGGGCCGCCCACGCGCAGCTGCGCGTCGACGGCCTTCACGGCACGCGCGGTGACCTTGTAGAGCTCGAAGTACTCCGCGCGCGTACCGCGGAAGAAGCCGTGGAGGTTCGCCTCGTTCCACACCTCGAAGTACCAGCGGCGGACTTCCTCGATGCCGTAACGCCCCACCCAGTGGCGGACGGTGGCGTCGATCAGACCGGCCCACTTGTCCAGGTCGACGGGGGGTGAGCCGTGGGCTCCCCACCAGAAGACGGTGTCGGTCTCGCGGGCCAGGGCACGTGGACTGAAGCCGAACTCGACGAACGGGCGCACGCCGGTGTCCAGCAGGAAGTCGAACAGCGCGTCGACGTACTGGAAGTTGTGGACCGGCGTGCCGTCCGCACGCTCCGTGTAGACGAACATGTCGTCGTGGAAGAGGCCGTGGAAGCGGATGTACTCGAACCCGCAGTCGCGCCGGGCCGCGACGAGTTGGCGCTGCCAGTCCGCGCGCAGTCCCTCGTTGGCGCGTCCGGCGCCGACCACCCTGCGCCAGAAGGGGGCGAGCGGCTCGCCCTCCGCTGCCGCGTCGGCGTCGATGTGGATGGGTGTTTCCCCGCTCGGGCGTTCTGGCACAGGCCCTCCCGCATCGCGATAATAAATCGATTTGATTGAGAGGAGCTTAGCAGGGCACCTCCTGCGGAAAGCGGCACCGGGAGTACGAGTGACCCGGTCAGCCCTTGCGGGTGGAGCGGGTCAGGCGGAACGCCGAGACGAGGAAGAAGATCCCTCCGAGGGTGGCGTATCCGGCGAGGGCGGACAGCGAGGGGTCGTCCTGCGAGGCGCCCCGGATGAAGCTCGCGCCGGCCAGCACCGAGATGCCGCCGCTGGCGATCATGGCCCACTGGCCACCCATCGGCCTGCGGGCCACGCCCACGAGGAGCTGGACCAGCCCCGACACGACCGCCCACGCACCCCAGACGCGCAGCACGTCGGCGACGCCCGAGGCGCCGGCGACCGCGACACCGACGGCGGCCAGCGAACTGACGGCGATGTTGACGTACAGACCCTTCACCGGCCCGTCGGTGCGCGCCGACCTGGCGTCGACGACGGCCGCGGCCACATCGAAGGCCGGGTAGATGAACAGCAGCACCCTGGCCGCGACGGTGAGGTCCGAGCCGGACAGCAGCAGGAGCACCGCCCACGCGGCGGCGAAGACGAAGCGGATGACGTACAGCCGGCGCAGCGCGGGCGTGGCGCCGACGTGCGCGGCGGAGGTGGCGGATGCCATGGGGTTCTCCAGCGAGTAGATGGAAGAGAGAACGGTCTCTCTACCTCGCAGCCTGACACACGCTCCCCTGCAAAACAAGAGAGAGCGTTCTACCCGCTAAGATGGGTGACATGACACAGACAGAAGGCGCCACAGGCACCGGCAGGAGAGTCTCCGAGGCCCGGGAGCGGCTCCTGAGGACCGCCGGGCAGCTCTTCTACGCGGAGGGCATCCACACGGTGGGCGTCGACCGCCTGGTCGCCGAGTCGAAGGTCACCAATGCCACCTTCTATCGCCACTTCCGCAGTAAGGAAGACCTCGCCGTCGCCTACATCGCGAGCGTCGACCAGGCGATCCGCACCCAGATCGACTCCCTGACGGCCACGGACGCGCCGCCCGACGGCATCCTGCGGGGCATCGGCGCGTCCCTGGTCGAGCAGATCCGGTCGCCCGGCTACCGCGGCTGCGCCTTCCTCAACGCGGCCACGGAGTTCCCCGATCCCGAGCACCCGGTCCACCGTGCCGTCGTACAACACCGCGCATGGTTCCTACAGACGATCACCGGGCTGTTCGCGGAGATCACGGTCGCCGAGTCCGAGCACGCGGGGCGGCACTTCGTCATGGTCCGCGACGGCGCGATGAGCGGCGGCTACCTCGGCGACCCCGTCCTGGCCGGCGAGACACTGCTGCGCGGCATCGACGGGCTCGTACGGATCCATGCCGCCCGTGGGCTCGACGAGTCCGCTGCCTCCGCCGCTCCCGGCGAGGCGTCCTCGGCCGCCACGACGGTGGTGGACATCGAGTGCTCGCCGCCCACCGCGTGACCTCGCCCGGAGCTCGCTCGACCGGCCGCGTGGCCCAGAAACGAGCGCCGGCCCCGCTCTCCGGTTGAACTCTCCACCGTGGCGGAGAAGAGGCGGGACCGGCATCAGCAACACATGCTCGGCGTCAACAGGTATGGATGTCCTGGCCGTTGACGTCCTTGGCGACGTCGTTGCCCTGGCCACTGAGGTAGTACGCGGAGACGAAGTCCCGGCCGCCGGTGTCCATGTCGGTCGAGAGCCACCAATGGTTGTACGCGCTGCCGGAGCCCACCTGCGCACCCCAGACCTTGCAGTAGACGTAGTTGGTGCCGGCGTAGAGGGCGCCACCGTGGTCGCGTCCGGGAGCGGTGGCGAAGGTCTGCACCCACACCTTGCCGCCGGCGTCGTCCCCGGAGGCGCACTCGGGGATGTCGTCACCGTTCTCGTCCTGGGCGGAGTCGTTGCCCTGGCCACTGAGGTAATACGCGGAGACGAAGTCCCGGCCGCCGGTGTCCATGTCGGTCGAGAGCCACCAGTGGTTGTAGGCGCTGTCGGAGCCGACCTTGTCTCCCCAGATCTTGCAGAAGACGTAGTTGCGCCCGGCGTTGAGGGTGCCCCCGTCGTTGAGACCCTTGGCGGCGGCGAACGTCTTCACCCAGGTGCGTCCGCCGCTGCGGCCCGTGCCGGTGGTGGTGCCGTCGCAGGTCGGCAGGTCATTGCCGTTCTCGTCCTGGGCGGAGTCGTTGCCCTGGCCACTGAGGTAATACGCGGAGACGAAGTCCCGGCCGCCGGTGTCCATGTCGGTGTACAGCCACCAGTGGTTGTACGCACTTCCCGATCCCACCTGAGTGCCCCACTCGCGGCAGAACACGTAGTTGCGTCCGGCGTACAGCTTGCCGCCGTGATCGCGTCCCGTCGCCGCGGCGAAGGTGTTCATCCAGAGCTTGTCGGAGCCGCCGCCCCCGCCACCACTGGCACCGCCGCCTCCGGAGCCCCCGCCGCCGTTCAGCGGCTGGCTCTTGGGCACGGGGCTGACGTAGCCGTCGATCGCCTCGGAGTCTCCGAACATCGTCCCCGGTGCGGAGCCGAGCGTGTCCTCACGGACCTTCGAGGTGTGCGCGAAGTGGGCCTGTTCGTCGCCCTCGGGGCCCCTGGTGTTCTCCTCGCCTCCGACGTCACCACTGACGATGGTCACCGAACCGCCGTCGACCGCGACCACGATGGCCACGTGGTGGACCACGCCCTTCTGGTTTCCGTAGACGTCGTGGAACAGGGCCGCGTCGCCGACCCGCGGCGCAGAATGCTCACCGCCGTATCTGGCGCGCTGCGTCTTGAAGCTGGCGGCGGCGGCGTTGAGGTACTCGGTGTGGAAGCCGGCCCGGTCCCACACCCACCGGGCGAAGTCGGCGCACCAGTATTCACCCTTGCCGCCGTTACCGCTGCAACTCGTCAGATATCCGGGATCGCAGACCCGCCCCGGTTCTCCGAGGCTCTCGAAGCGATGGGTCTGGCCGCGCGCGATGTCGGCGATGCTCTGGACGTCTCCCAGCACGATGTCCGCGTGGGCCGGCGGGGCCGGGGCGGAGAAGTAGAAGGCCAGGGTGAACAGCGCGGTCACGGCGATGCCCCACCGGCGCAGGGGCAGACTGATGTGTGCGAAAGGCATGGCGTCCTCTGTGGGCGTCCTTCGTGGCGAGTGGAATCTCCGCCGCAGGTTACGAACGCGCCGATGCCGCCGTCTTGAACGAATCCGATGCCCCGCTCGCGGACCGCCCGGACGAGCGGGCGGGCTTTGGGTCCGCGCCCAGGCAGCCGCACGGCCGGAGCCGGGAGACGTACTCCGAAGGGGACATGCCGGTGAACTCCCGTATGTCGCGGTTGAAATGCGACTGGTCGCTGTATCCGTGGTCGGCGGCCAACTCGGGCCAGCGCGTGCGTTCCGCACCGACACACGCGAGCAGGTTCATCAGTCGCATCAACCGTGCCGCCGTCTTGGGCGGCAGCCCCACCTGTCGCCGGAACTCACGCCCGAGATGGTCGCTGCTCCACCCCACGTCCGCCGCGAGTTCCGCTATCCGGGCCCGCCCGGCGGAGCGGGAGAGCAACTGCCACGACCGTACGACCTCCGCTCGGGGCCGCGGCCCTTCGGCGGAGCGGCGCAGCAGGAACGCGTCGAGCAGGGCGAACCGCTCCCGGTGGCTGCGCGCGGCCCGGCACCGCTCGGCCAGTACGCGCCCTGAAGGCCCGAACACCTCGGCCAGGTCGACGACCTGCCCGGCCAGCTCGGCCGGGGGCGCGCCGAGCAGCCGGTAGGCGCCGAGCAACGTCAACCGCAGCCCGATCCACGCCACCTGCACCGAGGACGACTCGGCCCCGCCATACCGGTAGAGAAAGCCGGGGCCGGCCGCGTAGGCGGCGGGCAGACCTGCCAGGGGCTCGCCGACGTTCAGGTTCAACGACACCGACAGGCTCGCCGGCACCGCGATGACCTCACCTGGATGGAGAGTCTCCGTTCCCGCGTGATAGGCGCCTTGAAGCAGCTCTCTCAGCGCAGGGTGAGGCTGTGCGTATACGTCCACCGATTGGTCCCCCGACTTCGCCCGGCCAGCGACACTAGGGCCGAGGGGATGAGGGCGGGCGCGGGAGGACAGTCTTTTGCGGATACCCGGTCGATTCTTTGACGCGAACGTGCCGACAGCCGAGTCGAGGGAGGTCGCCACGTCGGCGACCGCGCCGCGAGGTCAGGTCACGCCGTCACTGTCTCGGCGTGATGGACGTGCTCGGCGATGCGGGCGGCGAGTTGGGGCCACAGTTCGTGCGGAAGGTTGTGGCCCATTCCCTCCACGAGCCACAGGTCGGCATTCGGTACGGCGGCGGCCGTGGCGCGACCGCCGCTGACGTCGCACACGGGGTCGGCGGCGCCGTGCACGACCAGCGTGGGCACTCGTACACCGCGCAGTCGCTCGGTGCGGTCCCCCGTCGCCACGACCGCGAGGCCCTGGCGCTGCATGCCGAGGACGTCGTATCCCCGGTCGAAGACCTGTCCGGCCCGCTCGGCCGCCGCGATCGCGTCGAAGGCGAACCCCGGGGACGCGGCGAGTCGCAGGGCACGTACCTGCCACTCGACGAAGTCCTCCCGGTCCTGCGGCGGTGGACCCAGTGCGGCGAAGAGTGAGAAGTCGGCCTCCCCCACGCCGGGTTCACCGGTCGTCGACATCATCGACGTCAGCGAGCGGACCCGCTCCGCGTGCTCGCTCGCGATCATCTGGGCGATCATTCCGCCCATCGAGGAGCCTACGAGGTGGACGCCCGTGAGCCCGAGAGCGTCGAGCAGGCCGACGGAGTCCGCCGCCAGGTCCGCGAGGGTGTACGACGCCGACGAGAGGTCTCCGGAGAGCGCCGCCGCGAAGTCCGGTACGGGTGCGTCGTGCAGGTGCGTCGACCGGCCGGCATCGCGGTTGTCGAACCGGATCACGTGAACTCCCCGGCCCACCAAGGCCTGGCAGAACCCCTCCGGCCAGTTGATCAGCTGCGCGCCGGCCCCCGTGATCAGGAGGACCGCCGGAGCCTCGGGGTCACCGAACCGCTCGTAGGCGATCTCGATCCCGGACGGGCCGACGTCGTGTGCTGTCGCTTCTGCCATGGCCAGGACGGTAGCCACGGCAGGAGCGCGAAAGAACGAACCACGGTCTGACGTTTTCCGCCCACTCCCCGAGTTACGGTGGAAATGGCCGAGGAGAACCGTCAACGCATCAGCGCACCGCGCACCGTCAGACCGTAATTGGCGCGCAGTCGGCGCAGTTCCCAGTAGCCGACCGCGGTGACCGACAGCGGGCCTCCGAGGAGAAGGACGATCCGCACGCCTGCCGGCACGCCCTCGTAGGAGCCGGTGAACAGGTTGACCAGTGCCATCTCCCACACCAGGGTCATCGTCAGCAGCGGCGGCACGGTCTCGTGGATGTCCACGGTGCGGAAGACGTGGAGCAGGGACAGCCCCATGCCGTAGATGACGAACGGCAGGACCCACACGAGAGTCGCCACCGTGAGCAGCCAACTGACCACGGACATCACGGGGTTGACGGCCAGCTTTCCGTCGACGAGACCGGAGAGAACGGCGGCGGGGAAGACGGCCACACCGCCGATGATCGCCAGCACCGCGCCGGACGGCTTCGCCGCGCGCCGCAGCAACTGCCGCCGGGCCGGCGGGCGGGCCAGCAAGACGAACCAGCCGATGAAGACCGGGAAGGTCACGGCAAGGACCAGGATGCTGATCCAGGAGTCGTTGAGCCGATCGCTCGCGGCGTCGCTCGCCGAGTCGACCAGCTTGTAGGAGTACGCCACCCAGAGCACGGCGCCGAGACCCACGTACGTCCGGATCTTCTGGATCTTGGCGACCACCGCGTCCTCCACCCGGTCCGGGCGCGAGGGCCTGAACACCCGGCGTGCGATGGCGATCGGACCGCCGGCCCGCCACATTCTGCGGAACACTCCCACGCGTTGTGGCACCGGTTGCGGAAACCCCGGCGGGTAGGGGTAGGGGTACGGGTGCGGTTGGGGCGGATAGCCGCCCTGGTGAGGGGGGACGTTGTACGGGTACGGCTGCGGCGGCACCGGAGGACCAGGAGGACCCTGTGGGTGGTGCGGCGGCTGTGGACCCTGCGGATTCCAGGCACTCATCTCTTGCTCTCCCCCGACATGATTGTGTGCAACGGACACGCAGCGGCAGTGTATGGGGTACAAGTGCCGCTTTTGGCGGACGCCAGGCTGCACCCGCGAAACGGACAGGAGTGATCAAGGTCCATGACCAACCCCTCTTCAACTCCCGGGCGGCGGGCCCTCGTCGTGCGCGGCGGCTGGGAAGGCCATTCACCGGTGGAGATCACCGAACGGTTCATACCCTTCCTCAAGGAACACGGATTCACGGTCGAGACCGCCGAGTCCCTCGAGGTCTACGGTGACGCGGACCGGCTCGCCGCCACCGACCTCGTCGTCCAGTGCTGGACCATGGACACGATCGCCCCCGAACTCTCCCGCACGCTCGCGGCCGCGGTGCGGGCGGGCACCGGGTTCGCCGGCTGGCACGGCGGCGTCATCGACTCCTTCCGCGGCGACCTCGACTACCACCTCCTCACCGGGGGCCAATTCCTGTTCCATCCGGCCGACTTCGTGGACTACACGGTCCGGCTCGTGCCCGAACGCGCGAGCCACCCGGTCATCGAGGGCCTGGCCGACTTCGCCGTCCACACCGAGCAGTACTGGGTCGCGACCGACCCCGACATCGATGTCCTCGCCACGACGACCTTCCCGGCCGACGAGCAACGGGACCATCCCGTCGTCATGCCGACCGTGTGGACCAGGACCTACGGCAGTGGAAAGGTCTTCGTGTCCGCGATCGGCCACAAGCCCGACGACTTCGACGTACCCGAGGTCCGTACGCTCACCGAACGGGGGCTGCTGTGGGCGAGCCGATGACACCGCTGCGGATCGGCATGGCCGGCGCGGGCCGGATCAGCGGCCAGTACCTGTCGACACTGGCCACGACCGAGGCCCTGCGGCTGACCGCGGTCACGGACCTGGACACCGCCCGGGCCGAGGAGGCGGCCGCCGCGTCCGGCGCGCTGGCCGTCGGCGGCCTGGCCGACCTGCTGGCGCGCGACGACGTCGACGCCGTGCTCAACCTGACCATCCCTGCCGTACACGCCGATGTGGCGCTGGCCGCGATCGCGGCCGGCAAGCACGTCTACGGAGAGAAGCCGCTGGCCACCACCCGCGAGGAGGCCGCCGCCGTGCTGGCCGCCGCACGCGGCGCGGGAGTTCGGGTCGGCTGCGCACCCGACACCGTGCTGGGTACCGGTGTCCAGACCGGACGCAAGGCCGTGGACGACGGACTGATCGGTACGCCCGTCGCCGCGACCGCGTTCATGACCTCCCCCGGCCACGAGGCGTGGCACCACGATCCGGAGTTCTACTACCGCCCCGGCGGCGGTCCGCTGCTCGACATGGGCCCCTACTACCTCTCGGCGCTGATCCACCTGCTCGGTCCGGTGACCGCGGTGACCGGCGCGGCCTCGGCACCGCGCACCGAGCGCGAGATCGCCAGTGGACCCCGTGCCGGACAGCGCTTCGCCGTCGAGGTGGCCACCCATGTCACCGGGATCCTCCACCACGCCAACGGCGCGCTGTCGACCCTGTTGATGAGTTTCGACATCCACGGCGCCGATCTGCCGCGGATCGAAGTGCACGGCACCGAGGGGTCGTTGTCCCTGCCGGACCCCAACAACTTCGACGGCCCGGTGCGGTTGTGGAAGGCAGGCGCCGACAGTTGGCGGCCGCTTCCGGTCTCCGCCGGTCACCCGCACGCCGGACGCGGTGTCGGCCTGGCCGACCTCGCCGTCGCCCTGGCCGCCGGCCGCCCCCACCTGGCCTCCGCCGAACTCGCCGAGCACGTCCTGGACGTGATGCTCACGCTGCTGGACGCGGCGCACCAGGGCCGTACCCTCACGGTCACCACCACCTGCGAACGGCCGGCTCCCGTCGCCTGACCCTCGTAGCTCCCGGCCCTCGTGGCACCCGACCTGCCGACCTGCGTCACGAGGGTCAGAATGGTGAGTGATCGCGTTTTTCTCGGAACACGTCCACGCAGCGTCCGTCAGGCATCGGAGTGACTTTCCATGGTCAGTGACGGAGGTATCCCCGAGGCCGGTGAGCGGTGTCTGGTCACCGGTCCCGGCGGTTACATCGGCGGAAGGCTGGTGCCGGAGCTGCTGGACGCCGGATACACCGTCCGGTGTCTGGCCCGCACCCCGGCCAATCTGCGCGACTACCCGTGGGCGGACCGGGTGGAGGTGGTACGCGCGGACGTCACGGACGCCGGGAGTCTGCGTTCCGCGTTGCACGACGTCCAGGTGGCCTACTACCTGGTGCACTCCATGAACTCCGGGCGGGACTTCGAGAAGAAGGACCGTCTCGCCGCCGAGACCTTCGCTGCGGAGTGCCGCACCGCCGGGGTCCGGAGAATCGTCTACCTCGGGGGCCTGAACCCGGCCGATGTCCCGGAGGACGAGCTCTCCCCGCACCTTCGCTCCCGCGCCGAGGTCGGTCGCATCCTGCTCGCCTCGGGTGTCCCGACGACCGTGCTGCGCGCCGCCGTCGTGATCGGGTCCGGCTCTGCCTCTTTCGAGATGCTGCGCTATCTCACCGAACGCCTGCCCGTCATGGTGACCCCCAGCTGGGTCGGCACCCACGTCCAGCCCATCGCGGTCCGCGACGTGCTGCGCTATCTCGTGGGCAGTGCCCGCATGCCCGAGGACGTGAACCGTACCTTCGACATCGGCGGCCCCGACGTCCTCACCTACCGGCAGATGATGGAACGGTACGCGCTGGTCGCCGGCCTGCCCCGCCGCCTGATCGTGCCCGTGCCCATGCTCACGCCACGGCTGTCCAGTCACTGGATCGGGTTGGTCACCCCCGTGCCCGCCGCACTCGCGCGCCCGCTGGCCGAGTCCCTGCGGCACGAGGTGGTGTGCGCCGAGCACGACATCGCCGACCACGTACCCGACCCGCCCGGGTCCCCGCTGCCCTTCGACCGAGCCCTCGAACTCGCTCTCCAGCGCGTGCGTCAGGCCCAGGTCACCACGCGCTGGTCCTCGGCGTCACTGCCCGGAGCCCCCAGCGACCCGCTCCCCACCGACCCCGACTGGGCGGGCGGCAGCCTCTACACCGACGAACGGACCCAGGACGTCCATGCCGATCTCGACGCCCTGTGGCGGGTGATCGAGGGAATCGGCGGCGACAACGGCTGGTACTCCTTCCCGCTCGCATGGGCCGTACGCGGCTGGCTCGACCGGCTCGTGGGCGGGGTGGGCCTGCGTCGCGGCCGCCGTGACGCGAACCGGCTGCGGGTCGGTGACGCGCTGGACTTCTGGCGCGTCGAGGAGATCGAGCGAGGCCAACTGCTCAGACTGCGCGCGGAGATGCGCCTCCCCGGACTCGCCTGGCTGGAGATGCGCGCGGAACGAGGCGAACACGGCGACGTGCGCTACCGGCAACGCGCGCTCTTCCACCCGCGCGGACTGGCGGGACACCTCTACTGGTGGAGCGTCGCGCCCTTCCACGCCACCGTGTTCAACGGCATGGCCCGCTCGATCGCGCGCACCGCGGAACGTGTCGACGCTTCCGGCGGTGCGACGCAGGCCGACTAGCGCGATCACGAGACCGGTACGCCGGGTTACATGGTTAGCCTAACCTTACTTACACTGCTGGAACGTACAGGCATCCATGTCCGGAGAGGCCCAACCCCGTGACTCCACGCATGCGTTCCGTCGCCGACAGCCCTTCGCCGGGACGGCGTGGCTTTCTGTTCGGAGCTGCGGGTGCCGCTCTGGCGCTCAGTGGCTGCTCGTCGGGCGAGGACGGCGCGAGTGGCGGTGACGACAAGAGCGGTGACTCCGTCAGGACGGCGCAGGCCGCGGCCGCCGGCTTCCCCGTCACCGTGAGCGGCAAGGAGGGCGCCACCAAGGTCACTTCGCCGCCCGAGCGGGTCGCCGCCTGCGGTTATCTCCGCGACACCGACCTCGCTCTCGCCCTCGGTGCCCCGCTCGTCCTCGCCACCAAGAACGCCGTCTTCCCCAGCGGCCTGGCCCCGTGGCAGAAGCCCGCATCGCCGCCGGTGCTCGTGGGTACGGCGGCAGGTATGCCGTACGAGAAGATCGCCGCCGCCAGACCTGACCTCATCCTGGCCGGCGACGACTATCAACTCCACGATCACTACGCGAAGTTCGCCCGTCTGGCGCCCACCCTCAGCTATCGCGAGGGAGTCGGGCAGGACAGTTGGGACGAGATGGCCCGGCGTGCGGGTGACGTGCTCGGCCGGCGGGAGAAGGCCGACTCGCTGGTCGCGGACGTACGCAAGAAGATCGCGGACGTACGCGACCAGCACCCCGAACTCCGCGGCAAGACCTTCACGTTCGGACCCGTGGTCGGCGGCGACGTGTTCACCATCAAGAGCGCCGACGACGCCAGCGCCCAGTTCTTCGGCCAGTTGGGCATGACGCTCTCCCCGAAGGTCACCTCGTTGCCCGACAGCGTCACCGCCGGCCGCGCCGCCATCGCGAAGGAACGGCTCGATCTCCTCGACGCCGACGTGGTCCTCCTCGCCTTCGACACCCCGCAGGGGCGCGAGGAGTTCGAGGCGCAGCCACTCTTCAAGGAACTCGAGGCCGTTCGCCGCAAGTCCTACATCGGCCTCGACATGGCCACCGCGATCGCCCTCGGGTTCCCGTCGGTGCTGAGCCTCCCCTACGGCCTCGACGCGGTCGTGCCCAAGCTGGCCGAGGCGGCGAAGCGCAGTGCCTGAACCGCGTACCGGAAAGGACGAAGACGCCCGCGATCTCGCCGAGTTGCAGGCCCCGGTCGTCGGCCGAGTCACGACCGCCGCCGCACTTCAGGCACTCGCGGCAGCCCTGTCCATCGCGCCCATGGTCGCCGTCGTGGAGATCGGCCGACGCCTCCTCGACGGCCGCGACGACCATCTGTGGGCCATCGCCTGGACCGCCGTTGCCCTGCTCGCCGTACGGCTGCTGCTCTATCTGTTCGCGGGCACCCTCGGCCATCTCGCGGACGCCGACCTAGCCTTGGGACTGCGGCGCAGGCTGGCGGACCATCTCGCGGTGCTGCCGCTGGGCTGGTTCGCTGGGGGTGTCTCCGCGAAGGTGAAGACGACCGTGCAGGACGACGTCGGCGCGCTGCACCACGCCGTCGCGCACGCCCGCGGTGACCTCGCCGCCGCCGTGGCCGGGCCCGCGGTCATCGGCGTCTACCTGCTGTGGGCCGACTGGCGTCTCGCCCTGCTCACCTTCGCCGTCATCGCGGGTGCCCAGAGCGTGCGGATGCGGATGGCCGCCCGGTCCGCCGAGCCGGTGCAGCGCATCGCCGCCGCACAGCTCGAACTCACCGCCGCCTCCATCGAGTTGGTACGCGGGATCAGCGTCGCCAAAGCTTTCGGCGGGGGTCGGACTCCGCAGCGCTTCAGCGAGGCGGCCGCCGCCTACGCGGACGTCAACGACGAGGCGCAGCGCCTCTTCATCCGCCAGCGCAGTCTGACGCGGGCCACGGTGGCGCCGGCGACGATCCTGCTGCTGATCACCGGCTGCGGGGTGGGGCTGGTCGCGCTCGGCTGGACGGATCCGGTCGACATCCTGGCGTTCACGCTGCTCGGGCTGGGCCTGTTCGAGCAGATCACCCCCATCTACGCGGCGCGCGGTCTGCGCCGCACCGCCCTCGGCGCCGCACACCGCATCGCCGGCCTGCTGCGAGAACCTGTCCAGGAGGCCGCGGCCCGTCCGACCGTCCTGCCACCGCGGGCGCCGGGTACTCCCCCGGTCCTGGAGCTGGACGGCGTCCGCTTCGGCTACCCCTCCGCCGACCGCGACCGTGAGGTGCTGCACGGCTTGGACGCCCGCTTCGCCCCCGGCACGGTCACCGCCCTGGTCGGCCCCTCCGGCGCGGGCAAGTCCACGCTCGGCATGCTGCTCGCCCGCTTCTACGACGTCACCGGCGGCGCGATCCGCCTCGACGGCGTCGACATACGGGAGTTGGACCGCGACGAGCTGTACCGCACCCTCGGTTTCCTCTTCCAGGACGTCGTCCTGCTGCGCCGGTCCGTCCGCGACAACATCGCGATGTCCCAGCCCGACGCGAGCGACGAGACCGTACAGGCCGCGGCGAAGGCCGCCGCCGT
The DNA here is from genome assembly GCF_053595415.1 of Streptomyces sp. NPDC002499. Taxonomy (NCBI): domain Bacteria; kingdom Bacillati; phylum Actinomycetota; class Actinomycetes; order Kitasatosporales; family Streptomycetaceae; genus Streptomyces; species Streptomyces sp. NPDC002499. Next base: position 399,164 of record NZ_JBSFXO010000002.1, read on the forward strand.
CCACGAGCGGATCACCGCGCTCCCCCGCGGCTACGACTCGGTCGTCGGTGAGGACGCGCGACTGTCCGGCGGCGAGGCGCAGCGTGTGAGCATCGCGCGCACCCTGCTCGCCGGCACACCGATCGTGGTGCTCGACGAGGCGACGGCTTTCGCGGACCCCGAGTCCGAGGTCGCCGTGCAGGACGCTCTCGCCGAACTCGCGGGCGGGCGCACCCTGTTGGTCATCGCGCACCGGCTGCGGACCATCGCCGCCGCCGACCAGATCCTGGTCCTGGACGACGGACGGATCGCCGAACGCGGGCGGCACGAGGATCTGCTCGCCGCCGACGGAAGCTACGCGCGCATGTGGCGCGCCCAACACGGAAGCAGCCAGGCATGACCACCGCACTCCTGCGGATCGTCGGCGGCGCCGGGCGTCCGCTGCTGATCCGCTTCCTGCTGGCCACCGCCCTCTACGCGATCAGCGAGGGCGCCGCCTTCGGACTGCTCATGCCGCTCCTGTCCGCCCTGCTCAACGGCCGTACCGGCGAAGCCGGTTGGTGGCTCCTGCCGCTCGCCGGGGCCGTCGCCGTCGGCTGGTACGCCCACTACGACAAGGAGTTGCGCGCGCTACAGCTCTCCTCGGCCTGGCGCCGCGCCCTGTACGAGCGGATCGGCGCCCACGTCGTCCGGCTGCCGCTGGGCTGGTTCGACGCCACCCGTACCGCGCAGCTTGAACGCCTGCTCGGGCAGGGTGTCAACACCGTCACCAGCATCGTGCACCTGGCCCAGACGCTGCTGGGGGCCGTTCTCACGCCCGCCACCATCGCCGTCTTCCTGCTCTGCTACGACTGGCGGATCGCTGTCGCCGTGCTGGTCACCGTCCCCGTGGTGCTGCTGGTGTTCGCGCTGGCCGGACGGCTCACCGACCGTACCGAGGCCGAGCACGACAAGGCCGCCGCCGAAGCGAGCGCCCAGCTCGTGGAGTTCGCCGGCGCACAGCCCGTGCTGCGCGCCAACGGCCGTGCCACCAGCGGTCATCGGCAGCTGGAGGAGGCCCTCCAGAGCCAGCACCGCGCGGCCCGCCGTGAGGTGATGGGTGCCCTGCCGGGCCTGCATCTGGGGCAGCTCGCCATTCAACTCGCCTTCACCGCCGTCCTCGTCGTCGGTCTGCTGCTGGCCACCGACAACGAGATCACCCCCGCCCGCATCACCGCTCTGCTGGTGCTCGGCGTCCACTTCCTCCAGCCCCTTGCCGTCATCGCCTCCGCGGCCTCCGCCCTGCGCGCCACCCGCGCCGCGATAGACCGCATCGACACCCTCCTCGGCACCCCGCCCCTGCCGGAGCCAGCACACCCGCACCCCACCACCGATCTCGAAGCGTCGATCGAGCTCGACTCGGTCCGCTTCCGCTACGACGGCTCCGACGCCCCCGTCCTCGACGGTCTCGACCTGACCGTCCCTGCCGGATCCACCACCGCCCTCGTCGGACCCTCGGGAGCGGGCAAGACCACCGTCACCAAACTCATCGCCCGCTTCGCAGACACCGACGCGGGCGCCGTGCGGATCGGCGGCGTCGACGTCCGCGAACTGGCCGGGAACGACCTGATGAACATGGTGTCGCTGGTGTTCCAGGACGTGCATCTGCTCGACGCCACCATCGAGGAGAACATCCGCCTCGGCCGCCCCGACGCCACCGCCGCCGAAGTCCGCGACGCGGCCCGCCGGGCCCGGGTCGACATCATCGCCGAGCGGTTGCCCGACGGCCTCGCCAGCCGCGTCGGCGAGGGCGGCTCGCTGCTCTCCGGCGGCGAGCGCCAGCGGGTCGCCATCGCCCGCACGCTGCTCAAGGACACCCCGATCGTGCTGCTCGACGAGGCGACCTCGGCCCTGGACGCCGAGAACGAGAACGCGGTCCACGAGGCCCTGCGTGAACTCGGCGCCGGCAGAACGCTGTTGGTGATCGCCCACCGTCTGTCCACCATCGCCACGGCCGACCACATCGCCGTCCTCGACAGCGGCCGCATCGTCGAGCAGGGCCGGCACACCGACCTCCTCGCCGCCGAGGGACGCTACGCCTCCCTCTGGTACGACTACGAACGCGCCCAGGGTTGGCGCCTGACCAACCGTCAGTAGTGCTACGGCGCGGGCAGATCACGGCTGCCGGCCAGGCGCGGCCATCGGCGAGCGCGGCAACTCCCTTCGGCTGACGGTTCGTTGTCGCGCTTCGCCGCAAGGAGCCCGATGACGACACCGACAAGCACCAGGGCGGCTCCGGCGATCTGGCTCGTCTCGGCGCCGCCCGCTCCGGTCACGAAGAGGGCGAGGAGGGAGGCGAAGGGGATGAGGCCGTTGAACAACCCCGCCCGCCCGGCACCGAGCCGCTCGACAGCCGCGTACCAGAGCAGGAAGACGACAGCGGTCACGCCGAGGGCGAGGAAGGCCAGGGCCCACAACTCCACGGCCGTCGGGGCCCGGAGTACAGGAGTCCCGGTGGCCGTCCGCTCGATCCACGCCACGACGAAGAGCAGCACCGACGCGATCCCGCAGGCGTACGTCGTCACCGTCAGCGCGCCCAACTGCCCTACTGGCGACGCCCCCAGCAACGTGACCGAGGCGACCCCCAGGACGGCCAGGCACGACCACCCGAACCCCCGTACGTCCCACTCCACCCCGGCACCCGCCGACACCTGGGCCACGGCACAGCCCACCCCGACGCACACCGCGCCGCTCACCAGCCCCCGCGAGGGGCGTGACCGTGACAGCAGGGAACGGACCAGGACGATGACCAGCGGGGCGGCACCGACGGCGACACCGACGTTGCCCGGTGCCGTCAGCGATGTGGCGTACACGAGGACGACGCCGTACCCCGCCATACCCATGACGGCCAGAAGGACGATCCACACCGTCTGGGTCGGGCTCGGGCGGACGAAGGTGTGCTTGCGGACGCGCGCCCAGGCGATCAGGAACACCGTCGCCAGGCCGTAGCGCGCGGCCTGCCCGCCGATCAGCGGGAAGTCGTGGAGCCGGCCCGCCGCGGCGACCGAGCCGCCGACCAGGCACACCGCGCCGAGGGCCAGGGCGGCCCCGGAACGCTCTCGCGCACTCAACATCATTCAGCCAGGCTGACAGCGTCGCGTCGTAAGCAGAAGTAGGGTATTGCTAAACCGGTCGTAAGGAGGGCTGATGATCGAGGCTCAACGGCTGGCCGTCTTCCGTGAAGTCGCCCACTGGGGAAGCTTCGCGCGGGCGGCCCAGGCCCTGCGTCTGACGCCGTCGGCGGTCTCGCAGCAGATGGCGGCCCTGGAACGCGCCGCCCAGGCCGGCCTCTTCGAGCGCAGTACCCGGGGCGTCACGCTCACCGCGGCCGGGCAGGCGCTGCTCCGCACAGCGGACACCATCCACGGCGAACTCCACCGCGCCGAACGCACCCTCGCCCAGCTGCGGGAACAGGGACCACCGTCCTTGACCGTCGCCACCTTCGCCAGCGCCGGCATGCTCCTGCTGGCCCCTGCTCTGGCCGCCCTCGCCGGCCGCCGGGGCCCGCACGTCGATACGACCGTGATCGAGTCCGAGCCGCAGCAGGCACTCTCCGCGCTCGACGACGGCAGCACCGACATGGCCCTCGTCTACCACTTCCACACGGAACAACCGCCTCCGGACTGGGCCGATGTCGGGCGGCGGTACGAGTATCACCCTCTCGTGCAGGACGAGTTGCGGCTCGTCGTGCCCAACGACCATGTCCTGGCCCGGCGTTCGACCGCGCGGCTCGACGACGTCGCCGACGAGCCGTGGATCCAGATGTGGGACCTTCCGGGCAACGCACTGGACGCGCTCGCCGCCGCGCACGGGCTGCGGCCCAAAGTGGCGTGCCGAGCCGGTGACTTCCCCTTCATGCAGGCGCTCGTCGCGGCAGGCGTCGGCATCGCGTTCATCCCCGCCCTCGCCGTCGAGGACCGCCCCGACACCCGCGCGTTGGTCCTGACCCCCACCGCGAAGCGGTACATCGGCGTCTACACCGCGCCGGGCACGCCGTCCCACCACGCGTCGCATGCCTTGCTCGAGGCGCTCAAGGAACGTGCGGCGGCGGTCCGCAGGAGCTGATCCGGACCACCGCACCCCAACCGATCGCCTCAACGGGGGGCAGGGTCAGGGAGCGAGCCGGCGTTCGGCCGAGACGGAGTAGGCGTGGCGGCGGAAGGCCAGCATGGTGTCGTCGGAGGGTTCCACGCCCGGGGCGAGGCGGGTGGGGTCGAACACCTGCCGCTGCCAGTGGTCCTCACGCGGCGAGCGGGCCGTCACGTGCAGATGGCCGGCCGGAATCAGCGGTCGGTGCTCGGGCCACGCCTGCGAGGGATCGTGGGTGGGGTCGCCCGGCTCCGCGAACTGGTACACCACAGTGAAGGTGACGGGTCCGGTCTCGAGGCGGGAGTCGAGGTCGCCGATCAGGAAGTCCGGGGCCAGGGTCTCGGCGTACGCGGGATCCAGTTCGACTTCGCCCAGTTGGGGCACCAGGCGGTAGCGGAAGGGCCGGCGCACACCCGAGTCGTCCACCAGGACGAAGGCGTGCAGGCCGTCGTAGCGGGTGGTGGCGAAACTGGTGGGGGCCTGCTGGCCGGCGAAGGACTTCAGCGCGCCCCGGCTTTCCGGGTGCTGGGCCAGGACGGTCGCGAACTTGCCGGCCGCGGCCAGTCTGCCCTTGGCGCGGTCGGCGAATCCGCCCTCCGTTCCCGCCTTGCCCAGCGCTTCGACAAGGTCGATGAATCCTTCGGGATTATGGCTGGGGAAGACCCGGAAATTGGCGGCCACCAGATCCATGAGGCTCTTGTCGGCGTCGAGGAACTTCACGGCCATGCCGCGTACGCCACGGGCCCGGTCGTCGGCGTCGAAGTTGCCCGAGCCGTTGGAGAACCGGATGACCGCCTCGGACTCGGCGGTCAGGCAGGCGGCGGTCGTCCACTTCGCGATCTGCCCGCTGGGCACGAAGCGCGCGTCGTAGACGGCTCCGCGGGCGTGCAGCCGACGATCGTGCGGACGCGGGTGCGCGGCGGCTTCGATCCGGTCGACGGCCTGCGCGGCGGTCATGCCGTCCGCGGTGACTGAGGAGTCCTGCGGTGTCTGTGCCATGGCCGCATCATCGCATTCGTGTTCGTCGCGGGCCCGGCTGATCGAGACGGCGCGGGAGTCCTGCCCGAACGGGCAGTCTTCCTCCCCTGCGGGATCCTCGTCGGTCAGCGGTCGCCGCTGGACAGAAGCTCGACCGCGTCGAGGAAATCGCGGAAGGCCCGATCGGCGCGTGCGCCGTCCCCCGTGGCGTCGAGGTCCATGAGCAGCCCACGGATGACAGCGAGAACGAGGGTCGCCAGATCCGGCCGACCGATGCCGCGCAGGCCGTCCTCCAGCGGCCCGAGCCAGTCGGTCGTCGCGGTGCGCCGGAAGTTGGGCCACAACTGCTGCTCCGCACTCTCGCGCAACTGACCGAACATCCGCAGGTACGGCTGTCCGTCCGGGCCGGTGATGGAGGTCCAGGCCCGGTTCAGGGTGGCCGTGTACGGCTCGTCGTCCCGTGCGCGCAGGAGGTCGCCGAACAGGTCGAGTTGGCGTTGCCGAGCGCGCCCCAGAATGGCCCGGAGCAGGGCGTCGCGCGTGCCGAAGTGGTAGATCAGCATGCGGGCCGAGGTCCCGGTGGCGGTGGCCAGCGGTTCGAGCCGGTCGGGGAGGCCGTGCGTGAGGGCGTGATCGGCGCAGGCGTCGAGCAAGCCTTCCCTGATGTGCGGTTGCGGTCGTCTCCCCATGGCCCGCACTTTTTCACGTAACAGTTGCTACGTCTATCGTCGGCACGAGTGGTCACGGCAGACGTGGAGGCAGCAATGAGGGTCGTGTTCGTGCATGGGGCGTGCGTACGGGACGGGTCGTGGTGGTGGCACCGCACCGCCGAGCTGCTTCGGGAACAAGGAGTGACGAGCGTGGCGCCTGCGCTGCCGAGCTGCGGCGAGGCGGGCCCGCCCGGCGGAGCCGGCGGTCCGGGGCTGCCCGAGGATGTCGCCGCTGTGCGCCAGGTGCTGGAGGACAGCGACGAGCCGACCGTCGTGGTCGCCCACAGCTACGGCGGCATCGTCACCGCGGAAGCCGCCTCGGGCATCGGGTCGGTGCGTCACCTGCTGCTGGTCTCCAGCTACCTGCCCGAGGTGGGACAGAGTCTGTCGGAGTTCGGGGACGGCGGCCCGGCTCCCTTTCTCGACATCGATCCGGTCGCCGGCACGTTCGGGGTCCGCCCCGAGCTGCTCGTGGACACGTTCCTCCAGGACTGCGACCCCGAGGTCCAGGCGGAGGCCGCGGCCCATCTGGCCCGGCAGAGCGTGCAGGTGACCGGACAGCCGGTCGGTGCGGCCGCGTGGCAGCAAGTGCCCTCGACGTATCTCGTCTGCGCTCAGGACCGAGGCACCCCGCCGCGGCTTCAGTACGAGTTCGCCCGGCGGGCCGGCAGAGTGGTCGAACTCGACGCGGGCCACCACCCGTTTCTGTCTCAGCCCGCCGCGGTCCGGGACCTGCTGCTGAACCTGTGACGGCGGACTCGGACGAGCCGGACCGGCGATCCGGGGGCCAGGAGACACCTGTCGCGACCACTGCCGCAGAACCGCAGCTTCGCTCTGCACATGGACCCTGCCGTGCGGCGCGCGCCGCTCAAGGGCCGATCGCGATGGCGACGAGCCGGCGCTCGCGGCCCAGGGCGCGGTCGAGGATGCGGACCATGCGGTACATGAGGAAGCGCCGCTTCATCAGGTCCTGGACACGGGCCGTCTCCGCGGGGTCGAGGAGTCGGGCCGTGGCCGAAACGGTGGGGGCTCCGGCGGGAACCGTGCCCTTCATGTCACACGGGGCGATGGTCACCCGCGGGGTGCTGCGGATCCGCTTGGCCTTTCCGGTGTCCGGTGGTGTCAGGGCGTAGAGGGTTCCGTCGTGCACGAGGCTGCCGACGGGGGTGGGGACCGGTTGGCCGTTGCGGCGGAAGGTGGTCAAGCTGACGTGCTTGCCCTTGCCGATGCGGTCGAGTGCCTGTTGGAAGTCGCTGCTCGGGGTGGACATGGGGGGCTCCGAAGCTAGTGGGCGTGCCGGCCGGCGAGGGCGCGGGCCGCCTGCGCGGCTTGTTCCTCGGCGGACGCGTCGGTGTTCCAGGGGTCGGGCAGCATGTCCTGCTGCTGGAACAGGGCCAGTCCGTGGGCCGCTGCGGCGACTTGGACGAGCAGCTCGAACGCCGCGTCCGGGTCAGGGGCGATCTCGCCGGTGACGGGCATGAGGTCGTCGTGCAACGCGCTGCCCGCGCGGGCCAGTTCGGGGTGGCGGCTCTTGTCGAGGCCGGCCAGGAACGTGATGTCGAAGAGGGCCCGCTCTTCGGCGGCGAACCGTACGTAGGCGACGGCGAAGGCCGCCAACTGCTCGGCCGGCGCCGTGTGCGCGGCCAGCGCGTCGCGGTAACGGCGCCGCTGCTCCTGGTAGCCCTTCAAGGCCAGCGAGGCCAAGAGAGCCTCCCGGTCGGCGAAGTGCTTGTACGGCGCGGACACGCTCACCCCGGCCCGGCGACACGCCTCGGCAAGGGTGAATCCGTGCGGGCCCCGCTCACCGACCAGGGCGAGCGCGGCCTCCTCCAGCGCGTTGCGCAGGTCTCCGTGGTGGGTGCCGGTGGGACGCCGTTTGACTGCCATGACTCGAAGGTTAACACTATTCACCACAGGTGAATGACATTCACCATGACGTCGGATCTCGCCACGGTCCGCGCCGGTCTTCCGCAGTGAGGCGCGTCATTTCTCGGCCGGGGTGGGGGCTCGGGGAACGCGTAGTCGGAAGCAGGCTCCGAGGGTGCGAGGGGTGAGGGTCAGGGTGCCTCGGTGGCGGTGGGCCAGGTCGCGGGCGATGGCGAGGCCCAGGCCGGTGCCGCCCTGGTCGCGGGAGCGGGCGTCGTCGAGCCGGACGAACCTTTCGAAGATGCGCTCGGCGTCCTCGGTGGGCACGCCCGGTCCGTCGTCGTGCACCGTGAGGACGACCCAGTCGTCCTGGTTCCGGACGGTGATCTGGATGCGGTGTGCGGCGTGGCGGGCGGCGTTGTCGATGAGGTTGCGCAGCAGCCGTTCGTACTCGTCGGGGTTTCCGTGTGCGGGTGCGGGGGCGGTGCTGTCGCAGGTGAGGGTCAACAGCCGTTCGCCTAGGGGGTGATGCTCGGTCAGCCGGGAGGCGAGGGCTGTCAGGTCGACGGTGTCCGGATCGGTCGCGTGGGTGCGGGTGTCGAGGCGGGCGAGGAGCAGCAGGTCCTCGGCGAGGGCCTGGAGGCGGCGAGTCTGTCGTGCGGCGGTGGTGGCCGCGGCGGGCCAGTCGGTGCGTTCCGGGTAGGCGAGCGCGACTTCCAGGCTGGCGAGCAGTGTGGTGAGGGGGCTGCGCAGTTCATGGGCGGCGTCCGCGACGAAACGGCGTTGCTGGGCGGCCGCGTTGTCGAGGCGTTGGAGGGTGGTGTTGATGGTGGTGGCCAGGGCGGTGATCTCGTGTCCCGCGGCGGGCACGGTGACACGTTCGCGGGGGTCGTTCGCGGTGACCGAGGCGGTGAGGACGCGGATGGCTTCGACCGGCCGCAGCGCGATGCGGACGGCGAAGTAGGTGACAGCGGCGATCAGTACGAGACTGACGAGCCCGGCCCGCAGCAGCAGACGGTCCGTGATCCTGGTGTTTTCCTCGGCCGTTTCCGGGAGCACCACCACATAGGCCCGTAGCTTCGCATCGGCGGCCACGCCCAGGGCGGCGACCTTGTCGCTGCTGAGTTCATCGGCTCTGACATCGGCGGACATGACCTCATAGGTTCCGCCGGCCATCGAGCCTCTGATTCCGGAGTTGTAGTCGCGATTCACCGGCAGGCGCACGAAGTTGGGCGAGCTCGGGCCGGTCGGAGTGGGCAGCACGTGACGGGTGCCGGGATCGAAGTCGCTCATGCCTCCGCCGTAGGCGACAGCGGTGCGCCGACCGGTGGCGACGACCTCGAACGGCACGGCGCTGCTGGGAACCGGAACCACACCTTGCTTCAACTGGTCGGCGAGAGACCAGAGCTGATGCAGGGCCTGTTCTCGGGCGATCTGAATGTTCTGGTGGTAGACGTCATGGTGGACCCACCAGCCGATGCCGGCCAGGATGACGGCGGCTGTCGAGGCGGCGGCCAGAGCCGCGACGGCGCGTACCGAACGCGGCCACCAACGGCGCCGCGGTTCCGTTGCGTTCAGGGTCTTCCGCCAACGGCGGCGCGGCTCAGTCGCGTTCACGGTCGTCCACCAGTCGGTAGCCGGTACCCCGTACGGTCTCCAGGGACCGTCGGCCGAACGCGGAGTCCACCTTCTTGCGCAGTGCGCTCACCCGCGCCTCCACCAGGTTGGGATCCAGGGCTTCGTCGGGCCACGCGTGGTAGAGCAGATCCGATTTGGAGACCGCCTGGCCCGCCCGACGGGCCAGCAGCTCCAGCACGGCGAACTCCCTGGGCGTGAGTTCGACCCGGGCCCCGGCCCGACGGCAGACCCGCCCTGCGACGTCCAACGAGAGGTCGCCCACGGCAAGGACGGGCGGAGCGACCGTGACGGCCCGTCTGACCAGCGCCCGCAACCGAGCGACGAGCACCAGGTAGGAGAAGGGTTTGGCCAGGTAGTCGTCGGCCCCCGTGTCCAGGGCCTCCGCCTGGTCCCAGTCCCCGTCCTTGGCGGTGAGCACCAGGATGGGCGTCGCGTTGCCCTCCCGGCGCAACTGGGCGCAGACCTTGTAGCCGTTGAGCCCGGGCAGCATCAAGTCCAGGACGACAAGGGCGTATTCACCGGTCCGGGCCATCCACAGTCCCTGCCGGCCGTCATGGGCTACGTCGACGCTGTAGCCCTCGGCGGTCAGACCGGTGTGCAGGGTGTGGGCAAGGTCGACCTCGTCTTCGACCACCAGGATGCGCATGCGGTGCAGCCTCGCACAGCACCGGCCCGCCTTCCTGATCGTCCGGTCAGGTTGGATCAGCCTCCGGTCATCGAGGTCCCGGCACGCTGGCGGCGCTTCTTCGCCGCTGCTGAAAGGCCCTGTCGCCGATGTCCGTTGATCAACGTCACCCCGTCGCGACCAGGACGGTCTCCCCTCCGGCCCTCCCTGCCCCTCGACCATCGCCCGGCCCGGCCAAGCCCGTTGTCGTCCTAGCGCCCTTGGCGCTGACCATCGCTCTGGGGCTCTGGGGTATCCGCCGGAGGAACACCATGTGGGGGGACGAGGCCATCACCTATCAGCTCGCGCACCGCGACCTCTCACAGATATGGCGCACCGCCCAGCACGTCGATCTGGTCCATGCCCTCCACTACGCCGTGATGCATGAGATCTTCGGTCTCTTCGGCGGCGGGCTGCTGACGCTGCGGCTGCCGTCCGTACTGGCAATGTCCTTGGCCGCGAGCGGAGTTGGGCTGCTGGGGCTGCGCCTGGCGGGACCCCGTGCCGGGCTGCTGGCCGGGCTGGTGTTCGCGCTCCTTCCTCAGGTGCAGAAGTACGCACAGGAAGGCCGCTCGTACGCGATGGTCTGCGCCCTGGTCACCTGGGCGACCTACGCGCTCGTGGTCAGCGTCCCGCAGCGCACCCGGTGGCGGTGGGCGGTCTACGGCTCCACCATGCTGCTGGCCTGTCTGCTCCATGAGTTCGCGGTCCTCGCCCTGGTCGCACACGGCGTCACCCTGGTCATCTCCCGTGTTCCACGAGCGGTGTTGAGGGCGTGGAGCGTGGCTGCCGCGGGCGTAGTGGCCGGGCTGCTGCCGCTGGCGATCCGCAGTGCGGGGCAGTCGGGGCAGGTGTCCTGGATCGAGGGACCGGTGCGGCTTCCCGATGTCCTGGCCGTGGCGGTCGTGGGCGTGGCATGTGCCCTGGCACCCGTGGCGGCGAGAGGTCCCGTGCGGCTGTCAGTGCTGGCGGTCCCGATTGTCGTCCTTCCGAGCCTTCTGCTGCTCATCGCCTCACTGGTCAAGCCCCTGTTCGTCGACCGGTACGTGCTCTACAGCAGCATCGGAATCGCGTTGCTGATGGGCGCTTGGATGGACCACTTCCTGAAGCGACGGTGGACATCCCGGTACGCATGGATCGCGGCGGTCGCCGTACTGGCCGCGCTCGTCCAGCCGAGCCTGTCGCTGAGGACGCCCCAGAGCCGGACCAACAACGTCACCGCCGTCGGCGCCGCCATACACAAGGACGGCCGTCCCGGCGACGGGCTGCTCTACCTCTCCGACCGGTACCGGGCCTGGACCGCGGCCATGCCCGAGGACACCCGTTTGCTGACGGATCTGGCCCTGGCACAGGACCCCGCTTCGTCCGACACCCTTGCCGGTGTCGAGGTTCCCGCCCGGGAGATCGCGGCACGCATGCTGGAGTTCGACCGGATCGTCGTGGTTCGCCTACCGGCGGGCGCGCACTCGCCGACCACCCCGGAGGACGAAGCGAAAGCGAGCACCCTGCGACGCCACTTCCGCGAGTACGGAACAACTCGGGTCAGCGGAGCGCGAGTTACCGTCTATGTCCGCGAGCACGACCCGTCGCCGGTCTCAGTCCGCGGCGACCGTCTCGGGCAGATCGGCCGGTGATGCGTCTCGGACACCCAGTCGCAAGTGCTCGACGTGATACAGGGCCTGGTCGAGGAGTTCGGCGACGTGGTTGTCGTAGAGGGCGTAGACGATCGAGCGCCCGTGCCGCTCGCCGGTGACCAGGCCGAGGTTGCGCAGCAGGCGCAGTTGGTGGGAGCAGGCCGAGGCCTCCATGCCGACGGCGTCGGCAAGGTCTCCGACCGAGCAGGGGCCTTCCTGGAGCCGGGCCAGGATGTGCAGCCGCGAGGGGGTCGCGAGGGCCTGGAGGGTGGCGGCGACGTCGGCGGTGCCGACCGCGTCGAGCCGCTCGCGCGTGGTGGCACTGGTGGTGGCGTCGGTTCCGTGGCCCATGCGGCCATCGTACTCATGACACTTGAAGACCTGTTCATATGTTCCTGTATGGTGAGGAGCCGTTGCCTCGTCCGCCCGTGAAGGGTTGTTTTGCCATGCCTTCTGTCCTGGATCGGCGACCGGCGCCGACCCTCACAGGTCCACGACCGGCCCTTCCGCGACGGCGCACCCGCATCCTCATGCTGACGGAAGCCCGGTGGGCACTTGCGGCCCTGTTGCTGTTCCTGATCGCTCTGCCGCTGTACCTGGCGGGCGCGTCCGCCTGGTCGTGGGGTCCGCTGTTCGCCGCCGCCTATGTCACCGGTGGTTGGGAGCCGGGCTGGGCGGGGGTGAAGGCGCTCGGGGACAGGACGTTGGACGTGGACCTGTTGATGGTCGTCGCGGCGCTCGGTGCCGCCGCGATCGGCCAGGTTCTCGACGGTGCGCTGCTGATCGTCATCTTCGCCACCTCCGGTGCGCTGGAGGCCATCGCCACCGCGCGGACCGCGGACTCCGTGCGCGGCCTGCTCGACCTCGCGCCCACCACGGCGACCCGGCTCCTGCCCCACGGCAGCGAGGAGAGCGTCGAGGCCGAGTGGCTGGCGGTCGGGGACATCGTCCTGGTCCGGCCCGGCGAGCGTGTCGGCGCCGACGGCCAGGTGCTCGACGGAGCGAGTGAAGTCGACCAGGCCACCATCACCGGCGAACCGCTGCCGGTGGCCAAGCAGGCCGGTGACGAGGTGTTCGCCGGGACCGTCAACGGCACCGGCATCCTGCGCGTACGTGTCGAGCGCGACCCGGCGGACTCGGTGATCGCACGGATCGTGAGGATGGTCGAGGAGGCCTCGCAGACCAAGGCGCCCACGCAGTTGTTCATCGAGAAGATCGAGCAGCGCTACTCGGTGGGCATGGTCCTCGCGACCCTTGCCGTCTTCGCGGTGCCCTTCGCGTTCGGCGGGGAACTGAGGCCGTCCCTGCTGCGTGCGATGACGTTCATGATCGTGGCCTCGCCGTGCGCGGTGGTGCTCTCCACCATACCGCCGCTGTTGTCCGCGATCGCCAACGCCGGACGGCACGGCGTGCTCGCCAAGTCCGCCGTCGTGATGGAACGCCTCGGGCAGATCGACGCCGTCGCGCTGGACAAGACGGGCACCCTGACCGAGGGCGTCCCCCAACTCACCGACATCCGCCCGCTGTACGGCAGTGGTCTGGACGAGGATGCGCTGCTCCGTCTCGCCGCCTCGGCCGAGCACGCCAGCGAACATCCCCTGGCCCGCGCGGTCGTAGCGGCCGCCCGCGAACACGGCTTGCCCTTGGCCGCTGCCGACGACTTCGCCTCTGTTCCCGGCCAGGGCGTCACCGCCACGGTCGATGGCCGCACGGTCCGGGTCGGCTCCCCCGCCCGTCTGCCGATCGCCGACGCCGACCCTGACGTCGACTCCGTCTCCGCCTCCGCCCAGCCCTACGAGAAGGTGGTGCGGGAGCTGGAGGAGGCCGGGCGTACGGCGGTCGTCGTCCTGCGCGACGGTGTGCCCGTGGGCGTGCTGGGAATCGCCGACCGGGTGCGGCCGGACGCCGCCGCCACCGTCGCCGCGCTCACCCGCCTGACCGGCCGGACCCCCGTCCTGCTGACCGGCGACAACGAGCGCGCCGCACGCCACCTGGCCGCCGAGGTCGGCATCACCGACGTGCGCGCCAACCTGTTGCCGCAGGACAAGGTGGCGGCCGTGCGGGAGTGGGAGGAGCAAGGCCGCAGAGTGCTGGTCGTCGGTGACGGCGTCAACGACGCGCCCGCGCTGGCCGCCGCCCACACGGGCATCGCCCTGGGCAGGGCCGGTTCCGACCTCGCCCTGGAGACCGCCGACGCCGTTGTGGTCCGTGACGAACTGGCCACCGTCCCCGCCGTCGTGAGGCTGTCGCGCGCGGCCCGCCGCCTGGTCGTCCAGAACCTGGCCATCGCCGGCGTGTTCATCGCCGCGCTCGTCGCCTGGGACCTGATCGGCACCCTTCCGCTGCCTCTCGGCGTCGCCGGGCACGAGGGCTCCACCGTGATCGTCGGCCTCAACGGGCTGCGCCTGCTGCGCGAGAGCGCGTGGACCAACTCCACTGAAGACACCGTGTAGTTGTTCCTGCTCGTAGTTGTTCCTGCTCCTCCCCATCCCCGGGCTCCTCCCCATCCCCGTATCGGTGGAGGGTCAGGTGCAGCAGTCGCACCCGGTACGGCAGCCGCACGCATCGCTCGGTTCAGCGTCGTCGGCCGCGACCGCCGCGCCACCGGAGGGCGCGCAACAGCCCTTGCCCTGCCAGGCATCACGGCCCTCCTTGACGGCGACGCCCGCGATGACGAGAGCGGAGACGGGGTCGGCCCAGGACCAGCCGAGGGTGGCGTTGAGGATCAGACCGGTCAGCAGCACGGCAGAGAGGTAGGTGCACAGCAGAGTCTGTTTGGAGTCGGCGACCGCACTGGCGGAACCGAGTTCACGGCCCGTGCGGCGCTGTGCGGCGGACAGGAACGGCATCACGGCGAGGGAGAGGGCGGCCAACACGATGCCGGGGACGGAGTGTTCGGCCTCACCGGTGCCGGTCAGGGCACGCACGGCGTCCACGGTGACATAGGCGGCGAGCGCGAAGAACGAGACGGCGATGATGCGCAGGGTCGTCTTCTCGCGCGTCTCGCGCACGGCGTGCTCGCTCGCGGAGAACTGCCAGGCGACCGCGGCGGCCGAGGAGACCTCGATGACGGAGTCCAGCCCGAAGCCGATCAGGGCGGTGGACGAGGCGAGGGTGCCGGCGGTCAGGGCGACGGCCGCCTCGACGACGTTGTAGGTGATCGTCGCGGCGACCAGCAGACGTATCCGCCGGGCCAGCAGATCGCGGCGGGCGGGGGAAGGCCCGAGGGATATCGCCGTCATCAGCAGCACCCCTGCTCGTCGGCCTCGGCGCACGTGCGGTCGGTCTCGACGGCCACCACGGCGGCGCGCAGGTCGTCCAGCGCGCGCCCGAGGCGTTCGTCGGCGAGCTCGTACCGGCTACGGCGGCCGTCGGGCACGGTGACGACCAGCCCGCAGTCGCGCAGACAGGCGAGGTGGTTGGACAGGCGGGTGCGGGAGACGCCGAGGGCGTCGGCGAGATCGGCGGGGTAGGCCGGGGCCGCGCGCAGGGCGAGCAGGATCCGGCAGCGGATCGGGTCGGCGAGCGCGCGTCCGAACCTGGCCAGCACGTCGATGTCAGAGGCAACAGTCAGCACGGCCCGACAGTACACATGATCCTGAATTCAGGGAATCCTGAATCACCGACTTGAGGTCAAGTAACCGTAATGATTTTCATTTGAATCAACCGACCCTCTACTAGTGACAATCGTTTCCATTTACGGTCGTGAGTGTTCCGCTCCACCGGGCCCCGTCCTGCGTGTGAGGTCCATCAGCCCGTCAAGGAGACCCCGTCGTGCGTACTGCCGGCATCCCGATATCCCGCCCCGCCCGACTGTTCACCGGCGGCCTGGTCGCCGTCGCGGCGCTGGCCGCCACCAGCGGCTGCTCCACCGCCTCTTCCGCCGACACCGCCGACTCCGGGTCGACGACGGCGGGCAAGACCATCAAGGTCGTCGCGGCGGAGAACTTCTGGGGCAGCATCGCCTCCCAGCTCGGCGGCGCTCACGCCCAGGTCAAGAGCATCATCAACAACCCGAACGCCGACCCGCACGACTACGAACCGACCGCCGCCGACGGCCGGTTGGTGGCAGGCGCCGAGTACACGATCGTCAACGGCATCGGCTACGACGCCTGGGCGGACAAGCTGCTGTCCGCCAACCCCGAGAGCGGCCGTACCGATCTGAAGGTCGGCGACCTCGTGGGCATCAAGCCGGGCGGCAACCCGCACCGCTGGTACTCGCCGGACAACGTCCACCAGGTCATCGAGAAGATCACCGCCGACTACAAGAAACTGGACCCGGCCGACGCCGCCTACTTCGACGCCCGGAAGACGACCTTCGAGACCAAGACCCTGGCGCCGTACAACCAGTTGATCGCCGACATCAAGGCCAAGTACGCGAACACGCCGATCGGCGCCTCGGAGTCCATCGTGACCCCGCTCGCCGAGGGACTCGGCCTGAAGATGCTCACCCCCGAGTCCTTCCTGGACGCCATCAGCGAGGGCACCGACCCGACGGCCAAGGACAAGCAGACGATCGACCGGCAGATCAGCCAGAAGCAGATCAAGGTCTACGTCTACAACAGCCAGAACGCCACCCCCGACGTACAGGCCCAGGTCAAGGCCGCCAAGGCCGAGGGCATTCCGGTCGCCACCGTGACCGAGACCCTCACCCCGGCCGGGGCGTCCTTCCAGGCGTGGCAGGTACGGCAGTTGCAGGGCATCGAGAAGGCCCTGGGGCAGGCGACGGGCAGGTGAGCACGGTGAATCCGGCCACCTCCCGACCGGGCGATCCGGTCCGGCACCGGATCCCCCCGCAGCCGGCCGCACCACAACCGCCGCACTCCCCCGTCGTGTCGTTGCGCGGCGCCGCTGTGCGCGTCGGCGGCCGCACTCTGTGGTCGGGCGTCGATCTGGACGTCGGCACCGGGGAGTTCGTCGCCGTCCTCGGCCCGAACGGGGTCGGCAAGTCGACGCTGGTCAAGATGCTGCTGGGCATCCTGCCTCCCGCCGCCGGGGAGGTCCGCGTGCTGGGCGAGGCGCCCGGCAGGGCGGGCCACCGCATCGGCTATCTGCCCCAGCGCCGCAGCTTCGACGCGAGCCTGCGCATCCGCGGCACCGACATCGTGCGCCTCGGCCTGGACGGCGACCGCTGGGGCGTACCGGTGCCGGTGCCCGCGCGGTTCAGTGCCAGGCGGCGGGCCGCCCGGGACCGTGTCGCCGAGGTCGTCGAACTGGTCGGCGCGAGCGCGTACGCCCACCGGCCGATCGGTGAGTGCTCGGGCGGCGAGCAACAGCGCCTGCTGATCGCCCAGGCACTGGTGCGCGATCCCGAACTGCTGCTCCTGGACGAGCCGTTGGACAGTCTCGACCTGTCGCATCAGGGCGCGGTGGCCGGACTCATCGGGCGGATCTGCCGGGAGGCAGGCGTCAGCGTCGTCATGGTCGCGCACGACGTGAACCCCATCCTCGCGTGGCTGGACCGGGTGGTGTACATCGCCGAGGGCGGCGCGGTCGCGGGCCGCCCGCAGGAGGTGATCACCACCGAGACGCTCACGCGGCTGTACGGCGTGCCGGTGGAGGTCCTGCGCACCAGCGACGGGCGTCTTGTCGTCGTCGGCCAGCCCGAGGCGCCCGCCCTCCACACCGACCGGCACGCCACGGGAGGCGCCCCGTGAACTGGGCCGATACGAGCGCCGGTTGGTCGTGGAACCCGGTGACCGACCTCCAGCAGATCTGGGCGTTCCCCTTCATGGTCAACGCCTTCCGGGCCGGTACCGTCGTGGCCGTACTGGCCGCGGTGATGGGCTGGTTCATGGTGCTGCGGCGGCAGAGCTTCGCCGGACACACCCTGGCCGTGGTCAGCTTTCCCGGCGCGGCCTGCGCGACGCTGCTGGGCATCGGCGCGGGCTTCGGCTACTTCGCCTTCTGTGTCGGCGGCGCCCTGGTGATCGCCGCGATCCCGCGCTCCGGGCAGGGCGGCAGCGGCCAGGAGTCGGCGCTGACCGGCACGGTCCAGGCCTTCCTGCTGGCCTGCGGCTTCCTCTTCGTCGCCCTCTACAAAGGCTTCCTCGGCGGGGTCAACTCCCTTCTGTTCGGCAGCTTCCTGGGCATCACGACCGACCAGGTGACCGTGCTGGCGATCGTGGCGGCTCTCGCCCTCGGCGTGCTCGCGGCCATCGGCAGGCCGCTGCTCTTCGCCTCTGTCGACGAGAGCGTCGCCACCGGACGCGGGGTGCCGGTGCGGACCCTGTCCGTGCTCTTCCTCGTCCTGCTCGGGGCGGCGACCGCGGAGGCCAGTCAGATCACCGGCACCCTGCTGGTCTTCGCCCTGCTGGTGATGCCTGCCGCGGCCGCGCAGCAGCTCACGGCCCGGCCGGGCACGAGCCTGGCGCTGTCGGTGGTCATCGCGATCGCGGTGACGTGGACCGGGCTGATCGCCGCCTACTACTCGCCGTACCCGATCGGGTTCTACGTGACCACCTTCGCGTTCGCCGTCTACGCCCTTGCCCGCACGGCGCGCACGCTCTCCACAGCCGTCGGCCGATATCGCGTGGTGCGAGCAGGGGCTGTCGTATGAGCGCCTTCACCCACCCCTATTTCGTGCACGCGCTGTTGGCCGGCACCGCGATCGCCGCGGCGGCCGGTCTCGTGGGGTACTTCCTGGTGCTGCGCGCCCAGGTGTTCACTGGCGACGCGCTCAGCCATGTGGCGTTCACGGGGGCACTCGCCGCCCTCGCGCTCGGCTACGACCTGCGGCTGGGTCTGTTCGCGGCCACCGTGCTCTTCGCCGTGGTGCTCGGCGCGCTGGGCCGCCGCGGCCGCGCCGACGACGTCGCCATCGGCAGTCTCTTCTCCTGGATCCTGGGCCTGGGCGTCTTCTTCCTCACCCTCTACACCACGTCCCGCAACACCGGGAACGGCACTGCCGGGGTGAGCGTCCTCTTCGGCTCGATCTTCGGACTCTCCAGCGGCCAGGCGCAGTTGGCGGCGATCGTAGGGGGCGTCATCTGCCTCGCCGTACTCGCTGTCGCCCGCCCTCTCCTCTTCGCCTCGGTCGACGAGGCGGTGGCGGCGGCCCGCCGAGTGCCGGTACGCCTGGTGAGCCTCGCGTTCCTCGTCCTGGTCGGCGCCTGCGCGGCCGAGGTCACCCAGGCGGTCGGCTCGCTCCTGCTGCTCGGCCTGCTCGCCGCACCCGCGGGCGCGGCGCAGCGACTGACCGACCGGCCTTACCAGGCCCTGGCCCTGTCCACGGGTCTCGCGGTGGCGGAGATGTGGGCGGGACTCGCCCTCAGCTACTACGTACCCCAACTGCCGCCCAGTTTCGCCATCATGGCCGTCGCCACGGCCGTCTACGCGGTCGTCCTCATCTCCGTACGTCGGCCCCGCGTCCGCATCGGTCTCGCGGAGGCGTGATGAGCGCACCGGCCGACGACCTGGACCTCATCGGCCGCCGCACCGCCCAACGCACCAGCGTCGTCAGGGCGTTGATCGACCACGGCGGCTTCGTCGGCGCCCGTGCCCTGCACGACGTACTGAAGAATCGCGGCGCGCGCGTCGGCCTCAACACCGTCTACCGCACCCTGGCGGCCCTCGTCGACGCCGACCGCGCCGACGTCGTACGCGACCGGGGTGGTGAGCGCCTCTTTCGCCACCGCCCGTTCCCCGAGCACCAGCACTATCTGCTGTGCCGTGGCTGCGGGTTGAGCACCCCGGTCGACTCCGAGGCGGTCGAGGGCTGGGCCGCGCGGGTGGCCGAGATCTCCGGCTTCGCGGAGGTCGAGCACACCGTCGAACTCACCGGGCTCTGCCCACGATGCCGTTCAAGTTAGTAATGGTATCCATTTTCATGTAGCGTTTCTCGCGACCCGCGACCCATCGAGCAGGAGGATTCCCATGGCCGTTCCCAAGCGGAAGATGTCTCGCAGCAACACCCGCCACCGCCGCGCCCAGTGGAAGGCGACCACGCCGGCGCTCGTTCCGATCACCATCGACGGCGTCGCGTACCTGGTGCCCCAGCGGCTGGCGAAGGCGTACGAGCGCGGTCTGCTGCGCCCCGAGGGCTGACCGTTCATGTCCTACGGCTCCTACGACTCCTACGACCGGCTGCCCGTCACCGTCCTGTCCGGATTCCTCGGCGCGGGCAAGACCACGCTCCTCAACCACGTCCTCGGCAACCGCGAGGGGTTGCGCGTCGCGGTCATCGTGAACGACATGAGCGAGGTCAACATCGACGCCGCCCTGGTGCGCGGCGGCGAGGCGGCCCTGTCCCGTACCGAGGAACGCCTGGTCGAGATGACCAACGGCTGCATCTGCTGCACCCTGCGCGACGACCTGCTGGAGGAGATCGACCGGCTGGCCCGCGAGGGCCGCTTCGACTATCTGCTCATCGAGTCGTCGGGCATCTCAGAACCCATGCCGGTGGCGGCCACCTTCGCCTTCGCCCGCGACGACGGCGCCGCCCTCGGGGAGATCGCCCGCCTGGACACCATGGTCACGGTCGTCGACGCCGCCAACTTCCTGCCCGAACTGGCAAGCGGGGACGAGCTCGTGGAACGCGGCCTGGACCAGTACGAGGACGACGAGCGCACCGTCAGCGACCTGCTCATGGACCAGATCGAGTTCGCCGACGTCATCGTCCTCAACAAGCTCGACCTCGTCGACGAGGCGTCGGCCGCCCGGCTGCGGGCGACCCTCACCCGCCTCAACCCGGCCGCGCGCGTCGTCCCTGCCGTCCACGGCCGCGTGCAGATCGGCGACGTACTGGGCACCAGGCTCTTCGACCTGGAACGTGCGCAACAGGCCCCTGGCTGGGTGCGGGAACTCAACGGCGACCACGTCCCCGAGACGGAGGAGTACGGGATCTCCTCGACCGTCTTCCGCTCCCAACTACCCTTCCACCCAGGCCGGTTGTGGACGCTCGTGACCGAGGAACTCGACAGCGGCGCATACGGACAGATCCTGCGCTCCAAGGGCTTCTTCACCCTGTCCAGCCGCCCGCGGGTGACGGGTCTGTGGTCCCAGGCCGGCTCCGTCGCCCGCTTCGAACCCTCCGCCGCCCGCGACCTCGACAGCCCCGACGGTCAGGAACTGGTCTTCATCGGCACGCACTTGCAACCGGACACCCTGCACGCCGCACTGACCAACTGCCTCCTCACCGACGGCGACAGCCTCCAGCCCGTCGACCCGTTCCCCGCCTGGGACACCTACGGCATCGACGACACCTGCGAGCACGAACACCCCGAACTCGCCGCACCAAGGCCGGCGCCAGTTCACGCTTCACGGTAGGGGCCGTTCCTGGAACGATTCGGGTGGCGGGGCAGTTCGGTCGAGACGGACGGCGATGGCTGGTATGGATGCGCAGCGGGAACACGGCTTCGAAGTCAGGCTTTCCGACCCCTCGCAGCAACGCTCGCTGAGGGGATGGGTCGAGCGAGTCCCAGGGGTGCGTGTCGAGCAGGCCGCGCGATCGCCTGAGCCTGGTGAGCAGGGCGCCGCGGACGTCCTGACGATTCTGGCGGGTAGTGGCGGGGTGCTGGCGGTGGCGATCCGAACGCTGCCGGAGTTCATCCGGTCCCGGCGCTCGAGCTTCACGCTCACCGTGAAGCTCGCTGACGGCACGGAGTACACGCTCAACGCCGAGAATCTGGACGAACTGCCGCCCGTGATCGAGAAGGCCATCGAGAAGACCCCGGATGCCTGACGGCGGCCTGGACCTGGCACGGTCGCGCGCCGTCCTGATCGGCACGGGAAGCTATGGTCATCTGCCGCCGGTACCCGCGGCGAGACACAGCCTGGCGCGTATGCGGTCGCTGCTGACGGGCGACCTGTGCGGCTGGCCCGCCGACAGTGTCTCGGTGTTCGCCGACGAGCGGGACCCCGGCCGTCTCCCGCACGCCTTGGTGGAGTTGTTCCTCGCGGCTCAGGACGTCGCGTTGTTCTACTTCGTGGGCCATGGACAGGTGGACCCGGACGACAGCTTGTGCCTGGCCCTCGTGGATTCCCGGACGGAAGCCGAGCTGCGGCGGACCACCAGCCTTGCGTTCGACAGCGTCCGGTACGCCCTGCGACTCAGCCGCGCCAGCGTGAAGATCGTGATCCTCGACTGCTGCTACGCCGGACTGGCCGCCCGGCCCACCCTGTCGGCTGGTGATCTGTCCGACCTCACCCGCGGAACAGGCGCGTACACGCTGGCGGCCGCGGGCGAGTTCTCCCGTGCCTGGTTCGAAACCGAGAACGCGCTCACAGCGCCGCAGACCTACTTCACCAAGTACCTCGCCGACGTCGTCGAACGAGGCATTCCCGGTCGCGGACCGGAGCTGACGATCGAACCGATCTTCCATGAGACCGCCGAGGCGCTCGCCCGAGACGGCAAGCCAGTACCGACCAGCCGAGCATCCGGTCACGCGGGCCGGCTGGTGTTCGCCCGCAACGCCGCGCCTATGGACGCCCCGAATACCGGTGCGACAGAAGAGCCCCTGCCCAAACCGGCGCATCCGCAGCCCCGCACGACCAGCGTCAGCACCCTAAGGGCGGTCAGAGACCCAGGGCTGACCAGGGACATCATCACGGTACGCGTGTGGGCGCACGTCGTGGTCAGACGATTTGAAGAGGGCATGGAGGTCACCACGGCCTCCGGACTGGTGATCCCCCGCATGGACGCCATCAGCAGCAGCGATCCCGAGTTCGCTTACGCCCGTGATCTCGCGCACGATCTCGCGAGCGAACTCCAGCGCCTTGACGACGACTTGAGCGACAAGCTCGACAGCCTTGCGGGCGCGGCCGGAGCACCTGTACTTCGAAGCGACCCAAACGCCTTCTCCGACGCGGCCCTGCTCCGCGCCCTGCGCCGAGCCGTCGACGCAGCGGACAAGTTGATGTCTGGTGTCGGCAGAGACCTTGATACACAGAGCGTGGAAGATCTCATCTCCCTCGGTAAGCGCATCATCCACCACCTCGAAGAGATCCCGCTGGACGCGTCCGACACCGACCTGACCACTGCGGGTCTGACCGATGCCGAAGTGAGCTGGCTGGCGGGGCTCATCTGGAACTACGAGACCGCTTGGCCGCCCAAGATGGCGACCAAGATAAGAGCCGGTTCTCACGTAATCGGCCCGAACACCTTCCAGATCGCCCCCGCCCGACCCAACCGTCCGTGAGGTCACCGACAATCCGCCCGCTATCTCACTTCTCAAGCCCGAATGCTCCAGAGGCTCGGAAAGGTTCGGTGAACGAGATCGGCTTGCCGGTGGCGTGGGCGTATGCGATCTCCCGGCTCGTGGACTCGCCGATATATCCGCCCGGGTTGACGACCAGAACCCGGTCAGCCAGGTCGATCTTGCGCAGGTGGAGGGCGCCCAGCGCGGTCTTCTGCTCATCGGTGATCAACTCGTCCGCTTCGTGATCCTCGGCGCGCGGGAAGACGCCTGGCGCGACGACGATGACACCTGCGAAAGTCAGATCACGGTTCGCCGCGCTCATCTCGTCCACGAACCGGGCAGAGCCGCAGATGCAGACGATCTCAGGTCGGTCGGGCACGGCTCAGTCCTTCGAGTCGAACGGGAAACCGGCAGTGTGCGCGTAGCCATCACAGACGGGCATACGAGCCAGCAGTGTACGCAGCGAGATGGAGCGCACGCGGCTGTACCGTCGCAGGCGGGAGGCGTGGCCCGTGCCGGGAATGACGCTGCTCGACGCCGGAGTCCGGAGTGCCGTACGACATCGCCGTCAAGCCTCGGCGTTCACATGGCTCTCCGGTGACGTACTCGCCGGCCCCGAACCCGGTGCCGCACCGCCCGGGTTGGACAGCAGGCGAAGGCGTGGTCGGTCTCGGTCTCCGGGCTCGGCCGGCGTCAGGCGCTTGAGCAGCGTCGGGGTCAGCCGTCGGTACGCGGCCGGATCGACCGGGCCGAGCCAGTGCACCGCGCGGATCAGCGGGTTGATGTTGAGGTCAAGGTCTCCCAGTACTTCGTCGGCATTGTGCATGGAGAACGGGATGATCTTGGTGCCACGGCAGTGGTGGGTGTCGGTGGCGATGTCCATGAAGGCCAGTTGCTCGACGACCGCGTGCCTCATGGTCTCGGTGTCGGGTGTCTCCACCGCGCCGGCGAGGTCGGCGGCGATCCACAGTGCGGCGATCTCCGCGTTGAGCGGGCTGAAGAAGGAGGAGTTGTAGCCGTTGAAGTACAGGCCGGGAATCCCGAGGGGCAGGATCTGCCGGTAGAGCATGAAGTTGCCGCGCTCGTCGAGCAGTTGGTCCTGTACCTCCTCGGGCAGGAACGGGACGCCTTGGGTGAAGCCGGTGGCGCAGACGATCAGGTCAGCGGGGAGCACTGTGCCGTCGGACAGACGGGCTGCGGGTTCGCCGTCCACGACGTGGAGTTGCTCGATGGTGCGGTCCCGGTGGACGGTGATGTCGCCCGCGGTGACGGCCTCGAAGAACCCCTCGGTCGCGAGCCCGATGGCGCCGCGCACGATGTCCTCCATCGCTCCCCCGGGCACCAAGTCAAGGCGTTTGAGGCCGAGTTGGCGTATCGACACCGTGCCGATGGAGTTGATCATCCGGCGGCGCAGGCCGTTGCCGGGGCCGTGCAGGAAGCGTTCGAGGCCGCGCGGACGGATGTAGCGGAACAGCGCTTCGCCGAGCCGGGTGAGCAGCAGCATCTTGAAGTTCAGCCGGCCGCCGATCTTCCGCGGGACCTTCCAGAGGAGTTGGCGTGCGATCACGTCGGTCCGGGTGGCGACGGCGCTGATCGGCACCGCCACGTCGCAGGCCGATTTGCCGTAGCCGACGACGAGGACGTTGCGGTCGCGGGCCTGCTCGGCGTCGTGGAACTCGGTGCCCGCGCACACCTGACCGCCGGCCGCAATGAACTCCGTCAGTCCGGCGAACTTCGGCACGGCCGGCTCGCAGAACACCCCATTGGCGACGACGAGTTGATCGTAGATCTCCGTGGTGTGCGCGCCTGTGGCGTCACGGGACTCGACGCTCCAGGTGCCCTCGTCGGTCGGCTCGGCCGAGATCACCTCGGTACTCAGGCGCAGTGCGGGTTCGAGTCCGAAGTGAGCGGTGTAGTCGGCGAGGTAGGACTGGATCTGCGCGCCGTCGGGCCATTCCGGGAAGTCCGCGGGCATGGGGAAGTCCGAGAACGAGTACTGCGCTTTCGGGCTCTGCGTCGTGACTCCCGGATAGCGGCGCGTTCGGCTCCACACGCCGCCCACGTCCGGGGCCTTCTCGAGCACGTCGATCCGGTGCCCGGCCTGCGTGAGCACCTTCGCGGTGACCAGGCCCGCGACTCCGGCACCGATGATGGCGATTCTCATGGTCACGCGACCTCGGGCGGCAGTTGGAGCTCGATGCCGAAGTCGGCCATGATCTTCTTCATCACTCCGATGTCCTTCGGTCCCGGCGGCATCTCCGCGAGCGCCTGGTAGTAGCCCTCCAGGCCGGCGGGCGAGACGACGGAGATGACGCGCGACTCCTCCGGATAGGGGTTGCGGAAGGCGTGGACCACGTCGCGCGGCAGGTACAGATAGTCGCCGTGTTCGAGGACGAAGTCCTTGCCGCCGAGGTGCACGTCGAGCCGTCCGGCCAGGCAGATGAAGGACTCGTCCTCCCGGGTGTGCAGGTGGGGCGGCGGCCCGTCGGTCTCCGGCGGGACGGTGTACTCGAACAGCGAGTACGCGTCGCGTGTCGCCGCACCGTCCGCCTTCAGCGTGATGCCCAGCCCGATCGCCGCGATCTTGTGCCCCTCGCGGGAGGGCAGCATGTAGCCACCGCCTAGAGTCACCGTCGTCTCCTTCCGGTCGCCACCGCGGCCGTCCGACCGCGGCGCTGGTCCGCTGCGATCAGCGTCGGTTCGGCGCGGCGGATGCGCAATCGACCGTCCCATCGGCTGGGACGATTTCAGCGGCGGGTGCTGTGGGCGCGTTCAACGGCGGGTGCTGTAGGCCCGGGAGGCGGCAGCGGCGGCGAGCCGGACCGCGGGCCCGGCTCGGTCGGCGCGGACCAGGGCGGTGGGCCCGGTGACGGACAGCGCGGCGGCGACCCCACCGTCCGGGCCGAAGATCGGGGCGGCGACGCAGCTCACGCCGATGTTGCCCTCCTCGCGTTCCACCGCCCAGCCCCTGGCTGGCACGGCGGTCAATTCCCGGATTACGGCCTCCTTGGAGGTCAGCGTGCGCGGGTTGCGCGGCGGCATTCCGGCGTCGAGCACGGCGTCGATGGTCGCGGTCTCGCTGTAGGCGAGGATGGCCCGGCCCAGCGCCGAGCAGTAGGCCGGGACGATCCCGCCGACCTGGGAGAGCATCGGCATGGGGCGGTGTCCGGTGATCTTCTCGACGACCAGGATCTGCGTGCCGTCCAGGACACCGAGCTGCACGGTGTTCCTGGTCGCGCTGTGCAGGTCCTGCAGGTAGGGCAGTACGGCCTCGCGCAGTTCGAGCCGGATGGGTGCCAGGCTCGCGATCTCGAACAGCCGGTTGCCGATGCGGTAGTGGCCCTGGGGTTTGTCCAGCCAGCCGAGCCGGATCATCCGGTCCGCGGTGCGGTGCGTGGTCGACCGGGGCAGTCCGCAGCGGGCCACGAGCGCGGACAGGGTCAGCTCGCGGTGCGCCGCGTCGAAGGCGCCGAGGATCGCCGCGGCACGCTCCAGGCCCGAGGCCTCGGCCCTGCCGTCCCGCGCAGTGGGACTCGTCCCTTGTTCCCCGGGGGTCATGCCGGTCACGCTAAGGCCGTCCCCGCCCGGCGGACAAGGCGAGGTCTCGGGAGGATGCCACCATCATGCGGACAGCACTGGTCGGCGGCGGTGCCGGCGGTATCGGGCACGCGATCGCGGAGCGCCTGGCGGGTTCGGGCGACCGGGTGGTGATCACCGGTCGGCGTGCCGACACCCTCGAAGCCGCGGCCGCCCGACTCCGCGACACCGTGGGCGGCGACGCGGTGAGCGAGGTGCACGCCCTGGTGAGCGACATGGCCGATCCGGCATCGGCCACGGCGGCGATGGAAGAGGTCGACGACCGATACGGGAGCCTCGACGTCCTGGTGCTCAACGCCGGTGGTCCGCCGCCCGGCGGGATCCTCGACCTCGACGACACGCGGTGGCGGGAGGCGTCCGAGCTGTTGCTGCTCGGCCCGCTGCGGTGGGCACGGCTGACGCTGCCGGGCATGGCGAGGCGGGGCTTCGGGCGGGTGGTGTTCGTGACGTCCACCGCGGTACGTCAGCCCCAGCCCGACCTGGCCGCGTCCGTGGTCCTGCGCTCCGCGGTCACGGCCGCCGCCAAGCTGCTCTCCCTGGAGTTCGCGGCCGAGGGGGTGACTGTCAACTGCGTTGCTCCCGGCGCCACTTCGACCGAGCGGCGTACGCAGATCCTCACCAACCGGGCACGCGCGGCGCACCGCGGCCTGGACGAACTCGACGCGCAGGACCTCGCGCACATTCCGGCCGGACGCGCCGCGCGGCCGGCGGAGATCGCGGCCGCCGTGGCGTTCCTGGCCTCCGACGACGCGGCGTACATCAACGGGACCGTACTCACGGTCGACGGCGGAAGGACGGAGACGATCTGATGGCGGCATCGGGATCCCGCTTCACCATGGCCGATTTCCTCGGCTCGCTCCACGACACCGTGCAGCCCGGCGCGGCACGGCCGGTCGTCGTGCACGCCGACGAACTCGCGCCCCTGCCGGCCGACCAGGTGCACAACCCCACCGTGCTGGCGATCGCCGGTCTGCTGCCGACGGCCACCTTCGAACTCTTCCGGCAGACCATCCCGGCGGGCCTCAGCTCGGACATGCAGCGCCACCACCACGAGACGGTGCACTTCGTCATCAGCGGCAACGGCCACAGCGAGATCGAGGACGACACCGAACCCTGGGCCGCCGGCGACTTCATCTACACCCCGCCCTGGACCTGGCACCGCCACTACAACGACTCGGAGACCGAGCCGGTCGAGTTCCTGACCATCGAGAACTCCCGCCTGCTGAACCTGCTGGGCGTCGGACGGCGGCAGAGCGCGGGCCTGGCCACGGTCGCCGAAGCCCGCGCACGATTCAAGGAGGAGCAGGCATGAGCCCGTTGCCCGCCCACATCGGCGTCTGGGGCGAACTGTCCGACGTGGCGCACGAGTTGCGCTTCGTCGATGTCGCCGGCGTCCGTACCCGCGTCCTGCGCGCGGGAGTCGGCCCCGACCTGATCCTGCTGCACGGCACCGGCGGGCACCTGGAGGCCTACGCCCGAGACATCGCCGGACTCGCCGCCGACTTCCGCGTCACCGCCTACGACATGGTCGGTCACGGCTGGTCCGACCTGCCGGACCGGCCCTACACGATAGACGTGCTCTCCGATCACCTCATCGGCCTGATGGACGCGCTCGGGATCGACTCGGCGCACCTGTCCGGCGAGTCGCTCGGAGGATGGGTGACCGCGTGGACGGCGGCGTACCACCCCGAGCGCGTCGAACGGCTCGTGCTCAACACCCCCGGGAACATCGCCAACAAGCCTGAGGTGATGGTCCGGATGCGCGAGAGCACCCTGGCCGCCGTCCGGGACCCGAGCGACGAAACCGTGCGCCGCCGGGTCGAGTTCCTCTTCCACGACACCTCGATGGTCACCGACGAGCTGGTGAACCTGCGCCGCGCCGTCTACGGCCGCCCCGGTTTCCTGCGCGCGATCGAGAACACGTTGGTGCTCCAAGACCCCGACGTACGCAAGGACTTCGCCTGGGACCCGTCCTGGGTCGGCCGGATCACCACGCCCACGCTCCTCCTGTGGACCGACCACGATCCGACCGGCGGGCTCGACGAGGCGGCGATGCTCCAGAGCTGGCTGCCCGACGCGCGCCTGCATGTCATCGAGGGCGCGGGCCACTGGCCGCAGTGGGAGAAGCCGTCCGAATTCCTGCGCGCCCACCGTGACTTCCTGCTGCTCGGCAAGGACCCGGTATGAGCGAGATCGTCGGCCTGGTCGCCCTGTCCCACTCCCCGTTCGCCACCCTGCTGCCGCCCGACGGCCCCGAACAGCCCGGTGGCCGGTTCCTCGCCGAGGCCGCCCGCCTCTCCCGGACGGTGGCGCAGCTCGCACCGGACGCGGTCGTGGTCATCGGCCCCGACCACTTCCACGCGAACTTCTACGACGCGATGCCACCGTTCCTCATCGGCGTCGAACACGCCGTCGGATTCGGCGACTTCGGCAGCCGGGCCGGCCCCCTGCCCGTCGCCGGCGAACTGGCCTGGTCGGTGTACGAAGGGCTCACCCATGCGGGTTTCGACCTGTCGTTGTCCTACTCGCTGACCGTCGACCACGGCCTCGTGCAGAGTTACGAGATGGTCTGCGGCGGCACCGAGACACCGATGGTGCCGCTCGTCGTGAACACCGCCGCACCCCCGCTGCCGACCATGGAACGCTGCATCGCCTTCGGCCGGGCACTCGGTGACGCTCTTCGCGACAGCGACAGCGGCGGCGCCGGCCGGGTACTGGTCATCGCGAGCGGCGGGCTCTCCCACTGGCTGCCCAGCAACGACCCCCGCGATCCGGCGATGGCCGAGGACCGACGGCACTCGGTGATCCACGGCCGCGAGGACGCCCGCGGCTTCGCGGCCGCGCGCGAACCCCGGGTGCGGGCGATGGGCGGCGACCCGCACGCCCACGTCAACAGCGCCTGGGACCGCTGGTTCCTCAAGCAGTTGGGGACCGGAGAACTCGAGCCGGTCGCCGCCCTCGGCGACGCGGGTCTGGAGGAACAGGCGGGCAGCGGCGGTCACGAGATCCGCACCTGGCTGATCGGCCAGGCCGCGGTACGGGCACCGCTGGTGTGGACCGCGTACGAGCCGGTACCGGAATGGATCACCGGCATGGGGCTCGGCGCGAGCTTCGAGGTGCGCTGACACACCCGAGACCGCCACCGTCCCTGCTCCCCCGTCATACGCCGACGAGTGCGGGACACGGAGATCAACGGCGATGAGCGGGGAGCGTGACGTCAGGAACGCCGTCAGGTTGCTCGTCAGTCCAGGTCGGGCAGCGTGGAGTGGGCGACGTCGTGGGCGTCCTGCGGTGGCAGGCCCAGCATGCGCAGCAGCAGTTCGGCCTGGTTGGAGGCCGCTTCGTCGCCGTCGAGGTCCGGGCGGGCGAAGCGCAGTTCCAGCAGGGCCAGCAGGGAGCCGCCCAGGACGGTCACCGCGGCCATCGGGTCGGTGATGGTGAAGCGGCCGGAGGCGATACCGACCTCCAGATCCCGCAGGGCGCGTGGGGCCAGGCCCGAGTCGGAATGGATATGGCCCAGGCCGCGGTGGCGCAGGATCTGCATCATCTCGGGCCGGGAGTCGGCCAGGCGCGCGCTGAGACGGAAGCCCGCCGCGACGAGTTCCGCCGGGTCGTCGATGCCCCGAAGATGCTCGTCGAACGTCTGGCCGAGTTCTTCGAGGGCGTCGCTCACCGCCGCGTCGAACAGTTCCGTCTTCGACTCGAAGTGGTTGTAGAAGGAGCCGAAGCCCACGTCCGCGCGCTCCGCGATGACCTGGATGCTCGCGCTGGTGTCGCCGGTCTCGGCCAGGATCTGCCGGGCCGCTCTGACCAGGGCCTGACGGGTCTCGGCACGACGCCGTTCGAAGCGATTGCGGGGCAGGGCTGACGTCGGCATGCGCGCGAGTCTAGCAACGGTCTCCACATTGCCGCAGTTCTGATGAACCGGTCAGTCCACCGGCCGGTTCGCAGGTCGGCGCGACTCTGATGATTTCATCACCTTACTCGATCCACCCCTTGACGCCCGAAGAGTCAAAGTTGATGATTTCATCATTACGACAATGTTGCTTGGAGGACACCATGTCCGAAACCCGCGTCGACGCGGTCGGTGCCAGCGATCTCAGGACGGCCCACCAGGACCTCCACAGCGAACACGGTGCGCTGCGCGGCGAGCACCCCGGGCGCTCCCGGAACCCCGTGATCAAGGTGGCCGACCTCGCCTGGCTGGAGTTCCAGAAGCCCGACCTGGACCGTGCCGAGGTCTTCGCCCATGATTTCGGCTTCGGGATCGCCGCCCGCACACCCAGCGAGCTGTGGCTGCGCGGCACTTTCGCCGGCTCACCGTGCATGGTGATCCGCAAGGGCCGCACCAGCGGCTTCATCGGCCCGGCGTTCCGCGCGGCGGAGCGGGCCGACCTGGACCGGCTGGCCCGCGCCACGGGGACGGAGGTACGCGATGCCGACGTCCCGGGCGGCGGCAGGGCAGTGAGCCTCCTCGACCCGTCGGGCTTCCCCGTGCGCGTGGTGCACTGCCGCGAGGAGTTGCCCGCCCTGTCCGAGCAGCGGCCGCTGCTGCTCAACTTCGGCACGGATCACCGTCGTACGAACCTCGCGCAGCGTCCGCCCCGGGAGCCGGCCCGGATCCAGCGCGTGGGCCATGTGGTGCTGGAGACACGGGTCTTCGGCCGTGCCCTGGACTGGTACCTGGACACGCTCGGCATGATCGTGTCCGACTTCCTGTTCTTCGACGGGCAGCGCGACCGCGGTCCGACGATGGCCTTCATCCGCTGCGACCGCGGCAGCGTGGCCGTCGACCACCACACCCTCGCGATGCACCTCGGCCCCGCCAACGGCTATGTCCACTCCGCCTACCAGGTGACCGACCTGGACGCGATCGCGGCCGGCGGCGAGTACCTCAACGAGCGCGGCTACAAGCGCAGTTGGGGCATCGGGCGGCACATCCAGGGCAGCCAGCTCTTCGACTACTGGCGCGATCCCGACCGCCTCATGCTGGAGCACTTCGCCGACGGCGACCTCTTCTCCCACGACCTGGAACCCGGCTGGGCACCCATGTCCACCAGCGGTCTGGCCCAGTGGGGTCCGCCGGCCACCCGCGACTTCCTCGGCGCGAGCCCCTCCCCCGCGCGCATCCGCGACGTGATCCAGGCCCTGCGCGGCGACAACGAGATGGACCCGGCACGCCTCCTGGGCCTCCTCAGAGCCGCCAACTCCTGACCCCCGGCTCCCGACCCCTCGTTCCCCCGACTCCCCCAACTCCTCGACAAAGGCACCGACATGAGCACCAACGTCCTGCGTACCGCCGACGGCTGGTGGGTGGTGCGCGACGCGCGCGCCGTCCCCGTCGACACCAAGGCCCGCACCACCGCCGAGCTGCTGGCCGACCGCGCCGCCGTCCGGAAAGCCGCCGACAGCGGCGAGGCGGGCACCCCGGTGGCCGACATGGTGGCCCTCTCCCCCGTCACCACGCCCTGCCGCGTGGTCGCCCAGATGGTCAACTACCGCAGCCACGCCCGCGATTCGGGCTTTACCGGCGACATCCCGCCCGCCTTCTTCCGCAAGGCGTCCGGCTCGGTCAGCGGCCCGCACGACGCCGTGGTCCGTCCGGCCCACGTGCAGTTCCTCGACTACGAGGTCGAACTCGGCCTGGTCATGGGCGCACCGCTGCCCATCGGCACCGTCGTCGAGGAGCGGGCGCTGCCGTCGTACGTCGCCGGGCTCGTCGTCACCAACGACGTCAGCGCCCGTGACGTGCAGCTGACCAAGACGCAGTTCTACGAGAGCAAGTCGTACCCCACCTTCACGCCCACCGGGCCCTACCTCTCCCTGCTGGAGGCGGAGGACTTCGCCCATCTCCTGGACCTGCGGCTGAAGTTGAACGTGAACGGCGATCTGCGACAGGACCGCACCCTCAGCGACATGATCGTCCGGCCCGCGCAGGCTCTCACCCTGCTGGCCCGCTTCCAGACTCTCGACCCCGGCGACCTGCTGCTGACCGGCACCCCCGGAGGCACGGCCCTCAAGGCCCCGCCCAAGGCGGTCGAGAAGATCGGCGCGCTGCTGCCGCCCGCGGCGAAGTGGAAGGCGTTCTTCAGGACCCAGGCCCGCAACCCGCGCTACCTGCACCGAGGGGACCTGATCACCGCGACCATCGCCACGCCGGACGGACGCATCGACCTGGGCGAACAGCGCACCGAGGTGACCGACGCCAACTGACCCACACCGAAACCGACATGAAGTGAGCCGCACATGACTGTCGACCAAGCCGCCGGGCCACCGGACACCACCCCCGACCAGCTGCCCGTGGTGATCGTCGGGGCGGGGCCCGTGGGCGTGACCGCCGCCCTCCTGCTCGCCCGGCGTGGCATCCGTACCGTCGTCCTCGAACGCCACCGGGAGGTCTATCCCCTGCCGCGCGCCGTCGCCACCGACGACGAAGTGATCAGGATCCTCCAGGCCGCGGGGGTCCAGGAGGAGTTCACCGCGATCGCCCGGCCCGCGCGGGGACTGCGGCTGCTGGACGCCCGGCACCGCGTGATGGCCGAGTTCCCGCGCGCCGCTCAGGGGGTGCACGGATTCCCGCAGACCAGCATGTTCGACCAGCCCGAACTGGAGCGCGTGCTGCGCGAAGCCCTGGCCGACACACCCGAGGCCGAACTGCGGGACGGGGTGGAGGTTTTCGGCGTCGCGCAGGACGGCGACGGTCCGGTCCGCGTGAGCTATCGCGACGACGAGGGCGAGCACCTGCTGCGGGCGGCCGCCGTCCTGGGCTGCGACGGCGCCAACAGCATCACCCGCGAAGCCATCGGCTCCGCCTGGGAGGACCTCCACTTCGAGGAACGCTGGACGGTCGTCGACGTACGCACCAGCCTCCCGGTCCGCTGCTGGGAAGGCGTCGAGCAGATCTGTGATCCGCGCCGGCCGGGGACGTTCATGCGCATCGGCGAGGACCGCTACCGCTGGGAGTTCCGGCTGGAGGACGGCGCGGAGCCGGATCACGAGCGGCTGCGGGAGCTGCTCGCCCCATGGGTGGACCTGGCGGACGGTGCCGACTTCGAGGTGGTACGGCAGGCCCAGTACACCTTCCGGGCTCGCATCGCCGACCGCTGGCGCCGTGGGCGCGTCTTCCTTCTCGGTGACGCGGCCCACCTCACCCCGCCGTTCGTCGGACAGGGACTGTGCGCGGGTCTGCGCGACGCCTACAACCTGGCCTGGAAGCTGGCTCTGGTCCTGCAACAGGGCGCAGACGAACGGCTGTTGGACACCTACGAGGCGGAGCGCACACCGCACGCCCGCCATGTGATCCGGCTCGCGGTCGCGCTGGGCTGGGCCATGACCGGAGGCCAGGACAGCGCCGCCGCTCTCCGCCGCGGCGTCCTGGGCGCGGCCGTCCGCATCCCCGGACTGACCTCGGCCGCCGCCCGCGACTTCAGCCCGGCACTGGCCACCGGGCCACTCGTACGACGCCGCGTCCGGTTCGGCCGACACGGCCTCGGCCTCGGGCGGCACGGTCTCGTGGGCGGCTTCTGTCCGCAGCCGTTCGTGGACATCGACGGACGGCACGCCCGCCTCGACGAACTCCTCGGTGACTCCTTCGCCGTGCTGACCGCCGTACCGCTCTCGCCCTCGTTGCGGGCGGTCGCCGACGGTCTCGGCGCCCGGACCGTCTCCGTGACCGGCCTCGGCGACGACAACCGTCTCGCCGCCTGGCTGCGCGAGGGACGGGCGAGCGCCGTGCTGCTGCGGCCCGACCGCGTCGTGATGGATGTCGTCCCGGCCGGCGGCGACACCTTCACGGACGCCGCCGCCTGGGCGTCCCTGCTGCACACCACCCGAAGCCCCCTGCCTTCCCAACGGTCTGTCGAGAAAAGCCTCTTGAGGAGCACCACGCGATGAACACGCCGTACCCGGACCCCTTCTTCACCCTCACCCCGGAGGCCGCCGCGGCCAGCCGCATCGTGGACTTCGCCCGCTGGGCCGCGCAGCACCGGGGTGTGGCGGCGGACGCGGACTACGCCGCCCTGCACCACTGGTCGGTCACCGACCTGGAGGGTTTCTGGAGTGCGGTGTGGGAGTACTTCGACATCGACGCGGACACGCCGTACGAGCAGGTGCTGGCGGAGGAACGGATGCCGGGCGCCCGCTGGTTCACCGGCGCCACCCTCAACTACGCCCACCACGCGCTGCGCGACCTCTCCGACGACGACACGGCGATCCTCGCCCTCGACGAGACCGGCGTCGGCTACGAGGTGACCGGGAGGCAACTGCGCGGCCAAGTCGCCTCCGTCGCCGCCACCTTGCGCGACCTGGGTGTCGGCAAGGACGACCGGGTCGTCGGCTACCTGCCCAACACCCCGCATGCGATCGTCGCGTTCCTCGCCGCCGCCTCCCTCGGTGCGGTGTGGTCGGTGTGCGGACAGGACTACGCACCCCAGGCCGCCGCGGACCGCTTCGCCCAGCTGGAACCCACCGTCCTGATCACGGCCGACGGCTACCTCTTCAACGGCACCACCCATGACCGTCGCGACGCGGCCCTCGAACTCGCCACCGCACTGCCGACGTTGAAGGCCACCCTGCTGGTCGACCACGTGGGCCTGCCGTGGCCCCTGCGGACCTACCCGTCACTGGTGGTCCCGTGGGAGGACGCGGCGACTCGCACGGAGCAACTCGCCTGTACTCCGGTGCCGTTCGACCATCCCTTGTGGGTCGTCTTCTCCTCCGGCACGACCGGCCTGCCCAAGGGCATCGTCCATGGCCACGGCGGCGTCCTGCTCGAACACCTCAAGACCCTCGGCCTGCACTCGGACCTCGGCCCCGGCGACCGTCTCCTCTGGTACACCACGACCCACTGGATGATGTGGAACCTCGTCGCCTCCACGCTCCTGACGGGCGCCACGACCTGCACCTACGACGGCAGTCCCGCCCCGCTCACCCGCCCCGACACCCTCTGGGAACTGGCGGCCCGGCACCGCGTCACCGTCTTCGGCACGAGTCCCCAATACCTGCTGGGGATGGCCAAGTTCGGCATCGACCCGTCCGTGCACGACCTGTCGGCGATCCGGGTGGTCGGCTGCACCGGGTCCGCCCTGCCCGCCTCCGCCTACCCGTGGGTCCGCGACCACGTCGGCACGCACGTCCTGCTCGCCTCCACCAGCGGCGGCACCGACATCGTCGCCGGCTTCGCCGGCAGCGCACCCACTACTCCCGTGTGGGCGGGGGAACTCTCGGCCCCGAATCTGGGTGTGGCACTGGCCGCGTACGACGCCGAGGGCCGCGCGGTCGTCGACCAGGTCGGCGAGCTGGTCGTCACCCGCCCCATGCCGTCGATGCCGCTGTCCTTCTGGAACGACCCCGACGGCGAGCGCTATCACGACGCCTACTTCTCGACGTATCCCGGCGTGTGGCGGCACGGCGACTGGATCACCGTCACGGGGCACAACTCGGTGATCGTGCACGGCCGTTCGGACTCCACCCTGAACCGCAACGGCGTACGCCTCGGCAGCGCCGACATCCACGACGTCGTGGAACGCCTCCCCGAGATCAATGAGGCGCTGATCATCGGCGCAGAGGAACCCGACGGCGGCTACTGGATGCCGTTGTTCGTGGTCCTCGCGGCCGGAGTGTCCCTCGACGACGCCCTCCGCGCGAAGATCAAGGAAGCGATCCGGGCCGGCGCCTCACCCCGTCACGTCCCCGACGAGATCCTCGAAGTCCCCGCCGTGCCGCACACCCGGACCGGCAAGAAGCTCGAAGTCCCGGTCAAACGCCTCCTCCAGGGCGCCTCCGCCGAGGATGTCGTCAACCCCGCCGCGATCGACGACCCCGGTCTCATCGACTACTACGCCCGGCTGGGAGCCGAGCGCCGCAGTCGCAGAGGCACCGCGGGATGAGAACGGCACAGATCATCACCGCCGCCGTACTGGCCCTGGTCTTCCTGCCCCTGGGGGTGGCGAAGATCGCGGCCGTACGCGCCATGCGCCAGGCGGCGGCTCACCTCGGGCTGTCTCCGGGTTTCTACCGTGTCGTCGGCACGTTGGAAGTAGCGGGGGCCGGCGGGTTGTTGGTGGGGCTGGTCCGGGCCCCGCTGGGCGCTGCCGCCGCGACGGGACTCGCGCTGCTCATGGGCGCCGCCGCCGTGGCGCACCTGCGTCACGGGGACCCTCTGGTGCGAGCCCTGCCCGCCACGGTTCTGATGGTCGTGGCGGGGGCGAACGTCGGTTTGTCGGCGGCCTGTTGACCCCCGCGAACCGACAGCGTGGCCCGTACGGCAGTGCCGTACGGGCCACGCTGTCGGTCACAGGCTCACCTCACCTCGGCAGCGGAAGCGGCGGCAGCAACTGAGGGGTCGCCGTTTCCGTGGCACCCCCGGTGGCGCCGCCCGTCGTCGTGCCCTCGTCCGAGTCGCCGGTGTCGGGGTCCTGCGTGGAGAGGACCACGGTGCTGCCGGCCTCCACCTCACTGCCCGCCTGCGGGGTGCTCGACGTCACCACCGCGTCGTCCGCCTGGGAGTAGCCGGTGGCGACGGCGACCTGGAGGCCGAGTGCGCCCAGTTCGTCCCGGACTTCGGCGAGGGTCTTGCCGGTGATGTCGGCCGGTATCTCGACCGTCTGCACCGACTTGGCGATCTTGACGTCGACCGACGTGTCCGGCTCGACCTCCTCGCCCGAGGCGACGCTCTGTCCGACCACGGTCCCGGACTCCGCTCCGCTCTCCACCTCGGTCGTGCTGCCCAGTTTCAGGTTCTGCTCGGCCAGCAGCTTCCTGGCCTCGTCCACGGTCGCGCCGGACAGGTCGGGGACGGTGGCCCGCTCCGCCTCTCTCGCCACCCGGAGGACCACCTCGGTCCCCTTCTCGGCCCGCTCGCCCCCGCCCGGGCTCTGCGTGAGGACCGTTCCGGGATCGTCCTGGGACTCGACGTACCGCAGCTTCACGGCGAAGCCCTTGTCCTCCAGGATCCGTGACGCGTCGCCCTTGTCCTTGTCCGTCACGTCCGGCACCTCGACCTTGGGCGCTCCGGTGGAGACGGTGACCGCGACCGCCTCGCCCTTGGTGAGCTCCCCGTCCTTCGGGCTCTGTTCGCAGATGTGGCCCTTCGGCTGGTCGGCACAGGGCTCCCGTCTGTCGACGGTGACCGTGAGGTCGACGTTGGCCGCCGTGCGCCGGGCCTCCTCCAGCGTCCGGCCCACCAGGTCGGGCACATCGGCCTTGCCGTCGGCGGGCGCGCCCTGTCCGAACATGAACCAGCCCAGTATCAGGGCCAGTACGACGACGATCGCGCCCGCCGAGATCAGCGGGAGGCTTCCCTTGCGACGTCGGCGCTCCTCCCGGTCGGCATCGACGTCCGGCAGGTCGTTCGCCGGCTGCGGGAGTCCGATACCCGCCGCGGACGGTCCCGATCCGAGGTAGGCCTCTATGTCGGCGAGCATGTGCTCGGCCGACTGGTAGCGGCTCGCGGCATCCTTCTCCAGGGCGCGCAGCACGATCGCGTCCACCTGCGGGCCGATGCCGGGGTTGTACAGGCTCGGCGCGCTCGGGACCTCCTGGATGTGCTGGTACATCACCGCCATCGGCGTCTCGCCGGTGAACGGCGGCCGCAGAGTGAGGAGTTCGTACAACAGGCAGCCGGTGGAGTACAGGTCGCAGCGCGCGTCGGTCTCCCGCCCCATCGCCTGTTCCGGCGAGAGGTACAGGGCGGTGCCGATCACGGCGGACGTCTGTGTCATGCCGACGTCCCGTTCGTCCCGGGCGATCCCGAAGTCCATCACCTTGACCTCTCCGGCCCAGGTCAGCATCACGTTGGCCGGCTTGATGTCCCGGTGCACGATGCCGTGCCGGTGGGAGTGGTCGAGGGCCCGCAGGACCCCGGCCGTGATCTCCAGGGCCCGCTCGACGGTCGGCGAAGGCCCTGAGTACAGGGTCTCCCGCAGGGTGGTCCCGTCGACATACTCCATGACGAGGTACGGCAGTTGACCGCCCAGCGTCATGTCCTCGCCGGTGTCGTACACCGCCGCGATGGACGGGTGGTTGAGCGACGCGGTGGACTGCGCCTCCCTCCGGAACCGCTCCTGGAGGACCGGTTCGTGGGCCAGGTCGCCGCGCAGGGTCTTCACGGCCACGCCACGGTCGAGCCGGAGGTCGTGTGCGAGATGCACCTCGGCCATACCGCCGGAGCCGAGGAGAAAGCGCAGTTCGTACCGGCCGCCGAGGAGGGCCGTCGGGTGTCCCTGGTGGGGAATGGTCAGGTCGTCTGATTCGCCGAGGTTCACTGCGCTTCTCCACGGAGGGTCGGAATTCGGGCCGCCGGCAGGGCGCGGCAGCGAGGAGCACAGTCCGATAATTGCACACCGACGGGCAACTATGACCTCTTGACGCCGCACCACTCTGATGTTTCTATCAACTTTGATCCAGTGGTCAATTCGAGTGCTCAGGGACGGGCGCTCGGAGCCCACGCCTGCCCTGCTCGCTTCGTTCAGGAGCTGCGGCCTTGGCCGGGCAGCCACCCGAGCCGGATCACTCTGGAGGGCTTCGCGATGTCGAAAGACGCGATTCCGTACGACTACACAGCGCCGCCGGCCCGTATCCGTACGGTGATGGACGAGGCGGTCGGCAGACTGTCCAAGGTGGACGAACTCGTGGCCGAACTACCCGAGACTCCGCCACGCGTGCCCGACGAGGACGGCCGCGAAGAGCGACTGGGAGACGTCACCGTCACTCACCGCTTCGTCGACGCTCCCGGTGACGGCGAGACCGTGCGCTGGCACTTCGTCGAAGCCGGCCCCGCGGATGCCCCCGTGGTCGTCCTACTCCACGGCGTGCCCGACTCCTGGTGGCAGTGGCACTACGCCCTTGAGGCCCTGGGCGCCGACCACCGCTGCCTGGCCATCGACCTGAAGGGCTACGGCCAGTCGGAGAAGGGCACCGGGGACTTCCGGCAGGAGGGAGTCGCCGGCCAGCTCGAAGCCCTGCTGGACCAGCTCGGGATCGGTCGGTTCAGCCTGGTCACGCACGACCGGGGAACTCCGGTGGGCGACCATCTCGTGGCGCGGGCGGGTCACCGCGTCGTCCGCTACGGCCGGGGACAGCAGCACCTCTGGCATCTCCACCCCGACCTCCACCCGCAGCAGGCGGTCTTCACCTCGCCCGAGGCTCCGGCCACCCTCGCCGATGCCCGTCGGTTCGTGGTCACCGCCTACTCCCTGCTCGCCGAGCGCGCGGTGAAGACATCGGACCTGGTCCGGACCGTGCAGGAGTTCGGCTACGACGGCATCAGCACCGCCGTCCCCCGGTACTTCAACTCCTCGTCGTTCCGCCAGGAATGGATCGAGCGGCGCACCCGGCTCATTCCCCGGTGGACGTGCCCCGTCCTGCTGCTCCAGGGAGCGGACGACCCGCTGCAGCCCCGCGAGTTCTACACGGATCCGCACATCGCGGCGATGCTCCCGCCGGGAAGCGGTGTCCATCTCTTCGACTCCGGCCACTTCTGGCCTTTCGAAGCCGCCGAAGAGATGGTCGCTGTCCTGCGGGATTTCCTGAAGTAGCGAGGGCGCGCGAGCCGGCTACGCCGACTCGCGCAGCCGCAGCTCCGCCCCCACCGCTAGTTCGTCATGACTGAGCGGACCGCTTCCGGTCAGCAGCCGGGCCGCCTGTTCGACAGCCAGGGCGCCGAGGCCGCGGGTGTCCAGGGCGACGGTCGTCAGGGGCGGTTCGACGAGTGAGCCGAGGCGGAGGCCGTCGAAGCCGATCACGGCCAGGTCCCGGGGTACCTCCCGGCCGAGACGGCGGGCGGCACGCAGGGCACCGATGGCGATGATGTCGTTGAAGGTGAACACGGCGGTGACGTCGGGGTGGGCGGCGAGGAGTTCGCGCAGGGCGGCCTCGCCTCCCTCGACGCTCTGGTCCGCGCGGCTCACCGCGTCGGCGTCCAGTCCGCAGGCGGACATCGCGGCGTCGAACCAGTGGTGCCGGATGCTCGGCTTGGACCGCTCGGCGTGATCGAGCATGCCGATGCGCCGGTGCCCGGTCTTGACGAGATGCCTGATCGCGGCGTGGACGCCGTCCTCGCCTTCGATCCGGATCGAGCTGAAGCGTTCGGTGCGGTGTTCGCGGTCGATGAGCACCACGGGCAGCCCTCGGGTCAGCTTGTCGATCTCGTCCTCCGGCAGGCTGAGGTAGCCGACCACGGCGTCCACCTGCGAGGCGATCACTTCGAGGGTGCCGCGCTCCTCCTCCACGCGGTCGCCGGTGTCGTAGACGACGACGTGCCACTCGCGCGCCCGTGCCGCGTCCAGTGCGGCGGCGGCGACCTCGGTGAAGAAGGGGTTGAGCAGGTCGGGGATGACGAGTCCGACACTGATCGTGTCCTGGCGGACGAGGCCGCGGGCGAAGCGGCTCGGGCGGTATCCCAGCGCGAGGGCGGCGTCCAGGACGCGCTGCTTGGTGGAGACGCCGATCTCGTCCTTGTCGTTGAGTGCCCGTGACACGGTCTGCCGGGAGACTCCGGCGCTCCGGGCCACATCGTCGATCGTGACCCTGCGGGGTCCACTCCCCGACGACGCCATCTCTCACCTCCGCTTGTTGCCGACGCGCGTGCCTCGGCAGGGGCACCGAGTATGCCCCGGGCTCAAGTTGTGGTGCGACCGTGTGTACGGGCGCCCGTGTCACTCCAGAGTCTTGACACTCGGTGGTACCGAAGCGCACACTCCCAATCAATTCAGAACAAGTGCTTCGTGAACGCTCCCGTTACCGCTCCCGTGAGCGCTCACGTTACCGCTCACGGTCCCTGATTCCAACAGGATTCCAACCAGAAGGCATCCGCCTGAGGTGTCAACGTCGACCCGCCTAGCACCGTCGCTAGTCGTTCTCTGGAACGGAAGATATGAGCACCACAATCACACGTACCCGCCTCGCCGTCGTCGCCGCGGGCGCAAGCATCGTCCTTCTCGCCGGATGTTCGTCCTCCGACGATTCGTCGGACAAGTCGTCCGCGGCCTCCTGCGAGCCCGCGAAGGGCAAGGTCACCCTCCAGTACTGGAACACCGTCAACGGCATGGACAAGGTCGTCGACCTCTGGAACAAGTCACACCCGAACATCCAGGTCCAGACGAAGAACATCTCCAACGACCAGTACGGCGCCATCGGCAACGCGCTGAAGGCCGGCAAGGCGCCCGACCTCGCCCAGGTCGGCTACGACGAGCTGCCCACCCTGCGCTCCCAGGACGCCTTCGTGGACGCTTCGGCCTGCAAGACGGCCGCCGCCGCGAAGTCGAAGTTCGTCCCGTGGACCTGGTCGCAGGCCAGCTTCGGTGACACCGGGGTGTTCGCCCTCCCGCAGGACACCGGTCCGATGGCCATGTACGTACGCACGGACCTCTTCAAGAAGTACGACGTCGCGGTCCCGACGACCTGGGACGAGTACCTCACCGCCGCCCAGAAGCTGCACAAGGCGGACCCGAAGCTCACCATCACGTTCTTCGACCCGAACAACGCCGAGTGGTTCAACGGGCTCCTCTGGCAGAACAACGCGAACATGTACAGCTACTCCGGGGACAAGTGGCACGTCACCGTGGAGTCGGACAAGAGCAAGCAGGTCGCCGACTACTGGCAGAAGCTGATCTCCGACAAGCTCGTGCGCACCGACGTCGCCAACGGGTCGACGCAGATGTACGCCGCCTACCAGGACAACCAGATCGCCACCCAGATCGGGGCCGCCTGGGGCTACACGGGCCTGCGGGACAACCTGCCCAAGCAGGCCGGCAAGTGGTCGATCGTGCCGATGCCGACCTGGGGATCGAACGGTACGTCCGGCGACTGGGGCGGCTCCACCGTCGCGTTCATGAAGGGCAGCAAGCACCTCTACGAGTCGGCCGAGTTCAACAACTGGCTCAACACCGACCCCGCGGCGCTCGCGATGGAGAACGAGCTGGGCGGTCTGTACCCGGCGGCCAACGACGGGCTGAAGCTCCCGGCGCTGTCCAAGGGTGTGCCGTACTACAACAACCAGAAGATCTTCGACGTCTTCGCGGACTCGTCCAAGAAGATCGACACCGACTTCTCCTGGGGTCCCACGCAGAAGACGGTGAACCTGGCGCTCCAGGACGCGATCGCCAAGGCGGCGGGCGGTGACGGCACCCTGTCCGACGCGCTCGCGACCGCCCAGGCCGCCGCGCTGAAGTCCATGAAGGACCTGGCGATCCCGGCCACGGCGGGCAAGTGACGCCGGAATGACCGAGATCACCACCCGTCCCGCCGACGCGGTGTCAGCACCGTCCGGGGGCCGCCGACGTCCACGTCTGGACGTCGGCGGCCCCCGGGCCGGCACCATCGTCGCGTTCCTCACGCCCTTCTTCCTGCCGTTCATCCTGTTCTACCTGGTGCCCGTCGGCTACGCGCTGTGGCAGAGCTTCCGCGTGGTGCGCCGCTCCGGCGGCCAGTACGGCACCTCGTACACGACGTTCGGCGGCTTTCATCAGTACGCGCAGGTGTTCCAGAACGACGAGTTCTGGTCCAGCATCGGCCGCATCGGGCTGTTCGGCATCGTGCAGGTGCCCGTCATGCTGTTCCTCGCGCTGATCATGGCGCTGCTGCTGGACGCTCCCCTGCTGAAGCTGAAGAGCTTCTTCCGCATCACCGCGTTCATGCCGTACGCGGTGCCCGGCGTCATCGCGGCGATCATGTGGTCGTATCTCTACTCGCCGCAACTCAGCCCGGTCGTCGACCTGTTGAACAACCTCGGTCTGCACCCCGACTTCCTCGGCCCGAGTGCCGTGCTGTGGTCGGCGGCCAACATCTCGACCTGGCTGTGGACCGGCTACAACATGCTGATCATGTTCGCGGCCCTGCAGTCCATCCCGCAGGAGCTCTACGAGGCCGCGCGGATCGACGGGGCCGGCAACTGGGCCATCGCCTGGCGCATCAAGGTCCCGATCATCGCCCCGTCGATCGTCATGACCACGGTGTTCTCGATCATCGGGACGCTGCAGCTGTACTCCGAGCCCGCGGTGCTGCGGCAGATCTCCTCGAACATCTCCAGCACGTTCACCCCGAACATGCTGGCGTACACCGTGGCGGTCGGGAACAACTACCAGCAGGCCGCAGCCATTTCGGTGGTCATCGCGGTCATCACATTCGTCTTGAGCTTCGGGTTCATGCGACTGACCTCCAAGAGGGCGGGACTGTGAGCAACCGACCCGCTGTCAAAGACAGCCGCGTGAGCCGTCCGGCCGTCATGGCCCTGATGTTCCTGCTGGCGATCTACTTCCTGCTGCCGCTGTACTTCCTGATCGTCGCGGCGACCAAACCGCAGGGCGACCTGGCCTCCACCAACGGCCTGGTGTTCTCGCACTTCAACCTGTTCGAGAACCTGCGCAACCTGTTCTCCTTCAACAACGGCATCTTCGGCCGGTGGATCCTCAACACCGTCATCTACGCGGTGCTGGGCGCGGCCGTGGGCACCCTGATCTCGGCGCTGTGCGGCTACGCGCTCGCCAAGTTCCATTTCCGCGGCCGTGAGTTCCTGTTCTCGGTCATTCTCGGCGGTGTGCTGGTCCCCTCCACCGCGCTGGCGCTGCCGCTGTTCCTGCTGTTCTCCGAGACCGGACTCGTCAACACCTATTTCGCGGTCTTCCTGCCCAGCATCGTCAGCCCGTTCGGCGTCTATCTCGCGAGAATCTTCGCGAACGCCGCCGTGCCGCAGGAACTCCTCGAGGCCGCGCGCCTCGACGGCGCCGGGGAGTTCCGCACGTTCTTCTCGGTGTCCTTCAAGCTGATGTCGCCGGCGCTGGTGACCATCTTCCTGTTCCAGTTCGTCGGCATCTGGAACAACTTCTTCCTTCCGATGGTGATGCTCCAGAAGGAATCGCTGTTCCCGATCACGCTCGGCCTCTTCACCTGGAACGGGCAGACCGCCCGGTCGCCGCTCCTCCAGGAGTCCGTGATCACCGGTTCGCTGGTGTCGATCGTGCCGGTGATCATCCTGTTCATGCTCCTGCAGCGGTTCTGGCGCACCGGCCTCGCCGCCGGCTCACTCAAGTGACCCCCACACAGAAGGTGTCCCACGCCATGCCCAACTCGGCTGTCTTCGTTCCCCACTTCCACTGGGACCGGGAATGGTACGAGCCCTTCCAGGTCTTCCGGCACCGACTGGTCACCGCCCTCGACACCGTGCTGGAGACAGCCGAGTCGAACCCTGACTTCCGGTTCACCGTCGACGGGCAGATGGCCGCGGTCGAGGACTACCTGGAGATGCGACCGGAGCACCGCGACCGTGTCGTGGCCCTGGTCGGCGAGGGCCGGCTCGCCGTCGGGCCGTGGCTGATCCTGCTCGACGAGTTCCTCTGCTCCGGCGAGACCATCGTGCGCAACCTCCAGATGGGCTGGGCGG
Organism: Streptomyces sp. NPDC002499; assembly: GCF_053595415.1. Taxonomy (NCBI): domain Bacteria; kingdom Bacillati; phylum Actinomycetota; class Actinomycetes; order Kitasatosporales; family Streptomycetaceae; genus Streptomyces; species Streptomyces sp. NPDC002499. The sequence goes on from NZ_JBSFXO010000002.1 coordinate 443,872, forward strand.
CCGCGGAGCGCCTCGGCGGCGCCATGCCCATCGGCTATCTGCCGGACATGTTCGGCCACGTCGCGCAGATGCCGCAGATCCTGGCGCGGGCCGGGATCGAGCACGCGGCGCTGTGGCGCGGGGTGCCCGGCTCCGTCGACGGCCACGCCTTCCGCTGGCGCGCTCCCGACGGTTCCGAGGTGCGTACCGAGTTCCTCTTCGACGGCTACGACAACGGCCTCGACGTGCTGCTGGTGCCCGACCAGATCGGTCGCGCGCTCGGCGAGTACGCCGAGATGACCGCCGAACGCTGGGGCACGGACCCGGTGTTGGCGATGGCCGGCACCGACCACAACGCGCCCGACCCGCGGTTGGTGTCGTGGCTGCGGACCGCTTCCGGGGAAGGAATTCCCATCACGGTGGCGACGCTCGACGAGTACATCCGCAAGCATGTGCGGGACGAGGTGACGGCCACCGTGACAGGTGAACTGCGCAGTCACGTGCGAGGCAACATCCTCCCCGGCGTGCTGTCCGTACGGCTCGGGCTCAAGCAGCGGATGGCCGCCGCCGAGCGCGTCATCGACCACGCCGAGCGGATGAACGCGCTGTGGTCCGGGCGCGACGACTCGCCGTTCCTCTCCCTCGCCTGGCACAAGATCATCGAGTCGACGGCCCATGACTCGGTGGTCGGCTCCGGCACCGACGAGACCTGCGACCAGGTCGCCGCAAGGCTCGCCGAGGCCGCGCAGACGGCGCGTGCCGTCCGGGACGCGGCCCTCACCGAGCCCGCCGCCCTGGTGCCGAGCGACGGTCATCTGGTCGCCAATCCGCTGCCGTCGGCGCGTACGGCTCTGGTCGAGGTGGACGTCGTGGCGCCGCCGGAGGGCACCGCGCTGATCGCGACGGACGCCGACGGATCGACGTATCCCGTGCAGTTGGTCTCCGAGGCGCCGACCGTCCTCAGTGACGAGCGCATGGACGCCTCGCAGCTGGAGCGGGTGCTGCGCCGCATCCACCGGCGTGAGCTGTTCGGGCGGCTGATCGACCACTACGAACTCACCCCGAACTCGCTCGTGTTCCACCTCGCCGAGGTGCCGACCAGCGGACCGTTCGACCTGCTGATCCTGCGCCGCGAGGTCGCCGCCGCGGCGGCCGCGCATCCCGGTGAGTGGCGGGTGCTGACGCTGGAGGAGGCGCGGGCCACCGCGCTCGTGCCCGTGAGCGTTCCCGCCTCCGGCCTGGCCGCCTTCCGGGTCACGCCGAGCGCGGACGCCTCCGGCGCGCTGCTGCCGTACGCGCCCGCCACGGCGACCGATCTGCGGCTGGCGAACGGGCTGGTCGAGGTCGCGGTCGCCGCCGACGGCACCCTCGACCTGGCCGGGTCCGACGGCACCGTGCTGCGCGGTGTCGGCCGACTCGTCGACGGCGGGGACCGCGGCGACAGTTACAACTACGCTCCCCCGGCGCGCGACTTCCTCGTGTCGGAGCCGTCGGAGGTCAGCGTCGACCTCCTCGAGACCGGCCCCCTGCGTGCGCGGTTGCGCGTGACCCGCGTCTACGACTGGCCGACCGCCCTCTCCTCCGACCGCGACCTGCGCGGCGAGCGGAGCGTGGCGACACCGGTGGAGACGGTCGTTGAGGTCCGCGCGGGCGAGCCGTTCGTACGCGTGTCCACGTCCTTCCTGAACCAGTCCGCCGACCACCGGCTGCGCTTCCACGTGCCGCTGCCCGAACCCGTCAACTCCTCGGCGTCCGCAGGGCAGTTCGCGGTCACCGAGCGCGGGCTGACCGCCGAGGGCGGCTGGGGCGAGTACCCGCTGCCGACCTTCCCGGCCAGTTCGTTCGTGTCGGCAGGACCGGCCAACGTCCTGCTCGACCACTCCAGTGAGTACGAACTCGTCGACGGCGGCTCCGAACTCGCCGTCACCCTGCTGCGCGCGATCGGCTCGATCAGCGTCAACATCCATCCCCTCCGCGACGAACCGGCGGCGAGCGAGATCCCCGTACCCGGTGCGCAGGATCTCGGCATGCGCGTCGAGAACCGCTTCGCCGTCGTCCCCTCGGCAACCGGCTGGCAGGGCGCCGACGCGGTCGCTCTCGCCGAGCGGTTCCGCAACGACGTCCTCGTGACCCGAGGCACCGGGGACGCCGGAGGCCAACTGCCCCCCGACGAGACCGGTGTACGGGTCGACGGCAAGGACGTCTTCGTGTCGAGCATCCGCCGCGTCACCGACGCGCAGCACGGGCCCGGTACGGAGGTCCGGCTGACCGCGATGAGCGACGACGCGACGACCGTCCGCGTGTCGGGCGCCTTCACCGAGGCCACCACCGTCGATCTGCTCGGCCGCCCGATCTCCCGCACCCAGGCCACGGACGAGCTCGAACTCGCCCTGGGGCCATGGGAGATCCGCACCGTCGTGCTCCGGTAGCCGGCCATGACCCCGAATCTCGCTCCGCATCGTGCAACGAAGAAAGTGTCGTGACCTCTTGCTCCCCGAGCTCTCCCCCCATGTTTCGGACACCGCACCGGCGCGTGGCGCACTGCGCCCGGCGCGCTCGTGGCTGCACTCCGACGCCCCCTCGCTCTCGCTGAACGGGCCCTGGCGCTTCCGTCTGTCACCCACGGCGTCGGCGGCGGAGGACTTCGCAGCCGAAGGCTTCGCCGACCACGGCTGGGGCCACCTCCCCGTGCCCTCCCACTGGGTGCTCGAGGGAGACGGCGCCTACGGCCGTCCGATCTATACGAACATCCAGTTCCCGTTCCCGATCGACCCGCCGCACGTCCCGGACGAGAACCCCACCGGCGACTACCGGCGCCACTTCGACATGCCCGCCGACTGGTCGGACGCCGAGCGGGTCGTGCTGCGCTTCGACGGGGTCGAGTCGCTGTTCAGGGTGTGGGTGAACGGCGTGGAGATCGGCAGTGCCAGCGGCAGCCGGCTGGCCCACGAGTTCGACGTGACGACCGCCGTGCGCACGGGCGACAACATCGTCGCCGTCCGCGTGCACCAGTGGTCCGCCGCCAGCTATGTCGAGGACCAGGACCAGTGGTGGCTGCCGGGCATCTTCCGCGACGTCACCCTGCTCGCCCGGCCGGCCGGGGGCATCGAGGACGTCTGGCTGCGGACCGGCTTCGACGACGGGCGCGGGCGAGTCGAGGCGGAGGTCACCGCCGACGCGTCGGCGTTCCCGGTCACCCTGCGCATCCCCGAGCTCGGCGTCGAACAGGTCTGGGCGACGCCGGCCGAGGTGGCCGCCCTGGACATCGCCTTCGTGGAGCCCTGGTCCGCCGAGCGGCCCCGCCTGTACGACGCGACCGTGTCCACGGCCGCGGAGAGCATCGCACTGCGCGTCGGTTTCCGCACGGTCGAGATCCGCGGTGACCAGTTCCTGGTCAACGGCCGCCGGGTCGTGTTCCACGGAGTGAACCGTCACGAGGCCCACCCCGAGCGCGGCCGGGTCTTCGACGAGGAGCACGCCCGCGAGGACCTGGCCCGGATGAAGCGGTTCAACGTGAACGCCATCCGCACCAGCCACTACCCGCCGCACCCACGGCTGCTCGACCTCGCCGACGAACTCGGCTTCTGGGTCGTCCTCGAATGCGACCTGGAGACACACGGCTTCGACAAGGTCGGCTGGGTCGGCAACCCGAGCGACGACCCGACCTGGCGCGCCGCCTACCTCGACCGCATCGAGCGCACCGTCGAACGCGACAAGAACCACCCCAGCATCGTGATCTGGTCGCTCGGCAACGAGGCGGGCACCGGCGCCAATCTCGCCGCCATGTCGGCCTGGGTCCACGCCCGCGACGCCGAACGCCCCGTGCACTACGAGGGTGACTACACGGGCGAGTACACCGACGTGTACTCGCGCATGTACGCCTCCGTGCCGGAGGCCGAGCAGATCGGCACCGACGGTTCGCGCGCCCCGCTGCTCGGCTGCACCCCCGCGCAGGGTGCCCGGCAGCGCACCAAGCCGTTCCTGCTGTGCGAGTACGCGCACGCGATGGGCAACGGGCCGGGCGCGTTCGACCAGTACGAGGCGCTCGTGCACGAGTATCCGCGGCTGCACGGCGGTTTCGTCTGGGAGTGGCGCGATCACGGCATCCTGGCCACCGCCCCGGACGGAACTCCGTACTACGCCTACGGCGGTGACTTCGGCGAGGTCGTCCACGACGGCAACTTCGTGATGGACGGCATGCTGTTGAGCGACGACGTGCCCTCGCCCAGCCTCCACGAGTACAAGGCCGTCGTGCAGCCGGTCCGTTTCGCCTTCGACGGCGACAAGCTCGCGATCACCAACCTGCGGCACTCGGCCGACACGGCGGATCTGCACTTCCGTTGGTCCGTCGAGCACGACGGAACGCCGGTGGATTCCGGCGAGTTGGACGTGCCCGTCGTCACGGCCGGTGAGGCGGGGTGGGTGGCGATGCCGCGGATCGCGGTGGCCTCGGACGCGGAGACCTGGCTCACGGTCGACGCGGTGCTGGCCACGGACACCGCCTGGGCGCCGGCCGGGCATGTGGTCGCGACCACTCAACTCGACTGCTCGATACGCCGTCCCGTCCCGGCCGTCCGGCCACGAACCGGCTGGCGGCCGGGAGATGGCACGCTCTCGCTCGGGATCGCCGAGTTCGTCGACGGATCCCTCACCCGTCTCGCCGGTCGTGCCGTGACCGGCCCGCGCCTTGAGCTGTTCCGCGCGCCGACCGACAACGACGAGAGCCCGTCCGACGGGGTCGAGAACAGTGACGCCAGCATCGCCGGGGTGTCCAACGCCGACCTCTGGCGTGCCGACGGCCTCGACCGGCTGACCACACGGCGCGTCAGCGTGGAGCAGACCGCGGACGCGCTGCGCACCGTCGACAAGGTCTCCGCCGCGAACACCGCCCTGTCGGTGACCGTGGAGTCCAACTGGACGCTGGACGACGGGGAGTTGGAACTGCGGGTGGAGATCTCGCCGTCCAGCGGCTGGCGTACGGTGTGGCCCCGAATCGGGGTCCGCTTCGAACTGCCCGACGGGGCGGCGCCCGTGGACCGTGCCGCGTGGTTCGGCCTGGGTCCGCTGGAGTCCTATCCCGACAGTCTCCGCGCGGCACGTACGGGTCACTTTTCCGACGGCATCGGCGACCTCGCCGTCGACTACCCGCGCCCGCAGGAGACCGGGCACCGTTCCCAACTGCGCGAGCTGACACTGGCCAGCGGCGCCGGCGTGGTGCTGCGCGTCGTGGCGATCCCCGACACGCAGGGGCGGCGCCCCGGCTTCACGCTCAGCCGTCACACACCGCAGGAGATCGCCCGGGCCCAACACCCCTTCGAACTGCCCGAGTCGACGAGCAGTCACCTGATCATCGACGCGGCCCAGCACGGGCTCGGCTCGCGGGCCTGCGGGCCGGACGTGTGGCCCGAGTTCGCGTTGCGCCCTGAATCCCGGACGATCAGGCTGCGTATGACGGCGGGGTGACGTCTCGGGTGGCCGCGCTCCCGTTCCCTTCCCCCACCCCCACCGCACCCCATCGACGCGGAGCGGGAAGATGAGGTCATGTTCGACCACATCACGGGACTACGCCCCGAGCAGGCCGCACGCTGGACCGCGCTGGTCGAGGAGTCCCGACCGGTCCTCGAGGGCGAGGGCATGGAGGCTGTCCAGACCTTGCTGGCCGAGCGGGGTGTGGGCACCATCGAGGCGATAGTGATCACCCGGGAACTGCTAGGACACGCGGAGACACCGCTTCGTGTCGCGATCGACATCGTGGCGACGAGCCCTAACTCCGCTGATCCACTTGGTCCTTCTGGTCCTTCTGGTCCCACTCCATGACGACACGGAAGGCGCTCTTCGCGCTGCCTTTGCCGAGGATCGCGAAGAGCCCCCCGGTGTCGAAGCCGATCTCGCATTCGAACTCGACGGTGAATCGCGTGGGCCCGGAGTTCCTGAGGGCGTCGCCGATACGTTCGGCGAAGCCGCCGACCGCTGCGGTGACCTGGTCGATGCTCGGCGGGCGTGCGGCGATCTCACGCTCGTCGTCCCCGCCCCCGGCCGCCTGTTCGGTCCGTTCGGCCCGAACCAGCAGTCTGCTCCCGTCCGGGAGCGACACCGGAATCATCTCGTCCGTCATGGGCTCCCCCAACTCCTGGTGTATGCCCGCATATTAGGTGCGTGACGGGACGTTCGCGGTCACAATCGGCACGTGACAAGGTCCGATCTCGTGGATGCGCTGTCCGATGTCGTACTCGCGCTCACGGGCGCGGACGGCGCCGAGGGCTCCGGCTTCTTCGTGGCGCCAGGGCTGGTGCTCACCTGCGCTCATGTGGTGGGTTCCGTCGACGCGCCGGTCGTCGCGCGCCGGCAAGGCCGGGAGGTGTCGCTGCGAGCGGTGCCGGAGTGGTTTCGGCCGGCGGGTGCGGACGGATCGGGCGCCGACCTGGCACTGCTGCGGGTACCCGAGGAGTTCGACCATCGGGTCGCCTGCCTGGCCGAGGCGATCGAGCCGGGGGACGACCTGTGGTCGTACGGACACCCTCAAGGGGCCTACCGGGAAGGCGACTCCGTCTCCTTCAGCGCCCAAGGGCCCTCGCATCGGGTGCACAGAGGCGAATCGGTGGCCCTGTACCACGCGACGCACGGCCGCGCCGCCCCCGGTTTCAGCGGCGCCCCGGTCCTCAACTGGCGCACCGGGGCCGTGTGCGGCGTCCTCCGCTTCGCGCACTCGCTGGAGCGCGGTGTGCCCGGCGCGCGGCTCGTCCCCGTACGCACGATCCTCGACACCTACGACTTCCTCGACGAGCCCGTCGCCGTGACCCCTGCCCGCTGTGCCTGGCTGGAGCTGCTGGACGATGCTCAACTGCGCGCGGGCGGCTGGAGGTACGCGGGCCCGGCGTTGCGCGCATACCTGTCGGCCGCCGGGGCGGCGGCCGACGACCATCCGTACGCGGTCCGGGTGCCGGGCGCCGGGACGCCGCCGCTGGCGGACGTCTACGTCAGCCAGCATGTCTCCCTCCGGGCGGAGGTCGAACCGCACGCGGATCTCGGTGACATACCGCTGCTGCCGGCCGAGTCGCTGCTCACGGAGCACCGGAGCGTAGTGCTGCTGGGCGGCCCCGGCGCGGGGAAGTCCAGCCTTGCCCGGCGGCTCACCGTGCGGCTCGCGGACGCCTGGCTGGCCGGCGGACAGCCGCCTGTGGTGCCGATTCGCATCCGGGCCGACGCGCTCGCACAGCCCGGATACCTCTCCCACCTGCTGCGCGGCGCCGTGGAACGAGATCCGGCCATGCGTTTGAGGACACCGCTGCCCGCCGATCTGTTCGAAGGCCCGCCACTGCCGGGAGTGCCGTGGCTGGTGCTGGTCGACGGGGTGGACGAGGTGCTCGACCCCGAGCTGCGCAGGGCCGTGCTCGGCGCCGCCGCGTCGCTCTGCCGGACACCGGACTTCCGCGTCCTGGTCACCACGCGGCCCTTGCCCCGGGACGAACTCGAGCCCCTGCTCGGGGAGGAGGTACCCGTCTTCCGTATCCAGCCCTTCGGACTGAACGCGTTGCGCGAGTTCGCGAACCAGTGGTTCCACAGTCTGCGGCTGCCGGAGGCGGAGGCGCTTGCCGACCGGTTCCTCCAAGCGACGGAACGCAGCCACATGCTGCACCTGGCCGGCATCCCCCTGCTGGCGACGATGCTCGTGGTGATCTTCGCCGAGAGCCCCGACAGTCCACTGCCGCGTGGCCGGATAGAGTTGTACGAGCGGTTCATCGACCGTCTCCTGGAGAAGATGCACCGGCGGCCCACCCTGGCCCTCCAAGGGCTGCGGGCCCGTGTCGAGGGCTATCCGGACGCCCCAGAAGCGGTGAGCGAACTCGTCAAGGGCGTACGGGGGTTGATGGAGCAGGTCGCGTGGGAACGCCGGACCGGCATCATGCCCGAACCAGTGCTGGAGCTGGCCGTCCACGGGACCACCGGACTGCGGCCCGGGCATCTGCCGGCGGACGAGTGGCGAGAGGTACTGCGCGAACTGCTGCGGGGCACCGGCCTGGTGATCGACGAGGGCGACGACCTGAGATTCCTGCACCAGACAGTGGAGGAGTTCCTGGCGGCCCGGGTCACGGCACGCACCGCGGAGCCGAACACGCGCGAGGGCCGCGACGTGGTGTCGGGGATGAGCGAGAGCCGGCTGGTGTACGGCCTTCCCGAGGAGAACGCCTATGTGGAGTTCGTGTTCGGGCTGTGGGCGAAACTCGGCAAGGACGCGGGCGACCTGGTGCTGAGCCTGTTCGAGCCGAGCGGTCCGCAGCGCATGCGGGGGTCCGCATGGCAGGCGCGGAACGGGACGGCACCGCACGTGGCCGGGTTCACGGATACCTCTGCGCAATCGCATGGACCGGGTCGGGCGACCGGGCTGGTTGCTCGCCTGCTGCACGACAAGGGCTCTCTTCCCGACCGTGTCCGGCCGAAGATCCTCACCCGGCTCCATACCACCGCGCTGAGACACGGCTGCGCCTGGGCCGCCGGTGCTCTCGTCTACGCCGATCGGGCCGACGGCCTCGCGCTGCTGGAGGAGATGGCGGCCTCGGGGTGGCTCGCGGTGCACGAACGCCTGGCAGCCGTATGGGAGTTGGCCGCCTGGGACCGCGACCGGGCGGTCACGCTGCTCCGGGAAGCCGTGGCGACCGGCATGACCTTTGCCGACAGCACCACGCAGTGGCGTGAGGTGTGCGACACCACCACGTACCTCTATCCCGTGCCCGCGGCCCAGGCTGTCGTCAGCTCCCGGTTCGACGCGGCCTCGACCCTCGGCCTGCTGGACCACGCCCTGGGCGTGGAGGCGTTCACCTCCCTCGCGTCCGACGAGTCCATGTCGTGGGGCGACCGCCTCAGGGCGGCCGTGTATCTGTCCGAACTGCTGCCGGAGCTGCGGACCCTCCCGGCTCCGCCGTTCGTCGCGGGACGAGACGTGGCCGAGCTCCGGGGCCCTGAGTTCCTCGTCGAGGTCGCCAGAGCCGAGAACCGCTGGGATCCGGCCCGGCCGCTGATCAAGTGGGCGCTGGACCGGACCCGTTCGGGAGAAGAGCGGGTGACCGTCGCTCACGCCCTGGTCCTGCACAACGCGTGGCGATCCCGGGCCACTCTGGAAAAGCTGATCGGCGAGGACGAGTTGAACCACGACCCCCACGTCGTCCAGGTCGCCCTGCTGCTGGCGGAGCTGGACAGCGGCCGCGCCACGCGTGCCCTGGCGAAGCGGATCAGAGAGGAGTCGTTGGGCACGGCACCCGTCCTGGTCGACACCCTGGTGGAACTGAGTCCCCGGAGGGCCGAGAAGGCGCTCCGTCGCGAGTTGGACCGAGACAGCATGCACACACCGGCGCACTACGCGTACACGTTGTCCAAACTCGACCGCCGAGCCGGGGAGAAGGCGCTGGTCAAGCTGGTCCGCGATCGCTTCGCCCCGGACAGCAGGCGGATGGATGCCGCCCGTTTCCTCGGTCGCGTCAACCAGAGACGGGCTGTCGCGGAACTCACGAGGGTGCTCGCGAGCGAGAACATGGCACACACAGTGCAGCGCGTCACTCTGGAGCAGGTCCTGGACGAGGTGAAGTCCCAGGCCCCGGAACGCCGCGCACTCGAATCCGGTGGGCCCGGCCCCCGAGCGATCGAACCTCCGGCCAACCGGTCGTAGTCATCCCCGGTGGGGCCATCAACAGCGACGCGCAGCCAGGTGCTGCTCCGAGTGGACGGTCGCCAAGTTACCCATGCGTTCCGCACATCGGAGTGATGACAGCGGCAACTGTGCAGGGCCGTGGCCCGCGTGACAGCGTCGTTCTCGTCGGCGAACGGGGCGAGGGAGATGGCATGAACAAGGGTTATGCCGTGTACTGCGATGCGGATCCGTACTTCTACGACGCTCCGCACCGCACGGCCTCCCGGAGCGGGGCCGGTCGGTCCCGGTACGCCACGGCCTCCTCGCCCGTACCGCAGGGATGGCAGCGCAACGAGAGCGGGGACTGGCTCGCTCTGCGTCCGGTCGACGCCGAACTGCCCGTTCAGGGGTGGAAGATCCACGTCTCCGCCTGTCTCGACAACGCGGAGTCCGTACTCGACCGTGTGTGGCGGTACTGCGTCGCCGACGGCACGGCCTTCAAGTTCGTACCCAGTCGCTACCTGTTGCACCAGCGGAACGCCAAGTACGCGGACCGGGCCGGCAGTGGCAAGTTCATCACCGTGTACCCGGCGGACGAGGCGGAGTTCGAACGGCTCGTGAGGGAGTTGTCCGAACTGCTGGCCGGTGAGACGGGACCGCACATCCTCAGCGACCTGAGAATCGGCGACGGCCCCGTCCACGTCCGCTACGGCGGCTTCACCCGCCGCAACTGCTATGACGCGGAAGGGGAGTTGCGGCCGGCCGTGACCGGTCCCGACGGCGTGCTGGTGCCCGACCTTCGTGGTCCGGTCTTCCGCCTGCCGGACTGGGTGGATCCGCCTGCTTTCCTGCGCCCGCACCTCGACGCCCGTTCGGCCGTGACCGTGGCCGGCATGCCCTACACCGTCGAGTCGGCCCTGCACTTCTCCAACGGCGGTGGCGTCTACCTCGCCCGCGACGACAACACCGGCGAGCAGGTCGTCCTCAAGGAGGCACGTCCGCACGCCGGGCTGGCGGCCGACGGTGCCGACGCCGTGACCCGGCTGCACCGTGAACGCCGGGCACTGGAGACGCTGTCGGGCCTCGACTGCACGCCCGAGGTGCTCGACCACCTCACCATCGGGGAACACCATTTCCTCGTCCTGGAGTACATCGACGGCAAGCCGCTCAACACCTTCTTCGCCCGCCGGCACCCGCTCATCGAGGCCGACCCGAGTGAGCGGACCCTGGCCGAGTACACCGCCTGGGCCCTCGACGTCCACGCTCGCGTGGAGCGCGCCGTCGCGGACGTCCACGCCCGGGGCGTGGTCTTCAACGACCTGCACCTGTTCAACATCATGATCCGGGACGACGACAGCATCGCCCTCCTGGACTTCGAGGCGGCCCACCACGTCGACGAACCGGGGCGTCAGACCGTGGCGAACCCGGGGTTCGTGGCGCCTCGTGACCGACGAGGCACGGCCGTGGACCGGTACGCGCTGGCGTGTCTGCGGCTCGCGCTGTTCCTCCCGCTCACGAGTCTGCTGGCCGTCGACCGGCGCAAGGCGGCGCACCTCGCCGACGTGGTGGCGGACCGGTTCCCGGTGGACCGGGCCTTCCTGGACGCGGCGGTCGACGAGATCACGCGCGTCGACGGCGCCCCCGTGGTGCGCGGGCCGATCGGCCCGGTGGTTCCGGTGCGGCCGGACGACTGGCCCCGCAGCAGAGACTCCATGGCCGAGGCCGTTCGCGCCTCCGCGACACCCTCCCGCACGGACCGCCTCTTCCCCGGCGACATCGCGCAGTTCGCCACGGCCGGTGGCGGGCTGGCCTTCGGCCACGGAGCGGCGGGCGTGCTGTACGCCCTGGCCGAGAGCGGGGCGGGACGGGACGAGGACGGTGAGCAGTGGCTGCTGGAGCGGACCAAGCAACCGCCCTCGGGAATGCCGCTCGGTTTCCACGACGGGCTCGCCGGGATCGCCTGGACGCTCGACCGGCTCGGCCATCGCGACCGCGCCCTCGACCTCGCCGAGCTGCTGCTCGACCAGGCCTTCGACCAGCTGGCCCCGGACCTGCACAGCGGCACCGCGGGACTGGGCCTGGCCCTGGACTCGCTGGCCGCCACCACCGGGGAGGCCGCACTGCACACCACGGCTCTGCGCTGCGCCGATCTCGCCGCCGCCGCCGGCCTGCCGGGCGGGCGCGATGAACCCACCCGCCCCCGCGCAGGACTGCTGCACGGCGCAACGGGACGCGCGCTGCTCTTCCTGCGGCTCTTCGAACGCACCGGCGACAGCGCCCTCCTCGACCTCGCCCGCGACGCGCTGCGCCAGGACCTCGCCCGCTGTGTCCGTGGCGCGGGCGGCGCGCTCCAGGTCGACGAGGGCTGGCGCACGATGCCCTACCTGGGCGCCGGCAGCGTGGGCATCGGCATGGTGCTGGACGACTACCTGACGCACCGCGAGGACGCGGAGTTCGCGCGGGCCAGGAAAGAGATCGTGGCCGCGGCCCAGGCGATGTTCTACGCCCAGCCCGGTCTCTACCGGGGCGTGGCCGGCATGGTGCTGTACCTCGGCCGCACCACGGCCACGGCGCCCGGCACGGGCCCGGAGGCCGTCCGGCGCCAACTCGACGCGCTCTCCTGGCACGCCATGTCCTACGCGGACCGGCTCGCCTTTCCCGGTGAGCAGATGATGCGCCTGTCCATGGACCTCTCCACCGGAACGGCCGGATGCCTGCTGGCTGTCGCCTCCGTCCTCGGTGACGCCCCCGCCGGGCTGCCGTTCCTCCCGTCGCTGCGCCCCAGCGGCGGCCCACAGACTCGGCCCCACCAGGGGTCGTGAAGAAGCACATCCACTCCCCCACGAGAGGAAATGTCATGAACCTTTTCGACCTGCAGTCCATGGAGACCCCCAAGGAAGAGGCCATGGGCGACGTCGAGAGCGGTAGCCGCGCGAGCCTCCTGCTCTGTGGCGACAGCAGCCTGAGCGTCACCACCTGTAACTGACGCCGGAGTTGCCGATCACGGTGACGTGGTGAGCCATGTCGCCGGGCACTGGCGCCCCGGGTCCACTCCCGGGGCGCCGACGCCTGCCCGCGCGGTCACCGCGGCCGAGCAGGGCAGCCGAATCCGCCGGATCCACGACCGGTGTCCCCAGTGGACGGACGGAGGTATGCGCCAGTGCGAACGACCAGGCCCTGGGGACTCCGGACGCCCCTCACGCGGGAGGGAACCGACGGTCCGGCCCCCGGACACGCGCTGGAAGCACTGGTGCTGCTGTGCTCGGTCGCCGCGGCCGCTGCGACGGTGGCCCAACCCTTCGTCCTCGGCCGCACGTTGGACCTGCTGCTGCGGGACGGCGAAGCGGGCCATTGGCTTCCGCTGAGCGCCGGTCTGCTCCTGGGCGAACTGCTGCTGGACAGTCTGACCGCGCTGTTCGCCGGACGCTGCAACGCCACATGGACGGCGTCGATACGCTCTCGTGCCCTGCGCGGACTGCTGCGCGCCGTGCCCGACAGCGCGCGCCCCCACCCGCCGGGGGACGTCGGGACCCGCCTGACCCTCAATGCCACGGACGCCGGCGGCGCCCCGGCGGCCCGGGCGGCGCTCGGCGCCTCACTGCTCACCCCGCTGGGCGCACTCGTGGCGCTGGCCTTCGTCGACCTGTGGGTGGCCGCCTGCGTACTGACCGGGCTGCCCGCGCTGGCGCTGGTGCTGCGGTCCTTCGCCCGCGACACGGGAGCCTCGGTCGCCGCCTACCAGCGCACGCAGTCCCTGATCGCTTCGCGGCTGCTGGAAGCCCTGGAGGGCGCGGCCACGATCGGCGCCGCGGGGACCGGCGACCGTGAACGCGCCCGCATCCTGGCGCCGTTGACGGAACTGGCCGCTCAGGGCCGACGCATGTGGGCGCTGCACGGTCGGGCGCTCGGCAGGAGCAATGTCCTCGTCCCGCTGCTGACGCTGGCCGCCACCGCTGTCGGCGGCCTGCGACTGGCGGCCGGCGACCTGAGCGTGGGTGACCTGCTCGCCGCCTGCCGGTACGCGCAACTCGCGGCCGGCGTCGGCGGTGCCGCGGCGCTGCTCGGCGCGCTCGTCCGCGCCCGCGAGGCCCGGCGCCGCACCCGGGAGCTGGAGACGATGCCTCCGCTGACGTACGGATCACGGCGGCTGCCTCCCGGCGGCGCCGGCGTGCTCGAACTGCGCGATGTACGTGTGGTGCGGGACGGCAGGCAGGTGCTGCGCGCCGACCGCCTGCGGTTGCCGGGCGGCAGCACGGTCGCGGTGGTCGGCCGCAGCGGGGCGGGAAAGTCCGTCCTGGCGGCCGTGGCGGGACGGCTGATCGACCCGGACGAGGGGCACGTACTGCTGGACGGCGTCCCGCTCGACCGCCTGACGCGCGAGGCACTGCGCACCGAGGTGGCGTACGCCTTCGAACGTCCGGTCCTGGGCGAGGGCACGGTCGCCGAAGCCGTCGCCGGCGGGGCACGGCACCCGACACCCGACGAGGTACGGCAGGCGTCCCGCGCGGCGGGCGCCGACGGCTTCGTACGACGGCTGCCGCGCGGTTACGACACCCCGCTGCCGGAGGCGCCGCTCTCGGGCGGGGAACACCAACGTCTCGGACTGGCGCGGGCGTTCGCGCACGCCGGGCGGTTGCTGGTGATGGACGACGCCACGTCCAGTCTGGACACCGCCACCGAGCACGAGGTGAACCAGGCACTGCGCCGCTCGGTGCGGCGGGGCACCAGGCTCCTCGTCGCCCACCGCCCGTCGGTCGCGGACCGGGCGGACCTGGTGCTCTGGCTGGAGGCGGGCGAGGTGCGCGCCGTCGGGACACACCGCGAGCTGTGGCACACGGCCGGCTACCGGGCGGTCTTCGGGGTCGACGGGAGCGGGGTCGATGCCGTGACACCGGCGGACGAAGGGCTCGTACGCCGTCATGAACCCGAGGAGGTGCGGCCGTGACGTCCGCCGGGTACCGCGGCGTGCCGGTCTCGGACTCCGACGGGCGCCGGGACGACGGGTCCGGTGCGCTGAGCCGTCTCGCGCCGCGCGCGCGTCGCTTCCTCGCCCGCCGCAAGGGCGTGTTGGCGCGGCTCGCGCTCTGGTCGCTGGCCGAGTCGGGCCAGGCGTTCCTGGTGGGCTACGGGGTCGCCCGCTCCGTCGACGAGGGGTTCCTCGTCGGTGACCCGCGCCGGGGACTTCTGTGGCTCGCGGTCGCCCTGATCGGCGTACTGTCCGGCGCCCGGGTCGTCCGGGGGGTGTTCGCACAGCTCGCCGGGTTGACGGAGCCGCTGCGCGACGCGCTGGTGCGACACGCGGTCGACCGTTCCATGGCCGGGGCGGCCGGAGGCGGCCCCGGTGGAACGGACCGGGCGGCCGTCTCGCGGCTGACGAACCAGGTCGAGATCGCCCGGGACAGCTTCGCCGGTCTCGTCCTCACCCTGCGTTCCTTCGTCTTCACCGCCGCCGGAGCCCTGCTCGGCCTGCTGTCGCTCCACCCCGCCCTGCTCGTGGTGGTCCTGCCGCCCATGGTGAGTGGTCTCGCACTCTTCCTCTGCACACTGCGGCCCATGGCAGCGGCCCAGCGCCGCGCCCTGGCGGCCGACGAAGCGCTCGGCGATCACGCGGCGCGGTGCCGTGCGGCGCTGCGCGACCTCACCGCCTGCGGGACGGCGCCCGACGCCGAACGGCGAGGCGCGGACCTGGTCGCGGATGCCGCCGCGCAGTCGCGGACCCTGGCCAACTGGGCTGCGGTGCGTACGGCGGCCCTGGGTGTCGCGGCCGACCTGCCCGTCCTCACCCTGCTGATCGCGGTGCCCTGGCTGCGCGGCCGAGGAGTGAGCACGGGCGCCCTGCTGGGGGCGTTCACCTACCTCGTCCAGTCCCTGCTGCCAGCCCTGCACACGCTGATGACGGCACTGGGCGCGGCCGGAGCCCGACTACTGGTCGTCCTCGACCGGGTCCTCGGCCCGGTGCCGGACGCGGCGCCGGGAGTCACGGGCCTGCCTGACGTGTCGAAAGCCGTTCCGGCCCGCTCGGTGCCGAGCCGCCCCACGGCCCCGGCGGTGGAACTGCGATCCGTCACCCTGTCGTACGGCGTGCACGCCGAGCCCGTCCTCGACGCGCTCGACCTGCGCGTCGCGCCGGGCGAACACCTTGCCGTGGTCGGCCCGAGCGGCATCGGCAAATCGACCCTCACCCGCCTCGTCGCGGGGACGCTGGCGCCGAGCGCCGGCGAAGTACGCGTGGCCGGACACGTGGTGACGGGACACGCGGTCGCCGAGCTCTCCGCTCTTCGGGTGCTCGTCCCGCAAGAGGCCTACGTGTTCTCCGGCAGCGTGGGCGACAACCTCGCGTATCTGCGCACGCAGGTGGACCGGGGCGAAGTCGCCGCCGCCGTCCGGGTCATCGGCCTGGACCCACTGGTCGAGCGCCTGGGCGGACTCGACGGCCCGGTGCGGCCCACCGAACTGTCCCCGGGGGAAAGGCAGTTGATCGCGTTGGCTCGCGCCTACCTGTCCCCCGCGCCCTTGCTCCTGCTCGACGAGTCCACTTGCCATCTCGACCCGGCGTCCGAGGCCCGCGCGGAGGAGGCTCTCGCGGCGCGGCCCGGAACGCTGCTCGTGGTGGCGCACCGGCTGTCCTCGGCGGTCCGCGCCGACCGGATCCTGGTCCTGGACGGCGTACGGGCGGTGTGTGGCACGCACGACGACGTGCTCAGCCGTTCGCCCCTCTATCGCGACCTGACGGGTCATTGGCGGGCGGGCTCGTCTCGACAGCTGTGACCGCGGCCCGGCGCGCACCGGGCGGTGTCGAGATCGTGGCCATGTGCGCGTCCGGTCACGTCCAGCCGGCGTTCTGGACGATGCGTATGGCGTCGACCCGGTTGCGGGCGCCCACCTTCCGGATCGCCGTGGCCATGTAGTTGCGTACCGTTCCACGGGACAGGTGCAGGCCTGCCGCGATCTCGGCGATCGGCGCTCCCTGGGACGCCATGGTCAGTACGCCCAGTTCGCGGGTGGTCAGCGGCATCTCCGAGCCCTTCAGCAGGGCCACGGTGAGCGACTCGTCCAGGAAGCGCTCACCCCTGGCGACCGTGTGCACCGCCGTGATCAGCCGATGCGCCGGGGCGTTCTTGTCGACCAGGCCGAGGGCTCCCCCCTCGAACGCCCGGCGCAGCACCCCCGGCCGCTCGGCCGTCGTCAGGACGACGAGCCGGTCCCCGCACCGGATCCGCAGGCGCTCGCCGCACCCCCGGTCCGGGCCCCGCAGGCACTCGCCGTCCACGACGCAGACGTCGGCGCACGGCGCTTCGCGATCCGGGCCGTCGGCGTCGGGACACAGCGACGAGACATCCAGCGTGTCGTCCGATCTCAGTAACTGCACCAACGCCGAGCTCAGCAGTTTCTCGTCATGCACCACGAGAGTACGAACCATCTTCTCCATCCCCCTGTCGGCGGCTGTCCTGTTCCGGCAGCCGGCTCCCCGCGGCCAACGGACCAAGTGCCCGTATCCGGTAGGGCGGAACACGGCGCGTCCTCAGGTGCGGACCGAACCGGGGTCAATCCGCCGTCTTCGGCGCTCCTTCGGGCCGGGGCGGAGGCGTACGCCCGGGCGAAGAAGGGCGGATAAGACACCAATCAACGGGACGGCCCCGCCCGGACGAGCAGTGACCGGCGGTCGCTCGTGCCACGTACGGGCCTGGCGGGAGCGGTCCCTGCCACCCGAGACCGGTCGTACCTGCGAAGCCGGACGGCCGGACAGGGATTTCGGCCGGTCCCGGGCTCCGGCCGAAAATCGCCTGTGCCCAATGTGGCGTGAAAGGAAGCGTCCTAGCGGTGTGCGAGACCGTCGATCATCAGGGTGAGGGTGAAGTCGAAGCGGTCGTGGCCCTCGCCGGCGGTGAGTTCGGTGGCGTGGCGGGTGATGTGGGGGAAGGTCTCGGCGGGCAGAGCGGTGAACCGGCGCAGGAGTTCGTCGCGGTCGACGACCCAGGCGACGTCGTCGTCCGCCGCACGTTGGTGCGCGATCGATGTCTCGAGGCAGTAGGCGGCCACGTAGAGCAGAAGGGCGTCGATGGCCCAGGCGGCGGTCTGGGGGGCGACTCCGCCGGCGAGCAGGATCGCCAGCATTCCTTCGGTGACGCGCAGGATCTCGAGGTCGGTGGGGGCCATGGCGAACGCGGCGCGGGAGATGCCGGGGTATTTCAGGTACTGGTCGCGCAGCTGGGTGCACACGCTGCGGATCTGCTCCCGCCAGGCCGTGGAATCGGGTGCGGGATCGCGTGCCGGGTCGGGCTCCGGGAGTACGAGCCCCGCGCACAGTCGGCCGATGAGCAGCTCGTCGAGGTCGGCCTTGTTGACCACGTGGGCGTAGAGCGAGGCGGGTCCTGTGTCGAGCGCGCCGGCCAGGCGGCGCATGGTCAGTGCCTCGTAGCCCTCCGAGGCGATGACGGCCAGCGCGGTGTCGACGACCTGTTCCACGGTGATCGGGGCCTTGCGGCGCCGGGGCCTGGGGGCGGTCTCGGCCTCGGGGTTCGGCGGCTGGTGGCGCGCCGCGCGTCGCTCTCTCGGATTCACCCGACCACTATAACTTGACACGAACACTGTTCGTAACTAGAACAGTGTTCGTGAATACGAACTCGAGCATGAACGTGAGCCAGGACGTGAACCTGAGCCAGGACGTGGATGTGACCGTGGTCGGCGCCGGGCCGGTGGGCCTCGTGCTCGCCGCTGAGCTGGCGCTCTCCGGGGCGACGGTGCAGGTACTGGAGCGACTCTCCGAGCCGAGCGTGGCGATGAAGGCGGGGTCGATCAACGTGCCGACGGCCGAGGCCCTCGACCGCCGCGGCCTGCTGCCCGCCGCCGAGAAGGTGCAGCGGGAGATCCTTGAGCGGACGGGGTCGTTCGCCCGCATGGCCGACGACCGGGCGACCCGGCCGGCACCCGAGACGCGGTTCACCGGGCATTTCGCGGGGATCGTCCTCGACGCCGATCTCGTGGACTGGTCCGATCCCGACCTCGCCGCGCACACCGCGGCCGACGGAGCGCGGATGGTGCCACAGCGTGAGCTGGAGGCACTGCTGACCGAACACCTCGCGCGACTCGGCGTACCGGTGCGTCGCGGGGTCGACGTCACCGCGCTCGAGGACACCGGCGACGGCGTGCTCGTAGGCACCACCGCCGGCACCGTACGCAGCGGGTGGCTGGTCGGGTGCGACGGCGGACGCAGCACCGTGCGCCGTCTCGCGGGCATCGGGTTTCCCGGCACCGACCCCGAACTCGCCGGGCACCTGGCGCTCGTCGACATCGCCGACCCGGAGAAGCTCGCGGACGGATGGACGTGGTCGACCCGAGGGGCGTACCGCTGTGGGCCCCAGCCCGGGCGGGTGGTCACCGTCGAGTTCGGCGCCCCGCCCGCCGACCGGTCGGCGCCCGTGACGCTGGAGGAGTTGCAGTCCACTCTGCGCCGGGTCTCGGGCACCGACGTCACGCTGACCGGGATGCGCGGCACCGCGACCCGGTGGACCGACAACGCCCGTCAGGCCGCGACCTACCGGTCGGGGCGGGTGCTGCTGGCCGGTGACGCCGCGCACGTGCACTCGCCGTTCGGCGGTCAGGGGCTCAATCTCGGGTTCGGCGACGCGATGAACCTCGGTTGGAAGCTTGGCGCCGTGGTCACCGGGTGGGCGTCCGAAGAGCTCCTCGACACCTACGACGCCGAACGTCGTCCACTGGGCGCCTGGGTCCTCGACTGGACGCGGGCCCAGATCGGGGTGCTGCGCGGGGACGCCAAGTCGGCCGCGCTGCGCGAGGTCGTGGCCGAGCTGCTGGGCACTCGGGACGGCACGACGTACACGGTCAAGAAGATCGCCGGAGTCGACCAGCGCATCGACCTGCCCGGTGACCATCCGCTGGTCGGTCGGTTCGTCCCCGACGTGTGGCTGAAGGACGGGTCCCGGCTGGTCGACCACGGTCACGGCGGTGGGTTCCTGCTGCTCGACCGCGGTCCGGACGGCGCGCTCGGCCGACTCGCCGGAGCCTGGGCCGGGCGAGTGAAGGTGGTGACCGACGAACAGGCGATGCCCGCCGGGGTGTTGGTCCGCCCGGACGGGGTGGTCGCCTGGGCCTGCGACACCATCGACGGCACCGCCACCACCGGACTCGAATCCGTCCTGCGCCGATGGGCGGGCGCGCCGTCGGCCCCACAGGACTAATGTCCGTCCGGTGAGCACAGACGATGCGAACCGGCGCTGGACACGCTCCATGCCCGAGGCCTACGAACGTCACCTGGTGCCGGTCTTCTTCCGGCCCTTCGCCGCCGACCTGGCCGCGCGGGCGGCAGCGCTGCGGCCCGGAACGGTCCTGGAACTCGCCGCCGGAACAGGCGCGTTGACCTCGGCCCTGCTCACCGCGGTGCCCGCGGCCTCGGTGGTGGCGACCGATCTCAACGAAGCGATGGTCACCGCGGGATCGGCGCGCGAACCGCGTGCGGACTGGCGGCAGGCGGACGCCCAGGAGCTGCCCTTCGAGGACGGCGGCTTCGACCTCGTTCTGTGCCAGTTCGGGGTGATGTTCTTCCCCGACAGGCCGGCCGCCTACGCCGAGGTGCGTCGGGTCCTTGCCCCGCAGGGGCGGTTCTTGTTCAACAGCTGGGGTCCGCTGGCCTCGCACGGGTTCGGGGCCGCCTTCCAGACCGCCCTGGAAGAGTCCATGTCCGGCGCGGCGCCCCCGTTCCTGAAGGACGTGCCCCACGGCTACTCCGATCCGGCCGTGGTCGCAGCGGATCTCGCCGCCGCCGGACTGACTCTGGCCGCGGCCGAGGAGGTCACCCTTGAAGGCGTCGCGGAGTCGGCGGCCTCCGTCGCCACCGGTTTCCTCACCGGCACACCGGTGAGCGCAGCCGTGCAGGACCGCGAGGACGCCCAGGCCCTGCGGGCCGCCGTCACGCAGAAGATGACGGACCGCCTCGGCACCGGTCCGGTGACGGCGCCGATGACCGCGACCGTCTACACGGCGCACAAGTAGTCACGGCCCCGGCCCGTCCACCACCGATCACCTGATCACCCGATCGACGAATCGACAGTACCTACTGCCGCTGCTCCCACTGTTCCTTGGTGATCTCGTATCGCACTCCCCCGTGCTCGGCGCCCTCGACCATCTGCATGTCGGGAGGGGTGGAGAGGGTGTCCGCGAGCGTCATTTCGAGCTTCTCCATGACGTTGCGCGAACCGCGGTTCACGGTCATCGTCTCCGCCCAGACCAGGCGCAGACCGAGCCCCGCGAACGCCTTGCCCAGCAGGGCCCGCGAGACCTCGGTGGCGTAGCCCTTGCCCCAGGCAGCCTGCCGCAGTCGGTAGCCGAGTTCGGCCTCGTCCAGCGGACCCTCCGGCTCCGGGCGCAGGCAGAACCAGCCGATGAAGGCCCCGCCGTCCTTCTCGTACGCGGCGAACAGTCCGAGATCACCGTGCCACTTCTCGTACCCGGCGATGATGTTCGGCAGATGGCGCTCCCGGACGATCTCCGGGGCTGTCGAGCTTCCCCCGGTCAGATAGCGCATCACCGCGGGGTCGCTGTCCAACTCGATCAGCAGGTCCGCGTCGTCGGCGGTGAAGCGGCGCAGGGTCAGGCGCTCGGTGTCCAGGTAGGTGTCCACGGCGTGGATCATGCCCAGAGCGGGGTGGGCGGTTCAACGGCTTTACCAGGAAGGGAACCGGCTCTCCTCGGAAGGATCCGAAGGCTCCAGAACTGGTGGGGTCCGCATGGACATGGTTGTGCTGAGAGCGGGCAGGAGACGTCTACCCTGCTTTCCAGCTAAGGCGGCACAGTGACTTCCTCCGTGAACGCTCGCGAAGCGATCGACTGCACGACGGGAACATCCGAGGCCGCAGACGAGCTGCCCTGGATCGAGGACGGCGGCAAGGTCGCGCCGAAGGACGCCCGCGTGCTGTCCCGGTTGTTCCTGGACCGGCTTCAGGTTCTTGAGGAGGGCACCCGCGAGTACCAGTACGCGCGCAACACCCTCATCGAGATGAACCTGTCCCTGGTGTCCTTCGCGGCGCGTCGCTTCCGCAACCGGGGCGGCGGCGAGATGGAGGACGTCATCCAGGTCGGCACGATCGGTCTGATCAAGGCGATCGACCGGTTCGACCTGTCCCGCGAGGTCGAGTTCACCTCCTTCGCGATTCCCTACATCGTGGGCGAGATCAAGCGCTTCTTCCGCGACACCACCTGGGCCGTCCATGTCCCGCGGCGCCTCCAGGAGCTGCGCGTCAACCTCGCCAAGAGTCAGGAGGCTCTCGCCACCGCGCTGAACCGGCCGCCGACGGTGAAGGAACTCGCCGATCATCTCGACCTGAGCGAGGACGAGATCATCGAGGGTCTGGTCGCCGCCAACGGCTATGTCGCCGGTTCCATCGACACCCCGGGCGGCGACGAGGAAGGCGGCGAGGGTCCGAAGTACGCGGACACCATCGGCGACGTGGACCCGGCGATGGACCTGTTCGAGGACCTGCACACGCTCGCTCCCCTGCTCCAGAAGCTGGACGACCGCGAGCGGGCCATCATCGAGATGCGCTTCGGCCAGGAGATGACCCAGGCCGACATCGGCCGCGAACTCCACGTGTCGCAGATGCACATCTCCCGCCTGCTGAACCGCACCCTCGCCAAACTCCGTACCGGCCTCCTGGACACGTGAGTTCGCCGCCACCGCACCAGGCCCCCTCACGCAGCGTCAGAAGGACCACCGCACATGACCACTGAGCACGACCCCCTGCACCAGCCGGCCGCGCCGGTGGTGACCGAGCCCGTACCGGATCTCCAACTGCAGATGCTGATACGGCTCATCGGACAGGACGACCGGGCGACGCTGCCGCTGACGCTGGTCGTCGGCGGTGGCTTCCTCTACGGCGATCTGATCTCCCACGAGGCATGGACGGCCGAGTGGGCACGCAGCCTGCGCGGTATCGACGGCCCGGGCGCCGACCTGCTCGAGCTCTTTCCGCAACAAGTGGACCAAGCGGTCGTCGACAGGCAGGGACACGACACCCCGCAGCGGCTGCCTCAGTGGATTCATCTGCGCGATGCCATCGGAGTGACCGCAGGCGAGCCCGTGCACATGCCGTTGTGGCGCGGCCGCCTGACGGACGTGTCGGGCTGGTCCCTGGGCAAGCCCGCCTAGCCCTCGAAGGGATCCTGCCCCCGAAGGACGGAGCCCTCTATCGGATGGGGCGGCGACCGGCGCGCCGGGACCAGCGAACGGCGACGAGGGCGAGCGCGGCCACCAGGACCGCGACGCCGATCGCCAGCAGGTAGCCCAACCCGCTCGCGGCGACGCCGACAATTCCCAGAATGACGGCGATCAGGACGAGAAGCAGGAAAAGAACCATGCCAGAACACCACCGCTTCCGTTGCCGCCACCTGAACTGGTCATGGCTGCCGATTGCTCATGTGGATGCCGATTGCTTGTGCACTTCGAGTTCCCCCGCATTCGCACCTGAACCAGCCACGAGCCACACGCCCCGCCCGCGATCCGCCCACAGCAGGCCAAGTGCCAGCAGCAGTGCCGCTGTTGCCGCGATCGGCGCCACCAAGAACGCTCCGGCGCTTCCGTGACCGTCGGCGAGCGACCCGGCCACCGCCTGTCCGGCCGCGGTACCGAGGGGTCCGGCGCCGCACACGATCGTCATCGTGACGGTGGCCCGGTCAGGCGGCGCGAGCTGTTCGGTGAGGGTGTAGAGACTGATCATGTAGGGCGCCACGGTGATGCCGGCGACGGCCACCGCGGCGGGGACGGCGTGCAGTCCGTCCCCGGCGACAAGGATCAGCCCGCCCAGCAACAGGGTGGCCGCGAAGGTCGCATAGCGATGGCGCGGTGCGAATCGCGCGGGCAGCCAGGCGCAGGCGGCGCCGGCCAGGGCGCTTCCGATACCGAAGACGGCGTAGAGGAGTCCGGCGGTGCCGGGGCGCCCGCTCCCGTCGGCGTAGGCGGTGACGCCGGTCTGCACCGCACCGAACACGGCGCCCATCGCGGCCATGGCGAGGAACATGGCGGCAAGTGGGCGTCGTGGCAAGGGAGTTCTGGTCGCCTTCGGTGTCGTCGGCCGCGTGCCGTCCCGGCGGCTGAGGGACAGCGCGAACGGCAGGGTGGCCAGAGCCAGCAGGGCGATGGTCCCCATGGTCGGCGCCGCCGGTCCGATCGGGGTGAGCAGTCCGACGATCGCGGGTCCGACGACGAAGCTCGTCTCATCGGCGGTCGCTTCGTACGACAGCGCGGTGGGCATGAGTGCGTGCCGGTCGCGTGCGTGCAGCAGGCGTGACCAGTGCACGCGTACCAAAGGACCGACCGGCGGTTGGGTCAGGCCGACCAGGGCCGCGGCTGCGAGCATGCTCGCGCGGTCGGCGTGGCTCGCGGCGATGAGGCCCGTAAGGGCAACGATGTTGGCGACTGCCGCGGCCACCCCGACCGAGCGGTGACCGTGGCGGTCGGACAGCGCTCCGAGGACCGGACCGCCGACAGCGGTGGCGACGCCCTGCGCTGCTGCGGCGAGGCCGGCGAAGGCGTAACTGCCGGAGGCGGCCCGGACGAGGATGAGTGTCGCGAGGGTCGATGTCGCGTAAGGAAGCCGGGCCAGGAATCCCAAGGGGAAGAACCCCGCACCGGGGACACGCAGAAGGGACCGGTACGCCATGGGCGTCTCCAATGAGCACGTCAGAGAGACGCGCTACCCAGCCACCGGCGCGTTGACGATCCCGATTCTGCTTCGCAGCGTAGCGAGCGAACCCGCGTGTCACCACAGTGCGAGGTCTTCTCGCTACGGGACGAGCCTCCACTCCTGTGAGCCGTCCGTCGTCGCGTTCTGGAGGGTCAGCGGTGCGTCCTCGGAGGCGCCGGTCAGGTACAGGCCCGTGTTCTTGACCGACTGCAGCTTGTAGAGACCGTGGCCGGTGGCGACCAGGTTCCAGCTGCCGGTGGCGCTGTTGTCGACCCACTGGCCGATCCGTTGGCCGACCGTGGCGTTGCCGGTCCAGATCGCCGCCGCACGGCCGCCCGACTTGTTCAGCAGCGACACCCCGCCGTTCGGCTCGGTCACCACGTGCCAGTACTGGGTGTCCGGGTCCGAGGCGGAACCGCGATCCTCCAGGACGACATCGGGTACGTCCGCGTTGCCGCTGTTCGCGTCGTTGGTCTTGCTCCCGGTGCCGATCACCTGGCCGGTCTTCTGGTTCACCAACCGGTGGTAGGCGCCCTTCGATCGGCCGAGGTCGACCTCGGCGAAGGCGATCGTGGACGTGCCCTGATTGTTGAGGATCGCGATACGGCCGGTGCCGGCGACGTATTGCAGGTCGCGGCTGTAGCCGGCGCGCGAGGTGGTCTGGTACTCCTTCCACACGCCGTCGCTGCGACCGCTCTTGTTGACCCACACGTTGCCGCTGCCCGCCGCGTTGTAGACCAGGCGCCCGTCGGGAAGCTTGATGACGACCGGGCTGCCACCCGTCGCGAGCGCACGGGAACCGGTGTCGACCGGCAGCGAGGTGATGGCGTCGCCAATCGGTGAACTGCGGTAGAACTTCAGCGGGTTGTCGGCGACGACGTACCGCGTGTTGGCTCCCCCGCCCCAGTACTCGAAGGTGAGGAGCCACTTGTCGTCCGTGGTCCGGACGACGTTCGTCATGCCCGGCCGGCCGCCGCCGATCTCCGTCTTGCCGCCGCCCATGGTCTGGGTGAGTCCCGCGACGTCGACGACGGGTCCGCTCCAGTGCGGGCTGCGGCCGTCCCAGGTCCTGTGGGCGAGGATCTGGCCGTGCGAGTCGGGGGCGGTGTCGTTCGCGGGGTCCAGGGTGGGGGCGCCGGTGGTCGGGTCGAAGCCCGTGTAGTCGTTCTCGTCGGAGTAGTAGCAGACCAACTTGCCCTTGTAGACCATTAGATAGGGCTCCCAGAGGGGATCCACCTGCTTGTTCGTGTTGGCCGCGGCGACGTTCTGTCCGATCGCGCCCGCGCTGCCGCCCTGCCAGCCGCCGGTCGCGATGACGTTGACGACCTTCCACGACTTCCCCTGGTCGGTGCTGGAGTACAGCGCGATGGCCAGGTCGCTGCGGTCACCGTCGTTGTTGGGCGTCCAGTCGGGGTCGGCCGCCTTGTGCTCCTTGTAGTACTCGTCGTCGCCCGACACGACGCTCGCGAGAAGCAGCGTGCCCCGCTTCAGCTTTCCGACGTTCTGCGGCAGCGTGTAGAGGTAGGGGTTGGTCCAATTGCTCGTGTACTTCGCGTACTTGGGGTCCTTGGAGAGATACGCGGGAGCCTTGACCTCCGACAGCGGCTGCCAGCTCGTTCCGTCGTCGTCGCTCTTGTAGACCGGGAGTGTCTGTCCGTCGGCGCTGCCCGATGCCGGTACGACGGTGGACTTCTCGAACGACGCGACCAGGCGTCCGCCGGGCAGCTGCGCGGACTTCGGGTACACGGCGCAGTTGCCCCGCCCCTTCAGGCACGGCTCGTTCCCGAGCTGATAGAGGATTCCGCCCGTCGGGTTGTAGGCCTGAGCGCCGGCCGTCATCGGTATCGCCAGCATCGCGCCGGCCCCGACGAACGTGCCCAGCACCTTCACCGCTCTGCTTCTTCGCACAGCTACTCCTTTGACTGCGACGGGTCCTTCGGGGAAACGAGTACGCGTACGTCCCACGGGCCGAGGTCCAGCACCGTGCCCGTGGGCAGGGACGTGCCGCTCAGCGCGTCGACGAGATCGACCGGCACCGCCGAACGGGCGTGCTCCCAGCTCCAGTTGTGGACGATGTGCACCCTGCGGCCGTCGGGCGAGGTGCCGGTCGTCACCGTGACCGGGACCGGCAGATCGCCCCACCCACTGCCGGCGGTCGGCACCAGCCACTCGGCCAGGGCACGGGCGAGATCGCGGCCGGGAACGGTACCGACATACGTGACCCGGCCCTCCCCATGGCGGCGAGTGGTCACGGCGGGCCAACGGCCGAAGTGCGGGTGCTCGTAGGCGGCGAGGACCTGGGCGTCGGTGACGGTCAGGCCGTCCGCCCAGTGCGTCGCCGTCGCGGTCGCCGGCAGCGGGAGGGGACTGCCGGGCACGGACCGGACGGGCACGGCCTGCGTGAGGTTGCTGAATTCGTCGTACGACACTCCCGCGGCGGACGTGAGGCGCGCGGGCGCCGGTTCGTGCCGGGCCCGTGCCTCCTGATCGGCGTAGCCGGTGCGCGGCCCCAGGACCAGGTGCCCGCCGGCCTGCGCGTAGGCGGCGAACCAGTCGAGCGTGGAGTCGTCCGCGAGGTAGAGGGCGGGGACGACGAGAACGGGGTGGCGGCGTGCCGCCTCCTCCGGGGACAGACCGGCCCGTTCGCCGCGCGGGTCGTGGAGTTGGCGGGCGTGGACGATACGGACCTGGCGGCCCACGTCGAAGGCCCCGCGGTAGAAGGGATCGAGGATGCGGTGGTAGGCGGCGGGGTCCGGTTCGCCGTCCGGGGTGGCGAGGGGCGGGTGCTTCTGCATCAGCCACTTGCTGGGGGTAGAGTAGACGATCGTGAGGTCGGCGTCCGGCTCTAGCCCCGCCACGAGCGGGCCCGCGGCCTCGAACTCCTCCCCCAGCCGGGCCAGTTCGGCGTACGTGCGGCCCGGTCGGCCGCTGTGCGGGAGGACTCCGCCCCAGTAGGTCTCCGCGCCGAAGCGCAGGGTCTGCCACTGCCAGTACTCGATCATGCGGGCGCCGCGGCCGACCAGCGCCCAGGCGGCCTGGCGCCACTGGCCGTCGTAGGCGGGCCGGTTGTCCCAGGCCATGCCGATGGAGTTGGCGTTGGTCTCGGTGACCAGGAACGGCTCCTGGCGGGAGGAGAACATCCAGTCGGCGGTCTGGAGGAGGGACCAGACGCCGGTGGTCTTCCACTTCTGTTCGTGGGTGTCCGGGGTGGGGTCGGGCAGGAGGAGGCCGTCCTGCATGTCGTAGTACGGGTTGCCGGTGGCGATGTCGAGGCGGTCGGTGAGCTCGTCGTCCTCGACCGCCGGGCGGGAGTAGGAGATACAGGTGGTGACGAAGTGCTCGGGGCGGGCGTACTCGCGGACGATATCGGCCTGCCAGCCGATGAACTCGGTGCACTGACGGGCTTGGAACTCCCGCCAGGCGACGTCGTACTGGGGCTGAACGTTGCCGTCGGGCGTCCACAGGTCGGCCCACGTGGACAGGCGATGGGACCAATACACCAGTCCCCACTCGCGGTTGAGGGTCTCCACGTCCCCGTACTTCGCCCGCAGGTGATCGGTGAAGCGCTGGAAGACACCGCGGTTGTGGAACAGCTCCAGGCCCGGTTCGTTGTCGACCTGGAAGCCGATGACGGCCGGGTGGTCGGCGTACCGGGCGACGATCTCGCGGATGATCCGCTCGGCGTGGAAACGGAACGCGGGGTGGGTGAAGTCGACTTCCTGCCGGGCGCCCCAGCCGATGCGCTCGCCGGTGCGCCGCTCGCCGGTGATCTCCGGGTACTGCCGGGCCAGCCACGGTGGCACGGCGTAGGTGGGGGTACCGAGGATGACCGAGATGCCGCGTTCGTGCGCGCCGTCCAACACCGGCTGGAGCCAGTCGAGTTCGAAGCGGCCGTTCTCCGGTTCCCAGGTCGACCAGACGGACTCGCCGACCCGGATGACGGTGAAGTGCGCGTCGGCCATGAGGTCGAGGTCGGTCTTGAGCTGCTCGTCGGGCCGTACGTCGGGCCCGTAGGCGGGGTGGTACTCGTGGTAGTAGGCGGCGCCGAACAGAACGCGGGCGGGCAGATCCGCCATGGACAAACCTCCGGAACGCAGGGGGTGTTGGGGGGATACCGGGAAGGGGCTACTGCTTGACGCCGCCGGTGGCCAGGCCGCTCTGCCAGTACCGCTGAAGGAGCAGGAAGGCCAGGACGAGCGGGAGGATCGAGATCAGGGAGCCGGTCACGACGAGGGCGAGCATGTCGCTGCCGGCTCCGGCGCCGCCGTTCTGGGCCTGGTCGGCCCAGCGGGCGAGCCCGACCGTGATGGGGTACAGGTTCGGGTCGTTGAGCATGATCAGCGGCAGGAAGTAGTTGTTCCAGGTGGCGACGAGCGTGAAGAGGATGACGGTCACCAGGCCGGGGGCGAGCAGCCGTAGCCCGATCGTGCAGAAGATCCGGAACTCTCCGGCGCCGTCCATGCGGGCGGCCTCGATGAGGCTGTCGGGGACGGCGTCCTCGGCGTAGATCCGCATGAGGTAGAGGCCGAACGGGCTGATGAGGGAGGGCAGGATGACGGCCCAAGGGGTGTTGACCAGGCCCGCTTTGGCGAAGAGCAGGTAGGTGGGGATCGCCAGGGCGGTGGTCGGGATCATGATGGCGCCGAGGACAAGATTGAAGGCGGCGCCGTGGCCGCGGAAGCGGTACTTGGCGAAGCCGTAGCCGGCCGCCGCGGCGAGCAGTGCGGCGCCGAGTGCGCTGACCCCGGCGTACAGGACCGTGTTGAGCAGCCAGCGGCCGTAGACGCCGTCGTCCTGCGTGAAGGTGGCCTTGACGTTGGACAGGAGCTGCGGCGCGTGCGAGAACCACAGGCCGAAGGTGTTGAACAGGTCCTGGGTGCTCTTGGTCGAGGCGACCAGCAGCCAGAACAGGGGCAACAGGAAGTACGCCAGGGCGGCCAGCATCGCGATCGTGAGCGGGGTGCTGCGGCGGCGACCGGAGGTCGATCGGTGGCGTGGGCGGGCCTCGGCGGGAAGTCGCTTCGCCGCCCCGGCTGTTGAGGCTGTGCGCGTCACGGTGGTCATGCGGTCCTCCTGCGGTTCGCCGTGAGCAGGAAGGCGTACGACACGATCACGATGACCAGACCGAGGATGAAGGACACCGTGGCCGCGTAGTTGGTCTGCTGGCTGATGAAGGCGACGGAGTAGGCGTAGAGGTTGGCGGTGTAGGAGCTGGAGATGACGTCCGGGGCGACCTTCATCAGCAGGTTCGGCTCGTTGAAGAGCTGGAAGCTGCCGATCACCGAGAAGAGCAGGGTGAGGGTCAACGCCGGTCGCAGCGCCGGGAGTTTGATGGACCAGGCGATACGCCAGGAGCCGGCGCCGTCCATGGCGGCCGCCTCGTACAACTCGGCGGGGATGGTGCGCAGGGCGGCGTACAGGATGATCATGTTGTAGCCGACGAACTCCCAGGTCACGATGTTCGCGAGGCTCCCGAGCATCCAGCTGTCGGAGAGGAAGTGCGGGGCCGGCAGGTGGAGGTCGTGGCTGATCTGGGCGAAGGGGCCGAAGTCGGGGCCGTAGAGATAGCCCCACATGAGGGTGGCGATCACGCTGGGGACGGCGTACGGAACGAAGATGCCGAGGCGGATCACGCGGGCGAGGCGGAGCAGGCCGCTGTCCAGCGCGAGGGCGAAGCACAGGGCGAGCAGGAGCATCACGGGGACCTGGATGAGGAAGAACAGGGCCACGCGGCCTATGCCCTTGAGGAGTTGGGGGTCCTTGAGGGCGGTCACGTAGTTGTCCAGGCCGACGAACGTCGAGCCACCGATGAGCTTTTCCTGGAAGAGGCTCAGGTAGGCGGCGTAGCCGAGCGGAGCCAGGAAGAGGAGCAGGAACAGCGCCATGAAGGGGGCGATGAACAGGGCTCCCGCGGTGCCGTGCCGCCGACGGGGGCGAGGTGGGGCTTTGGTGCGGGCGTCCGCCGTGGTGGTGGCCATCGTCAGCCTCCCTTGACCGTGAAGCCCTGGCTCTTGGCGAAGGTCGTGATGCGCGACTGCCAGGAACCGAGCGCCCGGACGGTGTCGGACTTGTCGGCGAGGGACTTGCCGACGGTCTCCGTCCAGTCGGTGGCGACCCGGTCCAGGAACGGCGGCCACTGGAAGGCGGGGTCGACCTGGGCGCTGATGTCCGCGAAGACCTGGTTGACCTTCTGGCCGCCGTAGAACGCGGGCGCGTCACTAAGGAAACTCGCCTCGCCGAGCAGGGTCTTGGTCGCCGGGAAGAAGAACTGTTCGGTGGCGAACATCTTGGCGCTGGCGGGATCGCTGTTGAGGAACTGCGCGAACACGGCTGCCTGGATGGGGTTCTTGGTGGAGCGGATCACGGCGGTCGTGGAGCCGCCCCAGTTGCCCGAGCTGGGCTTGGCGGCGTCCCACTGCGGCAGCGGGGCGGCACGCCACTTGCCGGCGGTGGCCTTGGCGGAGCCGGAGAGGAAGGCGGGACCCCAGGCGCCGGTCAACCAGGTGGCGTACTTGCCCTTGTTGAGGGCCGCGTACCAGGCGTCGGTGAAGTCCGGCTCGACGCCGATCACGCCGTCCTTCGCGAGTCCGCCCCAGTACGCGCCGAGCTTCTGGGAGACCGCGTCGTCGACGCTGACGGTGATGTCGCTCTTGCCGGAGGTGACGTACGGCTTGGCGCCCGCCTGCCACAACAGGCCGTGCCAGGCGGCGACTTGGTTGGCGGCGAGGTTGGTGAGGTAGACGTCCGGGTCGGCCTTGTGCAGCTTGCGCGCTGCGGCCGCGAACTCGTCCCAGGTGGTGGGAACCTGGATGCCGTGCTGGTCGAAGATGTCCTTGCGGTACAGCATGCCCATCGGACCGGTGTCCTGCGGTATCGCCCACACCTCACCGCCACTGCCGCTGACCTGCCCCCAAGTCCAGTCCACGAACATCGACTTGAGCGCGGAGGCGCCGTACGGACGGAGGTCGAGCAGGCTGTCGGTGATGGTGAACGTCGGGATCGCCTGGAACTCGATCTGCACCATGTCCGGGGCACCACTGTTCGCCTTGAGCGCGGTCCGCAGCTTCGTGTACTGGGGCGTGCCCTGACCGGCGTTGACGACCTTGACCTTGACGGCCGGGTACTTCTTCTCGAAGAGCGCGATCTCCTTGTCGATGTTCGGAACCCAGGTCCAGAACGTCAGTTGGGTCGGCGTCTTCATGGCCTTGTCGATGTCGGTTTGGCTGACCGGCTTGGTCGACGAGCCACCAGTACCGCCGCCGTCCCCACCACAGCCGGACAGAGTGACGGCAAGCGACAACGCACCGGTGCCGGCGAGAAAGCCTCGACGACTGAGAGAGGAGGACGAGTTGGAAAGGATTCCGGACATGCTGAACTCCCGAGAGAGGGTACGAGAAACCGGCACACCGACCGACGGCGTGCTGAAAATTCCGGTGAGGTGAGCGCCCCTTCAGGGGCGCGGGGAACTGCGCGACCAGCCCCCACCGGCCCGCGGACAAAAGACCGCGGACCCAGCAGGGCAACTAACGGGGCGCCGCCGTAGACGCGCGAACAACAAGCTCGACCGGCGGATCAGCCATCGGCAACGGTTCCGCCTGCGGACTCTCGATGGCATGCACCAGCAACTTGAGCCCGTCCCGAGCCATCGCAGAGAACGGCTGCCGCACAGTCGTCAACGGCGGAGTCACATACGCGGCGACCGGAGTGTCATCGAAACCGACCACACTGACGTCCTCCGGAACACGCCGCCCCGCTTCGGCCAGCGCCCGCATCAGCCCGATCGCCATGTCGTCGTTCGCGGCGAACACCGCGGTCACCGCAGGGTCGGCGACCAGTTCACGACCGGCCGCATAACCGGACGCCGCCGACCAGTCGCCCTGCACGACCGCCGGCTCCGCCCGCCCGCGCGCGGCGAGCGCAGCACGCCAGCCTTCGAGCCGGTCCCGCGCCGAGTACCAGCGCTGGGGACCCGCCAGATGATGGACCGTGGTGTGGCCCAGCTCCAGCAGGTGTTCCGTGGCCGCGCGCGCCATCTGGTGAGAGACGATGCCGGCCGTCACGACGTGGGGTGCGGCGAAGGGCGGGGGTGCGCCGAGGACGAGGACCGGTACGTCGAGCCGGGCGGAGAGCACCGCGCCGCCCTCCTCGTCGATCGGCTCGGAGATGACGATGCCGTCCACGCCCTGGTCCAGGAGCGAGTCGACGGCTCCGGCGATGCCCGCGGTCTCGCCCTCCATGGTGTTGACCACGCGGAGCGCGTAGCCGGTGTCCCGGACGGCCCGCTCGATGCCCATGAGCAGCGAGGCCGGACCGTACAGGGCGGTGCCGAGGGTCACGACGCCGATGGACCTGGTGCGGCCGGAGGCCAACGCGCGGGCCGCGTTGTTCGAGCGGTAGCCGAGTTCTTCGGCCGCCGCCAGGACCCGACGGCGTACGTCTTCTGAGACGTACGGCTCGTCGTTCATGACCCGGGACACCGTCTTCTGCGACACGCCGGCGAGGCGCGCCACATCCACACTGCGCGGCGCGGCTCCTGCGCCCCGCCCTGCCCCTGGTGCCATGGCGTCTCCCGATCTTCGGCAGTCGAATCCTAGTCCCAGTCCGGTGTATGACTGCGCTGTCATGACTGCGCAGTCATATCTACGCAACGAGGAGGGAGGCGTCAAGACTTCGCGCAACATCTACGCAATGGAGGACCCGGATCTACGTAATGGAGGACCCGGCCCAGGGGGACTCTCCGCCCCCACTGACGCGCGGCGCTACTTGCCGCGGCGTCCGCGTTCCGACTTGGGGGCGGGCATGGCCCGCAGACGCTCGATGTGGCGGGTCTGGATGGCCGTGTTCGCGCGCAGGAAGTCGATGACCAGCCGCAACTGCTCGACGCTGTACTTCGCGCTGATTTCCTTCGTGCTGTCCTCGATGTGCGGGGC
Organism: Streptomyces sp. NPDC002499; assembly: GCF_053595415.1. Lineage (NCBI taxonomy): Bacteria > Bacillati > Actinomycetota > Actinomycetes > Kitasatosporales > Streptomycetaceae > Streptomyces > Streptomyces sp. NPDC002499. The sequence goes on from NZ_JBSFXO010000002.1 coordinate 477,099, forward strand.
GATCAGCTCGTAGCAGCGCCGGGCACCCTCCGGGGTCACCCGCACGACGGTCTTGCGACGGTCGACCGGGTGCGGGGTGCGGTTGAGCAGGCCGAGGTTCTCCAAGCGGTCGAGCATGGCGGTCACGCTGCCGGTGGTCAGGCCGAGGCGGGTGCTGAGTTCGCGCGGAGAGAGCTCGCCGGCGCCGAGCAGGAGCTCCAGGCAGCGCAGATCGGTCTCGTTCACACCGAGGAGCCGGGCGGTCTCGCGATCGTAGTCATCGACTGCGGACTGGTAGCCCTGCATGACTTCGCCCAGGTCAGCGAGGACCCGCTCCATTTCGTTTGACAATCGAGACATCTCCCTCCAGGCTAGAGATAGCTCGATAGTCGAGATACACGAGCTTCAAGTTACATTACGGTCAAGCGATCAGGGGATCACCAATGTCGCACAGTACAGTCCAGGCGGCCTCCGCCTCCGCCGCCGAGGAACGGCCTCATCCGAAGCGGTGGGCGGCGGCGATCGTCATGATCCTCGCGGCCTTGCTGGACATGATCGACGGCTCGATCGTCAACACGGCGCTGCCGTCCATCGGGCGCGGACTGCACGCGGATCCGGCGCAGTTGGAGTGGATGGTGTCGGCCTATCTGCTGGGCTTCGCCGCGACCCTGATCATCTCGGGGCATCTCGGAGACCGGTTCGGGCGCAAGGCGCTATTCCTGACCGGCGTCGCGGGCTTCGCCGTAGCAAGCCTGGCCAGCGCGGTGGCCACCGGTCCGGGTCAACTCGTCGCAGCCCGTGCGGTGCAGGGCGTGGCCGCGGCGGTCATCATGCCGCAGGTCCTCGGGTCGCTGCGGACGATGTTCACCGGCGCCGAGCGCGGCAAGGTGTTCGCCATCTACGGCGCGATCGCCGGGATCGCGGTGGCGACCGGCGTCCTGCTGGGCGGCGTACTGACGGACTGGAACCTGTTCGGCTGGGGCTGGCGCACCATCTTCGCGGTCAACCTCCCCCTCGCCGCCCTGGTGTTGGTGCTCGGCGCGCTGTGGATCCCCGGCTCCCGAGAGCGTGCGCCCGGGCGCGTCGACCTCCTCGGCAATCTCGTGCTGGCCGCGTCGCTGGTGGCCGTCGTGCTGCCGCTGGTCGAGGGCCGCACCAACGGCTGGCCGCTGTGGGGCTGGTTCTGCCTGGCCGGCGGGGTGGCGGGCCTGGTGCTGCTGAGCGTCGTGCAGTCGGTACGGCGTTCGCCCGACCCGGTGCTCCCGACGAGCCTGTTCCGCAACCGGGCGTTCAGCGCGGGCCTGCTGATCCAACTGCTGTTCTACGGCGCCATGTCCGGCTTCATGCTGACGTTCACCATCTGGCTGCAGTCCGGGCAGGGCTACTCCCCCGCCCAGGCCGGGGTGCTGATGGTCGCGTTCAGTGGCGGCACCTTCATCACCGCGCCGATGGCCGACGGCCTGGTGGTGAAGTTCGGGCGAGTCGTCCTGCTGGTGGGCGGACTGGTCATGGCGGGCGGGTTCTTCTGGGTCCAGTACGCCATCGAGCACGCCGCCTCCGCCCACACCAGCGCCTGGCCGCTGGTGCCCGGTCTGCTGGTCGCCGGCGCGGGACTCGGGTTCCTGGTCGTCCCACTCGCGAACGTCGTGCTGTCGGCCGTGCCCGAGCGGATCGCCGGCGGCGCCTCGGGCGTCTTCTCCACCGCCCAGCAGTTCGGCGGCGCGCTGGGGGTCGCGGTCATCGGCAACGTCTTCTTCTCGAACATCTCCACCGGCTTGACGGACGGCATCCACCACGCCGGTCCATGGGCCGTGGGCGCATTGGTGGTCTGCGCCGTGCTGTGCCTGGCCCTGCCGCGCACGGCCGTCGGCGCGCACCACGAAGGCCCGGGCGCGATCTGACGCGCGGAGCCCGCCTGCATCGCGCGCACATCCGCAGCGGCGAACCGTCTGCCTTCAAGTGCTGAACTCCCCTGCCCAGCAGGGGAGTTTCCCGGTGCCACCTCTTGACGTGTCTGGTTCAGACCTTTAGGTTCACGGCCCAGCGACCTCTACAGACACATCCAGCACTCATATATGTGAACCCCTTCGTTCACGCCCTGATGCCGCCGAGCGGCGGCACACCCCCCGCCTCCGGGCCGTTCATGAAGGGAACTTCGATGCAACAGGTGAGATCCGGTACCGCACGCGTCGCGCTGTGGCTGGCCTTCCTCCTCACGGCGTTCACCAGCCTGTTGGCACAGCCGCCCGCGCAGGCCGCACCGGCGGCGGAGCCGTTCCGCGTCCTCGCGCTCTACAACGGCACCTGGGATGCCGCCCACATCAGCTTCGTCCACGAGGCCAACACCTGGTTCCCCCAGCAGGCGGCCGCGAACGGCTTCACCTACACGTCCAGCAACAACTGGGACCTCCTCGCCAACGGCGGCGTCAACAGCTACCAGGTCGTCCTCTTCCTCGACGACCTGCCGCAGACCGCCGCCCAGCGCACGGGTTTTGAGAACTACATGCGCAACGGCGGGGCGTGGATGGGCTTCCACGTGTCGGCCTTCACCACCAACGCGGCGAGCTGGTCGTGGTACCACAACACGTTCCTGGGCAGCGGCAACTTCCGCTCGAACACCTGGGGGCCGACCACCGCCGTACTGAAGGTGGAGGACCGTACCCACCCCTCGACGGTGAACCTGCCCGCGACCTTCACCTCGTCCGTCAGCGAGTGGTACAGCTGGTCCAACGACCTGCGCACGAACCCCGCCATCAAGATCCTGGCGTCCATCGACCCGAGCAGCTTCCCGCTCGGCACCGACCCCAACCAGACCTGGTACAGCGGGTATTACCCGATCCTGTGGACGAACACGAACTACAAGATGCTGTACGCCAACTTCGGCCACAACGCGATGAACTACGACACCAACACCACGCTGTCGTCGACGTTCGCCAGCGCGACGCAGAACAAGTTCCTGCTGGACGGGCTGAAGTGGCTGGGTGGTTCGTCGTCCACCACGCCGCCCGGGGACGGCATCCCCTCGACCAACTGGTACAGCGTGCGCAACGGCGGCAACAGCACCTGCGTCGACGCCCGCGCGGCCGCCACGGCCAACGGGACCGTCATCCAGCAGTACGCCTGCAACTCCACCGCGGCCCAGCAGTTCCAGTTCGTCGGCACCGACAGCGGATACGTGCGGATCAACGCCCGCAGCAATCCGGCACAGGTCATCGACGTCGCCGAGCGCTCCACGGCCGACAACGCGCCCCTGCAACTGTGGGCCTACTCCAGCGGCACCAACCAGCAGTGGCAGCCGGTGAAGGAAGCCAGCGGCAACTACCACTTCGCCGCGCGGCACAGCGGAAAATGCCTGACCGCCTCCACCGCCGCCACCAACAGCGTCCAGCTCACCCAGCGGACGTGCGACGGCTCCGCCGCGCAGAGCTTCCAACTGACCGCCCAGCCCTGACCGTTCACGCCTGACCATCAGGCCCTGATCAACGGCCGGAGTCAGTCCGCCGGTCGCCCGATCCCGTGTCCGCCGTTCAGCCGGTGGCCACGGGATCGCACCGTTCTCGAACCGTCGTCGGCCAGGACCGCGCGCTCCCGGGTCACGACCAGGCGATCTCGCCGACCCGGTCGACGAAGCGTCCGGAACCTGCACCGGGCTTCTCGGTCGCCAGGCCGACGATCGCGTCCGTCCCCTCGGTCACGGTCTGGGGACCACTGTGACCGTTCAGGTCGGTCGCCGTGTAGCCGGGATCGGCGGCGTTGACGCGAATGTCCGGCAGGGCCTTCGCGTACTGGGTCGTCAGCATCGTCAGCGCGGCCTTCGACGCGGTGTAGAGGGGCGCGACGACCGAGGACTCGACGCGTGTCGGATCGTGCGTGAGGGCGAGCGAGCCCATTCCACTGCTGACGTTGACGATGACGGGGTCCGCCGACCGGCGCAGCAGCGGCAGGAACGCGGTGGTCGTGCGGACCACACCGGCGAAGTTGACGTCGAGGACGGCCAGGGCGTCGCTGCCGGTCAAGGTGGTGGGATCGCCGTAGGGGCCGTGGACGCCGGCGTTGTTGATCAGGACGTCGATCGAACCCTCGTGTTCGGCGACGTTCGCGGCCGCGGCGGCGACGGACGCGTCGTCGGTCACGTCGATGGGTACGTGGCGCGCACCGAGTGCGGCGGCGGCCTCCGCGCCCTGTTCGGGGTCGCGGGCGCCGAGCAGCACGGTGTGGCCGAGTTCGGTGAGGCGGCGGGCGGTCTCGCGGCCGAGCCCCTTGTTGGCTCCGGTGATGAAGATGATCGTCATGCGGTCGATTGTTCGCCCGTGCTCGGCACTCGGCCAGGGACGCCTCGACGGTAGGAGCAGCAGTACCACCGTCGACTCCCCCTCACAGGCGTGCGGTGCAGCAGTATGGGATTCATGACCACGACTTCCGGAGCCGGGCTGGGGGCGATGATCCGCACCTGGCGGGACCGGCTGCCCCCGTCGGCCGCGGCGCTGCCCGTGGGCCGGGCCCGTCGAGCGACCGGGCTGCGGCGCGAGGAACTGGCCGAGCTCGCCGGGGTGTCGGTCGACTACGTCGTACGTCTGGAACAGGGCCGGGCCACCACGCCCTCCGCGTCGGTGGTGGCGTCCTTGGCGCGCGCCCTGCAACTGTCCTCCGCCGAGCGGGATCACCTGTACCGGCTGGCCCGGCTCGCGCCCCCTGCGGACGGCGTGATCCGCGACCACATCACACCCGGCGTCCATCGGGTGCTGAGCCGGCTCGGGGACGTCGCGGTCGCCGTGTTCGCGGCGGACTGGCAGCTGATCTGGTGGAACCGGAGCTGGGCCGCACTGCTGGGCGACCCCTCGTCCTCGCCGCCACGACTGCGCAACTTCGCCCGGGACCGGTTTCCGACGGACGCGGGTCCCGCCCGCCTGACCCTGTGGCCGGTGGCCGAGACCGACAAGGCGGCCACCGACGCCGCCGTCGTGTCCGACCTGCGCCGGGCCACCGGCCGCTATCCGCACGACCCCCGGCTGGCCGGGCTGATCAGTGCGCTGAGCGCGGGCAACCAGCGGTTCGCCGACCTGTGGGCCACCGGCACCGTCGCCGCCCACCGCGAGGACCACAAGATCATCGAGCACCCCTCGGTGGGACCCGTCACCGTCGACTGCGACATCCTCAGCGACACGGACTCCGAGCTCAAGATCGTGATCATGACGACCGCGCCCGGCAGCCCCGACGAGACCAAGTTCCGACTCGCCTCGATCGCCGGCGACGGGCGCGCGCACGCGTAAGGCGGAAGCGCCGTCCGCCGGCGCCCCGCCAGCCACCAGCCGTCAGCGCACGCTCTCCTGCCGGCTGCGCGGACGAGCAGGTGACCTGCGCAAGGTCTTCGTCCCGCCCCCTGCCGCGCTTCGGGCGGCGGCGTCCGGGATCGTGAACGCGAAGGCCGCCGTCACCGCCGCGATCGCCGCCAGCACCAGATAGGCGTGTTGGTAGGCGGCCACGGGCGGGTTCGCGACCGCCGCCGCGGGCGTGCTCAGCACCAGGGCCGTGGTCACCACCGCCGGCGCGAGGGCTCCGCCGGTCTGGCGGACGACGGTGTTGAGCATGGAGGCCTGCGCCAGGTCCTTCCGGTCGATGGTCGCGAGCGAGGCCACCGTCGTCGGCATGAAGACCCCGCCCATCGCGATGCCGAGCAGGAACATGTAGAGGCGGAAGGTCCACAGGCTCGTGCTCGCGTCGCAGGTGGCGAAGAGCAGCAGCACCCCGCTGACGCCGGCCAGGCCGCAGCCCACGATGATCCGGGGGCCGACCCGGGCGTACAGGACACCGACCACCTGGACGGTCAGCAGGACGCCGAAGGCTTCGGGGAAGGTGCTGGTGCCGGACTCCACCGCGCTGCGGCCCTGCGCCTGTTGGAGGAAGAGCGGGCCGAGGTACATGGCACCGAGGATCGGCACCAGGCCCACGAGGTTGATCAGGTTGGTGTCCCGGAAGAGCCGGTCGGCGAACAGACGCAGCTTCAGGAGCGGTTGGGACGTACGCAGTTCGAAGGCGACGGCGGCGGCGAGCAGGACCGCGCCCAGGACGAGGCCGGTCAGCACGCCGGCGGAGGACCAGCCGCGGTTGGGCCCCTCGCAGATCCCGAACATCAGCGAGCCGAGGGCCGCGGCGCTCAGCAGCAGCCCGGTCAGGTCGAACCGGCCCGGCCGGTGGCCCTGGTGCCGGGCCAGGAACAGCGCCCCGAACAGCACGGCCGGCACGCCGAAGGGCAGGTTGACGTAGAAGACCCAGCGCCAGGAGAGGTGGTCCACCAGCAGGCCGCCGAGGATCGGGGCGGCGGCCGGGGCGATCTGCTGCGGGACGATCATGTAGCGGGAAATCCGCACCTGTTCGCCGGAGTCGAAGGTCGCGAAGAGCAGGGCCGCCGAGGCCGGGAAGAGCACTCCGGCGGACAGTCCCTGGGCCGCGCGGTACGCGACGAGTTGGCCGAGGCCGACGGCCGCGCCGCACAGCAACGACGAGCCGAGGAAGGCGACCAGCGCGGTCAGCAGCACATGCTTGGCGCCGAACCGCTCGACCAGCCAGGCGGAGGCCGGGATGGCCATGGCCAGACAGACCGGGTAGACGACGACCACCCCGTCCAGCGCAGCCGTCGTCAACTGGAACTGACGGGCGATCGAGGGCAGCGCCACCGTGGTGATGGCTCCATCGACGATGGCGATGAACGTCACGCTGACGCACATGATCGGTACGACCAGGCGTTGACTGAGGTGGAAGGAGGGGCGGGGCAGACGGGGGTGTCGGTACAGCAGCACATGCTGAGCATACTCACTATGTGCGTGCACATAGAATTGGGTTTTCGGCGAACAGGGAGTGACATGGCAGTGCAGGGCAGCAGCGACGCACTGGTCGACGAGTTGTACGAGACGACCCATCAGCTGCGCCAGTTCGTGGAGGCCAGGCTGCGAACCGGTGGAGCCTCGGTCGCCCGGCTGCGCGCCCTGCGGATGCTCGCCCGGGCCGAACAGCCGCTGCGCATGCGGGACTTGAGCGAGATGACCGGCGTCGCCGCCCGCACCACCACCGCCATCGTCGACAGCCTGGAGCGGGACGGCCTGGTGGAGCGCGTACGCCACCCGCAGGACCGCCGGGCGTTCCTGCTGCGCCTCACCGACAAGGGTGAGGAATGCCACCGCGAGGCGGAAGAGGTAGACCGGATCGCCCTCGGGGAAGCCATGTCCACGCTCGGCCCGGAGGATCGTGCCCAACTCAGGGATCTCCTCGCGCGCATCCGTACCGCCACGTCCTGAGCGCCTGCTCCTTCGCGGCCTGAGCGCGCCACTCCCCCTCAACCCGACCGCTGCGCCCTCCCTCGACCCGACCGCTGCCCCTCCCGGCCCGACCGCGCCGCCCCCCTCGGCCTGATCACGTCAGCCCCGCAGGCATTGACTCGGCCAGCTTTACTTAGAGTAGCCTTGCCTAAGTTGGCTGGTTCCGGAGGGTGGCCTGGTGGGGACAGTGGTTTCATCGGGGCGGGACGTCCTGAGACGCTCGCTCAGAGGGCAGGCACGCCGGTTGGCCTACGCCTGCACGCTCGGCGCGTTCCACCAGGTGGGCGAGGCCCTCGTGCCGGTCCTCATCGGTGTCGTCGTGGACCAGGCGGTGGCCCGGCGCGACGGAGGTCTCCTCGCGCTCTGGCTCGGCGTACTCGCCGTCGTCTACGTCATGTTGTCCTGGAGCTTCCGGCTCGGCGCCGGAGCCGGTGAACGGGCCGCCGAGGAGACGGCACACGAGCTGCGGGTCGCGCTGTTGCGCCGGGTGCTCGACCCGCGCGGCGGTGCCGAGGCCGACCGCCTGCCCGGTGAACTCGCCAACGTGGCCACGGAGGATGCGAAGCGCGTCGGCGCGGTCACCATGGCCGTGATGAGCGGCGTCTGGGCGATCGTCGGCATGGTCGTGAGCGCGGTGGCGCTGCTGGTGATGTCCGTACCGCTCGGCCTGATCGTCCTGCTCGGGACGCCCGCCCTGCTGTGGTGCGGGCATCTGCTGAGCAAGCCGTTGGAACGCCGCAGTGAGACGGAGCAGGAGAAGGCCGCGCACGCCTCCGGGGTGGCGGCCGATCTGGTGGCCGGGCTGCGGGTGTTGAAGGGGATCGGCGCACAGCAGGCGGCCGTCGAGCGCTACCGCCGGACCAGCCGCGCCTCGCTCGTCGCCACGCTGCGCGCCGCGCGGGCGGAGTCCTGGCAGACCGGCCTCGTCCTCGCTCTCACCGGCGGCTTCATCGCGTTGATCGCACTCGTGGGCGGACGCCTCGCACTCGACGGCTCGTTGACGCTCGGCCAGCTCGTCTCCGCCGTGGGCCTCGCGCTGTTCCTGCTCGGCCCCCTGGAGGTGTTCGCCTGGGTCAACACCGAACTCGCCCAGGGCCGGGCCTCCGCGGCCCGGATCGCCGCGGTGTTCGCCGCCGAGCCGGCGGTCGTCGGCGGGGACGCGCCGCTGCCGAGCACGCTGCGCGGTGCCCTGCGGCTGCGGGGCGTACGGCTCGACGGACTCGACGGTGTCGATCTCGACCTGCCGGCCGGGCAGTTGACCGGAATCGCGGTGACCGACCCTGCCTACGCGCGGGCGCTGCTGCGCTGCCTGGGCCGTGACGCCGACCCCGAGTCAGGGCACGTGGAACTCGACGGTGTGGCGCTGACCAGCCTGGCCCCGGAGGAGTTGCGCCGCGCCGTGCTGGTCGCCGCCCACGACGCGGCCCTGTTCGAGGGCACGCTCGGGGCCAACATCGCTGTCTCGGCACCGACTTCGGGCAGCGCCTCGACGGCAGACCCGGATTCCGCCTCGTCGGCTTCTCCCGACCCGGCCCTGGACGCCGAGACGCTGCGCGCGATGGCCGCCTCCCGTGCCGACGAGGTCGCCCGGTCGCTCCCCTACGGCGAGGCCACCGACGTCGGTGAGGGCGGGCGGTCCCTGTCGGGCGGCCAGCGTCAACGCGTCCTGCTCGCGCGGGCGTTGCGGGCCGGGCGGCCGACGCTCGTGGTGCACGACCCGACCACCGCCGTCGACGCGGTCACCGAGGCGCGGATCGCCGAGGGCATCCGGGACTTCCGCCAGGGCCGCACCACGGTCCTGGTGACCAACAGCCCGGCCCTGCTGGCCGTCGCCGACCGGGTGATCCTGCTCGACGGCGGCCGGGTCGGCGCCCAGGGCACGCACGCGGAACTCGTGCGGACCGACGACACCTACCGGACCGCGGTGCTGACATGATCCCCGACACGACCACCACGGAACCGGTGGAGACGGTCACGGAAACGGGCGGCGGCCCCTCCCCCGCCACCGGCCGTGCCCTGCTGCCCACGGCCACGCCGGCCCGCACCAGAGCGGCGGTACGCGAACTGGTGCGCCCGCACCGGGCGTTGGCGCTTGCCGCCTTCGGGCTCATGGTGCTGGCCACCGCCGTCGGACTGCTCACCCAGCCCCTGCTGGGCCGCATCGTCGACCTGGTCACCCAGCACCGGGCGCCCGGCACCCTCACCTTCCCCGTCGTCGCGCTGGCCGTCGTCGCGGTGGTCCAGGGCGTGACGACGGCGTTCGGCATGACGCTGGTGTCGCGACTCGGCGAGACGGTGCTGGCCCGGCTGCGCGAGCGGTTCGTGGAACGCGCGCTGTCGCTGCCCCTGGAGCGGGTGGAGCGGGCGGGGTCAGGTGACCTCAACGCCCGGGTCACCCGGGACGTGTCCCGGGTCGCCGAGGCGGTGCGTACCGCGCTGCCGGAGCTGGCCCGTTCGGTCCTGTCCATCGTGCTGACCCTCGTGGCCCTCGCCGTACTGGACTGGCGGTTCCTGCTGGCCGCGCTTCTCGCGGTGCCCGTTCAGGCGTACACGGCCCGCTGGTACGTACGCCACGCCGTGCCGCTGTACGCCCGCGAGCGGATCGCCACCGGCGCCCAGCAGCAGCAACTCCTCGACACCATCGGGGGCGCGGCGACCGTACGGGCCTACGGGACCCAGGCCGAGCACACCGAGCGCGTCACCGAACGGTCGCGCGCCACCGTGGAGTTGACGATGCGGGGCGTGGGCCTGGTGCTGCGCTTCTACGGCCGGCTGCACATCGCCGAGTACGCCGGACTGGCGGCCGTGCTGACGACCGGCTTCCTGCTGGTGCGGGCCGACTCCGTGTCCCTGGGCACCGCCACGGCCGCGGCACTCTACTTCCACAGTCTCTTCGGTCCGGTCAACACGGCGCTGGTGCTCCTTGACGACGCCCAGTCGGCGACGGCCGGGCTGGCCCGCCTGGTGGGCGTGGTGGACGAGCCCACGACACCGACGGCGCCTGTACGGGCAACGGCCCCGAACTCCGCCGCCGCCGTCACCCTGCACGGGGTCTCCCACGCGTACGTGCCGGGCCGCCCGGTCCTGCACGAGGTCGACCTGACGGTCCGGCCGGGCGAGCGGGTCGCGCTCGTCGGCGCGACGGGGGCCGGCAAGACGACCCTGGCCAAGCTGGTGGCGGGCCTGCACCGGCCCGCGGTCGGCCGCGTCGACGTCGGCGGCGCGGAGCCCGACGAGGCCGGCCGCTCGGTGGCCCTGGTCACCCAGGAGGTGCACGTCTTCGCCGGACCGCTCGCCGAGGACCTGCGACTGGCCCGCCCCGAGGCCGACGACGACGAACTACGCAAGGCGCTGGCCACGGTCGGCGCCCTCGAATGGGTCGACGCCCTGCCCGAGCGGATCGAGACGGTCGTCGGTGACGGCGGCCACCGGCTGACCGCCGACCGGGCCCAGCAACTCGCCCTGGCGCGGCTGCTGTTGGCGGATCCTCCGGTCGCGGTGCTCGACGAGGCCACCGCCGAGGCCGGCAGTTCGGGCGCGCGGCAGCTCGAACAGGCCGCGCTGCGCGTCCTGGACGGCCGTACCGCGTTGATCGTCGCCCACCGCCTCAGTCAGGCCGCGTCCGCCGACCGTGTGGTCGTCCTGCACGAGGGACGCGTCGTGGAGAACGGCACACACACCGAACTCCTCGCCGCGGAAGGGCCGTACGCGGTCCTGTGGCGTGCCTGGTCCGACAACCGGTCCGACGGGACCTCCGGGACCGCCCACTGACACCCCCCGCGCACGTCCTCCTCGTACCGAACAGAAGGATCACTCGATGGCCCGCCCCAGAACCGCCGTCCGGCTGACCGGACTTCTCACCTCAGTCGTCCTGCTCCTGGGCGGCGGGGTCGCCTGCGGTTCAAGCGACTCCGACTCGTCCGGCTCCGCCGGTTCCTCCGACACCTCCAAGTCGACGGTGTCGGCCGACGCGTACCCGGTCACCATCCAGCACAAGTACGGCAGCACGACGATCAAGTCCGAGCCGAAGCGGATCGTCACTGTGGGTCTCACCGACCAGGACGCGGTGCTCGCCCTGGGCAAGGTGCCGGTCGCCACCACGCAGTGGCTCGGTGACTACAAGGGGGCCGTCGGCCCCTGGGCGCAGGACAAGCTCGGCAGTTCGGCGGCGCCCGCCCTGCTCACGGACTCCGGCACCGGTCCGCAGGTGGAGAAGATCGCCGCGCTGAAGCCGGACCTCATCCTCGCTCTGTATTCGGCGCTGACGAAGTCCCAGTACGAGAGCCTGTCGAAGTTCGCGCCGGTGGTGGCACAGCCCAAGGAGTTCAACGACTACGGCATTCCCTGGCAGGAGCAGACCGAGGAGATCGGCAAGGCGCTCGGCAAGCCCGACGAGGCGAAGAAGCTGGTGACGGGGGTCGAGGACAAGTTCGCCGCCGCCAAGAAGGCCAACCCCGCCTTCGCGGGGGCGACCGCGGTCATGGCGACCCCGTACGAGGGCACCTTCGTCTACGGCAGCCAGGACCCGCGTTCCCGGCTGCTGTCCGACCTCGGTTTCTCGCTGCCGACGGACCTGGACAAGCTGATCGGCGACCAGTTCGGCGCCAACATCAGCAGTGAGCGCATGGACCTGCTCGATCAGGACGTGGCCGTATGGATCGTGCCGGACCTGACGACCGCGGTCACCAAGCTGCACGGCAACAAGGTGTACGGCGATCTGAACGTCGTGAAGCAGGGGCGCGAGGTGTTCGTCAAGGAGACCAGCGACTACGGCAACGCGGTGTCCCTGTCCACGGTGTTGAGCATTCCCTACGTCCTGGACCGGCTCGTGCCGCAGTTGGCGGCGGCGGTGGACGGCAAGCCCGCGACGAAGGTCGAGCAGCCGGCGTCCTGAGCACGGCGGACATGCGAGAGGGGCGGGCGCCCACGTGGGCCCGCCCCTCTCGCATTGTGCGAACGTCAGGCTCGGTCGACGAGGCTCTTGGGCCGCATATCCGTCCAGTTGGCCTCGATGAAGTCCAGGCATTCCTGCCGGCCCGCGGGACCGTGGACGGACCGCCAGCCGGCGGGGACGGCGACGAACTCCGGCCACAGGCTGTGCTGTTCATCGTCGTTGACGAGGACGGAGTAGACGCCGTCGGGGTTCTCGAACGGGTTGCTCATGCGGGGTTCATACCTTTCGTGGGAGTGATGCCGGACGTGGGAGTGGTTCCGGACCCGCCCGGGCCGGCTTCGTGTGCGCCCGCCCGCCGGACCAGGGCCTCCAGGGCCCTGAACCAGGTGCGGCCCAGGTCCTGGACCGCCTCCTCGGTCAGCAGATCGGCCGCGAAGGCCCAGTGGGCGGTGAGTTCTGGGCCGCCGGGGCGGTCCTCGGTGAGGGCGTTGAGGGTCAGCGCGTGCGACATGGGCATGGCCGGGTCGGCGTCGAGGTCGGCGGCGGCGTCGTCCTCGGTGTAGGACCAGTCGGCGGCCTCGGGGTGGTCGAAGCGGCCCATGTAGTTGAACTCGATCTGGGGTTCGGCGAGTTCGGAAAGCTGGGCGCCGGTGCTCGGGTTGAGGTGGCGCAGCAGCCCGTGGCCGACGCCGGCCGTGGGCAGGCTCGCGAGGTGGTCGCGGACGCGGGCCAGCACCGCGTCCAGGGCCGGTCCGCCGGCGAACGCCTCGGCCGGGTCGCCGGCACCGGTGTCCAGCCGTACCGGGACGACGCTGGTGAACCAGCCGACGGTACGGGACAGGTCGGCGTTGCCCGCGAGTTCCTCCTCGCGGCCGTGGCCCTCCAGGTCGACCAGGACGGCGCCGCCGGGCGCGGTGCCGAGAACCCTGGCCCGCCAGTCGGCGACGGCCAGCGCGAACGCGGTGAGCAGCACGTCGTTGATCGTGGCGTCGAAGGCCGCGGGAACGCGCCCGAGGAGGGGGCCGGTGACGTCGGTCGGCAGGCTCAGCGACAGGTAGCGGGTGGTGGTGACGGTGTCCCGGACCGGGTCGAGCGGCCGGGCCAGCGGCAGTCCGGCGCCCTCGGCGAGGACCGAGTTCCACAAGGGGAGTTCGTCCTCGCGGACGGGGTCGGCCGCACGGGTCGTGAGGAGCCGGGACCAGCGCGCGAACGACAGCTCCACGGGGGCGAGTTCGGCGGTACGACCCTGGCGTACGGCGGCCCAGGCGGCGGCGAGGTCGGGGAGCAGGACGCGCCAGGACACGCCGTCGACGACCAAGTGGTGGACCAGGAGCAGGAGTCGGCCGGGCTGCCCGGGGCCGGCGTCGAACCAGACCGCGCGGACCATGGCTCCCGCGTCCGGGTCGAGTCCGTCCCGGGCCGCTTCGGCGTGGCGGGCGATCGCCTCGCGCAACCGAGCGCGGTCGGCGCCGCGTACGTCGACGCGAGCGAGCCACTCGCTGACGTCGGCCTCCCTCGCTGCGGGAACCCGCAGAGTCCACTCGGTGCCGTCCGGGCCCCGGTCGAGGCGGGCCCGCAGCATGTCGTGGCGGTCGGCGACGGCCCGCAGGACCGCGAGCAGGCCCGGTTCGTCCAGGTCGGCGGGTGTCTGGACCAGGGCGGCCTGGTGGTATCCGGCGATCGGCCCGCCGCGCTCGCACAGGGCGTGCATGATCGGCGTGAGCGGGACCGTGCCGGTGCCGTCGTCGTGACCGGGGATCCGGTCACCGGCCGCCAACGGGGTGGCAACGGCGGCCAGGGCGGCGACGGAACGGTGTTGGAAGACCTGGCGGGGAGTGATCCGCAGGCCCAACGCCCGTACCCGGGCGACGAGTTGCATGGCCACGATGCTGTCGCCGCCGAACGCGAAGAAGTCGTCGTCGGTGCCGACCGCGTCCGCGGGCAGACCGAGGAGGTCGGCGAAGACGTCGCGCAGGGTGCGCTCGGTGTCGTTCTCGGGCGCCCGACCGCCGCCCGCCGCGATGAAGTCCGGTGCGGGCAGGGCGGTGCGGTCGAGCTTGCCGTTGGACATCAGCGGCAGCCGGTCCAGGACCACCACCGCGGCCGGGACCATGTACTCGGGCAGCAGCAACGCGGCGTGGGCGCGCAGCCCGGCCGGGTCGGCGTCGCCCTCGGGGACGACGGCGTACGCGATGAGCTGTCGGACGCCGGGGCGCTGTTCGCGGGTTGTCACGACGGTCCGGTCGACGGCCGGGTGGGTGTCCAACGCGGCCTCGATCTCGGCGAGTTCGACCCGGTAGCCGCGGATCTTCACCTGGTCGTCGGAGCGGCCGGCGAACTCCAGCTGCCCGTCCTCGGTCCAGCGCGCCAGGTCGCCGGTGCGGTACATCCGCGCGCCGGGCTCGGTCGCGTGGGGGTCGGCGACGAACCGTTCCGCGGTCAGAGCGGGCCGGTCGAGGTAGCCGCGGGCCAGGCCGGGCCCTGAGAGGTAGAGCTCGCCGGTGACGCCGGGGGGCACCGGGCGCAGGGCCTGGTCGAGGACATAGGCGCGGGAGTGGTGGACCGGGCGGCCGACGATCGGGCGGGCGCTGTCGCGGACGCGGCCGACGAGGGCGTCGACGGTGGCCTCGGTGGGGCCGTAGAGGTTGAACGCCTCGGTGTCGGGGAGCGCGGCGAGCCGGGTCCACAGGCCGTCGGGCACCGCCTCCCCACCGAAGCCGACGACGGCGAGGGGGCAGTCGCCGTCCGGGCCGATCAGCCCGCTGTCCGCCATCTGCGCGAGCAGCGACGGGGTGACCTCGATGAAGTCGATCCGCCGCTCGCGGATGAAGGCGGCGAGGAGTTCGGGGTCGCGGCGGGTCTCGTCGTCCGCGATGTGCAGGGCGTGCCCGTCCAGCAGCCACAACTGCGGCTGCCAGGAGGCGTCGAAGGAGAACGACCAGGCATGCGCCACGCGCAGATGGCGGCGGCCGGTGCGGCGCCGGGCGAGGGCGTGCAGGTCGTACTGGTGGCTGTGGAAGAGGTTGGCGACACCGCGCTGGGTGACGACGACGCCCTTGGGGCGACCGGTGGATCCGGAGGTGTAGATGACGTAGGCCGGGTGGTCGGGGTCGGGGGCGGTGGGGTCGGCCTCGGGCAGGTGGTCGGCGGCAAGCAGGTCGTCGAGGTCGAGCACGGGCACCTCGGCGTCGGGCAGTCCGGCGGCGGTCTGCCGGGTGGCGAGGACCAGGGTGGGACGGGCGTCGGCGAGCAGGTCGCGCAGCCGGGTCTCGGGCAGGTCGGGGTCGAGAGGCAGATAGGCGGCGCCCGCCTTCATCACGGCCAGGATGGCGGCGATGTGGTCGGCGGTGCGGGGCAGCGCGAGGGCCACGGTCCGCTCCGGTCCGGCGCCGTGACCGGCGAGGATCCGGGCCAACCGGTCGGTGCGGGCGTCGAGTTCGGCGAACGTCCAGGTGGTCCGCCCGTCGGTGACGGCGGTGGCGTCAGGGCTGGCCGCGGCCTGGGCGGCGAAGAGCGCGGGCACGGTGGCCGGTCGGTCCTCGGCGACGGGCAGCGCGGTGTCGTTCCAGGTCTCCACCACGGTGTGCCGGTCCGCGGGCCCGAGCAGGTCGAGGCGGCCGACGGGCAGTTCGGGCTCGGTGGCCATGGTGTCGAGCAGGGCGACCAAGGCGGTCGTGATCCGGCGTACGACGGCCGGTTCGAACAGGTCGGGCCGGAACTCGGCGGTCAGCCGCAGCCGTTCGGCGGGCTCGACGGCCCAGGCGAACGGGTAGTGCGTGGCGTCCTCGTGGTCGCGCACGACGACCCGGGGTGAGGTCTCCTCGTCGGAGTCTGCTACCGGGTAGGACTCGAACACGACCAGGGTGTCGAAGAGTTCACCGAGTCCGGCGGCCCGCTGGATGTCGGCGAGGCCGAGGTGCTGGTGAGCGATCAGCCCGGACTGCTCGTCCTGGAGCCGGGCCAGCAGACTCGCCGCCGTCTCCTCGGGCCGGATACGGACCCGCACGGGAACGGTGTTGATGAACAGGCCGATCATCGACTCGGCACCGTCCAGCTCCGGCGGACGTCCGGCGACGGTGGCACCGAACACCACGTCGTCGCGGCCGGTGAGCCGGCCCAGGAGCACACCCCAAGCGGCTTGGACGAGTGTGTTGAGGGTGAGGCCGTGTGCGCGGGCGAACGCGTCGAGGGCGGCGGTGCGTTCGGCGTCCACCTCGACGGTGTGGGTGTGCGGGACGGCGGAGAGCCGGCCCGGGTCGGCCGGTGCCAGTCGGGTGGGTTCGGCCAGACCCTCAAGTGCCCGCGTCCAGGCGTCGGTTGCCAGGGCGGGGTCCTGGGCGGCGAGCAGGCCGAGGTAGGAGCGGTAGGACGCGGGCGCGGGCAGGGTGCGTCCGTCGTACAGCGCCCACAGTTCATCGGTCAGCAGGGGCAGGGACCAGCCGTCGAGGAGGAGGTGCTGGTGGGAGAGGACGAGCCGGTGCCGGTCGGGTGCGGTGCGGGCCAACAGCAGGCGCAGCAGCGGAGGTTCGGCCGGGTCGAAACGGCGCCGCTCCTGACCGAGCAGCCGCTCCCACGCGTCGGTGTCGTCCGCGTCACCGGTCAGGTCGACCTGCCGCCACGGCAGCGTGGCCGTGCGCGGTACGACGGCGACGGCACGTCCGGAGGCCAGGTGCCGGAAGCCGCTGCGCAGGTTCTCGTGCCGGTCGAGCAGCGACTGCCCTGCGGTGCGCAGCCGTTCGGCGTCGAGGGGTCCTTCGAGGTCGTAGGAGATCTGGACGGTGTAGACGTCGGGGCCTTCGTCGCCCGAGTCGAGGGCGGCGTGGAAGAGGAGGCCGGCCTGGAGCGGGGAGACGGGCAGCAGTTCGGTGCCGGCGGGCAACCCCGCGAGCTCCGTGCGCTCGTCCTCGGTGAGGTCCAACAGGCCTGCGACGGGTGTCGGACGGTCGTCGGTGGTGAGGGGCGTGACCAGGGCCGCCAGTCCCGCGGCCGTCTTGCGTCGGAACACATCACGCGGGCTGAACGCGAGCCCGGCCGCTCGGGCACGGGCGACGAGCTGCATGGCGACGATGCTGTCTCCGCCGAGGGAGAAGAAGTCGTCGTCGGGGCCGACGCGTTCGAGGCCAAGGACGTCGGCGACAAGCACGCAGACCGTCTCCTCCATCGCGGTGCGGGGCTGAGTCTCGGAGACGTCGGCGGCGAAGTCCGGTGCGGGCAGGGCCCGTCGGTCCAGCTTCCCGTTGGGGGTGAGCGGGAGCGTGTCGAGGACGATGACGGCGGACGGGACCATGTGGTCGGGCAGAACGGCGGCGGTGTGGGCGCGCAACGCGGCCGGGTCCGGGGCACCGGCGGTCGCCGGGACGACGTACGCGACAAGACGTTCGTCGCGGACGACGACGGTCGCGTGGCCGACTGACTCGTGCGCGGCCAGGACCGTCTCGATCTCGCCGAGTTCGATGCGGAAGCCGCGCAGCTTGACCTGGTCGTCGATCCGGCCGAGGTACTCCAGTTCCCCGTCCGTCGTCCAGCGGGCGAGGTCGCCGGTGCGGTACATGCGCTCACCGGGGGCGCCGAACGGGTCGGCGACGAAACGCTCGGCTGTCAGGCCCGGGCGGTTCAGGTAGCCGCGGGCCAACTGGACGCCCGCCAGGTACAGTTCGCCCGCCGCGCCGGGCGGAACCGGTCGCAGACCGGCATCGAGGACGTAGGTGCGGGTGTTCCAGACCGGACGGCCGATGGGGACGGTCCTCGGGGCCGTGCCGACCTCATGGGCGGTGACGTCGACGGCGGCCTCCGTCGGGCCGTACAGGTTGTGCAGCCGGGTGTCCGGGAGCAGGTTCTTGAAGCGCGCCGCCAGCGGAGCGGGTAGCGCCTCGCCGCTGCACACGACCTGGCGCAGTCCGGTGCAGCGGGCGGCGGTGGGCTCGTCCAGGAAGGCGCGGAGCATCGACGGTACGAAGTGCGCGGTGGTGATACCCGTCCGCTGGATGAGCGCCGCAAGATACGCGGGGTCCTTGTGACCTTCCGGCCGAGCCACGACGAGGGTGGCGCCGGTGATCAGAGGCCAGAAGAACTCCCAGACGGACACGTCGAATCCGGCCGGGGTCTTCTGCAACACCCGGTCGTCCGTAACGAGTTGGTAGGCGTCCTGCATCCACTGGAGGCGATTGGCGATGGCCTCGTGGGGGACGGTGACGCCCTTGGGGCGGCCGGTCGAGCCGGAGGTGTAGATGACGTACGCGGGGTGGGCGGGGTCGTAGGCCGTCGGCAGCGGCGAGCGGCGAGTGCTCTCGGGCGTGCCCTCCACGTCGACGACGAGGCGGGGTGTGTCGTCGGTGTCCGGGAGGCGTACGCCGTCGGTGGTGACCAGGCAGACCGGGCGGGCGTCGGCGAGCATGTGGGCGAGCCGGTCGGCCGGGTAGTCGGTGTCCAGGGGCAGGTAGGCGGCGCCCGCGCGGTGGACGGCGAGCAGGGTCACCACGAGTGCGGCCGAGCGGGGCAGGGCGACGGCGACGGTGGTCTCCGCTGTGGCGCCGTGTGCCGCGAGGACGTGGGCGAGTCGCTCCACCCGCAGGTCGAGTTCGGCGTAGGTGAGACTGCCGTCTCCAGAGCCGTGCTCCGAGCTGTCCCCGGCTCCCTCCTCGAAGACGAGGGCGGTGGCGTCCGGGGTGCGGGCCACCTGGGCTCGGAACAGTTCGGGCAGGGTGAGCTGCGGGACCGGGTGCGCGGTGGCGTTCCAGGTGTCCAGTACGAGGGTGCGCTCGTCGTCGCGCAGCAACTCCACTGTGCTGATGGGCCGTTCGGGGTCGGTGACGATCTGGGCGAGCAGGTGTTCCATCCGGCGGGCCAGTCCTTCGGCCGTGGCGTGGTCGAAGAGGTCGGCGCTGTACTCGATCCAGCCCTGGATGCCCTCGCCGTCGCCCTGCTCCACGAAGTCGAAGCTGAGGTCGAACTTGGCGGTGTCCTGGCCGACCGGTTCATGACGCGCGCTCAGCCCGGGGAGGGTGGGTGCGTCGCCGCGTCCGGCCAGGTGGACGACCATCACCTGGAAGAGGGGGTGGCGGGCGAGGGACCGCTCGGGGTTGAGGGCCTCGACCAGCCGCTCGAAGGGCAGGTCCTGGTGTTCGTAGGCAGCGAGGTCGGTCTCGCGGACGCGGCTGAGCAGGTCGGCGAAGGTCGGGTCGCCGGACAGATCGGTGCGCAGCACAAGGGAGTTGACGAAGAACCCGACCAGGTCCTCCAGCGCTTCGTCGCCGCGTCCGGAGACCGGGGCGCCGAGCGGGATGTCGTCGCCGGCGCCGAGGCGGTGCAGCAGGGTGGCCACGGTCGCCTGGGCGACCATGAACATGCTGACGCCGTGCAGACGGGCAAGTTCCCGCAGTGCGCGGGCGAGTGAGGCGGGCACGGTGAAGCCCACGGTCCCGCCGCGCCCACTGGACTCCGCCGGACGCGGTCGGTCGGTGGGCAGGTTCAGCTCCTCGGGCAGACCGCCGAGGGCCCGCGTCCAGTGGGCGAGCAGGTCGGCCTCGGTCGCAGCGAGCAGGTCGCGCTGCCAGAGGGTGTAGTCGGCATAACTCGCGGGCAGCGGGGCCCAGTCGGGGGTACGGCCCTGGACGCGGGCCGCGTAGGCGGAGCCCAGGTCGGCGAGCAGCGGCCGGTCGGACCACTCGTCGGTGGCGATGTGGTGCAGCAGGAGCAGCAGCACGTGTTCGTCGGGGCCGGTCTTGAACAGGGTGACGCGCAGCGGGAGTTCGCGCTCCAGGTCGAAGGCGTGCGCGGCCTCGCGGGCCAACTCCTCGTACGGCGCGGTGCGTACGGGTACGACCGTGTCCCGCGGGTCGAGCACGTGCTGGTAGGGCACTCCGTCCTCGGCCAGGAAGAGCGTGCGCAGCGGGGCGTGCCGGGCGACGAGGTCGCCGACGGCGGCTTCCAGCGCGGCGCGGTCCAGTGGGCCGGTGAGTCGCCAGGCGGCGGGGATGTTGTAGGCCGGGTCGGGTCCGGCGACCTGGTGGTGCAGCCACAGTCCGCGCTGGGCGGAGGACAGAGGCAGCCGGTCCGGACGGGGGCGCGGGTCGGCCAGGTCCGGGCGGCGGTCGGTGCGGCCGGCCTCGAGTCGGGCGGCCAGTCGGGCCACGGTGGGCGCGTCGAACACCGTCCGCAAGGACAGCTCGCCGCCCAGCAGGCTTCGGACGCGGCTGACCAGGCGCATGGCGAGCAGGGAGTGGCCGCCGAGGGCGAAGAAGTCGTCGTCGAGGCCGACCCGGTCGACGCCGAGCACCGCGGCGAACTGCTCGCACAGCAGTTCCTCGCGCGGGGTGCGCGGCCGCCGGCCGACCGGTGCGGCCGTCGCCACGGGCGCGGGCAGGGCGGCCTTGTCGAGCTTGCCGCTGACAGTGCGCGGCAACGCGTCGAGGACGACGAAAGCCGCGGGGACCATGTGGTCCGGCAGCACCTCGGCACAGTGGGCGCGCAGCGCAACCGGGTCCGGGGCGTCGCCCGCCCGCGTGGGGATGACGTAGGCGATCAGGCGAGGTGCGCCGGGCTGGTCCTCGTGGACGACGACGGCCGCGGCGCCGACGGCCGGATGGCCGGCCAACACGGCCTCGATCTCGCCGAGTTCGATGCGGAAGCCGCGCAGCTTGACCTGGTCGTCGGCGCGGCCGAGGAAGACGAGGGTGCCGTCATGGCGGCGCCGGACCAGGTCCCCGGTGCGGTACATGCGTGCGCCGGGGTCACCGAACGGGTCGGCGACGAAGCGCTCGGCGGTCAGGGCGGGACGGCCGAGGTAGCCGCGGGCCAGGCCCTCACCGGCGAGGTACAGCTCGCCGGGCACGCCGACCGGGGTCGGGCGCAGGCGGTCGTCGAGGACGTGGGCGCGGATGTTGTCGAGCGGGGCGGACCGGTCGGTGGTGCCGTGGTGCCAGCCGTACGCGTCGACCGCGCACTCGGTGGGGCCGTACAGGTCGTGCACGGCCGTGTCGGGCAGCTCGGTCAGCCGCTGCCACAGGGCGGGCGGGGTGGCCTCGCCGCCCACCGCGATGACGGCGGGTACGCGGCTGCCGGGGGCGAGGAAGCCGTGGTGCAGCAGTTCGCGGAGGTAGGTCGGTGTGAGGTCGACGAAGTCGATGTGCGCTTCGTCGATGCGGTGCAGCAGGGCGGCCGGGTCGAGCATGGTCGTCTCGTCGACGACGTGCAGTTCGTGACCGGCGAGCAGCCACAGCAGCGGTTCCCAGGAGCCGTCGAAGACGAACGAGGCCGCGTGGAGGGCGCGCAGCACCTCCCGGCCGGTGTCGCGGACGGCCGGCTCGATCAGGTCTCGCAGGTGGGAGCCGTACAGGTTGCTCAGGCCCCGGTGGGTGCCGACGACGCCCTTGGGGCGGCCGGTCGAACCGGAGGTGTAGATCGTGTAGGCGGCGTCCAGGGGGTGGGAGCGGTGGTGGTGCGGCTGGTGCGGGACGGGGAGCGGGCCGTCGATCAGCAGCCTCGGCACGCCGGGTGTCTCGGGGAGGCGCTCGGTGAACTCGCGGGTGGTCAGCAGGCAGCCCGGTTGCGCGTCGGCGAGCATGAACTCCAGTCGTTCCGCCGGGAGTTCGGGGTCCAGCGGGAGATAGGCGGCGCCCGAGGCGAGTACGCCGAGCAGGGCCGGGACCATCTCATGGCGGGGCAGCGCGATGCCCACGACACCACCGCTCGTGGCGCCGTGGGCGCGCAGCAGGGCGGCGAGGATCTCGACGCGGGTGTGCAGTTCGGCGAAGGTCCAGCGGCGGAGTGCGTCCGGGGTGCCGGTGACCAGCGCGGTGCGGGTGGGGTGGGCGCGTGCGGTGTCGGCGAGCACCTCGGTGACCGTGCGGGTTTCGAGGGGGTGCACGGTGTCGTTCCAGGCGCCGGTCGCGGCCGTCTCCTCGGCCGGGGTGAGCACGTCGAGCGCGGTCAGCGGGGCGTCCGGGGTACGGACGGCCCGGGTGAGCAGCAGGACGAGCCGGTCGGCGAACAAGGCCGCGCTCTCGGCGTCCAGCAGGTCGGTGGCGTACTCCAGCAGGAGGGTGATGCGGCCCGAGACGTCGGACTCGTCGACGAAGGTGAAGTCGAGGTCGAACTTCGCGGTGCCGGTGTCCATCTCGTACCACTCGGCGGGCAGCCCGAACTGTGTCTCCGGGTCGCCCTCGGGACGGTGGTGGTAGCCCAGCATGACCTGGAAGAGCGGGTTGCGGCCGGCCAGCCGGGGCGGGTTGACGGCCTCGACCACGCGGTCGAAGGGCACGTCCTGGTGCTCGAACGCGGCGAGCGAGGACTCCCGTACCCGGTCCAGGAGTTGACGGAACGTCAAGTCACCGTCGGGGCTGGACAGGTCGGTGCGCAGGACGAGTGTGTTCACGAAGAACCCGACGAGGTCGTCCAGCGCGCTGTGGGTGCGCCCTGCGATCGGGGCGCCGAGCGGGATGTCGTCGCCTGCGCCGAGCCGGTGCAGCAGCGCGGCGGTGGCCGCCTGGAGCAGCATGAACATGCTGGTGCCGGTCGCGGCGGACAGGTCGCGCAGGGCACGCCCTGTGTCCTCCGGCACGGTCCGCCGCACGGTGTCGCCGCGCCCGCTGGGCTCGGCGGGCCGGGGTCGGTCAAGGGGCAGCTCCAGCTCCTCGGGCAGGTCGCGCAACACATCGGTCCAGTAGGCGAGTTGGGCCGCGCCGAACTGGTCGAACAGCCGGTCCTGCCAGAGGGTGTAGTCGGCGTACTGCACCGGCAGCGGCGCCCAGGCGGGGCTCTCGCCGGCCGCACGGGCCGCGTAGGCGGTGTGCAGGTCGGCGAGGAAGGGCCGGTCCGACCACTCGTCGGTGGTGATGTGGTGCAGGACGACCGCGACCACCTGGTCGTCGGGCGCGAGGCGGAACACCTCGGCCCGCACGGGCAGTTCACGCGTGAGGTCGAAGGCGCGGCGCTGCGCGGACTCGATACGGGCGGGCAACTCGTCCTCGACGCAGTCCGTCAGGGTGAAGGACGGCTCGGCATCCTCGGGGGCGAGGACGTACTGGCAGGGCTCTCCCCCGTGTTCGGCGACCAGGGTGCGCAGCGACTCGTGGCGGGCGGTGACGTCCCGCAGGGCCTGGCGCAGGGCGGGTATGTCGAGGGTGCCGCGCAGCCGGAAGACCAGCGGGAAGTTGTAGGCCGCTCCCCCGCCGGTGATGCCCTCCACAAGCCAGAGCCGGCGCTGTGCCGCCGACAGCGGGAGGTGCGCGGGGCGTTCGGCGACGGCGGTGACCGGCGGCCGGGCGGGCTTGTTGTTGTCGGCGCGCAGGGCGAGCCGGGCGGGCGTGGGTGCCTCGAACAGGTCGCGGATGGCGAGTTCGGTGCCCAGTTCGCCGCGGGCCCGGCTGACCAGGCGGGTGGCGAGGAGCGAGTGGCCGCCGAGCTCGAAGAAGTCGTCCTCGGCGCCGATCTCGGGCAGGCCGAGCACCTCGGCGAAGAGCCGGCAGAGCGTCTCCTCGCGCGGGGTGCGCGGGCCGCGTCCGCCGCCCAGGGCGACGGCGGGTTCGGCGTCGGGCAGGGCCCGGACGTCGAGCTTGCCGTTGGCGTTCATCGGCAGGGTGTCTACGGTGACGAAGGCGGCCGGGACCATGTAGTCCGGCAGTTCACGGCCCAGGTCGTCACGCAACCGCCGTACGAGCGCGCTCTGTTCGCGTGCCGAGGTCGGGTCGTTGGCGTAGGGCGCGCTGCCGCCGCCCGGGCGGTACAGCCCGGCGGTGAGCCGGAAGGCGTCCTGGCCTGCGTTGGCGGACTGGGTGGACCCGTCGGACCGGGGGATGAACACGGCGTCGTAGCAGCCGGGTTCGGCGGACCAGGTGGTCAGCGCCCGGCAGCCGTGACGGTCAGCGAGGTCGTGGAGGGTCTCCGGGTCCACGCCGTGCTCGACGGTACGGCCGTCCGGGATGCCCGTGACACGCAACGAGCCGCCGCCACCCAGCCGTTGACCCAGGTCGCTGATCTCTCTCCAGGCGACGGCCGGCGCGCTGTCCAACCGCAAATCGGGCTCGCCCTGGTACAGCACCACGTCGTAGCGGTGCCGGGTCAGCTCGTTGTGGTGGTGGCCGCGCTTGGTGCGCAGGTCGACGCCGTGGCCGAGGGAGGCGAAGTAGTCGGGGTCGACCAGGAGTTCCTTCTCCAGGCGCAGTCCGCGCTCGACGGCCCGCTCCAGGTCGGCCTCGGCGGTGCCGCGTGCCCGCTGGATCTCGGTGTGGAAGGTGCGGGCGCGGCGCAGGTCGCGCACGTCGCCGACGAACAGGGCGCCACCGGGGGCGAGCAGTTCCATGGCGCCGTTCAGCACGGTGGTGAGGTGGTCGATGCTCGGGAAGTACTGGATGACGGAGTTGATGACGATCGTGTCGAAGTAGGCGAAGGGCAGACCGCTGAGGTCCTCGGCGGGCCGGCAGCGCAGTTCGACCTTGGCGGCCAGCTCCGGGTCGCGGCGCACCTCCTCGCCGATCTTGCGGATGACGGGGGCGGCGAAGTCGGTCGCCCAATAGGCCTCCGCCTCCGGGGCCAGCCGGGAGAGCAACAGGCCTGATCCGACGCCGATTTCGAGGATGCGGCGAGGCTTCAGCTCGCCGATGCGGGCGAGGGTGGCCTCGCGCCAGGCGTGCATCTCCTCGAAGGGGATGGGCCGGCCGTCGTAGGAGCTGTCCCAGCCGTCGTACTGCTCGGTGAAGACGGCGGTGCCGATCTCCTCGTACTCGTCGGAGTAGATCTCCTGCCACTCGCCGACCTGGGCGGCCTCGGCGGCCGACCGTTCCTGGTCGGTGCGCGTGGCGGGGACGACGTAGCCGACGAGCCGTTCGTCGCGGACGACGACGGCCGCTTGGGAGACCAGCGGGTGGTGGCTGAGGGCCGTCTCGATCTCGCCGGGCTCGATGCGGTAGCCGCGGATCTTGACCTGGTCGTCGGTGCGGCCCAGGAAGTCGAGGTTGCCGTCGGGGCGGCGGCGCACCAGGTCTCCGGTGCGGTACAGGCGCTCCCCCGGCTCGCCGAACGGGTCGGCGACGAACCGTTCGGCGGTCAGGGCGGGGCGGTCGAGGTAGCCGCGGGCCAGACCGATGCCGGCGATGTACAGCTCGCCGGGCACGCCCTCGGGCACGGGTCGCAGCCACGCGTCGAGGATGTGCGCGCGGGTGCCGCGGATGGGGCGGCCGACGGTGGGCGTGTCGCTGTCGAGGGTGCCGCCGCCGAGGGTGTTGATGGTGTACTCGGTCGGCCCGTAGAGGTTGTAGCCGTACGTCCCCTCGGTGTCGCGCAGGGCCGTCCACACCGTCTCCGGCACGGCCTCTCCGCCGAGCAGGACCAGCGGCGGTACGTGTCCCTCCAGCAGGCCCTGCTCGATCAGCAGCCGGGCGTAGGTGGGGGTGACGTTCACGACGTCGATGCGGTGCCGCTCGCAGTAGGCGGTCAACGCCTCGGCGTCGCGCCGGAGTTCCTCGTCGCAGATGTGCACCTCGTGGCCCTCGACGAGCCAGAGCAGTTCCTCCCACGACATGTCGAAGGCGAAGGAGACGGTGTGCGCGATGCGCAGCCGTCGACCGCCGGCCGAGGCGATGGCGGGGGCGAAGATCTCTTGCTGGTGGTTAAGTTGCATGTTCGTCAGGCCCCGGTAGGGGGTGACGACGCCCTTGGGGCGGCCGGTGGAGCCGGAGGTGTAGATGACGTAGGCGGGATGCTCCAGGCTGAACCGGGACCGGACGGGCGCGTCGGACAGATCCGCCAACTCCCGCTGCACGTCAGGGTCGTCGAGCAGGACCGCGGGGGTCTCCCCCAGGTCCAGGGTGGCGGCGACCGGCGCGGTGGTGAGCAGGACGAGCGGGCGGGCGTCGGCCAGCATCAACGACAACCGGTCGGCCGGGTGGTCGAGTTCGAGGGGCAGATAGGCGGCGCCGGTGCGCAGGACGGCGAACAGCGCCACGACCATGTCGGTCGAGCGGGGCAGACCGAGGGCGACGACCCGCTCGGGGCCCGCGCCTCGGTCGAGGAGCAGCCGGGCCATCCGGTTGACGGCGGCGTCGAGTTCGGCGTAGGTGAGCGTGCGGTCGTCGAAGACGAGGGCGCCGTCGTCGGGGGTGCGGGCCGCCTGCTGGGCCAGCAGGTCGGCGATGGTGTCCTCGGGGTCGGGGACCCGGCTCGCCGCCCACTCCTCGCGCAGGGCCGCGCGCTCGGCGGGCAGGACCGGGTCGAGGGAGCCGACGGCGGCCGACAGATCGGCGGTCATCCGCTCCAGCAGCAGCGCGAAGCGGTCAAGGAGGGCGTGTGCGTGGTCCGCCGGTATGAGGTCGGGGCGGTGCGTGAGGGTGACCTGGATGGAACGTCCTGGCGTCACCACGAGGTTGACCGGGTAGTGGGTCGCGTCGACGTTGGCGACGGCGGTCGCGCCATGCCGGACCCGCAGCTGCTCCAGGCGCTCCTCGGTGTCGTTGTTGCGCAGCACGAAGAGGGTGTCGAACAGCTTGCGGTGGCCGGACTCGGCCTGGATCACGCCGAGGCTGAGGTGCTCGTGGGGCATGAGGTCGAGCCGTTCGCCCTGGACGCGCCGGAGCAGGTCGAGGACCGGCTCGGCGGGGTCGTACGCGATCCGGGCGGGGACCGTGTTGAGGAACAGGCCGATGACGTGTTCGACGTCGGGCACCTCGCTGGGGCGGCCGGCGACGGTGGTGCCGAAGACGACGTCGGTACGCCCCGTCGCGGACGCCAGGGTCAGACCCCAGGCGGCGTTGAGAACGGTGTTGAGGGTCAGTCCGTGCGCCCGGCCCGTCTCGCGCAGCCGCTCGGAGAGTTCGGGCGTCAGCCGCGTGTCCAACTGGTCCGGGATCACCGGTTCGAGACCGTCCGCCGCCGCCGGCGCGAGCAGCGTGGGCTCCTGGAGACCGGCGAGGGCCGAGCGCCAGGCGCCGTTGGCGATCGAGTCGTCCTGCTCGTCCAACCAGGTCAGGTAGTCACGGTAGTTGCCGGGCCGGGGCAGCTCGGAGGCGTCGCCGCCGGACGCGTAGAGAGCGAAGAGTTCGTCCAGGAAGAGCCAGGCCGACCAGCCGTCCCACAGGATCAGGTGGCGGCCGATGACGAGCCGGTCGCCGCGCTCGGCGCCGAGGCGGACCAGCAGCAGGCGGAACAGCGGGGGCGCGGAGAGGTCGAAGCGGCGGGTGCGCTCGGCGTCCGTCAACTCCCGCAGACGGACGTCCTGTTCGGGTGCGGGCAGGTGCGAGAGATCGGCTTCGTCGAGCGGGATGTCCGGGTCCTCGACGATGAACTGCACCGGGCTGTCGAGCCCGTCGCTCGTGAAACCGGCGCGCAGGCCAGGGTTGCGGGTCAGCAGGGTACGGACGGCCGCCCTGAGCCGGTCGGTGTCTAGGCGGGTCGCGAAGTCGAAGGTCTCGTGGACGGTGTAGACGTCCAGCGCGCCGGCGTCGTAGGCGGAGTGGAAGAACAGGCCTTCCTGGAGGGGCGCCAGGGGCCATACGTCGGCGACGGCGGCGGGCGCGGCCAGGGCACGGAGGCGGGCGTGCTGGGCCTGGGTGAGCGTCGGGCCGGTGGGCGGGGCGCTCTCGCGGGCAACCCGCTCGGTGGCGACGGCGGCCGTGGCGAGGGCCGCGGGGGTGCGGTGGGTGAACACGTCGCGCGGGGTGAGTTCGAAGCCTGCCGAGCGGGCGCGGCTGGAGACGCCGATGGAGCTGATGCTGTCGCCGCCGAGCAGGAAGAAGTCGTCGTCGGGGCCGGTGTCCTCGATGCCGAGGACGGCCGCGAAGATCTCCGTCAGCAGGTGCTCCCGCGCGCCCGAGGGTGCGCGGCGCACGGCACGCTCCACCTCGGGGGCGGGCAGCGCGCGCTGGTCCAGCTTGCCGCTGGGGGTGAGCGGGAGCGCGTCGACCACGACGTAGGCGTCGGGGAGCAGGGCGGCGGGCAGGCGCTCGGCCAGCGAGGCGCGCAGGGCGGCCGGGGCGACGGCGGCGGGGTCCGCGTCCCGCGCGGGAGCCACGTAGGCCACGAGTCGGTCGTCGCGTACCGTCACGGCGGCCTGGGCGATGCCCGCCAGGCCGCCCAACTCGGCCTCGATCTCGCCGAGTTCGACACGGTTGCCGCGCAGCTTCACCTGACGGTCGGTGCGGCCGAGGTAGTCGAGGGTGCCGTCGGGGCGGCGGCGGACCAGGTCGCCGGTCCGGTACATCCGTCCGCCGGGCGCGCCGAAGGGGTCGGCCACGAACCGGTCGGCGGTGAGTCCAGGGCGTGCGTGGTAGCCGCGGGCCAGCTGGACGCCGGTCAGGTACAGCTCGCCGGGTACCCCGTCGGGGACGGGGCTCAGGCAGGAGTCGAGGACGCGCAGGCCGGTGTTCCAGACGGGCCGTCCGATCGGCACGGTCGTGTCCGGCGCGCCGTCGTGGGTGTGGTGCGTGACGTCGACGGCGGCCTCGGTGGGGCCGTACAGGTTGTGCAGCGGTACGCCGGTCAGGGCGTGCCAGCGGTCGGCGGCTCGGCCGGGCAGGGCCTCGCCGCTGCTGAAGACCCGGCGCAGGCTCAGCGCCCACCCGGGGTCGGCGGTGATGTCCTCGGCGGCGAGGAACGCCTCCAGCATCGACGGCACGAAGTGCAGGGTCGTCACGCCCTGTTCGCGGATGACGCGGGCGAGATAGGCGGGGTCGCGGTGACCGTCCGGAGCGGCGAGCACCACGGCCGCGCCCTCGCACAGCGCCCAGAAGAACTCCCAGACACTCACGTCGAAACTCGACGGCGTCTTCTGCAACACCCGGTCGTCGGCGGCGAGTCCGTAGGCGCCCTGCATCCACGCGAGGCGGTTGACGATCGCACGGTGGCTGACGACGACACCCTTGGGGCGGCCGGTGGAGCCGGAGGTGTAGATCAGGTAGGCGGGGTGGTCGGGGTCAGCTTCGGCTTCCGCTTCCGCTTCGGCTTCGGCTTCGGCATCGGCTTGCTCAGAGTCCGGGTCGGTGGCCCGGGTGGCGTCCGGGCCGGCAAGCGGCACATCCTGCGCGTCGGCAAGCAGCGCTTCCTCTCCGTCGACCAGCACCACTTCCGCGCCGTCAACCACGGGCAGCCGTTCCGCCGCACACTCCGTGCTGACCACGAGCGTCGCGCCGGAGTCGGTGAGCATGTGGCCAATGCGATCGGCCGGGTAGTCGAGGTCGAGCGGCAAATAGGCGGCACCGGACTTCAGGACACCGAGCAACGCCACCATCAGATCGGGAGAGCGCGGAACGGCGACGGCGACGAAGCTCTCGGGGCCCGCTCCCCTGGCACGCAGCCGCTGGGCCAACTCCGCGGCCCGGGTGCCCAGTTCGGCGTACGTGAGAGTCGTGCCGTCGAAGACGACGGCCGTGGCGTCGGGAGTACGGGCGACCTGGGCGGCGATCCGGGCGGTCAGGGTGGTGACGGGAACCGGCTGCGCCTCACCATCGGAGTGCGCGTTTGCTCGCTCGCGCGCGGTGAGCAGGTCGAGGGCGGCCACCTGGGTGTCCGGGTCGTCGGCCAGGGTCTCCAGAAGGAGGGTGAGCCGGTCGGCGAGGACCTGGACGGCCTCTGCGTCCAGGCGACGGGTGTGGTGCTTCAGACGCAGGTCGAGGCGGCGGCCCGGCTTCACGATCAGGGCCAGGGGGTAGTGGACGGCGTCGTGGAAGGCGTGACCGGCGATCCGGACCGTTCCGGTGCGGTCGGTGACGTCGGACTCGGCCGGGTAGTTCTCGAACACGACGAGGGTGTCGAAGAGTTCACCGGCGCCCGCATGCCCAATGACGCGCTGGATCTCGGCGAGGCCGAGGTGCTGGTGATCCAGGAGGGCGGCCTGCTCGTCCTGGAGCCGGTCGAGCACCGCCCCGAGGGTGGCCTCGGGCGTCCACCGCAGGCGTGTGGGCAGGGTGTTGATGAACAGGCCGACCATCGACTCGATGCCGGCCACGGCCGCGTCCCGGCCGGAGACGGTCGTGCCGAAGAGGACGTCCTGACGGTCCGTCAACCTGCCGATCAGCAGACCCCAGGCACCCTGCACGAGCGTGCCGAGGGTGACGCCCCGCTCCCGAGCGCGGGCAGTGAGCCGCACGGTCGTCCGCTCGGACAACTCCACGCGGATCTGGGCCGGTTCGACGGGCCCCGCCACGGCGGGCGCGGTGACCAGTCGGGTGGGCTCGTCGACCCCGGCAAGGGCGGCCGACCAGGCGGTACGAGCGGCGTCCCGATCGGCGCGGGCCATGCGCCGCAGGTAGGAGCGGTACGGGGCCGGCTCGGGAAGCGTCGACTGCACCCCCGAGGTAGACGCCGACTGGTCCACGGCGGTCGAGTCGACGACAGCCGAACCCGTCTCGTACAGCGCCAGCAGCTCGCGATGCAGAATCGGCAACGACCAGCCGTCAGCCACGATGTGATGGAACGTCAGCACCAGTCGGCACCGCTCCGGAGAAAGCCGCACCAGCGCACACCGCACCAACGGCGGGCGCGCGAGGTCGAACCGCCGGGCCCGCTCATCGGCCGCCACGGCCTCCGCGAGGGTGCGCCGTACGGCCGCGTCCTCCTGCGCGCCCAGGTCCACCTCGCGCCAGGGCAGTTCCAGACCCGCCGCGATCAGCTGCACGGGCCGGCCGTCGGGCAGCTGACGGAAGCAGGCACGCAGCGGGGCGTGGCGGGCCAGCAGACCCTGCGCCGCACGCCGCAGCGCCGCGCCGTCCACCGGTCCCGTGAGCTCAATCATCTGCTGGACGACGTAGGCGTCATGCTCGGTGCCGTCCACGAGGGCGTGGAAGAAGAAGCCCTCCTGGAGCGGCCCGAGTGGCAGCACCTCGTCCACCTCGACGGGGAACTCCCCCTGGAGCGCACCGAGTTCGTCGGCGGACAGCTCGTCCCACGGGTCCACGTCCGCCGTGTCCGTGAGGTCGCCTGTGCGCGCCACCGTGGCCAGTTCGGCCACCGTCCGGTACCGGAACACGTCGCGAGGGGTCAGTTCCAGACCGGCGGTCCGGGCGAGGACAAGCAGGTGGATGGCGACGATGCTGTCCCCGCCGAGGGCGAAGAAGTCGTCGTCGACCGTCACCGCGGGCACCCGCAGGGCCTGCGCGTACAGGTCGCACAGCAGTCGCTCGCGCGGGGTGCGCGGGGCGCGGCCGGCGCTGAGGCGGGTGTAGTCGGGGGCGGGCAGCGCGGCGGTGTCGAGCTTGCCGCTGGGCGTGACGGGGAGCCGGTCCAGCGGCACGACGGCGGACGGCACCATGTACTCGGGCAGGTACTCGGCCGCGTGCGCGCGCAGGGCACCCACCAGCGCGGTGATGGTGCGGAAGGGCGCGGGCCGGTTGGTGTGCGGGCGTCCGCCGCCCGGCCGGTAGGGCGTCAGCAGGACAGGGTCGCCGTCGGGGGCCAACACGGCGTCGAGCGAGCCGTCGTCCGCCTCGCCGTTCCAGGTGAGGACGGCGCGGTAGCCGTGCCGGGCGGCGATCTCGTACAGCGTCTCGGGGTCGACGCCTCGCGCTGCGGCGAGAGAGCCGAGGGAGCCGTCGGCCGAGAGGGACCCGTCGGTGGTCAGCGGGCGGCTGCTGTCGTCGAGGGAGCCGAGTGCCGCGAGGTCGTCGGCGAGGCGGTCGTTGGGGACTCCGCTGAGTCGCAGCCGCGTCGGGCGGGTCTCGGCCGCCAGCAGGGCGTCCAGCGCTTCGGGGGTGCCGAGCGCCGACCAGGGGGTCTCCACGAGTTCGTGGACCGGGGGCGGTGCAGCCGCCCCGTCACCGCTCTCACTCGTATCTGCAGCACGCAGCACGACGTCGTACCGGTAGCGGGTGAGTTCGTTGTGGTGGGTGCCGCGCTTGATCCGGACGTCGGCGGTGAGGCCGTCGAGGGTCGCGAAGTAGTCGGGGTCGACGAGGAGTTCGCCCTCCCAGGCGACGGCCCGTTCGACGGCGGCGCGCAGGGTCTCCTTGTCCTCGTCGCCCACGTGCGCCGCGCGGAGCTGTTCGACGGCCGCGCACAGGGTGCGCAGCAGACGGTGATTGCGAACGTCGCCGACGAACACGGCGCCACCTGGGGCGAGTAGGCCCGCGGCCGTGCGGAGCACGTCGGTGAGGTAGTCGTCGCCTGGGAAGTACTGGGCGACGGAGTTGATGACGACGGTGTCAAAAGATCGTTCCGGCAGACCGGCGAGGTCGTGTGCGGGCCGGGCCAACAAGTGCACCCGGTCGGCGAGTTCGGGAACCTGGTCCACCTGGGACCGCAGCGCGCGGACCGCTTCCTCGGAGAGGTCGGTGCCCCAGTACTCCTCACAGTCCGGGGCGAGCCGGGACAGCAGCAGGCCGCTGCCGACGCCGATCTCCAGGACGCGGCGCGGGCGGAGTTCGCGGATGCTCGCCACGGTCGTCTCGCGCCACTCGCGCATGTCCGCTAGGGGGATGGGCAGCCCGTCGTACATGCTGTTCCAGCCGGCGAAGTTCTCCTCGAACCCCTCGGATCCGGCCGCCGAGTACAGCAGTTCGTGCAGGTCCTTCCAGGCGGCGACCTCCGCGCCGCCCTCCAGGGACGGCACGACGTAGGCGGCCAGGCGGCGTTCGCCGGGGCGGTCCTCGCGGACGACGACGGCGGCCTGATCGACGGCGGGGTGCGCGCGCAGGACGGACTCGATCTCGCCGGGTTCGATGCGGAAGCCGCGCAGCTTCACCTGGCTGTCCGCGCGGCCGTGGAACTCCAGGCGCCCGTCGGCTCTCCAGCGCACGAGGTCACCTGTGCGGTACAGGCGTTCGCCGGGCGCCCCGAAGGGGTCGGCGACGAAGCGTTCCGCGGTCAGGGCCGGGCGACCGAGGTAGCCGCGGGCCAGTCCCGCGCCGCCGAGGTAGAGCTCGCCGGTGACGCCGGCCGGGACGGGGCGCAGCCGGTCGTCCAGGACGTAGGCGCGGGTACCGGGGTCGGGGATGCCGATGGGCACAAGGGTGCCCGGCGGGGTGTCGGGGTCGCAGAGGCCGAGCGTGGAGTTGGTGGTCGCCTCGGTGGGACCGTAGGCGTTGAACATCATGCGGCCACGCGCGTAGCGCCCCACGAGTTCGGGCGAGACCCGTTCGGTGCCCGCCAACAGGGTCGCTTCGGCCGGGAGTTGGACGTCGTCGGGCAGGGCGGCGAGCAGGGCGGGCGGCAGGATCATGAAGGTGATCCCGTGCTCGTGGGCGTAGTCGGCGAGGGTCGCGCCGGGGACGCGGCGGTCGGCCGGGACGACGACGAGTCGGCCGCCGGAGAGCAGGCCGAGGCACAGGTCCCAGAACGCCACGTCGAAGCTGGGCGAGGCGAACTGCAGGACGCGGCTGTGCGCTCCGATGCCGAAGCGCTCGGACTGGGTGGCGACCAGCTTGGCGACACCGGCGTGCGTGAGCACGACGCCCTTGGGGCGGCCGGTGGAGCCCGAGGTGTAGATGACGTACGCGGCGTGCGCGACGGTCAGCCCGGCCGCGGACCCCGGCGCCTCGGCCGGGTGCGCGCTCAACTCGGCGACGGTGTCGGCTGCGTCCAGGACAAGTCGCCGCGGTCCGTCGGGCGGCAGGTCGGGCAGGACGTCGGTGGTGGTGACGAGGCAGACGGGATCGGCGTCGGCGAGCATGTGGGCGACGCGGTCGGCCGGATAGTCGGTGTCGACGGGCAGATAGGCGGCGCCCGCCTTGAGCACGGCGACCTCGGCGACGATCAGGTCGGCCGAGCGCGGCACGGCGAGGGCCACGACCTGGTCGGGTCCGGCGCCGCGGGCGGCCAGCGCGTGGGCCAACCGGGAGGCGCGGGCGTCGAGTTCGGCGTAGGTGAGGCGGACGTCCTCGTGCACGAGCGCGATCTCGTCCGGACGTGCGGCGACCTGGTCGGCGAACATCTCGGGCCAGGTGCGGGCGGGCACGTCGTGGTCGGTGTCGTTCCATTCGACGAGGACGCGGTGCCGTTCGTCGTCCTCCAGGAGCGCCAACTCGCCGACGGGAGTGTCCGGGTGTGCGAGGGCGTCGGTCAGCAGGGTGACGTAGTGGCCGAGGACGCGGTCGGCGGTGGCGGCCGCGAAGAGGTCGGTGCGGTAGTCGACGCGGATCTCGCCGTCGGCCACGGACAGGGCCAGGTCGAGCGGGCCACCGTCGTTCCAGGGCTCGGGGCCGAAGCCCACCGTGCAGAGCAGGCCTCCCCCGCGCGCGGCCACCGGCTCCAGCAGGCCCAGCAGTTCGGCGGTGGGCATGCGATGGGCGTCGGCCTCGGCGTAGGCAGCAGCGATCCGCTCGGTCAACTCCCGGAACGGCGTGGCACCTTCGGCCGCCACCCGCAACGGAAGTCCCGCGTGGGCCAGTGTCACGTCGGCCGCCGTACCGCCGTAGCGCAGCAGCAGGGCGGCGCAGGCGGCGAGCAGGACGGAGTCGGCGGCAGACCCGTCGAAGGCGCGGGACCGGGTCGCCAGCGGTACCGGGTCGGGTACGACGTGCGGGTACGGGAAGTCGGTCGGCAGCGGCGGCTCCTGGGCCGTCGTCGCGTACAGGTGTCGCCAGTAGGCCTCCGCGGTCCCGCCCGCCGAAGCCGTCTCAGCCGAAGTGATCTCGGCCGAAGCCGTCTCAGAAGATCGCGTAGTGCCCGACACAGCGGCCCGTGCCTCCCATTGCGGTGCGGATCCGGCCTGGCTGGCCGTAACCGCTCGAATAGTAAGGTAAGCATTGCCTTACCAAGAAGACCTGTCGGTGAACCAATCACGACCGGTGACCGCGGTGAGGTTATGCTCGCCTTACCTCCGAACGGGGCAGCGATTTACGGACAATGACGTGGAGACAGGCCAGTGGCTCCAGGCAAGAAGACACGCGCCACCTTGCTGGTGAGCTCGCTCGTGGCCCTGGTGGTCCTGCTCTCCCTGCTGTCCCTGGCGCTGGGCGCGCTGAGCATTCCGCTCGGCGATGTGGTGCGGGCCGTGCTCGGACACCCGCCCAGCAGGCTCGTGGACAACGTGATCTGGTCGGTCCGCATCCCGCGCACCCTGCTCGCGTTGACGACCGGAGCGGCCCTCGGGATGTCGGGGGCGCTGATGCAGGCGCTGACCCGCAACCCGCTCGCGGATCCCGGCATCCTCGGTGTCAGCGCCGGAGCGTCCTTCGCGATCGTCGTCTCCGTCGCCGTGTTCGGGGTCACGTCGCTGTACGGATACGTGTGGTTCGCGTTCGGCGGGGCGCTCGCGGCGAGCGTGGTGGTCTACCTGCTGGGGCAGTTGGGCCGCTCCGGGGCCACTCCGGTCAAGCTGGCACTGGCCGGCGTCGCCGTCACGTCCCTGCTGTCCTCGTTCACCAGCGCGGTGGTGCTGACCGACCCGGACGCGCTCAACCGCTACCGCTTCTGGTCGGCGGGTTCGCTCGCCGACCTGGACGCCGGAGATCTCCAACGCATCCTGCCGTTCCTCGCCGTCGGCGCCGTACTCGCCCTGGCCTGCGCGCCCGCCCTCAACAGCCTCGCCCTGGGCGACGACGTGGCCGCCTCGCTCGGCCGCCGGCTCGGGCTCGTCCGGCTGCAGGGCGTCACCGCGGTGGTGCTGCTCACCGGCGCGTCGGTCGCCGTGATCGGTCCTGTGGTCTTTCTCGGCCTGGTGGTCCCGCACATCGCACGCGTGCTCGCCCAGTACGCCGGGATCGGCCCCGATCAGCGCTGGCTGCTGCCGATGTCCGCGGCGCTCGCCCCCGTTCTGCTGCTCACCGCCGACATCATCGGGCGGATGGCCGCGCGTCCCACCGAGATCCAGGCCGGCGTCCTCGTCGCCTTCGTCGGCGGCCCCTTCTTCATCGCCCTGGTACGCCGCCGGAAGCTCGCGGAGGTCTGAGCCCGTGTCCGTATCGCCGCCGCCCTCCCCGCCCGTGTCGCCGTCCACCGCCGTGCCGGTCCCCGCGTCCCGCGGTGGCGCCCGGCCGTTCCGGCTGAGCACACCGCCGATCTCCGGCGTGCTGCGTCCCCGACTGCTCCTGACCGGCGTACTCCTGGCCGTGGGCGCCTTCCTCCTGTTCTGCTGGGGACTCACCCTCGGCGACTACCCCGTCTCCTTCCCCGACGTACTGCGGGCGCTCACCGGCTCGGGCGACCCCGGCACGCTGACGGTCGTCCAGGACCTGCGCCTGCCACGAGCCCTCACCGGGCTGCTGGTCGGGATCGCCTTCGGCGTCTCCGGCGCGGTGTTCCAGACGATGACCCGCAATCCGCTGGCCAGCCCGGACATGATCGGGCTCACCGAAGGCGCCGGTACGGCCGTCGTGGCCGGGCTGGTCCTCGGCTGGACCGGCGGACTCGGGCTCCAGACGCTCGGTCTGCTCGGCGCCCTCGCCACCGCGATCGTCGTGTACGCGCTGGCATGGAAGGGCGGCGCCACCGGCTACCGGATCATCCTGGTCGGCATCGGCGTGTCCTGGATCTGCACCAGCGCCACCGACTTCCTGGTCGCGCGCGGCAGCCAGTTCCAGGCGCAGGAGGCCGTCGGCTGGCTGGTGGGCAACCTCAACGGCCGTACCTGGGACCAGGTCACCACGCTCGCCCTGGCGATGGCCGTGCTGCTGCCGGTCGCCCTCGGCATGGGGCGCTGGATGCGCACCCTGCAACTGGGCGACGACGTGGCGGCGGGCCTGGGCACCCCGGTCCAGAAGGTCCGGCTCACCCTGTTGCTGGCCGGCGTGGGGCTCATCGCCTTCGGCACGGCCGCGGCCGGACCAGTCGCCTTCGTGGCGCTGGCCGCACCCCAGATCGCCCAGCGGGTCGCGGGCACCGCCTCGCCGCCGCCCCTGGTCTCCGGTCTCACCGGCGCGTTCGCCGTCCTGGGCGCCGATCTCCTCGCCCGTGAGGCGATCCCCGGGACCGAACTGCCGGTCGGAATCGTCACCGGCGCGCTCGGCGCGCCGGTCCTGCTCTGGTTGCTCATCCGCGTCAACCGCGCGGGCTCAGGAGGCTGATCGCATGGCGTCCACCGACTCCCGCACCACGGTGCCCGGCCAGGGTGTCGCCTCCGCCGACAGCAGTGCCGCACCCGGTCCCGAGCTGCGGGCCCGGGACCTGCATCTGGCGTACGACGGCCGGACCGTCGTCGAGGATCTGCAGCTGTCGGTACCGACCGGGCGCGTGACGGCGATCGTCGGCGCCAACGCCTGCGGCAAGTCGACCCTGTTGCGCGCCCTCGCGCGCCTCCTCGCGCCCCACAAGGGCGTGGTGGAGCTCGACGGCGCCGCGCTGCGCTCGATCCCGCCCCGCCAACTGGCCCGCAAGGTGGGCATCCTGCCCCAGACGCCGGTGGCGCCCGAGGGCCTGACGGTCGGCGACCTGGTCAGCCGCGGGCGTGCGCCGCACCAGACGTGGTGGCGCCAGTGGTCCGAGGCGGACCAGCGGGCGGTGCACGGGGCGCTCGCGGCGACCGGTCTGACCGACCTCGCGGACCGGCCGGTCGACGAACTCTCCGGCGGCCAGCGGCAACGGGCGTGGATCGCCATGGCCGTGGCCCAGGGCACGCCGGTGCTGCTCCTCGACGAGCCGACCACCTATCTGGACCTGGCCCACCAGATCGACGTACTCGATCTCGTCACGGACCTCAACCGGCGCGAGGGCCGCACCGTGGTGATGGTGCTGCACGACCTCAACCAGGCGTGCCGCTACGCCGATCACGTCATCGCCATGAAGGCGGGCCGGATCGTCGCGGAGGGCACTCCGACGCAGGTGGTGACCGAGGAGACCGTCGAGGACGTCTTCGCGCTGCGCTGCCGGGTCATCACGGATCCGGTGAGCGGAACCCCCCTGGTCATCCCCCTGGGCCGGCACCACGACGACGCTCCGGCGCCGGTGGAGTCCGCCGCCGTCCCGGTGACCCCACCGGACTCCGTTGCCAGGTAAGGCTAACCTTACTTAGCATGTGGCTGCCTGATGGGAGGCGATGCCACGGTGAAATCACCGCTCGACGATTCCGACGTCGTCCACGATGTACTGGGAATCGGCTTCGGACCGTCAAATCTCGCTCTCGCCATAGCGATCGAGGAACACAACGCGAGCCACCCGGAGGACGCGGCCCTCAATGCCCTGTTCCTGGAACGCCAGTCGGGCTTCGGCTGGCACCGGGGGATGCTGATCGACGACGCGACCATGCAGGTGTCCTTCCTCAAGGACCTGGTGACCCTGCGCAATCCGACCAGCGACTACAGCTTCCTGTGCTTCCTGCGGGAGCGCGGCCGGCTGATCGACTTCCTCAACCAGAAGACGCTCTTCCCGCTGCGGGTCGAGTTCCACGAGTACTTCGAATGGGCGGCGGCCCGGGTCTCGCACCTCGTCTTCTACGACCAGGACGTGGTCGCGGTGGAGCCGGTGCGCGACGGTGAGGGCGCGGCCGACCACTTCCGGGTGGTCTGCCGGAGCACCGACGGCACGGGGCGCACGGTCGTGCGCCGGGCGCGCAACGTAAGCGTCGCCATGGGCCTCGAACCGCATGTGCCGCCCGGCATCGAACTCGGCCAACGCGTCTGGCACAACAGCCGGTTGCTCCCGGGAACGGATGAACTGGCCCGGTCGGGAGCACCGGTCCGCAGGGTCGTGGTGCTGGGCGCGGGACAGAGCGCGGCCGAGACGGTCGACTATCTGCACCGCTCCTTCCCCGAGGCCGAGGTCTGCGCGGTCTTCGCCAAATACGGCTACACCCCGGCCGACGACAGCCCGTTCGCCAACCGCATCTTCGACCCCGAGGCCGTCGACGTGTACTTCGGCGCGCCCTCCGAGGTGAAACAGTCCCTCATCGACTACCACCGCTCCACCAACTACTCCGTGGTCGACATGGAGTTGATCGAGGCGCTGTACGCAACCGCGTACAAGGAGAAGGTGAGCGGGCAGGAGCGCCTGCGGTTCCTCAACGTGTCCCGGATCCGGGAGGTGCGCCGGAGCGCGGACGACGGACCGCTCGACATCGCCGTCGAATATCTGCCCACCGGCGAACAGCAGGTGCTGGAGGCCGACTTGCTGGTGCTGGCCACCGGCTACCGGCCGCGTGACCTGTCGGCGCTGCTCGGCGAGGCGGCCAAGGTCTGTCTGCGGGACGACGGCGACGCGCTGCGGGTCAGACGCGACCACCGCGTGGAGACCGTGCCCGACGTCACCGCGGGCATTTATCTGCAGGGCGGTACCGAGCACACGCACGGCCTGACCTCGACACTCCTGTCGACGGCCGCGGTCAGGGCGGCCGAGATCCATCAGTCGCTCATGAACTCCTGGGCCCGAGTCTGAATCACCCACCGTCTGTCGGGGCAGTCTCCCCCGACAGACGGTGACCGTCGCTCCTCGCGAGGCGGTGGCTGCCGTTCCCGGAGCACGGCCGCAGCACCTCACGCACCCCTCCCGTCCCACTCCACCACAGCTGTCTCAAGGACAACATCCGAGGTCAGGGCGCCGAACAGGGATTCATCAGGGAGTTCACCGGAATCCCTACCGAACACACGAACGCCCGCATAGCGTGCGGAGACCCGAACCGCTGCCCCACCGTCCGGCGGTCCGTATCCCTCGGGCCCACGCTCACCAGGAGACTCCGGGATGTCCTTCGACAGCTCCGACTTACGCCGCGCCCGGCAAGAACGCGAACGGGCTCCCTCCTCCACCCTGGCCCTGCGAGTTCCCCGCTGGGCGGCCGACCGTCCGTCACAAGGAGTCACGACCCGTCCACGGTCGTACACCGGACCGCACCGCACGCTGCGGCTGCTGCGCCGCGCCTGCCGCTGGCAGCGCCGCGTCGCCACCTTCGCGGCCCTCGGCTATTTCGCCCTCTTCCTGGCCCTCACCGTCGAGGTCCCCGAGCTGATGACCCGCCCCGCGCCGGGCGGCCTGCCCACCGGTCTGGTCCTCGCGCTGCTCCAACTCCCCGTCACCTGGCTGGCGGTGATCCTCTACGAGTTCACCGCGCGCCGCTACGTCGATCCGCTCGCCCGCCGGGTGCGCCGGCACGCCCGTGCGTCGGGCGCGACCGAGGAGACGCAGCCGTGACGGTCTTCAGCGGCGCCGCGCAGTCGTGGTCCCTGGTGGCGTTCTGCAGCGTGGTGACCCTCACGCTCCTGCTCTGCGTGCTGACGGGCCCCGACGGCGAGGACGACCTGGCCGAGTACTACACCGGCTACCGTTCCCTCTCGCCGCTGCGCAACGGCCTGGCCATCGCCGGTGATTACATCTCCGCCGCCACCGTCCTCACCATCGGCGGGGTCATCGCGTTATGCGGCTACGACGGTGTCGTGCTGGCCACCAGCGCGCTGCTGTCGCTGGTGCTGCTCATGTTCCTGATGGCCGAACCCCTGCACAACACCGGCCGGTTCACCATGGGCGACGTGCTGGTCCGCCGACTGCCCGGCCGCTCCGTGCGCATGGCCGCCTGTCTGGTCACGATCGTCGCGCTGGCGCCGATGATGGTCGTCCAACTCGCCGGCGTGGGACAGCTGTTGGCCTACGTCCTCGGCTTCTCCGACAGCGGCATGAAGACCGGCTGCGTCATCGGGGCCGGCACGCTGATGATCAGCTACGCGGCGCTCGGCGGGATGCGGGGCACCGCGCTGATCCAGATCCTCAAGACGGTGATGCTGCTCGGCTCCGGGCTCGTGGTCGCGACGCTGATCCTGTACACGTTCGGCTGGAACCCGCAGGCACTGTTCCAGGCGGGCGCGCGGGGCAGCGGGACCGGACCGCACTACCTGCGCTGGGGCATGCAGTTCGCCGGCGGCCCCCACCCCGCCCTCGACATGATCAGCACCCAGGGCGCCATCGTGCTGGGCGGCGCCTGTCTGCCGCACGTGACCATGCGGATGTACACCGCCGGCAGCACCCGTCAGGTGCGGCGGGCGATGTCCTGGGCGGTCTCGTCCGTCGCGCTGTTCGTCCTGGTGCTCACCGTCGTCGCCGTCGGAGCCATGGCCCTGATCGGCAAGGCGGGTATCGCCGCCGGGGACCCGCGGGGCAACACCGCCTATCTGCTGGGCGCGAGGGCCGCCTTCGGCGCGCACCTGTCCCGGACGGAGGCCCTGGTGTTCGCCACCGTCACCACCGCGATCTTCCTCACCCTGCTCGCGTCCGTCGCCAGCATGACCCTCGCCTGCGCCAACTCACTGGCCCACGACGTCATCGCCGCCAAGCGCCCCACCATGACACCGCGACGCGAGATGGCCGTCGCCCGATGGTCCGCGCTGGTCGTCGGAGTCCCGGTGATCCTGCTGGCCGCGCTGGCCCAGCACCGCAGCCTCCAGCCGCTGGCCATCCTGTCCTTCTGCATCGGCGCGTCGGCGATCGCCCCCGCGCTCACCTACAGCCTCTTCTGGCGCCGCTTCACCCGTGCGGGTCTGCTGTGCACACTCATCGGCGGCACCCTCAGCGTCCTCGTCCTGATGACCGGCACCAACCTCGTCTCGGGGTCCCCGCTCGCGGCCTTCCCGGACGCCGACTTCAACTGGTTCCCCTTGACCACCACGGCACTTGTCTCGGTCCCCGTCGGGTTC
Organism: Streptomyces sp. NPDC002499; assembly: GCF_053595415.1. Lineage (NCBI taxonomy): Bacteria > Bacillati > Actinomycetota > Actinomycetes > Kitasatosporales > Streptomycetaceae > Streptomyces > Streptomyces sp. NPDC002499. Next base: position 518,753 of record NZ_JBSFXO010000002.1, read on the forward strand.
CTCTCCGGCTGGCTGGGCACCATGCTCTCCGGCCGCAAGACCATCCGCCGCGAACGCGGACGCTACGAGAGCATGGAGCACCTGCTGCTCGCCGGCCCCCCGGGACGCGGAACCGGATGAGCCCGACCGCAGACATGCCGTCCGCCGAGGCCGGCAGACCGGCTCAACGACCGCGCAGCGCCGCGTCGATGATCCTCGCCGTCTGCTCGGTGACACCGACCAGCCGCTCCAGACTGTGCGCGGGATCGGTCAAGACGCTCAAAGCAGCCACCGGCACACCGCTCGGGCCGTGCAGCGGCACAGCCAGACAGCACACCCCCACCGTCAACTCCTCGCGCTCGAAGGCGACTCCACGGATCCGGATCTCCTCGCACTCCCGCCGCCAGGACGCGGGCACCGGGCCCACCGTGATCCGTGGATGCGCCGCGGCGACCAGGACCTTGCCCGCCGCCGTGAACCATGGCCAGTCCACGCGGTCCAGCAGCGGACCGAGCGCCGCCGGGGTCTCGCCGACCGTCCAGTCCAGGACAAAGGTCCGGCCCTCCCGCAGGACGTTGATCCCCACCGTGGCACCCGTGATGCGCGCCAGCCGGCGGGCCGGCTCCCGTGCGGCGGCCCGCAGTCCGGGATGGGGCTGCCATCCCTGCCCCAGCCCGAAGAGCCGCGGGCCCATGCGGTACCCCCTGCGGTTCCGCTCGACCACCCCCAACTCGACCATCTGCTCAAGGAGTCGGTACGCGGTCGTCTTGGGCAGTCCGCACTCCGCCGCGAGCCTGGTCAGTCCCGCCTCACCGGCCCGCTCCACCGCGCCCAACAGCCCGAACGCACCCTCCAGCACACTGCGTCCGCCGCCGTCCGGTGCGGACAGCGGCGGTGCCGCGAGCCGCACGGCCGCCGGCTCGTACGGATGGCCCGGCAGCCGTGCCGGTGCCTCCGCCCTCCTCGTCGCGGTCGCTCCCCGTTGTTCGTTCACGTCCCACTCCCCCAGACACCGCCTGACCGGCTCCCCACGACGTCGCTCCCGCCCCCGGTGCGCCGCCGTGCGTGGAGACTGTGCGCCACCCCAGACTGAAGTTCGAGTGTGGCTCGGAACGTTGTCGATAGGTTGTCGCTCGGCATGAGAGTGTGCGCGCGGAGTGAAGAATATCTGTGCGGGGAGTGTGGATACCGTGGTCGAACTGCGCCTTCTCGGTCCCGTGGAGTTCTCGGTGGAGGGCCGGACCGTGGAGGTCGGACCGCCACAGCGCAGGGCCGTCCTGGCGGCGCTGGCGGTGGACGCCGGTCGGCCCGTCGCGACCGACGTCCTCATCAAGCGGGTCTGGGGCGCCGAGCCGCCCGAGGGGGCACGGCGCGCGCTGCACGCGCACATAGCCCGGATCCGCCGGCTGTGCGAGGAGACCGACGACGCGGGGCATTCCCGGTTACGGCTGATGCGCCGCTCGGGCGGCTATCTCCTGGAGGCGCGCCCCGACCAGGTGGACATCCATCTCTTCCGGCAGTCGGTGGGCCGGGCCCGGGAGGCGGGGCGGACGGACGAGGCGCGTACGGCGCTGCTGCGCGAGGCCCTCGGACTGTGGCACGGCGAACCACTCGCCGGCCTCGGCGGCCAGTGGGCGGCGCAGGTCCGCGAGGCATGGCGGCGGCAGCGCGTGGACGCCGCCGTCGGCTGGGCCCACATGGAGTCGCGCGTCGGTGATCCCGTCGCCGCGATCGGCCCCCTCACCGAACTCCTGGGCGAGTACCCGCTGGTGGAGCCCCTGACCGAGGCGCTGATGCGGGCGCTGCACGCCGCCGGACGCGGCGCGGAGGCACTGGACTGCTACGCCGTCGTCCGCAAGCGGCTCGCCGAGGAACTCGGCGCCGACCCCGGCCCGGAGCTGCGCAGAACACACCAGGCGATCCTGCGAGGGGGCCTCGGCGAACCCACCGCATGGCCGGCCTCCCGCACCCCGCCCGGACCCCCTCTCCCCGCACCTCCTCCGGCGCGGCCCTCGCCGGTGACACCTTCTCGGCCAGGCGAGGTGCCCGTACAACTCCCCATGGGAGTACGGGGGTTCAGCGGGCGCGACGAGGAACTCGCCCGACTGGAGGAGATCCTGGTCTCGGCGACGGAGCAGCCGTCGGCGGTGGTGATCTCGGCGGTGTCGGGCACCGCGGGGGTGGGCAAGACCGCGCTCGCCGTGCACTGGGCACGCCGGGCCCAACAGGCCTTTCCCGACGGCCAGTTGTATGTGAACCTGCGCGGATTCGCGCCAGGCGGCTCGGTGATGAGTCCGGCGGAGGCGGTACGAGGATTCCTGGACGCCCTGGGGGTGCCGCCCGCGCGGATCCCGGCCGGTCTCGAGGCGCAGGCCGGGCTGTACCGCAGCCTGCTGGCCGGGCGACGGATGCTGGTGGTGCTGGACAACGCCCGCGACGCCGAACAGGTGCGCCCGCTGCTGCCCGGGGCGCCCGGCTGTCTGGCGCTCATCACCAGCCGGAAGTCGCTGACCGGACTGGCGGCGGCCGAAGGAGCCCACCTGCTCACCATCGGCCTGCTGGCTCCCGGCGAGGCACGGGAGTTGCTCATCCGCAGACTCGGCGCGGACCGGGTGGCGGCCGATCCCGGTGCTGTAGGGGAGATCATCGGCCGGTGCGCGGGGCTGCCGCTGGCGCTCGCGATCGTCGCCGCCCGCGCCGCCGCCCAGCCCGAACTCCCGCTCGCGGCACTGGCGGAGGAACTGCGCCGGGCCGACGGACGCCTGGACGCCCTGGACGGCGGGGAGGCGGCCAGTCAGGTGCGGGCGGTGTTCTCGTGGTCCTACCACGCGCTCAGCTCCGACGCCGGCCGGCTGTTCCGATTACTGGGTCTGCACCTCGGGCCCGACGCCGCGCTCCCGGCCATCGCCGCCCTCGCCGGCCTGCCGGAACCCCGCGCCCGCGTCCTGCTGACCGAACTGGTCCGCGGCCATCTGCTCACCGAACACCCCCTCGGCCGCTACGGGTTCCACGACCTGCTGCGCGCCTACGCCGCCGAACTGGTCGCCGCGCACGACAGCGACGACGCCCGGCGTGCCGCCTCGCACCGCATGTTCGACCACTACCTGCACACCGCCCACCTGGCCGACGCCCTGCTGACTCCCAGGCCCAACCCGACCCCCCTGCCGGCCGCCCGACCCGGCGCCGCACCCGAGGAGTTGACCGACCACCGGCAGGCGCAGGCCTGGTTCAGCGCCGAGGCGCCGGTCCTCCTCGCCGCCGTGGAACGGGCGCCCGCCGCCGGCTTCCCCGTCCACACCTGGCGGCTCGCCTCGGCACTCACGACGTATCTCGACCGGCACGGGTACTGGCGGGCGCTGACCGACGTCCACACCAAGGCCCTGGACAGCGCCCGGCATCAGGGCGACCGGGCCGGGCAGGCGGAGGCCCACCGCGGTCTCGGCCTGGCTCAGGACCGGCTGAATCGTCCCGCCGAGGCCCGTGCCAACTACCTGCGCGCGCTGGAGCTGTTCGGCGAGGTCGGCAGCCATGACGGGCAAGCGCGGATCCACCAGCACCTGTCCCGGATGTACAACGCCCAGGACCGCCATCAGCAGGCGCTGGGACACGCGCACGACAGCCTCGCGCACCACCGGGCCGCCGAGGACCGCGCCGGGCAGTCCGCCGCGCTGAACAACATCGGCTGGACCCTGGCCCAACTCGGCGACCACCAGCAGGCGCTCACGCACTGCCGCCAGGCTCTCGATCTGGCCGAGGAGACCGGGGACCTCAACGGACAGGCCCACATCCAGGACAGCCTCGGCTACATCCACCACCGCCTCGGCCGGCACACCGAGGCCGTCGACCGGTACCGGCAGGCCCTCGACCTCTTCCACCAGACCGGCGCCCGCCGCAGCGAGGCCGCCGCTCTCGTCTGCCTGGGCGACATCCTGCAGACCATCGCCCGCCCGCACGCCGCCCGCACCGCGTGGACCCAGGCCCTGACCATCACCACCGAACTCGGTCTCCCGGACACGGATCTGCTGCGCGCCCGGCTGCTGGACCAACCCGGCCTCTCCCCCACCGCCGTCACCACTCCACCGCCCTTTTCCGAACCGGTCCGGAGCCCGCAGCAGCCGCGCCCGGCACCGGCATGAGGTCCTGCCCCGGGCATGGTCACTGCCGGGTGTCGGGCGAGAAGTCAACGCCCTGGTCGTTGAGTTGGTGCCGGATCACGAACTCCTCGACACCACCGGTCGGCCAGATCGAGCCATGCCGGCGCAGCGCTTCGAGGTACTGCTCGTTCTGCGGCGCGTCGGTGACGATGAGATTGTCGGGGTCGTTGTACCGCCAGGGGTCGTCCGAGAGCCGGGTGCGGTGCTCCACACCGAGCGACTCGAACCGGTCGCCTGCGGCTGTGCGCGTGTTGACCTGCAGTGCGGTGCCTCCCTGGGCCGCGTCACCGGTGTCCTGGAGCTGCCCCTCGATCCGCTGGAGATCCGTGTCGGCGCGCAGGCGGCGCCAGATCCCGTCCCGTACGTTGTTGAAGTCGGCCCGCGCCAGGGTCCTCGCCTCCCGGAGGATGGCGGTGGCGTCGGCCCGCTGAGCCGGCGTCATCGGCCCGCTGCCGACCTGTCCTCGCAACTGGTCGAACTGCTGCCGCAGTTGGGCCAGCCGGGTCCGGGTGGCGGTGGTCCGCTGGCCTCTGAGAACATCGCGGACCACCGCTCCCATCTTGCCGTTGGCGACACGTTCGTACTGTGCGAGGAGGCGCGGCTGGGACACCGCTGGAGCGCGGGTCTGCGGTGAGATCACGGTGGCGGCCTGCGCGGCGGAGGGAACGGTGGCTGCGGCCGCTTGGGACGCGGAGGCGGTGGGTGCGGGCCGGGCCGGGGTGGGGGGCGATGCCGCGGCGGCGTCGGCGGCCTGCTGCCCGCCCGGCAGGGTGATCGACGCCGGAGTGTCCTCCAGGCGCAGCGCCGGAATCGGCTCTGCGAATCCGATCATGGCGCCCGCGAGGTATCCGCGGCCTAGTCGACCGGCGGAGCCGATGCCGCGTCGTACGGACTGCCCGGCGCGGAAGGCCCGTTGCTCGGCGTTCCCCTTGATCCCGCTTGGGCGTCCGGTCGTCAGGGCGCTGACGGCCAGGCCGGTGCCGGCGGCCGTCAGCGACTGTTCCAGGTCACCCGTCTGCGCGTAGGTCAGCCCGCCGTCGGCGAGGCTGGGCAGTCCGATGCCCACGGCGAAGCGCGCGGTGGGCGAGGCAAGTCCCTGTGCGTAGGTGCCCGCGACTCCGCCGAGCGCGCCCAGGCCGAAGCCGGTCAGGCCGGCCCGCAGGGCCGCTTCCCCGCGGCCGGTGCCCTCGGGTGGGGTGAGGAGGGCGCCGGTGACTCCGCCGAGGGCGTTCCCGCCGCCCTGGGCCAGCGCACCGCGCCCGAACGAGCCGAGCCGGGACAGACCCTGGGCGCCGACGCCGAGGGTCCGGGCGAGGCTGAGGCTCGCGCCGCCGCCCACGCCGATGGCGACGCCCTGCGCCCCGACGCGGAGCCCTTCGGCCCAGCCGGTGCTGAGGGCCGCGTCCACCCCGTGTCCGGCGACCAGTTCGCCGGCGGCACCGCTCGTGAAGCCCAGCGCCAGTCCTTCGCCGCCGACGACGGCTCCGGTGCCGACGGCCGTCAGCGCGGTCGCGGTGAGTCCGGTCGCGCCCAGTCCGGCGACTCCGGCCGCGACCACCGGGGCGGCGAGGATCGCGCCCACGGACAGCGCGACGACGAAGGCCACGTTCCGGGTGATCTCCAGGCCGTGCACGATCGACCCGGCCGTCGACACGGCGCGGTCGATGCCGTCGAGCACGATCTGCTGGGCCTTGTCCGCGGATTCGACGGCGGTGAGCACCGCGTCCGCCATGTCGACGAGGGATCCGCGCCCTGCCGCCTCCCGGTAGCGGGCCAGCGCCGTGTTGGACGCGGTCAGCGGTCCCCGCATCCGCGCCTGCAGCGTGACCGGGCGCTCCCAGTTGGCCACACTGATGACGATGCCGACCACCGGATGTTCCTCGTAGTTCAGGCGCAGATGCTCGTCCATCCGGAACTCGGTGGTGTCGTTCATGCCCCGCGTCCGGCGGGCGGCGTCCGCCAGTGAGTTCAGCACCTGGGCCCGCACGCGCTGCGCGGTCTCCAGGGGGAAGACGAGGAGTTCACCTTCGTGGATGACGTACGCCGAGCCCGGCGAGGCGTCGTAGGGCCTGATCGACTCGATGATCCGCAGGTTGGCGAGGATGCCGGCCCGGTCCTGGCTGCCGGCGGGTGCCAACGCCCGTGTGAGGCGGCCCTGTTGTCGCTCGGTGCTCGCCCGGTCGAGGTCGGCGGCGACGGCGGGGGCGAGCAGGGCCAGTTCCTGGCGGAGGGTGGCGCGGTCGGCGCGGCTGACGTCCGTCCTCAGCAGCCAGGCCGCGATGCGGTCCGCCTCGGCGCGGACCTCGACCGGATCGGTCAGCGGCATGCTGACGCGGTCCCGCAGCACGTGCGGTATCTCGGTCTCGGGGAGAACCTCGGGAGTTGGGGCGGGGGCCGAGCGGCGTCCGCCCCGTGGGCGCGCGGGCCGGCTTCGCGGGCCGCCCGGGGTCAACGCCGTTGCACGGCGGGCGAGTTCGGCCTGAAGTGCGGCCTTGGCCTCCTGCATCCGGTCGACCTCGGGGGTCGTCGCGATCTGCCGGGCCAGCCACTCGTCGACGGCCCGTGCCTCGTCCATCAGGTCGGACAGTCCGTAGCGGCGGACGTCCGGCGTGGTGGACAGCCAGTCCTCCGGGGCCCACGCGACATAGGGCGTCGTGCCGGCCGGCGCTCCCGTCGAGGCGCCGCCGCGGCCGACCGCGACGGCCTGCCGTTCCGCCTCGGCAGCGCCCGCGGTGCCGCCGACGCTCTGCTGGGCCGCGTGCACGGCCTCGTGGACGAGGAGTGGTCGGGGAATGCCCTCCCCCGGGCCGGTCGCGATGCCGATGTCGCGGCCGAAGGTGAATCCGGCGGCGCCCGCGGCCCGGGCCGCCGCCCGGACGCGTGGTCCGGTGTGCACCCGGACCTCGCCGGGATCGTGGCCGACGGCCCGCTCGGCGGCGGCCCGGGGGCCGGCGCCGAGGGGTGTTCCCGGGCCGTCCAGGGCGCGTACCGCCTCGGACGCCAGTGCGCTGTTGCCGAGTGCGCGGCGCAGTCCGTCGCCGGAGTGATGGGCCGGGGCCGGAGGCCGACGGGTGGGGGTGCCCGCTCGGTCGTGCGCGGGTGTGTGTGCTGACTGCTGCTCGAACACCGTCGGCCTCCGTCCCTGGTCGTGCCGTGAGGGTGGTCAGTCGCTGAAGCCCTGGAGCCGGCGCCTGATGTCGATCGTCGGCAGCACCACCTTGGCGGCCTCGACGACGACCTGAGGTGACTGCCGCTTGGTGAAGAGGACGGCGGCCTGGTAGGTGCCGTCGGTCTCGACCGGGGCCGGCTGGTGGTGGAGGACGTGCTGGAAGGTGCCCTCGCGCAGCGACCAGATGACCGAGTCGTCCTTGCCGGGGCCGAGGTCCTCGCCGCGGGCGTCCTGCGGGGTGATGACCACCAGGGCGGCCAGCATCCCGCTCGGGTCGTTGGGCAGCCGGGTCACCTTGATCTTGGTGGCCTTGCGGTCCACCTTCACCCCGGCGAAGGTGGAGGTGCTCAACTCCCTGGTGAACGCGTTGCCGTTGACGTCGTGGCCGTCCACGGACAGCCGCCAGCTGTAGGTCCCCTCTTTGAAGACCTGGGCGAAGGTGTTGGTGTAGTTGCCGTTGCCGTCCGGGTCGAAGAGCTGGTCGGTGCCGTCGACGAACAGTCCGCCGGTCGGCTTGTGCCGGGGCAGGTGGCGCCATTTCTTGTGGGTCAGCAGGGTGCCGATGCGCCCCTCCAGCCAGGTCGGCTCGTCCTCGTCGGCGTGGGCCAGGTCCGTCGGTACGGCGCCGAGGGCCGTCAGCTGCTCACCGAGGCCGACGGCGGGCGCGTCGAGTACGGCCCTGACGGTCGCGCCGGTGACGGGCGCGTCGTCCTGCCGGATCCGCACGGTCAGTTCCATCCGGTCGCCCGTGAGATACGCGGGCCGGTCCAGCAGCACGTCGGCCAGCAGGTGCAGGTCCACGTAGGCCAGCACCTGATCGGGGACGAGCTCTTCCGCGGTCGAGGGGCCCGTGCCGTGGATGACCCGCCAGTGGAGGGGAGCGCCGTGCGCGAGGCCCGGGAGCTTGGCCACCGACGTCGCCCGGTCCGAGGCGGTCTCCAGGATGTCGATGGTCTGGGGGAGGTACGAGGTGCCGTCCCACAGGGCGAGCTGGATGGTGCCGGTGAAGAGGGTCTGGCCGTTCGGTGGGGTCACCGCGAGGACCAGCCGGTCGGCGTCCGGCTCGGTGGACAGGTAGACGGCGGGCAGCGTCCCCTCGGGATCGTCGGGGTCGTCGACACCGGTGGTCGGCGAGTCCTGCTTGGAGACCAGGTTGACGGTCTGTGTGTTGGCCAGCATCTCGCCGAAGGATCCGGCGAGTTCGCTCGGGTTGTCGACGAGTGCGAACCGGCCCGCCCCGAAGGTCGCGAGCTGGCTCAGCACGTTCTGGTCGGCGGTCGGGCCGAGCGCGATGGTGGACAGCTTGCAGCGGCCGGTGTCGAGCACGGCCCGGCGCACCGGGTTGGAGTTGACGGCGGCCTGGAAGGAGATCGCGCCGTTGACCGCCGAGGAGGGCACCAGGGCCACGGTGCCGGCGTTCTCCTGGCCGTCGGTGCACATGATGATGGTGAACCGCTGGTCGGTGATGGTCCCGGAGGCGCCCAGCAGGTCGATGGCGGCGATGAGTCCGTCGCCGATCGGGGTGTTCGTGCCGGGGGCGCCGAAGTCGAAGTCCGGTTTGCCGATGGCGAGGACCGCGTCCGGCAGATTCGTCAGCGGGAGCAGGGTCTGGATCCGGCCGGAGGGGGCCCCGCCGCGGAATCCGACGGTCTCGTCCTCGAAGGCGATGACGGCCACGCGGTCGACGCGAGTGCCGGAACTGAGGCCTTCGCGCAGCCCGTTGAAGAGGTGTATCAGGACCCTGCAGGCGGTCTTGGCGTTCTCGAAGCGGTTCTCCGCCGCCATGCTGCCGGAGCGGTCGAGTACCAGCACGATGTCCTGCACGCGCTGGGCGATGGTCATCGTCGCGGGTGCGCTCGTGTTGTTCAGGAAGCCCGAGTAGATGCCCGTCGGGTCGTTGAGCCTGGTGGTGACGGTGAAGGCCACGGGGACCGGCTCGTAGACGCCGGGGGTGTGGACGGTCAGCGACGGCGTGGGGGTCGTGGTGTCGGTGGTGATCTCCAGGATCGGTGCCGCGCCGGTGTACGCCCACTGGTATTCGGGGGTCAGGCTGACCCCGGCGGGGAGTGAGCCGGCGATCGTGTGCGTCGAGACGGCCCCGCTCGCGTTGAGGTCGACCGGTTGCAGTTCCAGTGCGTCGGCCGGCACGGTCAGCGAGGCCACCGGGTCGACGGCCAGCCAGTTCACGTCGACGCTCCCGCTGGACAGGCTGAGGGTCCAGGTCGCCGCGACGTCCGCCGAGGCCCGCAGTTCCCAGCGCTCCTGGGGCGCGGTGCCGTTCCCCTCGCTCTCGTTGATGTTGACGGCGAGGGTGACGATGCCGTTGGCGACGGAGGGCGGGCTGGTGGTGACGGAGTAGTGCGAGACGTTTCCGCCGGCCGGCAGCGGCACGGGCGCGCTGCGCCCGGTCGTGGGAGCCGAGTCGATGTGGATCAGGGACAGGGAAAGACCGGGCAGGTTGTCCGGGTAGGTGAGGGTGAAGCCCTGGTCCTGAAGTGGGTTGATACCCGCCTTGAAGACGGTGACGAACGCCGAGGAGTCGGCGACGGTGTAGTTCGGCTGGCTTGCGGTGGTCGGGTTGACGGATGGTGCCGGCATGCGGAGTTCCCCCTAGATGGCGGTGATGATCTGCTTGGCGTAGACGTCGACATCCCCGGTGCGATTGCTGACCCACAGCAACCACAGGCCCAGGTCGGGCACGAGGAAGGGATGCGGACTGAGGTTGGGTTGGGACTGGGTGGCGGCGACGAGCCGCTGGGCGGCGGTCCAGTTGCCGCCGATCACGGTCCGGCGGCGCAGGACGAGATCCGAACCGCCGCTGATCCCGGGCCTGTTGCTGACCAGGTACACCGTGCCGTCCGCGTCGCGCACCGCGGCGGGCGTGGCGTCGGCGGCGTCGGAGTCGGGCACCCGCAGCGTGGTCCAGGTCCCGTTGTTGCCCGAGACGACGGTCAGTCCCGCGCCGTCGTCGTAGAAGACCAGGACCTCGGTGCCGCTGAGCGCCAGGACGAACACACTCAGCTCGCCGGTGGCCGGGAAGTCCTTCTGGAGGTCGATGACCGGCGGGTCCTGCGGGTTGGAGGTGGTCGGGACCGGGTTGAAGCGCAGGATCTGGAGTTTGGTCCCGTCCGCGTAGGCCACCCACACCTTGCCCTCGGCCGAAGCCGTGTGCAGGTCCCGCTGGGTCAGACCGGTCGCCGACAGCGCCACCGGCGCGAGGTCGAGGAAGACGTTGTCGGTGTGCCGGTAGCGCCGGTAGAACCACTGCTTGAGCGTGGAGCTGCTCTGGTGCGTGAAGAACACCACCTGGTCCCCGGCCAGCACGGCACGCACCCGCTGGTCCGACACCGGGGCCGCGGTGGCGGCCACCGTCTGCGGAGCCGCGGCGCCGAGCCCGGCCAGCGGCCCGCGCTTCATCAGTACGTCCGTGGCGGGCCCGTCCAGCAACCCGTTCTGGTACGCGATCAGCAGGTCGCCGCCGGGCAGCGCCACCGCAGCGGGCTCGATGTTCTGGCCCTCGCTGGTGATGGCGGGCGCGAGGGTGAAGCCGAGGTCGGGGCGGCCCGGATCCAGCCGGGCGGCGAGGATCTGGTTGCTGCCGGACCGCGACGCCTGCCATACGGCGACCAGCCCGCCGGCCGCGTCGACCACGCTGGCCTTGTTCAGCAGGTCCGCCTTCTCTCCCGGGGACACGGATATCTCCGGGCTGGGCGGAAGTTGGCCCGCCAACAGGGCGTTGATCGCGTCCCGCAGGCTGGCGCGGGGGCGCTTCTGTCCCCTGCGATAGGCCGGCGCGATCGAGGTGTCGCCGCCGATGGTGCCCAGGACGTCGTCGACCAGGGTGCTCGGCGGCACCTGGAGATTGCGCGGGCGCAGGTCGATCAGCGCCGGCGGCCGGATGGCGGTGACGCCGGACTGCCTGCCGATCCGGGCCAGTTGAAGGTAGGAGTGCCCGCTCACGTAGTCGGTGTCGTTGGGCACCGGCGGCTGGGTGGCGCCCGGCCGCACCCGCACCGCCCACTCCCGGCGCACCCGCACGCAGGTCTCGATGCCGACCAGCGGGTCGAACAGGGTGTCGTCCTCGGCCGAGGTGACCTCCCGGTCCCACACGTCGAGGTAGACCAGGTCCGAGCGGGTGCCCGACGTGGGCGCGGCGAGTTCCTGGACGACGGGCACACCCCAGGCCGTGGCCAACGCGGTGTTGGCGTACAGCGGTTGGGAGCTGTAGGCGAGCCGGCCCTCGTGGACGGCGTCGCGGCCGTCGGCGAGGCAGCGCCCCGCGCCCTCGGGGGTGCCGTCGCCGCCGGCGACGAAGAAGTCGTTGCCCGTGCCGGCCGAGGCGACCACGCGGTTGGCGGCGGCGTTGATCACCGCGGTCACCTCGGCGGCGGTGGCGGCGCCGAGGTCGGCGAAGCCGCTCGCCGTGAACGTCACGGTCTGGGGCGGCGCCCCGTTCGCCGAGACCACCAGGGTCATCCCGGCGGTCAGCGCGAACGGCTGGGCCGCGTCGCCGGTCAGCCGCGCGGGGGCCAGGCCGCGGGCCGCCTGCCGGTTGACCTGGGTGAAGCCCAGGGCCGTGGCGGCCGTCGACGCGGTCACGTCCACGCTCACCGAGGAGCCGACCGTGCCGGTCGCCGCCGGGGTGAGCCGGATCGTGCCGACTCCGCCGCCCGCGGCGGCCACCATCCGGAAGCCGTCGTTGCCGGCCGGTACGCCGTCGCCGACGAACCACTTGAGGAAGGCCTCGACCTCGAACCGCCGGATGTCCTCCAGTTCGTTCCAGTCGGCGTCCACCAGCGGGACGCCCTGTTGGAGCCGTATGCCCACGTAGTGCTTGACGCGGTCGAAGGTGCTGCGGGAAAAGTCACCCACGGTGCCCCCCTCCCCGGGACGTGCGGACGGTGCCGCTGGGCGGATGCGTGATGAAGACCGGTCGGGTGGTCACCGGCATGAAGTCCGCGAGCGCGCCCGCGAGTCGGGTGACCACGGCGTCGGTCCGTACGGGATCGGTGGTGTCCGGGGTGAGGAACAGGCCGACCGTGTCGCGGGAGATCCGGTCGGCGTCGGTGCGCCGGCCGCCGGACCCGGTGTCGTACGTATAGGTCTGGAAGTCCTCGAAGGTGCCCCGTGCCTCCCGTTTCGCGGTGTCCCGGGTGTCGACCGAGGTGGTTCCCGCGTACCGGTTGTCGAGGGTGCTGGTGGCGCCGAACTCCTCGCTCGCGTACGTGATGCCTTCGTTGGAGCGGTAGGTGAGCAGGGTGCCTTGGCCGGTGGGTACGGCGAGTGGGCCACGGCGTGCGTACGGGGCGCCGACGACTTCCTCGGGTGTGTCCCACGCGAGGGTGCCGGGTGTCAGGCCCGCGCGGACGATCGACCAGCCGCCGCCGCGGGTCGACGACCAGAACACCTCGACGGTGCCCGACGGCGTGACCCGGGGTGCGGGTTGCCGGTCGTGGAAGCCCTCGTTCGTTCTGGGCAGTGGCCGGACCTGGGACCAGTCCGAGGTGGCCGGGGCGAGGCCCTGCTTGATCCGGTAGAAGACGCTCCAGCGGCTCTGGCCGGCCGGACCCGCCGGTTCGCGCCGGGCCCAGAACAGCCAGAGGCGCGCGGTGGTTTCGGTGGGGTGGAAGACCACGCACAGGTCGTCCTCGACCCGGGGGTCCTGGCCGCCGGCGAGCGGGAAGGCGGCCGGGGTGGTGAGTTGCCAGTCGGTGCCGTCGTGCCGGTTGTAGCGCAACTGCCAGACCCCGGCCACTCGTTCCAGCCAGAACAGCCACACACCGCCGGCGTCGTCGGCCACCGCGGCCGGCAGCCGGCGCTCGATGGACGGGTCGCCGAACACGGCGGGCGCGCTCCACCGCGGGCCGTCGGCGGTGGGGGTGCGGACGGTGAAGTTGATCCGCCAGTGCCGATCCTGCGCTGCCTGTGCGGGATCGTAGGTCTGCCAGAACAGCCACAGCTTGTCGCCCTGGCGGGCCGCGGCCGGGTTCTTGTCGGTGGCGGGCCCGTCGGTGACCGGTCGGCTCGGCTCCCAGTCGCCGTCGGCGTACCGCTTGGACCAGATGTCCCAGCCGTGCTGACGGCGCGTGTGGTAGACGAACAGCGTCGAGCCGTCGGCCTCCTGCACCGCGGCCGGCCGGCCGTCGTGGGCGAAGTCGACCGACGCGAGGGACGGTGTGCTCCAGTCGCCCGCCGAGTCGCGCAGTGTGGACCACAGGTTGAGCCGCTCGGGCCGGTTGCTGCGGGCCACGTTGTGGACGAACTCCTTGGTGCGGTTCGACCAGCCGGAGACCCTGGCGACCGTCGCGTCCAATGTGGGGACGCTGCCCGTGCCCCGGTACAGCCGGGGCGCGTAGCGGATCTCGTTGCGCTGCGCGGCGACCGGCAGGCTGTGGTCGGTGCGCCAGCCGATCCACTGGGCCAGCAGCGGCAGCAGCCCGCCCTCGACCCGCTCCAGGTCGGCCAGCGACAGCGCGGCGCGGCCCAGGCTGTAGAGCCGGTCCAGTTCGGCCCCGGGCAGGTCCAGGAATCCGCGCAGTTGACCCGGGTCGGTGTCGAGAGACGGTTTGTCGACGCTGCGTGCCGGGGGCCGGTCGGCGTCGTAGCGCCGGTAGAGCGCGGGCAGCATGCCGTACAGCCGGTCGGCGAATCCGTAGTGCGTGGTGGCGGTCGCGGCGGCCACGTTGTGCGGGTCGGGGTCGTAGACGGGCGGGTCCCCGGTGAAGGGGAACAGGGCGTAGTAGTAGACGTGTTCGCCGAGCAGGCCGTTGTCGCTCGTGCCGGTCAGGCCCTTTCCCTGCGCGATGGTGACGCCGTCGTGGGGATCCTGCGGGTGGGTGCCCTCGCGTCGCACCACTCGGATGCTCGGAGGGACCACGTCCTTCGGGTAGGCCCAGGTCAGGTCGATGCTGTTGCCGTCGGAGTGGGCGGTGGCGGTGATGTCGAGCAGTCGCATGGTCAGCCCCCCGCCTGGCCGAGGAGGACGACCTTCAGGCCGGACGCGTAGGCGGTCTCGGTGGGCACGACCGGCACCTCGTTGGGACCGAGGGTGATCGTGCCGTGCGGTTCGACGGCGGGGGTCGGCCGGTCGCCGCGGCGGAACTCGGTGATGTTGACGAAGACCACGCCCGGCACGCTCTGGCTGACGTCGTAGAAGCGGCTCAGGTACACGCTCTGGTTGAAGTCGACCCGGTCGAAGGCCAGCAGGCCGGCCGCCGCCCGCTGCACCGCGGCCACCACGTCGGCGGGCACGTAGAAGCTCTCCACCGAGATCTCGGCCGTGACGAGGATCGGGACGTAGTCCACGTCGGCTATCTCGACGATCTGGCTGAGCATCCGTTTGTCCTCGAAGTAGGCGGTGAGGCTCGCCGCCAGGACGTCACTGACCTTGCCGCCGCCCTCGGGTGCGACATAGAGGGTCACCTCGTTCCAGCCCGTGGCGGCGGCGCGCACTTTCCCGACTCCCTTGTGGCTGAGGGCAAGTGCCTCGAAGTCGGGTGCGGTGACCGCGCGTCGCAGGGAGCGGAAGACCGCCGGTGCCTGCCGTACGGCGTGGGTGATGTCCTCGCGTTCGGCGCCGCCGGTGGCGGGCAGCGGGTTGGTGATCTGGGCGCCCAGGAGGGCGAGTTGAGGGGTGTCGGCGATCGTGGTGATCGCTCCGGCGGGCACGTTGCCGGCCGAGCCGCCGCCGACGCGGTAGGTCGCGGTGATCTGCGCCCCCTGGCGGGGCACCGAGCCGAAGGTGCCGTCGCCGAACACGACCGTGGCCCGGTCGTTCTCGTCGACCTCCATGACGTAGTCGTCCTGTCCCGACTGGCTGAACGCGAGGGTCTCGCGCCGGGTCCACGCGTCCACCGTTCCGGACAGGGTCGTCAGCAACAGGACGTCCTGGCCGGTGAGTTGGGGTGCCGACAGGCGGTCGAGCAGGGCGCCCTGGTGGGCCAGGGGGAAGCGCTGGTTCGCGGTTCCGTCGGAGGTGCCGAGCACCTCGCCCTCGATGAGCCGGCCCTCCTGCACGGGCAGTCCGGTGAAGGTCTTGCGGCCGGTGGTCGCATCCGCCGTGAGCGCGCCGAAGTCGATGGTCAGGGGCGAGTCGCCGGCGTACTCGAACCGCATGCTGGGCCGGTCCTTCTGGCTCCTGGTGGCGAACGCGTCGCCCTTGACGATCGTGACCACCTCGCCGACCGAGCCCGGCACGGACACCGTCAGGGAGGCGGCGGCCGGCGCCGCGGTGCCCAGTTCGTAGCCGATCAGCCGCAGGTGGTCGATGACGCTGCGGCGGGTCTGCGCGGTGCCCAGGAAGCTCTCGTTGGCGACCCGGTCCTGGTAGTAGCTGAGGATGTCGCCGATGTGCGCGAACAGTTGCAGCAGCACGTTCCCGAAGTCGGCCTCGTTGGTGAAGTCCGTCCACTGCGAGAGCTTGTGCGGGATCTGGTCGCGCATGGCCTGGAGCAGGCTCTCGTAGTCACGGGCCATGTAGTCGATGACCGGCTGGCCGTTCACCTGCGCTATTTCCACCATCACGTCGCCCTTACCTGAAGTGGACGCGGAGTGCCTGGGGAGCCAGGTCCTTGCGTCGTACGTAGGCCACTTCCACGGTCAGTGCCTCGTCGTCGGAGCGGACGTCCACCCCGCCGACCACCAGGAGGTCCCCCAGCCAGCGGGTGAGCGCCGAGCTGACGGAGAACTCCACGGCGGCGGCCATGATCGTGTTCGTGGGATCGAAGACGAGGTTGAACAGCCCGCAGCCGAACTCGGGTTGGTTCACCCGCTCCCCCGGTGCGGTGAACAGCACCTGGACCACCTTGCCGCGCAGTTCGGCGTCCTCCCCGTCGGGCCGGATCGCCCCCGAGGCGTCGACTCCGAGCGGGAATCCGAATCCCGTCGCCATGTGCTTCCTCCCTCACCCGGAACACGTCACGAAGTCCTGGCCCTGTGCGGCGACCGTCGAGTCGGCGGGCTTGCCGAGGCCGCTGCACGTGTCGATCGCGTCGCCGTCCAGCAGCACCCGGACGCCGCCGACGGTGAACAAGGCGTTGCCGGCCGCGGAGTTGGGCACGCCGGTGCCCAGGGGTGTGTCGGTGATCTGAAGGGTGTCGTCCACGTTCGGGGTGAGGGCGAGGGTGCCCGGGCCGGGCACGAAGTTGCCGCCCGCCGAGCCGACGTGGCCACCGCCCGGCGAGTCCTCTCCGGGATCGAGTCCACTGCGGCTGGTCACCAGCGCCACGGGCGTGCCGGCGATGGTGACGAAGGTGCTGAGCCCTTCGGTGACCGAGCCCTTGTAGGCGTAGTCACCGATGCCGACGTACAGGGCGTTGGGTGGCGGTGCGGCCGGGTTGGGGCCCAGGCCCTGCACGTTGTGCTGGTCGGTGCCCTGGACCGGATCGCCCTTGACGACGAGGAGTTGTCCCATGGCTCAGCCCTTCTTGAAGTCGACGGTGTCGCAGACGATCACCACGGGCTGGCCGGGGGCGTCGATGGTGAACGGCACGGCGGCGTGCAGCGTCATCGCCTTGTCCGTCATCTCGATCGTGTTGCCGGTGGCGTCGGTGACGCGGATGCCGTGCTGGGTCAGGGCGATGAGGTGGCCCTTGACGCCCTCGCGCAGGAGGACCGTCTCCGCGCCGTCGCGGTCCTCGAACTGGAGGGTGTGGCCCTTGAGCGTCTTGATGATCTTGCGTGTGATCAGCTTCGGGACCTCGGACTCCTCCGTGCCGTCCGCGGCCTGCGGCTTGGGCAGTTGGCTCGCCGCGTCCGGTGCCGTCCAGTAGGTGCCGACCCAGATCGGGAACTCCGGGTCGCCCTCCTCGAACTCCACCCACACTCCGGCGTCGCGCTCCGGCACGAAGAGGAATCCCTGGTCGGGCGCGCCGCCGAAGGGCGCGCACGGGGTGGCCCAGCCGGTGACGACGTCCGGGCCCAGCACGCTGGGCACGCTGACCTTGAGCCGGCCGAGCCGGGAGGGGTCCTCGTTGTCGCGCACGACGCCCCGGTACTTGCCGTAGAAGCGGCGCTCGACCTTGTCCGCGAGGTCGGCGACGACCCGTTCCAGTTCCAGGGTCATCGCACACCTGCCGGGATGCCGAGGCCGGCGCGGGTCGCCGTCAGGGCGTTGCGCTTGACCCGGAAGTGCTGGTTGTAGCTGTTCTCCCGGAAGCGGTGGGTGACATGGGTGACGTAGTAGGTGCCGCTGTGGGTCGCGCCGACTCCGTTGATGACGACGGTGCGGCGCGGCAGGAGCACGGAGCCGTACTGGTTGGCGGCCACCTCGCCCTCGCCGCTGACGAACCACTCGCCCCGGTCGTGCAGGGCCTGGCAGATCGACTCCATCTCGTGGGCGCTGGTGGCCACGGTCCGGGCGACCCGCACCTGGCCGGGTTTCATGCGCGCGGGCAGCACGTCCGCCGGGCGGCGGGCGCCGAGGGCCGGTTCGTGACCCGGGCGCGACACGGCTTCCAGCGGGGTGCCGGTGGCGTGGTCGAGCGCGTTCATGGTCACGTCCGCCGGGGCGAGCGCGTTGACCTCCAGGCTGAACTTGTTGACGTTGGTCCGGGCGCCGGCGTGGACGTTGAGCGGGGCCTGTGCGGGCGGGCCGAGGTCGGGCGGCCGGAAGTATCCGGTGCCGCCCTCCACGAAGCACTCGTAACCGTTGCGCAGGGCCAGCCGCTTGAGGAACCGGATGTCGGTCTCGCGCTGGACGATCGTGGAGATCTCCTCGTTGTGCACGATCGTGGTGTCGGCCACCCGCGGGGTGAGTTCGGCCTGCTGGAAGACCAGGGCGGCGATGTCGCTGTCCTTCATGTTCGGCCAGGCCTTGAGCACGTCCGTCCGGTCCATCAGCACGCTGCCGTCCATCCCCCACACCTCCAGCCGGCACTGCTCCATACCGGGGCCGAACTCCGGTCGTACGTGCGTGATGTACGCGGTCAGCAGCTTGCGGGCGTCGTCCTTGAGCCCGGCGGTCACGGCGACCTTCCGCCACAGCGCGAACCGCCCGTCGTCCAGATGGGTCCACGAGCCGTCGGCCCGCAGCCGCAGCGCCAGGGTCATCCGGAACATGCCGGCCAGTTCCTCGTCGAGTTCGATGTCGAGGCCGATCAGGTCGCACTTGAGGTCGGAGGCCTCGGCGCCGTCGATCTCGATGAGCAGGTGGTCGTTCTGCATGGCCCGCCCCCTCAACTCACCTGTGGAGGAACGACGACCGGCCGCCCGAGCCGCCCCTGCTCCACCGGGAGGCCGACACCGAATCCGGTCGACCTGATCACCTCGGACAGCGCCTGGGCGTCGACGCTCGCCCGCGCGTGGGTCACCAGGACCGCCCGGTCGACCTGTTCCACCACTCCGCCGCCCGGCTGCGGTACGGCGCTCACGTCGTCGACCACGGTCACCTCGTCCACGCCCACCGTCCGGGACAGTTCGCTGATCAGGGCCGCCCAGGGCGGTGTGCCCTGGCGCACGGAGAGGGGGAAGCGGTGGGTCACCAGCGGTCCGCCGTCCAGCAGGTCGAGGGGCGAGAGGAACGCGGGGTTGGCGTCGCAGATGTGCCAGTACTGGAGCGGCTGGCGGTAGTAGGCGAAGGCCAGTTGGTCCAGCCGGTCGCCGCTGTCGACGGTGTGGGTGAAGGTGCCGGTCACCTCGGGCAGGGGCCGGACGTCCTTGGCCGCCACGACCCTGCCCCGGGCGTCGACGACCGCGATGTCCGGCACTTCCAGATAACGGGAGAGCTTGTCGAACATGCCGCGTCACCCCGGGACCACGACGTTGGCGGCGTCGGTGCTGTTGGCGACGTTGAGCGCCGACATCGCCTCGACCATGGCCTTGGAGTACAGGTACGGCACGCTGTTGCCCTCGATGACGGTCAGGTTCACCGACACCGTGGCCCGCACCGGGTTGAGGTCGGCGCTGAACTCCGTCTCGGTGATGTTCATCGCGTTGATGTTCACCGGGAGCACCCGCTTGCGGCCGAAGATGAAGAGGATCATCGGCGGGTTGGGGCTCCTGGCGAAGCTGAAGCCCGCGGACTTGCCGAGCAGGGCGTCCCCGGCCCGCCCGAGCAGGCTCTCGTCCTTCGGGTACACCATCAGTTCGAGCGTGGAGATCTGCGGGGCGATGCCGAACTGCTCGGTCACCGTGTCGCGGTCGTCGAGCTTGTCGGTGGCGTCCAGCCGCAGGTCGAACGCGATGGTCTGGTCCTGCACGTTCACCAGTTGCTGCCGCTGGAGTTCCAGCAGATCGGAGAACTCACCGCGGCACTGCCGCAGGGTGCGTTGCGGCGCGGCGGCCGGGGCCGGGCCGGGCACGCCGGGGAACGAGAACGTCAGCGCGTGATTGCGGGTCAGCTGTACGGGGTTGAACTGGAACACCACCGTCAGTGGTGGCACGCTCAGCCCGAACTCCACGAAGGCGCCCCGCAGGATCCTGGGCTTGTTCGGAAAACCGTCGGTCATGACTCCCCCACCTCGGCCCAGAGCTTGCCGATCTTCTCGAACTCCCTGCGGGTCCCCCGCAGGATGTGCGGCCGCCCGATGGCGGTCCCCTCGGCCGCGGCCAGGAACGCCGCCTGGAGCACGATGTTCTTGATGTTCGCGCCGGTCACCGCGAACTCCCGGGCCAGCCGGGCCGGATCCACGTCCGCCGCCAGCGGCGCCCCGGGCGGCAGCAGCGTCTGCCAGATCCGCCGCCGGTCGTCCGCCTCGGGAAAGGGAAACTCCACGACGAAGCGGATCCGCCGGGTGAAGGCGTCGTCGATGTTCTGCCGCAGATTGGTGGCGAGGACGACGATGCCCTCGTACTCCTCGATCCGCTGGAGCAGATAGCTCGTCTCGATGTTGGCGTACCGGTCGTGCGCGTCCGACACCTCGGTGCGCTTGCCGAACAGCGCGTCGGCCTCGTCGAAGAAGAGGATGGCGTTGCCGGAGCTCGCCTCGGCGAAGATCCGCGCGAGGTTCTTCTCCGTCTCGCCGATGTACTTGCTGACCACTCCGGACAGGTCGATCTTGTAGAGGTCGACGTCGAGTTCGTGCGCGAGCACCTCGGCGGCCATCGTCTTGCCGGTACCGGGCGGCCCGCTGAAGAGCACGCTGAGACCGGTTCCATAGCCGAGGCGGGCGCCGAACCCCCAGGTGTGCAGCACCTGTTGGCGGTGGCGGACCTGGTCGCAGATCTCCCGGAGCTGGGTGACGCGGTCGGCGGGCAGCACCAGGTCGTCCCAGCCGCAGCGGGTGCGCACCTTGGTGGCCGCCGGTCCGAGCGAGTGCTGGGACTCGCTGCGGCAGGCCGCGGTCAGGTCGGCCAGGGTCAGCTCCCGTGGCACGGGCTCCATCAGCCGCCGGTTGTCGGCCAGCCGGACGGCGGCCCGGATCCGCGCGGCCGGCAGCCGGTACCGCCCGGCCAACTCGGCGGCCCAGTCGGCTTCTTGTCCGGCGTGGGCACCGAGGACTTCCTTCCAGAGCGCGGTGCTGCGGGACAGGTCCGGCAGCGGTACGTCCATGGAGTGCACCGGCAGCTCCGTCGCCCCCGCCGTCCACGGCGAGGTACCGGTGAGGAAGACCGGGAGTCCGAAGTCGGCGACGGCGTCGGCGAGCGCGGCGAGCAGTGCCCTGTTCTCCTCGCCCAACAGGACGTCCACGTGTGCGAGATGCACGGCCGCATCCCTCAACAGACTTTCGCGGAAGGCCAGTCGCACCAGAGTCGCGCCGGCGGGGCCGACCAAGGTCCTGACATCGGCGCTGACGAACGGGAGGTCGAGGCGGCGGCTCGTGAGCCGGAGCAGGTCGAACTGACCGTCGCTGTCCGGGCCGTGGAGGTGACAGACCAGCGGCGGCCGGCCGGGGGTCAGATGATGGACGGCCAACCGCAGCAGTCGGTCGGCGAGTTCGGGATCGGCCGCCTCGCGCTCGATCGGATCGGTCGGCTCGTACACGCCGACGTGGCCGACGAGCCGGGCATCGGGCTCACCGGAACCCAGCAGATACTGGCGGATCCGCGGATCCAGCACCAGGAAGCGGGCCAGCCCGGACGAGCCGGACGGACTCAGCGGGTCGTCGACAGTCCGCAGAATGCCGTAGCGCAGCAGGGGCGCGTCGGCCAGGAAGAGGCTGCCGGCGATCCAGCGCTCCCGCTCGCTCGTGCAGAGCAGCTCCAGGATCAGGTCGACGCTGGGCCTGCGGCGGGTGATGTCGTCCTGGAGGTAGGCGTACAACCGGTCGTACTTGCGGCGCAGTTCAGGAGCGAGACAGATGAGTACGGCGCCCAACTCCGTCGGCGACAGCCCGAAGAGCCGACCGAGGGCGACCAGCGGCGGTTCGACACCTTCGTGTGCGCTCTCCCGGACCCTGTCCTCGATCTCGGCGGAGAGCACCTTCAGAGCGACCAGGTTGGCCGCCGTGCCGGAGCTGATGCCGGTGTCGAGGCCTTCGGCGAGCAGCCTGTCGACCTCCTGCCGGGTGATGTACACGGTCCGGTCCACCTGGGAGTGCGGGAACGCCTCGTTCTGAAGCGCGGCCGTCTCCAGCCGCAGCGCGATCAGCAGGTCGAGACGGCGCAGTTCGTCCGTGAGGTGCTCGAAGGTGTCCTGGTAGGCCGTCATGGGGTCACCTCGTAGAGGGTCATGGGGTCACCTCGTAGAGGAAGGTGCGCCGGTAGAGGCCGGCGACGTCCACCCGCACCTCGTAGAAGCCGGGGAGCAGGTCGTCGGGTACTACGGCGGTGAAGGTGTCGCCGGTCAGCTGTTGTCCCGGCAGCACCGCTCGGTCGCCGATCCGCACCCGGCCCCGCCATCGGGCGAGATGGACGCCGGTGAAGGTGAGCGTGGTGCCGGCGGGGCCCGCAGCCGGGGTCATGTCGGTGACCGCGGGCGGGTCGAACGGCGCCCCGACGTCGACACCGACCTGCCGCACACGGTTGGCCAACGGCTGCCGGGCGGCCGGGAGTCGGTCGAGCTGCACGGTGGAGACCTGGTAGAGCACGGACAGGCGGAACGGCTGCGAGAAGGTACTCCAGATCCGGCTGAGTTCCTCCGGGTCGAGGGCGTTGCCGGCGATCTGCAACCGCTCGCGGGCGTCGGCGAGACCGGGGTCCAGATAGACGGACGGGACGACGGCGTTCTCGTAGAACACCCGCATCGCCTCGCCGAGGAGCTGGTGCGCGGCCGCGTTGCCTTCCTGCGGGTCGTTGGGCGCGTAGGGAGTCAGCAGGTAGGACATGGTCAACGACAGGGGCGCCGGCACGAGTTGGTTGGGGCTGCCCGGTTGGACTGTGAAGTCCTGGTTCTTCAGGAACGGGTTCTCGGCCAGCTTGTAGAGGAACAGGTTGATCCGGCGCGTGCTGCTCTGCTCGTCCGGCGCGAGGATCGTGACGTCGGGCGCGGGGCTGAGCCGCATCTCGCCGACCAGGAGGTTCCGCAGCGACGCGCTGACCATGCCGAGCGCGGTGGAGGCACTCATCGCACGACCCCGTTCAGGAACCGCCCGAGATGCCGACGCTCCCAGAAGGCGGCCTCGCCCGACGGCTCGGCGGGGGCCCGGACCACAACGACCTGCGGTGGAACGGGAGTTCGGGTGGGTGCCGAGGCTTGGGGCGCGGTGGGGGTGAGTTCGGCGGGCTGCTGCTGCGGGGGTGTGGGGGCAGCGGTCGGCGGGGGTGTGCTCCGGCGGTAGGGCGGGGTGACGTGCCGGCGGGGGCAGGTCCGAGAAGCAGGCGAGGGGGCGAACGGCTCGGCGGGATCCGGCTCAAGTGGGGTGTCGATCCCCTCTGAGCGCGGGATCGGTCGGCGGGTGGGCAGGGTCCGCGAACGGGTGGGGGCGGGCGCTGCGGGGGCGTGGCGAGGGGTGGGGTGGGGAGCGGCGTGGGGCGCCGGACTGGGCGTGGGCTCAGGACTGGATGTGGGCTCAGACGCGGGCGTGTGCGGGAGGTTGGGCGCAGGTGTGGACGTGGGCGCGAGGTCGAGCGCAGGTGTGAGGCCGGGTGCAGGCTTAGGCATGGGCGCGCGCTCAGGTATGAAAGCGGGCACAGGCGTGGTCGTGGGGCGTGACTCGGTCGGAGCCTCGTCATGAAGGGCGCGTGCCGGCGCGTTCCGCACTGCTTTTGGCAGTTCCCTCCTCGGATTACTACGGACCAATTCGCCTTCTGATACCGGGACTTCGGTCGCCGACCGAGTTGTGTGGTCCGGTGCCTTCGCGGGGCGACTCGCGGTTGGCTCTTCTTCCGTCCGATGGGAAGTCGCCGTCCTCGCCTTGCCACCAGGGACGACCACGTCGACGATGACCGGCGTGACGGCGACCGCTACGGTCTCGGTGGTCGCTTCCGGCTCGCGGGGCAGAACCTCGGCCGCGCTTACGGTCTCCGTCTGCGCCAGGACATCGTCCCAGCCCGACGGCGCCATCGAACTGTCTTCGCCCTCATGGACGTAGTGGAAAGAACGCCCCCGCCCAGCCGACGTGAAGCTCGTCCGGACACCCGTGTCCTCGGCCACCCCGAGCAGGGCGCGCGCACCGGAACGGTGGAGGTAGGGCTGAGCCCCGTCGACCAGGACCGCGCGCGCATAACTGTCGGCGACCGCTTCCGGCTCGGCGTCATGTGGTCGTGGCGGACGCGCGGAGCTGGACGCACCATGCGCTGCACGCGTGCCAGCCGCACCCTCTTCAAGCGCAGGCCCTTCAAATGGCCTTGTGCCAGCCGCGAGTTGAGTTACTGGACGAGTCAGCCGCCCCCGCCCGCCGGTCCCCGCCTCGGCCTCCACCTCCGCCAGCACGTCGTCCCACCCCGACGGCGCCGCCGTATCGCCCTGGTACTCGCGGACGTAGCGAAAGGAGCGCCCCCGCACCGCCGGTGCGAAGCTGACCCGTACGCCCGTCTCCTCGGCCGCGCCCAGCAGGGCGCGGACGCCGGCGCGGTGGCGGTAGGGGCGGGCACCGTCGGCCAGTACCGCGTAGGCGTAACCGTCACGTGCCACTGTTGAGCACCTCGATCGCGTCGGCGAGCACGTCGATGTACGTGTGCCGTCTGTCGCGGGTCATGGCCATGATCTCGGTCTCGCTCCAGTGGTAGTGATAGGCCAGGTAGTGGACTTCCTGGTACAGCGCGGTGGCGTCGGTGCGCAGTTCGCCGAAGAAGAAGCGGTGGACGTCGAAGGGCGCGAGGAAGGTCCGGCCGCACTCGGCGCACTCGGCCTCCAGGGTCTGTTCGACCGAGGGGGCCCTCTCCCGCATGGCTTCCTCGATCTCGGCCCTGACGGCCGCCGGCAGCGCGGCCACCGACTCACGGTCCGGTGGGTCGCCCTGCGGACCCATCCGCAGGACGCAGCGGGCCAGCAGTCCGGTGAGCGTCTCGGCCTCGTTGACCGCCAGGTGGGCCGAGAGTTCCTCCTGGTCGGCGCCCGTGGGCAGTCGGAAGGTGACCTCCGTGCCGTCGGACGTGGTCATCGTGTGGGTCGGTGCGCGATCCCGGGCCTCCTCGACCGGCACGCTGTCGACGGAGAACTCGATCGAGACCCGTCGACCGCACTCCGGCCAGGGACAGATCAGGCTCGCCCCGACCCGGTCGCCGAAGGTGGCCCTGCGCAGGTGCAGCAGCAGGAACTGGCGGTCGGCGACCAGCAGTTGGCGGGTCACCTCCGGCGGTACCGGGCTGATGTCGCCCAGTCGGGCCACGCACCGGCTGAGCACCTCGGTGACGAACGCCGCCGTGTGCGGCGAGCGGGCGCCGGCCAGCAGCTCCTCCTCGCGGCCGGTCAGGGTCGCAAGTTCGAACTCTCGGTGCAGTCGTCCGGCGGAGTCCCAGTAGCCGCCCGGAAGCACGCCCATGGGGAACCTCTCAGGTCTCCTTGAGCTCGGTCACCGAGGTGTCCCGGGCCCAGCCTTCGTTCTCGAGCTTGATCGAGCTGATCATCACCGCGTTGCCGCCCGCGTCCAGCTCGGGCAGCGCCTGGTACTCGGAGACCCAGCAGCGGTAGACGTTGTAGGCGAGGACCTTCTGGCCGCCGAGGTTGTAGACCTCGATGGCGATGTCCTTGCGGAAGGTGGCCAGGGACATCGCGGCGTCGCCCTGGAAGTTGTTCACCTTGTTCGCCCAGTCCTCGAAGGTGGTGTCGTGGGTGACACCGGCCTCCAGCGTGATCTGGGCGTGCTGGGTCTTCCCCGGTATCTGGTGGGGACCGCTGGCGTCGCCGCCCTCGTACCAGGAGGTGACCTCCGTGGTGCGTTTCAGCGGGCTGCACTTGTTGAGGCCGGCCACGTACTGGCCGTCGATCTTGATCTTGAACCTGAATCCCAGGTAGGGGTCGAACCGGGTGCTGTTGACAGTGAACTTGGGCATCGGCCCTGCTCCTTTTGTAGTTCGTCCGCCGTTACCCGGACGCCAGGCCCGCCTGCTGGCTGATCTTCACGACGACGAACTCGGCCGGCTTCAGGGGTGCGAAGCCCACGAGCACGTTGACCACCCCGGCGTCGATGTCGGCCTGCGTGGTCGTCTCCGCGTCGCACTTGACGAAGAAGGCCTGCGAGGGGGTGGCGCCCTGGAACGCCCCCTGGCGGAACAGGGTCGTCATGAAGGAGCCGATGGACAGCCTCAGTTGGGACCACAGGGGCTCGTCGTTGGGTTCGAACACGGCCCACTGGATGCCGTTGTAGATGCTGACCCGCAGCATGATCGCGGTCCTGCGCACCGGGACGTAGCGCCATTGCGGGTCCGCGGAGATCGTGCGGGCGCCGAACGCCACCACGCCGACTCCGGGGAAGCGCCGGATGACGTCGACGCCCCGGGGGTTGAGGTTGCCGTGGTCGACATCGCTCAGCTCAGCGCCGAGACCGACGACCCCGTTCAGCCCTGCCTCGGTACCGGCCGGTGCCTTCCACACTCCGCGGGAGGCGTCGATGCGGGCGTAGAGGCCGGCGATCGAACCGGAGGGAGGCAGAAGGACCGGATCGGCCGAACCGCCCGCGGGGTCGAGGGACTTGACCCACGGGAAGTACAGCGCCCCGTAGGAGTTGGAGGTGGTCAGCTTGTTGCGGAAGGTCGTCGCGTCGGCGACGGTGTCGTCGTCCCGGCCGGTCTCGGCGATGTAGAAGACGTCCTGGAGCGGGCGGTTGGCGCAGTAGGCCATCCCCAGGTCGGCCATCGCGGGGCTGGACTCCCCCGGTACGGCCAGCAGGCTGAAGTCGGTGACGTGGTCCAGCCGGGAGAACGCGTCGCTGAACGAGGTCTCGGTGATGTCCGCGTCGCCGTCGGAGCCACGGGTGGCCGCCGTGACGGGCGCGGCGATCCCCGAGTCGCCGATCTGCAGCAACTGGACGGCGGCCGGGCGTCGTAGCGCGATGCCGTCCTCGGAGCGTCCGCCCGCTGCGGCCCCGATCCTGAGCAGCGCGGTGGCGTCGTGCGCCGCCACGGGCTGTATCCGTACGGACGAAGTGGCCGTGGTCGTACCGGATTTCAGCACGAGCCGGGACTTCGTGCCCACGGTCTCCGTGGTGCAGGCGAAACCGGTGAAGGCCGCGGGGTCGGTGGACGCCTTCCTCTTGTGCAGGGCGTGCACCGCGGTCTCGATGGCGGCGGCCACGTCACTGAGCGCGGTGGCCGTGCCCGCTCCCGTGGCCAGCGTGACCGGCTGGAAGCCGTCGCCGTCGAGGGAGATCTGGAAGGCGAGGTCGGTGTCCAGCGGCAGGGTCGGGCCCAACCCGCCCCGGTGGACGCCCTGTTGGGTGCCGCTGTTGGCCGCGAGGACCTCGACGTCGATCAGCCCGGAGGCCTGTCCGACGACAGTGACGACGTAGGCGGGCGAGGCGGGGTCGATGCTGAGGTTGTCGAAGACCTCCAGCGCCGGCAGGTCCTGCGGGCTGTCCGGCACAAAGGTGGGATCGGTCTGCCGGCGGACCGTCAGCTTGAACAAGTTGCCGGGGTCGAGTGTGCCGTCCTCGATCTGGAGGAGCAGCGTGTTGCCCCACTCGCCCTTGTTCTTCGCCGAGAAGGTGAGTCCCGCCGCCGGCTGGGCGGCACGGTTGTGCACGGTGACACTGGCGACCTTGGCGTCGGTGCGGGTGACGCGCACGATGTAGCACTGGCGGCCGCCGTTGCCGAAGTACTGGAACACGCCGTGGGCGAGGTAGCTGTCCGTGATGAACGAGCCGTAGACGCGCTGGAAGTCGGTCCAGTTGGTGATCAGTCCCGCGCCGGTGTCCGGACCCATCTCGCTCAGTCCGACGAACGCGGCGGTGGACGTGCTGGCCGTGTCCAGCGGCCTCACTCCGCCGGACACCTCCTGGACGTAGACACCCGGATAACTCAGGGTCGGCATGATCGTCTCCTCTACGAATCGAAGCCTGGGGTGCGCACGGTCATCCGGTGGAGTCGGTACGTTTCCGGGTGCGCGGGCCCTTGCTCGCGCCGGTGTCGTCCTGGGCGGCGGGCGCCTCCTGCGCGGCGGAGTCTTCTCGGGCCGCGGAGGCCTCGGACTCCTCGTCGCTCCGCTCCACCTCGATGTCGCCGCGCCGGCTCAGCCGGTCCACCTTGGCGTTGTCCGCCAGCTCGGCGTCGCGCAGCTCGGCCGACCACCGCCCGGGCGACAGCCGGACGGTGCGTCCGCTGTTCAGCGAGACCATGATCGGGCCCGACGTGAGCAGGCTCCTGATCCGTACGGTCATGTGCTCCTCCTCCCGGGGCCGCCTTCGAACAGCGCCCCTCAGTCCTCTCGCGCCGCGTCCGCCGCCGAGCGGATCGCGTCCAGCAGGTACTCCGACCACGGAGCCCCCGCCCCTCGCACCTGTTCGGCGAGCCGGCCGACCCGGACCAGACCCAGTGGGTCCGCCGGGTCCACGACCACGACGGCCAGGCGCGGGTGGGCCCACATCAACTCCAGGCAGGCGCCCAGCGATCCGGTGCCGGACGCGGACGTCACCAGGACGTCGGCCCCGCGGGCGTCGAGTGCGGTGGCGGCCTCGGCCGCTCCGCGGGCGCTGCCCACGATCGTCATGTCCTGCGGTTGTGCGGCGATGCGCGCCACGATGTCGCGGTCGAGAGCGACCATGTCCGCGACGAGAACTCGAATCGGGTCCATCGGTGTGCACCGCTTCCGGTAAGGACAACTCTGCTGAAGTGCGCGGCCGTTGACATGAATCCCCCGGGTCCACAAAGGGACCGGACCGGGATCCGGATCCTTCGCCGGATCACCGGGGCAGGGTGAACAGTTCGGGGTGCAGTTGCCGCGCCTTCGCCTCGTCCGTGGTCGGCGGCTTGTAGCGCTCCTGGCCGGGCAGGTTGCGCGCGACGCCGTCGAGGACGGCCTGGTCGTCGACGACCTTGACGGCCTGGAAGAAGGCGGCCAGCCGCGCGGTGAACTCCGCCGGCCGGGCGGCGGCGGGCAGGGTGTTGATGGCCGCGCCGTGCTCCAGGAAGAACCGGGTGCCGAGCTGGTTGGACACGATGTCCTCGTAGCTCCAGGCGGACTTGGCGCTGTCGGTCCAGAACTTCGAGCGCTGTACGGGGTCCAGCTGGTCGAAGAGGTCGGACTGGGCGCCGGTGAGGGTCTGCCGGGCCAGGAGGTTGGCGCCGAGCTGGGTGGCGGTTCCGGCGGCGGCCCGTGGCAGGACGAACAGCCCTGTCTGCGGACCGCGGACCTGCATCAGCCGGGTCACGTCGGTGGCCGGCGGCGCGCCGAGGAGGACCTTGTCCTTCACCTTCTGCTGGCTGCGTTCGATCTCCGAGCCCTGCGCGGTCGCCCGGTCGAGGCCGCCCTGTCGGTTGCCCGCGGCCCTGACCTGGCCCTCGGCGAAGTCGATGAAGGCGAAGAAGTGCTGTCCGTCGATCCAGCCGTAGTCGCGGGAGTAGAGGTAGCGCGGGTGGGCGCTCTCCACGCCCGGCCGCTGCTCGGGCTCGGTGAAGTGCCGCAGGAAGACTGAGGTCCACACCCGGCGGGCGAGCACACCGCAGGTCACGTCCGGTTCGAAGTTCGACGTGACGCGCGACCACATGCGCAGCGTCGGGTCGGTGGCTTCCTCGTTCCTGGCCTGTCCGAGGACCCGGTCGGCCTCCCGCAGCATCTGGGTCGAGGTGGCACGACGGGGATACGTCGGCTCCCGCAGCAGCACCTGGCCCGTGCCGAGCATGTCCTGCACCGCCGCCGCGCCGGCCACCGTGACCCGGTCCGCGTCACGTTCCAGGGCCTCGGTATCGGCGCCGGCCCCGCCCGGCCGGCGTTGCTGCAGGGTGTGGGCGATCTCGTGCAGCATCCGGAACCGTCCGGCGGACGTGCCGGTCTCCAACTGGCCCGCGCCGAAGAAGACATGGTCGCCCACCGTGAACGCGTTGGCCCGCACGCCCGCCGCCGCCTGATGCGCGAAGGCGTCGTCGTGCAGCCGTACATGCCCGAGGGGCAGACCGAAGTGCGCACTCGCCCGGGACGCGATCTCGGCCGGCAGCGGACTGCCGGCCGCGCGGGCCCCACGGACCGCAGCCGCGGCGGCCGCGGGGCCGTGCCGGTGGAAGGCGGTGGCCACCTGGTGCGCGGGTGCCCCGGTGACCATCTCGTGCGACGGTGCCTCGGTGGAAGCGGACAGGTCCACGCCTTCCGCGAGAGCTCCGTTCCCGAGACTCCGCAGGATGTGGCCCGGTGGAGAGGTCGTCCGTGCCCGCGAGGCGGAGGCCGCAGCCCTGCCCGGCGGGGACCGGTCCTGTCCCTGTGCGCCTTTCGCGGAACGCTCGAGCACCTGGCACCTCCACGCAGAGGGGGCATCAGGGCGATTGTGCGGGGACCCTTTCGCGCGCGAATGAATCCACGGGATCCGGATAGGGACCGGTACGGGATCCGGTCCCCGCGCCAACGGCCGCTACAGGCGAGGCCGTTGCTGTCCGATCCGGTGCGGACAGGGGCGGTGCGGGCAAGGTCATCCGGAATCCGCGCACCGCGGCGGCGACCTCGTTCCGGCTGCCCACGCCCAGTTTCTCCAGGACGTTGTGCACGTGGTTCTTCACGGTGGTCAGCTGGATGTGCAGCAGCCGCGCGATCTCCTTGTTGGCGTGCCCGGACTCGATCAGCGCGACGATCTGCAGTTCGCGGGAGGTGAGCTTGGGCGCCCGCACGCCCCGGTGGACCCTGGCCAGCGCGGCCAGCCGCCCGACGAGTCCCGCGGCGACACCGGCCTGGCAGCTGAACTCGCCCCGGGTCGCGGACCGGAGCGTGTCGACCAGATCCGTGAAGGAGTTCTCGTTGGTGACGTATCCGGCGATGCCCGCCTCCGCGTACGCCACCACGTCCGCGGCCCGGTCGGAGATGCCGAGCACCACACACGGCACCGCGGTGCTCTCACCCAGCCGGTACAACGCGTCGAGACCCGCCTCGCCGGCCATGTCCCCCGTCGTGTCGAGCAGGACGACGTCGACGTCCGCCCCGACCAGCAGCGACTGCGCGACACCCACGTCAGGCGCCGTACCCACCAGCTGTAACCCGTCCTCGCCGTCCAGCAGTTGAGCCAGGCCCTGCAGATAGATCCGGACCGGCGAGATCACCACCACCCGGATCCCCGGTGCCCCCGGTCCCCCTGATGCCCCTCTGTTCACTTCGACGTCCACACCATCCATACGGTCCATACGGCTGCATCCCCCGATGAGTACCGGCGCCCGCCCGGCGGTGCGGACCTG
The DNA here is from genome assembly GCF_053595415.1 of Streptomyces sp. NPDC002499. Classification (NCBI taxonomy): domain Bacteria; kingdom Bacillati; phylum Actinomycetota; class Actinomycetes; order Kitasatosporales; family Streptomycetaceae; genus Streptomyces; species Streptomyces sp. NPDC002499. Next base: position 549,680 of record NZ_JBSFXO010000002.1, read on the forward strand.
CGTTCGCCCGACGCGCGCCCTGTTGGCCCACCAGGCTGCTCCGCGCGAACCCGGCTGTCACGGCGCGTTCCGGTGACCGGAACGGACCGGGGAAAGAGCCGGGGGAATATGCCGTCAGACCGTCCAGGAGCGCAGCTGATCGGCGACCGCGGGAACACGCACCCGCGTGTCGCGGATCTTCCGCACGAGTTCGGACAGGGCGCCGTAGGGCGGGTCGATGCCTTCGCCGGACTGGGCCATGTACTGGGCCGCGACGAACGCGGCGTACAGGCTGTTGCGGTGCGGGAGCGGCTCCAGGCGGACGATCGTGTGCATGAGGGCGGCGGCGCGCCAGGCCGCGTCCGGGTCGGCGGCTTCGAGGGTGGGGAGCTTGGTCCGGTGCCTGGCGATGGCCGCCACCAGGGCGGAGTAGTCGGTGACGGACATGTCCTCATGCCCGAGGGCGGACTCCTGGACGTCGAGGAGCCAGGAGACGTCGATGTTCAGGTGCATCAGGCGGCAGCGGCTCCGTCGGCACGCTCGGCTGGCGGCACCTCGTCCGGGAAGGCGTCGTCGAACTCCTCGCGCAACCGGTCGGCCCACGCCCCCGCGCCCGCGACGAACTGCCTGCGCTGCATCTCGCGGACGCCGAGGTCGTGGAGGTACTGCTTGAGGCTCTTGCCTTCGGCCGCCGCGGCCGCGCGCACGCCTTCGAGTTCCTCGTCGGTGAAGGACACGTTCAGTGAGGGCATACGGCGATGGTACCTACTTGGTGCCAGTCATGCGACCGTCGGAGCGGAAGCCGTCGCCGGACGAGACATGGAGCCACTCGCCGGACGAGCCGTGGGCCCACCTAGCTGCGGGCCACGGTCACTCCCCGTGCCTCCAGTTCGACCATGACGGGGTCGGGGTTGCCGTAGTGCTCGTCCATGCGCATGCGGGAGGTCATGGTGACCCGCTCGAGGGACGGCAGGTCGAGGAGGGGACGGGCGTCCTTGAGCTGGTGACTGAGGCCGAAGCGGATCTCGGTGAGTTCGTTGAGGCCGGACAGGGCACTGATGTCGACCAGCTCCGGCATGGACTGGATATCCAGGACCCGGAGCGGCTTGTGGTCGGCCAGGCGGGACAGGTCCGTCCAGTCCACGCCCTGGACGCGGAGCGTGATGAGTGAGCCGACGGGGATGTCTTCGACCAGCGGGCAGCCCGCCATGTGGAGCTTGCGCAGCGCGGGGCACTCCTCCAGGGCACGCAGCGAGGTCAGGGCGGCCACGCGGTAGAAGCCCACTTCGTCGAGTCGGGCGGCACCGGCCAGGCCGCTGACGTCCGTGAGCGCGGGGCAGTCCAGCACGGTCACCTCGGTGAGCGACGACAGGTTTCCGAGGTGGTCGAGGTCGGCGAGGGACGGGCAGCCCGAGAACTCCAGCTCGCGCAGTGCCGGCAGTCCGTCGAGGTGCCCGATGGTGCGCAGGTTGGGGCAGGACCGGATCTCCCACTCGGTCAGCTGCGGGTGGACACCGAGGCCGGTGAGGTCGACCAGGCCGTCGCACTCCATGAGGGTGAGCTCCCGCAACCCGGACAGCGCCGCGAAGGGCATGAGGTCACGCAGCAGCGGGGCGCCACGGACGTTGAGGCGTGCCAGGGACGGAAGGCGCGCGAGTTCGGAGTAGTCCACCAGGGCCGGGCAGCCGGAGACGTAAACGAACTCCAGGGATCGCAGGGGTCCGACGCCCGCCAGTGACGTGAGCTTCTCGCTGTCGGCCACGATCAGCCGGGTCAGGTTCGTCAACGCCGACACCCCGCGTAGGTCGCGCAGGGCAGGGCTGCCGGTGACCAGGAATCTCGTCAGCTGAGAATGGGCGCCGAGTCCGTCGACGGTCTCCAGCCGGGGGCAGTCGGCGAGGGTCAGCTCGGCCAGGTTCGGCACGGCGTCGATGCCGGTCAGATTGCGCAGCTGTCCGCAACTGCGCAGGTCCAGCGCGGTGAGCGCGGGCACACCGCGCAGGCCCCGCAGATCACGGATGCCGGTCCAGCCGAGGTCGAGATCGGCGAGCCGGGCCAGTCCGGCCAGGTGGCCGGCGTCCTTGAAGGCCCGGCAGCCGCGGAGCGTCAGGCGCTCCAGGAGCGGGAAGGCCGCGCCGAAACCGGCGGTGGAGTGGACCTTGGTCATGCTCAGGTCCAGCTCGCGCAGCCGCCCCAGGGTGAGCAGGGCGGTGGTGTCCGCGACGGCCCGGCACCGGTGCAGGTTGAGACGGGTCAGCTCGGTCAGAGTGCCGAGCGGGGTGAGGTCCTCGACTCCCGCGCAGCCGTTGAGGTCGAGGTCGGTCAGGCCGGTGAGCGCGCCCACCTCCGTGAGGTCGGTGATCTCCTTGCACTTGTCGATGTGGAGCCTGCGGAGCATGGTCAGGTGGCGTAAGCCGGGCAGCGAGGACATGCGCCGCAGTCGCAGTTCGCTCCGGCTCTCGCGGATGAGGGCCGGCGCCAGCAGGGCCGCGCAGAAGCCGTCTGGGTCGGCGACCTGGGGCCAGAGCCGGAGCAGCGGCTCCGAGGGGAATGCGGCGATCCTGCCGAACCGGGCGGCCAGTTCCAGTGCCGCGCCGTCGTCGGGGATCACCACCAGCTCGCGGACGGCCTTGCGGGCCCGGGCGGGCGAGGCGGTGTCCAACAGGCCGCGCAGTTCGTCGAGTTGGGCGGCGACGGCATCGTCGTTCGGAGTCATGCCAGGGAACTCTAGGGGTCGGGTCCGACACCGGCCCGACCCGAACGCCGGCCGCCCACCGGCCCCGATGTGGTGCTGGGCCAGGGTTGGGCCGGCGGCGCCCAAGCGGAGACGGTCGGCGCGGGGCTCCCGGTCGGCGTGGTGGCGCTCATGGTGCTCCTCCCGGGACGGAGTGGGTGGCGGCTCAGGCGTACAGGCGGGTCCCGTTGACGGCCACGCGGCGGCCGTGGCGGGTGTGCGGGAAGTAGTCCCACACCGCATGATGCTGCACGCTGCGGTTGTCCCAGCACACCAGGGTGCGCGGCTGCCAGTGGACCCGGCAGTGCAGCAGCGGCGTCCCGGCGATGTGCGTGTACAGCATGCCGAGCAGCGCGTCGCTCTCCGCGCGGGACAGCTGGGTGATGTGCGAGGTGTAGGGGGCGTTGACGAACAGCAGCTTCCGGCCGGTCTCCGGATGCCGGACGACGACGGGGTGTTCGGTGCGCGGCACGTCGTACTCGGGCGGCGGTGTCAGTCCGGCGGCGACCCAGGGCAGGGCCCCGTCGTGCAGCGCGGTCAGCCCGTCCAGGAACTCCCTCATCGACGGCGAGAGCAACTCGTAGGCCAGATGCATGTTGGCGAACAAGGTGTCACCGCCACCCCCTCCGGGGACCGTGGTCAGGTAGAGCATCGAACCGAGGGACGGCTCGACGTCCGCGGTGCCGTCGGCGTGCCAGCCGTTGCCGGCGACCTCCTTCGACTCCTTGGTCGCCTTGATCTCCAGGATGTACGGGTCGGATCCCTCGACCGGCAGCGCGACGGGGTGCAACTCGCCGAACACACCCGCGAACCTCTTGTGCTGCTCGGGGTCGATGTCCTGGTCGCGGAAGACCAGGACGTGGTGGGTCTGGAACGCGTGCTTCAGTTCCTTCTCCTGTTGGGGTGTCAGTTCCCGCGACAGGTCGAGCCCCGAGACCTCCGCGCCCAGGAGCGGGGAGACGGGGGTGACGGAGAGGGTGTCGTACGGCTCCGCGGGCCGGGTGGTCAGCCGCTCGACGGCCTGAAGTGCGTAGTCCTCCATGAGGGTCCTCCGTGGTTCGGTGGGGCGGGGGTGGTGTCGGCGAGGTCGTCCGCGAGGGCGGCGGCGATCTCATGGACGTGCGGCGGGGCTACGAGTTCGTAGTGGTTCGCGTCGACGCGGTGAACGCCGACGGGCCTGGGCAGATGGGCGTCCCACGCGTCGGGCGGGGTCGGCTCCGGTGCCAAGGGGGTCACGTCGTCAGCGGAGCGCTCGGCGAGCCACACGGTGGTGGGCGTCCGAGTGAGTCGCGGCAACCGGTGTTCGGTCATGGCCGCGAGGTTCGTACGGCAGCAGCGCGCGAGGCGTTCGGCGTAGGCGCGGCCGGACTCGGTCAGGCGGCCGGTGCCGTTGTCGAAGTCCTCGCCGTTGCCGCTCAGTTCGCGGGCGAAGACGGCGTCCACCTGCTGCTCGTCGTAGGCCGCGAGCCGTTCGCCGGCGCCGGGCGGGGGTGGGTCGAGGAGGTACAGGGCGTGCACGGGCCGCCCCTCCGTCTCCGCGAGGGCCGCCATGGACAGGGCCGTCCATGCCCCGAACGACCAACCGGCCAGGCGTAGTTGGTGGTCACGGTCGGGGAACGCGGTCCGGACGGCCTCCAGGTAGTGCGCGGCGCGGTCGGTGATCGACCGGGCGGGCAGCTGGGGGTCGCGCAGGGCCGGGTCGGCGATGAGGCAGACGGTGAGGTCGTCCGGGAGGGCCGACACCAATGGTCGGTAGGCCTGGATGTCGCCGCCGACGGGATGGACGAGGCAGAGGACGTCCCGGCCGGTGCCGCGCTGCCACACCTCCACGTCCACCTCCTCGCCCACCGACGAGGTCGGGCGGGTGGCGGCGGCGAGGTGGTCGAGGATCTCGGCGAGGGTGACGCGATGGCTCAGCCGGGACAGCTCGATGTCGACGCCGTAGCGACGTTTGACCTCCTCGATGACTTCCAGCAGGGTCAGCGAGTCGGCGCCGAGGTCGTACAGCGGCGCGGCGGGGTCGATGGCGTCGACCCCGAGCAGGTCGCACAGGATCTCGGCGAGGTTGGTGACGGGGTCGTCGGGCATGGCGGCGGGGTCGCTGTGGCCCGGGGTCATGTTCGGGGCGGGTGCCTGCACGGATACCGGTGTCTGTCCGTCCACCCGTTCCGGTGCCTGTGCCGGTTCGTAGAAGAAGCGGGCCTGGGGCAGAGGTGTGGTGTTGACCATCAGATGGGGCAATTGCAGGTGCAGAGCCTGCTCGAAGACCGCCGCGCCGTCCTCGGGGGTGAGCGCGACGGCCAAGTGCTGCTGGTGACGGGCATCGGCGCCGAGGGCGTGCTGTGCCATGCCGACCTCCCGCCAGGCGTCCCAACCGATGCTCATGCGGACGGTCGCGTCCAAGTCGCCCGCGCTCGGCGGTACGTACTGGGCGAAGGCATCCAGACAGGCGTTGGCCGCCGCATAGTCGAACTGGCCAACACCGCCGTACAGAGCGGCCATTGAGGAGCAATAGGCCGCATAGTCGGGGTGGTGCTCGGCGATCAACCGCTCGACGAGCAGCGCGCCGCGCAGTTTGGCCGCCGTGGCGTGGCGGGCGGTGGTGGGGTCCCGTCGGGCGAGCAGTCCACCGGCGGCTGTCCCCGCCGCGTGCACTATGCCGATGAGTTCGTCGAGGTGCGGGGCGAGGCGCGCCGCGATGGTGTGCGGGTCCTCCGTGGCGAGGTCGGCCGGGACGACGGTGACGCGGTCCGCGTGCGCCCGCAGGGCGGGCGGGGTGCTGTCTCCGCGAGCGAGCAGGACCACTCGGGTACCGGGCTGTTCGAGGAGGCGTGCCGCCAGGGTGGTGCCGATGCCGCCGGTTCCGCCGAGGATGAGATGGGTTCCGGGGGCGACCGGCGAGGTGGCGGCCACGGGTTCGAGTGCGGGCGCGGGGACCGGGTGCAGGGTGCGGTGCCACCAGAAGCCGGCGCGCAGAGCGACCGTCGATTCGGCGTGGCTGTCGTCGTGGAGCAGGTCGGGCAGGTGGTCAGCCCAGTCGGCCGGGTCGGGTCCCGGGAGGTCCAACCAGCCCATTCTTACGCCGAGTTCCTGGCGCGGGGTCTCGGTCGCCGCGGCGAGCAGTCCCGCTTCGGGCCTTCGAACAGCGCCGGTGACCGGCTGCGCCCGGTGGGACAGCAGCCATACGCGTGGCCGGTCCGCTTCCGGGAGGTCGGCCATGGTCCTGCCGAGGGCGGCAACCGTGTCGAGGCACGCCCACTGGGCGATCTCCAACGAACGCTCGTCAACACTGCCGTCCAACCCCAAGGGCAAGGCGTGCAGCCAGTCGATGCCGGGTTCGCCGCGATCACTCAGGCGGGCCAACAGTGCTGCGAGGTGTGCGGAGTTGGTGGGATCAACCTCGTACTGGTCGTCGTCGAGGCGGGTGAGGGTGTCGGAGGCACTGGTGGCCCGTGCGTTAACTCGGACCACGCGCGCGTAGTGCCGCTCCAGGAATCGCCATGCGCCAGGGGTCGTGTCCGGTGCGGTGACCAACACGGCGGTGCGGCACGACACTTGGGCACTTGTGTAGGTCCGGGCTCGGCGTAGCCGGGTCCACTGCGGCTGGTGCAACCACTCGGTGGCGGGCAGCCGTTCCGGCGACACGGGCGTGACGGCACGGGCAGCGCGGGCGAAGTCGTACTCGGCCGTGTCGAAGGCGGGCGGCGGGAAGTCCCAGGGCGGGCTCGCGGGGCCCTCGGGCCAGACGAAGGTGTGTCCGGCCGTCCAGCGCTCGGCGATCACCTGCGCGTCATGTCCCGCCTCTGTCGGTCGAGTTGATGGGGAGGGTGCCGCTGTCGAGATGAGCGAACGAAGCCATGCCACGGCCGACGCGGCGTCGGTGCAGACCGCCGCCGCCCGGTGGGCGAGTGCGGGGCGTCCGGCCTGGAGGTGGCGCAGTACCTGCGGATACGCCTCGGGGTGTGCGCTCAGGTAGTCGGCGATACGACGGCCATCCGCGCGTACGGCCGCCTCGGAACCGCCGGACAGGAGCAGGCAGGGCACAGGTTCGGGCGCTGTCTGCCCGGTCGGCGCGGTGAACGCCGTTGGCGCGGCGTCGAGTTGCTCAAGCAGCAGATGTGCGTTGGTCCCGCCGATGCCGAAACTGCTGACGGCGGCCACCCGCGGAACGCCCTGCCGCCAAGGCTCCGCCGCCACCGGTACCCGGAACGGCCCGTCCTCGATCTCAGGGTTGAGACGGTCGAAGTCCGCCGTGGGCGGGACGATCCCGTGATGAACGGCGAGCACGGCCCGCACCATGCCGACGACGCCTGCTGCGGCACCGAGGTGTCCTATCTGGCTCTTCACGGAGGACAACGCCACGCGGGCGTCGTCGGCCAGGCCGTACGCCTGGCGCAGGGCGGCCGCCTCCACCGGGTCCCCGAGGCGGGTGCCGGTGCCGTGGGCCTCCACGTAGCCGAGGTCGGCGCCGGTACGGCCGCTGCGGTGCAGGGCGGTGCGGATCGCGGCGCGTTGCCCGGCCAGGGCGGGCGCGCTGTAACTGAGCTTGTCCGAGCCGTCGTTGTTGATGCCGGAGCCGGTGATGACGGCGTAGACGGTGTCCCCGTCCCGACGGGCGGCGGCGAGGGTCTTCAGAACGACCACGCCCGTGCCGCTGGCTCCGACGGTGCCGGCGGCGTCCGTACTGAAGGGCCGGCAGTGGCCGTCCGGGGAGAAGATGTGCTGCGGCCGGTAGGTGTAGCCGTCGGTCAGGTCGGGGTCGACGAGGACGCCACCGACGAGCATCACGTCCGCGTCGCCCTGCCGGAGCATCCCGGCGGCGATGTGCACGCCGACCAGCGAGCTGGAGCACGCCGACTGCACGGTGAAGGCGGGGCCGGTCAGGCCCAGGTGGTAGGCGGCCTTGGTGGCCAGGAAGTCCTTCTCGTGGTGCAGCGCCAGGCGGAAGGTGTCGGGGAGTTCGGTCTGGTCGGCCTCGCGCAGCATGCGTTGGAAGTAGGTGTTCTCCCCGCAGGAAGCCACGAGTCCGACGCGGTGGGCCGCCGGTGCGCCGATGCCGGCATGGGCGAGTGCCTCGACGCAGTTCATCAGGAGCTGCCGCTGCTGGGGGTCCATCAGCCGGGCTTCGTGCGGGCTGATCGTGAAGCGACCCGGATCGAAGTCCAGCAGCCCCGCCATCTGGCTGCGGGCACCGACCCGGCCGTCGGTCGTCGGGAAGTGCTCGATGCCTCGGCGGCCGGAGACGACCAGGTCCCAGAAGGCGGCCAGGTCGGGCGCTCCTGGTAGCCGTACGGCCATCCCGATGACGGCGACGAGTTCCTCGCCCCGCTCCCCCACCGGGCCGCCGGTACCCACCGACGCCGGCTCAGGGGTGGCCGCGCCCCGCCGGTCCAGGAGGCGTGCCAGGGCTCGGAGGCTGACATGCTCGAACAACTCCGGCACGGTGAAGGCGAGATCGTCCTCACCCGCACACCGGAGCTGAAAGCGCATCAGGTCCAGACTCGTCGCGCCCCCGTCGAAGAACCGCTGCTCCACGGCGATCGCCTTGCCGGTCACCGTCTCGAACAGCGCGGCCAGCCGTCCCTCGAGCGGCGACAGGACGGAGGCGGCCGCACGGGCCGAACTCAACTCGCGGCCAGGGGCGGTGAGCGCCGACTGCCGATCCAACTTGCCGCTCGGCGTGCGCGGCAGCTCCACCAGACGACGGAAACGACCGATGCGTATGTACGCCGGCAACTGACCGGCCAGATGGTCTGCCAGCTCCGCGAGATCGGGGTCGTCGCCCCGACACTGCAGGCACGCCACCAGCCGACCGTCCGCCACGAGAGCGACCGCGTTGCTCACGCCGGGGAACTGGAGCAGTGCGGCCTCGACCTGCTCCAACTCCAGCCGGTGTCCGCCGAGTTTGACCTGGGCGTCCTCTCGTCCCGCGTAGTGCAACAGTCCGTCGGCATCGAAGCGCGCGAGGTCGCCGGTGCGGTAGAAGAGGCCGACGTCGGGATCGTCGGTGAAGCGGTCGCGGTGCGGCGCGTCGGGGCCGAGGTAGCAGCGGTTGGCCATGAGACCGCCGATGAGCAACTTGCCGGTGACGCCAGGCGGGACAGGATGGCCGCCCTCGTCGACGACGCGCAGGACGGCGTTCGCCACCGGTCGTCCGATCGCCGGGCGCAGCGGCCAGGCAGCCGGGTCGCCGTCGAGACGCAGGCCGCTGGCGACGTGGGTCTCGGTGGGGCCGTAGTGGTTGAACAGCCGGGCGTCCGACAGCCCTGCGAACCACCGCCTGATCACGTCGGTGCACACCAACTGCTCGCCCGCCGTGACGACTTCACGCAGCTGGGACGGGAAGCGTCCAGTGCGCACCCCGTGCTCGGCGAGCAATTGCAGGGCGACGTACGGCAGGAAAATCCGCTCCGCTCCCCCGGTCTCCAACTCCCGCAAGAGTGCCGGGACATCGTGCCGCCAGGCTGGTCGCACCAAGCGCAGCAGACCGCCGGAACACAGGGTGGTGAAGACCTCCTGGAAGGAGACGTCGAAGGACAACATGGAGAACTGCTGCGTGACGGCGGGCCCGCGCAGGCCGCCGTCGGTGCGCTGCCAGGTCAGCAGGTTGCACAGGGTCCGGTCGGGTACTTGGACGCCCTTGGGAGTTCCGGTGGAGCCGGACGTGAACAGGGTGTAGAGCGGGCGTAGCCCCTGGTGGGTGGGCGATTCCGGCGGTGCGGTCGTGGGGGCGGTGGCGAGTGCGAGGGCGTGCCGTGGCAGGGACAGGGGCGCGATCGCAGCGAGGACGTTTTCGTCCTCGGGTGCCAGGAGCACGCACAGGGGGTCGGCCTGGTCGAGCACCTGTCGCAGGAGGGGCGGCGGGTAGGCGGGGTCGAGCGGGACGACCGTGAGGTTGAGGCGGGCGGCCGCCAGGAGCGCCACGATGTGTTCGACGGAGGGGTGGAGGTAGAGCGCCACGGCCGCCGGCGCGGCGGGATCGGCCGGGATGCGGAGGCGGGTGCGCAGGGTCCCGGCCAACTCGGCTGCCTGGGCGTCGAGTTCGGCGTAGGTGAGGGTCGACTCGCCGATGGTGACGGCCGGGGCATGCGGCGTGCGCGCCACTTGTCGGGCGAAACCGTCGGCGACGGTGGTGAAGTCCGGTGTCCGCTGGGGGCCTCGGCCCTGGTCGGGCAGAGAGCGGCGGTAGGAGGCGACCAGTTCGTGCGGGGTGAGGTCGCTGGCGCGAGTGTCGCCGGTGTCGCCGGTCAGGTGGTCCAAGGCCTGGCGGAAGAGGCGGGCGGCGGCTTTGGCGCGCTCGGCCCCGATGTCGTCGCGGTACTCCCACAGACAGTCGAAGCCGTCCTCGTGCTCGACCACCGACAGCGTGAGGGCGCACTTGGCGCCCAACGGCTCGGGCCACACCGGTCGTATCTCACAGCCGTCCAGACGGAGCGCCGAGAAGTCGGTGTTCTCAAGGACGAAGAGGTAGTCGAACAAAGGCGTCCGCTCGCGGAAGGCGGGGTCCGCGAGGACGTCGGCGAGGGCTACCTCCTGGTCCCGCAGCACGGCGGACACCGCGTCGGAGTGGGCCACGAGCTGGGCGTCCAGTGAGCGGTGCGGCTCCAGCGGCAGGTCCAGGAGCACGGTGTTGGCGAACATGCCGACCGTGTCCGCGAATTCGGGGCGGGGTCGGTTCGCCACCGGCGTGGCGACCAACGGGAGGCTCTGCCCGGTCACGCCGTACACGCTCGTCGCGAAGGCGGACACCAGCAACTGGAACCTTGTCAGGCCCAGTTGGGCGGCGCGCCGGTCCAGCGCCCCACGGCGGACCAGGTCGAGCGAGGTCCGCAGCAGCCGGGCCTGCGGCACGGCCGCCGTGTCGGGAGCCGGCAGGGCGGGTGACGGTTCGCCGTCGCGGCCGTAGTGGGAGCGCAGCCGCGCGCGACGGTCCTCGTAGGCGGCGCTCGTGTGCCAGGTGCGCTGCCAACGGGCGAACTCCAAGGGAGTGACGATGGAAGTCCGTTGGGCTCCACCGCCGGTGTAGGCGTCCGTGAGGTCGCGGAGGAGGAGGTTGAGCGACCAGCCGTCCACGGAGACGTGGTGCAGGTGCAGCAGGAGCAGTCCGCCATCGGCCTCTGCCACCCAGGCGACCCGCAGCATCCGGGCGTCCGCGAGATCGAAACGGTGGCCGAAGAACCGGTCGGCGGTGTCCTGCCACTCCTCCCCGGGCAGGGCTTCGAGTCGTTGCCACGGGTCGTAGGGGTCGGCGGTCTGCTGGACCAGTCCGTGCGGGGTGGGCACCAGCCGGGTCCGCAGGGCCACGTGCCGTTCCACCAGGGTGCGCACCGCTCGACGCAGGGCCGCGGTGTCGACGCGACCCTGGATGCGGAAGGCGAGCGGTACGTCGTAGGAACGGTCTTCGGGCTGTCGCTGATGCAGCAGCCAGAGGCGTTCCTGCTCGCTGGTGGCCGGTGCGCTCGACTCGCTCACGGGACCGGGTACGGGTACGGGTGGGTGCTCTCCCGCGGCTGTGTCCGGTGCGTGCACGGCGTCCGCGAGCGCGGCGAAGTCGGCTGTCAGGACCAGGTCTTGGGGCAGGTCGACCCCGAAGCGGCTGAGGATCTCGAAGCGGAAACGCAGCGCCTTGAGCGAGTCCCCGCCGCTTTCCGCCCAACGGTCACCCGGACGCAGGCCGTTGACGGCGAGTATGTCCTCGGCGATCTCCAACACCCGCCGCTGCTCGTCACTGACGGGTGCGTCGGTGTCCCGCGTGCCGCGCCACGGGGTCCGGGCATCGCGCAACAAGGCGGCCTGATCGACCTTCCCGTTGGCGTTGCGCGGCAGTTCGGCGACGAGGTGAGTGTGGTGGGGGCGCATGTAGGAGGGCAGAGTGGCGGCAAGGTGACGGTCGTAGGCCTCGTAGGAGAGGTCATCGCCCAGGGAAGCGTCACCCGGGGCATCTTCTCCCAGGACGAGGAAGGCGAGCAGTTCGCCCCGGCCGGCGTCGTCGCGACGGGCACACACATAGGCCTGGCGAACGGCGGGCTGCGCCAGGATCTGCCGCTCCACCTCGCCGGGTTCGATCCGGAAGCCGCGCACCTTGACCTGGCGGTCCGCCCGGCCGACGTAGCTGATCCGGCCTTGGGCGTCTTGGCGTACGAGGTCGCCGGTCCGGTACCAACGCCGTTCCGCGTCTGTCGTGCTGGGCAGTCGGACGAAGCTGCGGGCGGTCTGCTCGGGGAGGTTGCGGTAGCCACGGCCCAACGCCGGTCCGGACAGGAGCAGTTCGGCCACCTCGCCCGGCTCGGCGGTGCGGTCGTCCTCGGTGCGCAGCAGGATGCCGGTGCCCGGCAGTGGGGTGCCGATGGGGATCGTGTCGCCGTCGAAGTCCCGTGGGATGGGGTGACACAGGGCGAAGGTCGTGGCCTCCGTCGGTCCGTACACGTTGTGGAGGACGGTACGGGAGCTGGGATTGGCCGCGTACCAGCGGCGGATGATCCGTGCGTTGAGTTGTTCACCGCCGACGAGTACCTGCTCGGTGGCGGCGAAGCAGTCCGGCACCTGCTCGACGACCGCGTTGAACAGGGCCACCGTGATGAACAGCGTGTCGACGCGGCGCTCGGCGAGCACTCCCGACAGCCGGTGCGGGCTCTGCACCTGGGTGTCGCCGAGTACGACGCAGACACCACCGGTGAGGAGCGGTACCCACACCTCGAAACTGAGGGCGTCGAAGGCGGGGTTGGACAGGCAGGCGTAGCGAGCGCCGGGCCGTATGTCGATGTAGCCGGGCCGGGCCAGCCGCAGCACTCCTTCGTCGGTGACCTCGACGCCTTTGGGACGTCCCGTGCTGCCGGAGGTGTAGAAGACGAAACCCGTGGCCGTGTCGCCGGGATGCCCAGGTGACACGGCGGGCAGCCTGGGCTCGTCGGCCGGCTCGGCATCGGGGCTCAGGAGCAGGTCGGCGTCTAACACCGACACGCACGGAGCCAGTTGGGTCACGAACCCGCTGTCCTGGACGACGGCGACGGCGCCCGAGTCGTCCAGGATGTGTCGCTGCCGGTCGGGCGGGCTGAGCCGGTCGAGGGGTACGACGGTGGCTCCGGCACGGCGGATGCCGAGCATGACGCAGACCAGTTGCCACGAGCGGGGCAGGCACACGGCGACCGCGTGCCCGGGGCGCACTCCCTGGGCCCGGAGCTGCGTGGCCACTCGGCCGCTGGCCCCTTCGAGATCCGCGTAGTCGAGGACGCGGTTGCCGTCCTCGACGGCGACGGCGGACGGGGTACGGCGGGCCTGGTCCAGTACGGCGTCGGCGAGGGACGAGGACTTCGCGGCGGCCGGAGTGGCGGGGCGGCGCCCCGACGAGGAGTGGTCGTCGGTGGGTCGGAGGCCCATCACGCCTCCCGTATCGGCAGCGCCAACTGAGCGAAATGATGGGCCAGTTCGGCACTCAACACCGCACCGACCTGAGACGCGCCGACGCCCTCCAGGATCTCCCAGTGGTCGCACGCCATCGTCTCGACGCGGTAGTCACCCTCCGCGCGCCGCCGCCAGAACTCGCGGACCTCGGCGTGGAAGGGGGTGTCGACACCGCCCGGTACTCCCTCTGCGAGAACCAGACGCGCTGGAGAGGCCGCCGGGAGGTGTTCGCGGGCGGTGAGCCGGTTGTGGTTGTAGAGGTGGTAGTAGCGGTCGACCTGGGCGTCGTCGATGCCGGGATACATCCCGTTGAAGCGCACGAGTTTGTCGCGGAACTCGGCCTCGTCGACGGCGCCGATCTCTTCGCGGGCGGACGCGTCGTCGGTGGCCTGGGTGTCGAGGAGGACGACGCTGACGGCACGGTGTCCGGCGCGGGCCAGAATGCGTCCCATCTCATGCGCGACGAGACCGCCGTAGGACAGACCGGTCAGGACCAGCGGGGCCTCGTACAGGGGCGTCCCGTCCACCGGTGTCCCGTCCGGCCTTGCCTCGACGGGGAGTTCGAGGAGCCGCAGGTACGCCTCGGCCATGGCCTCCACGGTGGGCAGGAGGTCCTCGCCGGGGTTCACTCCCGGGGACTGGATGCCGTACAACCCGACCTGCTCGGGCAGGAGTTCGGCCAGGGGCAGATAGCAGAACGCGGTGCCTCCGGCGGGGTGTACGCAGACCACGCGCGGGCCCGTGCCCGAGCGGAACTCGATGAGGCTGCCCGGGGCGCGGGATGTGTCGTCCTCGCGCAGCAGCTCGGCCAGCGACTCGATGGTGGGCCGCGTCATCACCTCGGCCACCGGGAGCCTGCGGCCGAACGTCTCGGTGACGGCGTGGGCCATCTTGATGGCCGACAGTGAAGTCCCGCCGATCTCGAAGAAGTTGTCGCTGACGCCGATGTCGGGGTGGAGCAGGATCCGCTGCCAGATCCGGTACAGGCCGTGTTCGACATGGTCGCGCGGACTGGCCGTGTTGACCTGGTCGGACGTCGACTCCTGGGCCAGGCGCAGCAGTTCGGGCCGGTCGAGCTTGCCGCTGCGGTTGAGCGGGAGGGCGTCGAGGTCGAGGAAGACGGCGGGGATCATGTAGTCGGGCAGCCGGCGGGCGAGAGCCGCACGCCAGTCGTGGGCGGTGCGCGTCGGCGCGGTGCCACGGCCGATGCCGGCGACCAGGCGGGGCTGGCCGGCCGCGTCGCGGTCGACGACGACCGCGGCTTCGCGGACACCGGGCAGGGTCATGAGCGCCGCCTCGACCTCCGCGGGCTCGATCCGGAACCCGCGGAGTTTCACCTGGTCGTCGGCGCGCCCCAGGTAGTGGGCCGCACCGTCCGGCAGCCGCCGGGCGAGGTCTCCGGTGCGGTAGATCCGCTCGCCGGGCACGAACGGGTCGGGCAGGAACCGTTCCTTGGTGAGGTCGGGCCGACCCAGATAGCCGCGGGCCAGGGATGCTCCACCGAGGTACACCTCCCCCACCACGCCGGGCGGGACGGGCTCCATGCGGCTGTCGAGCAGGTACATACGGGTGCCGGGCAGCGGGCGGCCGATGGGGCAGGGCCGCTCCAGCGGGCGGGGGTCGTAGTAGGCGGTGCTGTAGAGGGTCGCCTCGGTGGGTCCGTAGCCGAAACAGACTCGCAGGCCCGGGAGTTGCTGGGTCATGCGATGCAGCGCGGCTTCGGTGAGCGACTCGACTCCGGTGAGCAGCTTGCGCAGTTGAAGGCCATGTATGCGCGGCGCGGGATCCTCGTCGATCCACTTGACGTAGGCGGGCGGCAGGAACGCCTGGGTCACCGCGTGGTCGCGCATCCACGCCATCAAGGCTTCGGGGTCGCCGCGCAACTCCTCGGGGACGATGTGCAGTTCGCCGCCGGTGGACAAGGGCAACAGCAGTTCGTGGATCGAGGCGTCGAATCCGATGCTGGACCAGGCGGAGCCGACCTCGCCGGGTTCCGTGCCCATGCGGGCGTGCCAGGTGGCGAAGAGGCTCAGGACACTGCGGTGTTCCACCGCCACGCCCTTGGGCCGTCCTGTCGATCCGGAGGTGAAGATCACGTAGGCGAGCCGGTCGGGCGCGTGGCCGACGCCTGCCGGCGGGCCCGACTGGCCTACGCCTTCTGCTTCTACGCCAGTCAGGTCGAGCCATCCCCCGCCGCGCTCCGCGCTGTCGTGGTCGCTCAGTACGAGAGGGCAGGCGGCGTCCTCGACCATGCCCGCGAGGCGTTCCAGGGGCTGGCCCGGGTCGAGCGGGAGATAGGCGGCGCCCGCCTTGAGGATGCCGAGGATGCCGACGGCCAGGTCGCAGGAGCGTTTGGCGTGGAGGCCGACGACGTCGCCGGGGCGGACGGACCGGGCGACGAGGGCGTGCGCGAGGTGGTTGGCGCGGCGGTCGAGTGTCGCGTAGTCCAGCGAGCGGTCCCGGTCGACGACCGCGGTGTGCGCGGGGCGCTCGCGCACCTGGGTCTCGAAGAGTTCGACGAGTCCGGACGCCGTGCGCAGTGCGGCCTCCGTCGGGTCGGACCGGTGAGCGGCGCCGCCCAGGTCGGCCGGGGCTTCGGCGACCTGCGTGGCGTCACCGTCGAGCAGCACCTGTCGGCGTTCCTGCGGCTCCATCAACTCCAGTGCGCGGATGCCCCGTTCGGGGTGATGGGCCATGTCGGTGAGCAGGTGTCGCAGATGGTCGGCCCAGCGCTGGGCGGTGGCATGGTCGAGGAGCGCCGTCGCGTAGTCCAGGTAGCCGGTGATGCGGCCGCCGGACTCGGTCGCCGACACGGCGAGGTCGAACTTGGCCGGGGCGTGGGCGATGGGCAGCGGCTCGGCCTCGACTCCGGGCAGATGCAGCAGGTCCCGTCGTTCGGGCACCCAGGCCAGCATGGTCTGGAACAGCGGTGTGCGGGAGGCGCTGCGTGGCGGGTTGACCAGTTCGACGATGCGCTCGAAGGGCAGGTCCTGGTGGGCGAGTGCCTCACGTACGACGGCGCGGGTACGGGCGAGCGCCTCGGAGACGGTGAGGGAGCCGGACAGATCGATGCGCAAGGGCAGGGAGTTGACGAGGAAGCCGATGATGCCTGCCGCTCCCGGTCCGCGCCGGTTCGCGAACGGGCTGCCGACAACGATGTCGTCCTGCCCGGACAGACGTGACAGCAAAATCGCCCAGCCGGTCAGGACGGCCACGAAGGAGGTGGCACCGTGCCGTCTGGCCAGACCGCGGAGCCCGGCGGTGACCTCGGCGTCCAGACCGAACTCGACCCGCCCGCCCTCGTATTGCTGTTCCGCCGGGCGTGGACGGTCGGTGGGCAGTTCCAGGACCGGTGGCGCGTCCTGGAGCGCGCGCCGCCAGTAGTCCTCCTGGGCGACGAGCCCACCGTCGAGGACGGCTCGCTGCTGGGCGCTCGCATGGTCGGCGAACTGCACCTCCAGCGGAGGCAGGGGGCTCGGGGCGTCCACCGAGAACGCCTGGTAGAGCTGCCCGAGTTCGTCCATCATCACGTTCATCGAGACACCGTCATAGATGCTGTGATGGAACGTCAGCAGGAGTACGTGCCGCTCGGGCCCCACGGCGAGAAGGCGGCCTCGCCCGAGGGGGCCGGCCTCTAGGTCGAACGGCTTCTGCTCCTCGTCGAGTTGGCGGTCCGCCACGCCCGCGTCGGGGTTCGCGGTGTCGGTGAGGTCCTCGAAGGTCAGGGCGAAGCCCGCACCCGGCGGATCGATGTGCTGACGTACCTCCCCCTCTCCATCCACCAGCCGTGTCCGCAGCACCTCATGACGATCCGTCACCGCATCGAAGGCGCGTGCCAGCAGGTCACGGTCGAGTGGACCGGCCAGGGAGAAGGCGATCGTCTCGTTGTACGCGGCGTTCGCGCCCGGCAGTTGGGCCAGGAACCACAGTCGTTGCTGGGCGAAGGATGCGGGCCGGACACAGGTCGCCCGTTCGGCACCGGCCGCGGCCGGATCGGCGGACGCGTGTGGAGTAGGAACAGCGGGGACAGGGTGGGGTGTGCTCTGCACCGGCAGTACCTGGCCTTCCCTGGGTGCGGGACTGGGTGTCAGCGGCCGGGACGGGCGCGTGCCGTCACCGCGGGGCGATTCCACAGGGTTGGGTGGCGGAAAGCGGCCCGGCGATTCGACAATTCGTTTCCCGAAACCTCCGGCCAATTACTTGGTCACACCATTTTCTTGCTCACTCGGATTTCTTTCCGGCCCCCGTGACACAGTCGTAAGCATCGATCACGGGCTCAGGACATGTCAACACTTGACATTCCGGAGATCCCCATGGAGGTGTTGCACCCAAAAGGGGACCCATGGAGAGTCAGCCCGCTGCCGTGTTGTAGTTGACAATTCGCTCCACCATGAGCGCGACCGCGCCGGGAAGTGGACTGTCCGCCCCTTTGCTCACCACTTCGGGCAGCCGGTGCGCCTCCTCCTCGGCGACCGCCACCATGCCCCAGAACGCGTTGAAGGCCGAGGGATCCGTCGGCTTGTCGGTGGCCGCCTCGACTCTCGCGACCCCCTCCCCCTCGACCACGGCCAGCGCTCCCATCTGCCGCAACGTATCCGGATCCCGTTCCTCGGCGGCCACCACGCTCCAGCCCGACACCCCTGTCTGTCGCACCGCGGCGAGCAGACTGCCCGAACTGCCCGCGCCGGAGACAACGATGTCAGGAAGGACGAGGGCGACCGGCCCCTGCGTCATCGGCAGGGCAACCCGGATCGCACCGTCGAGATCCGGTTCAAATGACTGGTCTTGGTGGACAAAGACCATTTGAAAGATTTCGGTGTAGCGCACGAGATAACTCACGGTGTCCATTTTGTGCGTCCCGAATACGACGACCACACGCACGTTGAGTCCGCTTTTGGCCAGTTCGACAACAGCCTCCAGACTGCGGTCCAGCACAGTGACTCCGGGAGCCAGACAGTGCAGTTCCTTCGAGTAGGGCGCCCTGAAGCGTGTTCCGAATCCGGCGCAGGGCAATATGATCGAAACGTCAGGAACGGGCACAGTCGAACTCCGCATTGCGTGGCCCTCAGCTTGTGTCGACGATCGGGAACCGGCGCTGTCCGGTGTCGTCCTGCCTCCAACTCCGTTGCGACGACGCCCACTTGATCGTGCCCCTGGACAGCGCGACGTATGCTGCCCGATTGAGACGACAGATCGAAAGAGGGCGCCGAATGCGGGTGTTGTTGTCCACCTACGGAACGCGTGGCGATGTCGAACCGCTGGTGGCACTCGCGGTGCGGCTCCAGGAGCTCGGCGTGGAGGTGCGGATGTGCGCCCCGCCGGACGAGGAGTTCGCTCAGCGCCTGGCAGGCCTCGGCATGGAACTGGTGCCGGTCGGGCCGCCGGTACGGGAGTTGATGCGCGGGACGACTCTGCCGTCGGCGGCGGAACTGGCCCGGTACCGGACCGAGATGGTCACCACGCAGTTCGACGTCTTCCCGGGGGCGGCCGACGGATGTGACGCGCTGGTGGCGGCCGGCCTGGCGCAGATCGCCGCGCGGTCCGTGGCCGAGGCCGCGGGTATCCAGTACGTGTACGCGAGCTACTCGGCGGTCAACCTGCCGTCGCCGTACCACGCGCCGCCGCCGCGGCCGGGCTGGCCGGAGCCGGAGGCGACGGACAACCGGACGCTGTGGGAGCTGGACGCCCGGAACGTGAACGCGCAGTTCGCCGAGCCGCTCAACGACCACCGGGCATCGCTCGGTCTGCCGGCGGTGGACAACGTCCGCGACCACGTCTACAGCGACCGGCCCTGGCTGGCGGCGGACCCGGTCCTGGGACCGTGGCGGGAGACCCCGGGCCTCGAGGTGATCCAGACGGGCGCGTGGAGCCTGCCGGACGAACGCCCGCTCCCGGCCGAGTTGGAGACGTTCCTGGACGCAGGCGAACCGCCGGTCTACGTGGGCTTCGGCAGCATGCGCCCGGCGCCGGACATCGCCCGCAGGGCCGTCGAGGCGATCCGCGGACAAGGCCGTCGCGTGCTCGTCTCCCGCGGCTGGGCGGACCTGGACCTGGCCGACGACCGCGACGACTGCTTCACCATCGGTGAGGTCAGCCACCAAAGCCTGTTCGGCAGGGTGGCCGCCGTGGTGCATCACGGCGGCGCGGGTACGACGCTGACGGCCGCCCGGGCGGGAGCGCCGCAGGTGGTGGTACCTCTCCGCCTCGCGGACAACCCGTACTGGGCCGGCCAGGTGGCGGACCTGGACATCGGCGCGGCACTCGACGGTCCGACGCTGACCGACGAGTCGCTGAACGTCGCGGTCAAGACGGCCCTGGCGCCTGAGACCCGGGCGCGTGCCAAGTCCCTGAGCGGCAAGCTCCGTACCGACGGAGCGGCGGTGGCCGCGAGCCGGCTGCACGATGCCCTGGTCCGGAAGAGCTGATCACCTCGCGACCGACGCGCTGGCCCTGCTGCTAGCGTTCGGGCGCATGGACGACGGCGTGTATGTGGGCAACGCGGGCAAGGACGCCGCGCTGGACCGGGGTTGGTTGCTCGGTCACTTCAAGGAGCAGGGCGATCCTCGCCACAGCGACGCCCTGGAGGTCAAATGGGGCGTCCACCCACGCGGCGAACAGCGAGCGCAGTGGGTGAAGGGCGAAGTGCGTACCGCTCTCCTCGTCCTCGTCACAGGTCGCTTCCGGATGGAGTTCCCCGGCCGCAGCGTGCTGCTGGAGGAACAGGGCGACTATGTCGTCTGGGGCCGGGGAGTTGACCACTCCTGGGTCGCGGAGGAGGAGTCGGTGGTACTCACCGTGCGATGGCCGTCCGTCCCGGGATACGCCGTACCGCACGACGAAGTGCCGACGGGTTCGTAAAGCCGAATGAACGGCCCTACTGCCGATCAGCCGAGCAGGGCCAAGAGCGGTGCCGCCGGCAGCGGGTGCCGCGTATCGCCGTCCGGACCCGTGGTCGTGGTGGCCATGAGCAGCGAGTTGAGCACCGACTCCTCCACCGCGTCGAGTACGGCGGTGAAGAGCGGGTCGAGCCGGTCGTCGGGCACCACGGCGGGCCCGGCAGGCGTGCCCAAGGGGCGGGTCCCCAGGGCGAGTCCGTAGTCCCCGCTGCCATGGCCGTACCCGGCGCCGACCCTGGCCAGCCCGTAGACGGCCCTGCGCGCCAGTCGGGTCAACTGCCGTGCGTCCAGCGGCGCGTCGGTGGCGACCACGACCATGCACGACCCCACCTCGGGGCCGGCCTCCACCACCGGAACACCCACATCGGCGGGGGTGAGCGTCCGGCCCCGCACCCTCAACGTGCCGCCGAAGTTGGCCTGCACGAGCACCCCGAGCGTCACGTCTGTCCCCGTCAGGGACACGTGCCGCGACGACGTACCGATACCGGCCTTGAACCCGAGGGCCGTCAGCCCGGTGCCCCCGCCGACACATCCCTCGGCCACAGGCCCGCCCGACGCGGATTCGAGCGCGGCACGGACATGCTCCTCACGGACAGGACGCGACCGGATGTCGGACAACAACCCGTCGTTGCACTCCCCCACCACCGGATTCAGACTCCGTACGCCCGCTCCCTCAGGCTGCTCCAACAGCCAGCCCACCAGGGCATCCGCCACACGGAACGCGGACAAGGTCGAGGTGAGCAGCACCGGCGTTTCCAGCGCGCCGAGTTCGGCGATCTGCGTGGCGCCGATCAGCTTGCCGTAGCCGTTGCCCGCGAACACCCCGGCCGGCATTGGACGGCCCGGTCCCACCCCGTCCGGCACGATCGCGGTCACACCGCTGTGCACCCGCGGCGGACGGACCAGCGTGGTGTGCCCGACACGGATACCGGGCACGTCCGTGAGGGCGTTGTGCTCACCGGTGGGACCGTCCCCGATGACGAGGCCGAGGTCTCGGGCTCTGCGTGGGGCAGAGGGTGGGGGTGGCGGGGCATCTGGGACGGGTGCGCGCATGTCCGGAGATTATCGACGCCGGCGGCGTGGTTACGTCTGTCCCTCGCGCCCGTCCTGCCGTGATGTCTATGGATGTCCCCCGCCCCCACACACGTCCCGCCGTGACGACTACGGGCGCCCCCCACAGACGGACCACACCTCCTCAAGAAGCGTGGGGTACTCCGAGCCGTAGGTGGCCACCGCCGCGAACACGGCGTCGAGGGCGGCCTGGAGCGGATCCGCTTCGCCGGCGCCGGTCACGGCGGGGAGCGCCATGTGCGGTTGCGACACCGGTACCGAAGGATCCGGGGTGCCGACTGTGAGATGTGCGCTGAGCGACACGTGCCGCGTCTGCTGGCCTTGAGCCACATATGCTCTGGCCGCCAGAGGTCCCGTCATCGGGTGCTGCCCGGGCGCCACTTGCGGTTCCGGGGCGGGCTGGGCTCCAGGCTTGACCGGCGGGCGGAAGACCGGCCGCTGAGGTGGGACGGCCCTGGTGACCGTCCGGTCCGGAACGCGCGGGTCGTCGATGAGCGTCCGCCACATGCGGGACTCGTCGTCGAAGGGGGGCGGCAGCGGCTCCCTCCGCGCCAACGCCGTCAGGGCGGACGCGATCCACTCGAGGTCGGCGAGGCCGGCGGCCGTGCAGGCGCGCCGGGCCGCCAACAGGGCGATCGTGCGCTGGGTTTCGGGTTCTGCGGCGTCGATGGCGTGCACGAGGGCAGCGTCGTAGCGCAGCAGACCGCGGATGTTGCCACCGACAGCTCGCAGCGCGGGGCTGGGGAGTTGATCGCCCCAGATCCATCGTTCGTAGGCGAGTCGGCGCGCACGTTCGGCCTGCTCCTCGGCGAGGCGGGCAGCGCGTTCGGCCTCCGCCCGTTCGGCAGGGGTGGGCGGGGGCGGTTGGCTTCGGGCGTAGTCGTGCCAGTAGGCGGCGATCGCCGCGGTCTGCCGGATCACTCGGTCCGGTGCGGGCGGGGCCGGCCAGAACTGCAACAGATAGCGGTCGACGTGGGGTTCGTCGGCCATGCGCGTGTCCACGTCCCGGGCCCGGTCCATGCCCAGAGTGCAGTAGCGCACGCGGTAGTCGTTCTCCTCCAGGCCGAGGTCCCAGGTTCCCCCTCCGGCCCACTCGTTGAGGACCGTCCGGTGCGACAACGGGTGGAAGGCAACCTCCACGACGTCTTCCCACACATCGTCCAACAGAGGCTCCGCGGCGTGCACTTCGACGGTGAACCCGACGTGCCCGGTGTGCAGACCCGTCGTCAGCCAGAGCGTGCCGGGAATCGCCGCGCCGCACAGCCCACCGCTCTGCCCCGCGAACGCCTCGTCCAGGCCGGGCCCGAGACTGTCCGGGTCGCTCTCGACGTAGAGCTGCGAGTGGTGGACATACACCTCGCCGTCGACCGGAGTACGCACCATCGAAGTCATGCGAACAGCGTAGGGAGCACCACTGACAATGCCCGTCCCCAACGGGACTTCGCGGGCGCTCCCTAGGAGCCGGTACGGGCCGACTTGGCCAACTCCACCTGCAGAGCCGTCACTTGCATGTCCAGTGCGAACTCGAAGCGTTCGTCGAAGGTGCCGGACGTGACATGGCCGGAAGCCTTCCGCAGGGCCGGAAACTCCTCGCCGTCGAAGTCGAGCACGGGGTCGGGCGCGGTCGTGGTCGTTGTCGTGGGCACCGTCGCGTCGGCGGACTGAGCCTGCTGCTCCTGTGTGATGCCCAGGATCAGGTAGGACACGGTCCAGGTTGCCCAGGACGCTGTTCGCGGTGGGAAACCCGCGTCCAGGAGCGTCTGGATCACCGTGTCGGCCAACCGGTACGTATTGGTCTCCGTCGTCGCGATCCCCGAGACCAGGCGCGCGCCGTCGCGATGGGCCAGGAGGGCTTTGCGGTACCAGCGGGCAAGGGCACGGAACCGGTCCTCCCACTGAGCGGGGAGAGCGGCCAGGTCCAGTCCCGCGAGGACGGCGTCAGACATGAGCACGAGCAGCCGCTGCTTGTTCTCCGCGTGCCAGCGGACGGTGTTGTGCTGCACGCCCAGCCTGTCCGCGACGGCGCGCATGGTGACCTTCTCCAGGCCCTGCTCGTCGAGCACGTCGAGTGCCGCGTCGACGACCGCTGCGCGGCTGATGCCCATGCACGCCTACCTTCACGACTGCGACTTGCGTCACGACCCTCTTGTCCAGCGGCCAATATAGCGCCGCCGCACCGCCTCCATACCCGCCGCCATTCCGCCGCCGCACCACCTCCGTACCGCCGCCATACCGGCCCTGAGCAGGCCTCACTCGCCCCAATTGTCCATTGGACAAGAGATCCGTATTGTTCAGTGGACAAGAGAGATAGGAGTCGGTCGTGTTCCTGGATGCCGAGTTTCTTCCCGTGTACGAGTCGCTGCCCGAGAACAACGTGTTCGCCGATGTGCAGGGAACCCGCATCGCGCTCAGCGCGGCCAGCGGCGACGGCAGGTCCGACGACGAGGTGAACGTCGAGGACCGCGCGATCCCGGTGGACGGGCACACGCTGAGCCTGCGGCTCTACACACCCGCGAACAGGAGCACCGCTCCCCTGCCGGTGGCGGTCTGGATCCACGGAGGCGGGTTCGTGATCGGCGGGCCCAACGCCGAGGACGCCACGTGCCGACGGCTGGCCGCGGAGTTGGGTATCGCCCTCGTCGCCCCCGACTACCGGCTCGCCCCGGAGAATCCGTACCCCGCCGCGTTCGACGACTGCTACGCCACACTGCGCTGGGTGGTCGACGAGGCGGAGGCCCTGGGTTTCGACGTCTCGCGCGTGGCGCTGGGCGGACACTCCGCCGGAGCCGCTCTCTCGGCGGCCGTGGCGCTCGCCGCACGCGACCGCAAGGGTCCGCACATCAGGTACCTCTACCTGGGATACCCGGTCCTCGACGACCGACTGGAGACCGAGTCGGCCCGCACCATCACTGATCCCAAGCTCTTCAACCGGCAGGGAGCGGCGGCCGGTTGGGAGCTCTACCTCCAGGAGAACGACCCGGAAGCCGGCTATGCCGTACCGGCCCGCGCGAAGGATCTGCGGAACCTGCCGCCGACGTACATCATGGTCACGGCCATCGATCCGGCACGGGACGAAGCGCTGGAGTTCGCCTCCCGGCTCAGCGCGGCCGGCACCTCCGTCGAGCTCCACCTCGTGCCCGGACTGCCGCACATGTTCGACGTCCTGGCCCCCTCGGCGCGGGCGAGCCGCCAAGCCGTGGAGGCCTGGACGACGGCCTTCGCCCACGGCATCGGAGCCTCGGAGCGCCAGGGATAGCTAGGGATAGCTGAGGAGAACGGCCCGCCCGCCGTCAGCGATCGGCGAGCGCCCTGATCTCCGCCGCGATCAGCTTCGGGTCCTCCTCCGCCATGAAGTGCCCGCAGGAGACGGTGCGGTGGTGCAGGTCCGGTGCCCAGGCCCGCCACAGTCCCGCCGCGTCGTAGCCCAGGGCGGCGCCCCAGTCCTGCTGAAGGACGGTGACGGGCATGGTGAGTTGGTTGTCGGCCGCACGGTCGGCGGTGTCGTGGTCCACGTCGACGCCCGCGGAGGCGCGGTAGTCGGCGACGATCGACGGTACGGCCGCGGCGCACGCGTCGAGGTAGTGGCGACGGACGTCGGCGGGCACGGCGGCCGGGTCGCTCACCCAGGCGTCCAGGAAGTGCCCGAAGAAAGCGTCGGCGGAGGCCTCGATCATCTGCTCGGGCAGGCCGGGGGCCTGGGCCATCAGGTAGAGGTGGAAGCCGACGGCCGCGGAGGCGCCGTGCAGGGCGTCCCACATGTCCAGCGTCGGCAGGACGTCCAGGAAGATCGCGCGGGACACGGTTCGCGGGTGGTCCAGCGCGGCCCGGAAGGCGACGAGGGCGCCGCGGTCGTGGCCCGCCAGGGCGAACCGGTCGTGCCCGAGCCGCGCCGCCAGCCGTACGACGTCCCGGGCCATCGTGCGCTTGGAGTAGACGTCGGGTCCGGTCTCGGCGGGCTTGTCGCTGGCGCCGTATCCGCGCAGGTCCGGGCAGATGACCGTGTGGTCCGCCGCCAGGTCGGCGGCAACATGCCGCCACATGAGGTGGGTCTGCGGGAAGCCGTGCAGCAGCACGACCGGACTGCCGGTGCCGCCGACGGCGGCGTGCAGGGCGACGCCGTCGTCGACCGGGACGCGGTGGACGTCGAAACCGGGGATGCTCAGGGGTGTCACAGCAGCTCCAAGCGCTCGTGGCAGGGTGGTCGTGACGGGCCGGGTGGTCCGGCACGACCGGGGACGCGGTCCAGAGTGCGGGCCCCGGATCAGCGATCGATGAGTGGACGAGCGGCACGCCGGGACGGCGGGGCCCGCAGGAGGGCCGTGCGGTGGATGGTGTTCGGTTCGGACTGCTGGGGCCGGTGGCCGCCTGGGACGCGGACGGCGATCCGGTCGCGCTCGGCGCGCCACGGCACCGGGAGGTCCTGGGCCGGCTGCTGATCGCGCGCAACCGTGTCGTGCCGGTCGGCCGACTGGTGGCGGACCTGTGGGAAGACGCGGACACGGATGTGCATGGGGGCGGGCACAGGGGCGGGCACGGGGACGCTCCGGTCGGTGCCGTCGGCGCGGTGCGCACCTTTGTCGCCGCACTCCGCCGCGCCCTGGAGCCGGAACGCGCCCCGAGGCAGGCGTCCAGGCTGCTGGTGACCCAGGGTCCCGGCTATGTGCTGCACGCCGGCCGGGACGTGGTGGACGCGTGGCGGTTCGAGGACACGGTGGCCCGGGCCGACTCAGCGGCGCCGCATGCGGCGATTGCGCTGTGGGACCAGGCGCTCGGGCTGTGGCGGGGCCCGGTGCTGGCCGACTTCCCCGGTGTCCGATGGGCCGCCGCCGAACAGGCCCGGCTGGAGGCGCTGCGGCTGCACTCGGTCGAGCGGCGCGCGGATTCCCTACTGGCGACCGGTGGCGCCCGCGAGGCGGCCGTGGACCTGGAGGCCCATGTCGTCGCGCACCCCTGGCGGGAGGACGGCTGGGTACTGCTGGCCACCGCTCTGGAGCGCTCCGGGCGGCGCGGCGACGCGTTGGAAGCGCTGCGTCGGGCCCGGCACACCCTCGCCGAAAGCTTCGGCATCGAACCCGGCCCCGCACTGGCTCGGGCCGAGGCGCAGCTCCTCAAGGGGAGCCCGGCGTCGGCGGAGGCCTCCGGCGCCGTCGACGGGGTCTGGGGACGGGCGGCGGCCGCGTGGGAACGAGCGGTGCCGACCCGGTCGCGGGCGCGGTTGCACGCCACGGCCGCACTGCTGCGAGACCTCGCGGTGACCGGCGCCGATGGGCTGGAGGAGGCGCGCGAGCACCGGCGGGACGTGGTCGCGGCGGCCGAGGCGACCGGCGACGCCGAGCTGGCGGCCCGGATCATCGGTTCCTACGACGTGCCGGCCGTGTGGACGCGCGCCGACGATCCCGACGCCGCGGGCGAACTGTCCCGGGCCGCAGCCCGCGCCGCCGCCGCGCTCACTCCCGGCGATTCACCGGCGCTGCGAGCCCGGCTGTTGTCGGTCGTCGCGGTCGAGTCGCGGGGGGACGCCGCGGCCGACGGACCGATCCCGCGGGCGGTCGAACCTGCCAGTCGCCGACCTGCCCGGGGAGAACTTGCCGACGGCGGACCTGCCCAGGGAAGACCTGCCAGCGGCGGACCCGCCCGAGTCACTGTCGAGTCGCACGGGGACGGCCCAGCCGACGTCCCGATCCCGCAGACGATCGAACCTGCCAGTCGCCGACCTGCCCCGGGAGAACCTGCCGACGGCGGACCTGCCCAGGGAAGACCTGCCGACGGCGGACCCGCCCAGGCCACTGTCGAGTCGCGCCGGGACGCCACAGCCGACAGACCGACCCCACAGGCGATCGAACCTGCCGATCGCCGACCTGCCCGGGGAGAACCTGCTGGCAACGGGCCCGCCCCGATCGGACCTGCCGGAGTCACGGCTGCCGGAGCCGGTCCTGCCAGGGCCCAGCCCCCCGCGGTCGAACCATGGCGGCTCCGGGCCGAGCGCGCCGCCGAGGAAGCCGTCCGCCTGGCTCGTCGCCTCGGCGATCCCGGGCTGCTCGCGTTCGCTCTCAACGGCGCCTTCATGCAGTCCTTCGGTCACTGCGGTGGAGCCCCCGGCCGCGAGGCGCTCGGCCGTGAACTGACCGACCTGGCCGTCGGCCACGACCTGCCCAGTCACGAGGTCCTCGGACGTCTCGTACACCTCCAGGCGCTCGCCGCACTCGGCGAATTCACCGCGGCGGACGCGGAGGCCGAAGAGATCGATCGACTGGCGCACCGTCATGAACGGCCGCTGGCAAGGGTGTTCACGTCCTGGTTCCGCGCCCTGCGCACCTGCGAGAACGAGGGTTGGTCGGCGGCCCATCCTCTGTATACGCAGGTTCTGGCCGCGACCGCGGACAGCGGCATGCCCGGTCTCGCCCAGGGGGCACCGGCCCTGGTCGCCCTCGTCCCGTTCATGCGCGGGAACGGCCTGCCCGGCCCGGGCGACTTCCCCGAACTCGAGGCCGGTCCCTACCAACCGTGGCTCCGCCCCCTCCTGTTGGCCGGCGCCGGCGCCACCGAAGAGGCACGCCAGGCACTCGACGAGGCGCCCCGGCCACCGCACGACCTGCTCCAGGAGGCGATGTGGTGCCTCCTGGCCCGGGCGGCCGGTGCGGTCGGACACGAGCGGATCCTGCGCAGGGCACGGGACGAACTCACCCCGGCCGCCTCCGAGTTGGCCGGAGCCGGCAGCGGCCTCGTCTCCTTCGGCCCGGTCCAGCACCACGTACACGCCATCGACTTGGCCCTCGACGAAGGACACCTGTTCTGATCGGAACGCGTAGTCGTCGCGACCGTTCGGAAGGCGTGGCCCCTCCCGCTGAGGTACGTCCGGCCGGTGCTCACCCGACCAGGGCCGAGGTTCACTCCGCCTGGGCCAGCAGTTCCTCCGAAAGGGTCCACAGGCGCCGCGCGTTGTCCGGGTCCACGGCGTAACGGGCGACTCCGTGCAAGGTGCCGGAGCGGCGGTCGACGACCTCGGTCTCGTTGCAGTCGGTGAAGTAGCGGCCACCGACACCGTCGAGCAAGGGCGAGGTGGCGAGGAGCACTGAGGTGGCGGCGCCCTGTTCGACGGTCTTGATCAGGTCGGCCGGAACCCTTCCGCTGCCTCGACCGCCGGTGTGGCGCTGAAGGTTCGTGTAAATGGCCCCGGGCATCAGGGCGTTGGCGGTGATGTTGTCTCCGGCCCAGCGGCGGGTCGCCTCCACCGCGAAGAGGACGTTGGCCGTCTTGGACTGGCCGTAGGCGAGCCACGGGTCGTACGGCCGGAAGGCGAAGTTGACGTCGTCCCACACGACCGGCGACTGCTGGTGGCCGGTAGAACTGACCACGACGACGCGGGCGGAGCCGTCGGCGGCCAGTGCGTCGTGCAGGCCGGTGGCGAGGGCGAAGTGGCCCAAGTGGTTGGTGGCGAACTGCAGTTCCCATCCCTGTTCGGTGTACTGCTCGGGTGAGGCCATGACGCCGGCGTTGTTCACCAGGACGTGCAGCGGGCCCTGCCAGGCGGCGGCAAAGGCGGCCACGGACGCCTGATCGGTCAGGTCCAGCGGCGCGACACGCACCTCCTGGTTGCCGGTCGCGGCGGTGATGTCCTTGGCGACGCGCTCACCGGCCTCGACATCCCGTACGGCCAGAGTGACTTCCGCACCGGTCGTGGCGAGGACGCGGGCGGTCTCCGCGCCGAGCCCTGACGAGGCACCGGTAACCACCGCACGGCGGCCGGTGAGGTCGACCCCCGCCGCGACCTCGGCGGCCGTGCTGGAGAAGCCGAAGGGGGTGCTGATGGCATTCAAGAACGAACTCCTTGCTGTGTACTCAGTGCTGTGCCGTGTGCTCAGTGCCATGCGCCGAAGCGAACGGGGGCCGACGCGTGCGGGTACCGAAGCGTGCACGTGCCGGCCCGCCCTCGGTTCACGGCGTAAGCAGCCCGTCCTGCTCCGTCAGCGGCGCGCCGTCGTGCCACCGCAGCGCCCTGCCGAAGCGGACCAACTCGCCGTAGAGCGCGGGATCGACACCGTCGGCGAAGACCAGGTCTAGTACGGCGCGGGCGGCATCGGCCGGGGTCTGGGCGCCGCTGAAGTCGCTGAACCAGGGGCGCGAGGTGGCGGTGTCGATCATGCCGGGGCACACGGAGGCGATCAGGGTGCCGTTGGCGAGGTCCTGCTCGCGTCGTTCGGCGGCGACCGCGCGGACCGCGGCGACCTGGGCGACCTTGGAGGGCACGTTCAACCAGCGTGGCCAGCCAGCCTCTTCGGCCGTCTTGTGGTGGATGGCACCGCGCCACGACTCGACGGCGTACTCGACCTGTTCGAGACTCGCGCCGTCGAAGAGGTGGTGCAGGCGCGGGTCGAGGTGGCCGAGGGTGCCCAGGCTGCTGGCGACCACGAGGACACGGCCGGCCGGGCGCAGGATCGGGCCGAAGGAGCGCAGGATCGCGTGGGTCGCGGTGTTGGAGACGTCGATGAACTCGTCGGCCCGCGCGGACTGCGACTCCTCGGGCAGCAGCCGGGCGACAGCATTGGAGATCACGATGTCGACCCCGCCGTACCGGGCCCGGAGGTCGTCGGCGAGTCCGGCGATGGCCTCCGTGTCAGTGACGTCGAGGATCCGGCCCTCGACACGGCTGCGGGTGTCCGGCAGCGCGGCCACCTCGCGGGCGGCAGCCGAGACGCGCTCCTGGCTGCGGCCCGTGAGCAGCACGAGGTCGTCCGGACCCAGCCGGGCGGCCAGTCCTTCGACGAGAGCCCGGCCGAGTCCCTGGTTGGCGCCCGTGACGAGGGCGATGCGTGAAGTGGTCATACGTCCACGCTAGGAACCCCGCTGCCATGCGTCCAACGAAACTTACGCAAGGCTAGTATGCGTATTCATCATGGACTTCACGGATGTGTCACTGACCGCGCTGCGGGTCTTCCGCGCCGTCGCCGAGCAGGGAACCTTCACCGCGGCCGCCGTGTCGCTGGGCTACACGCAGTCGGCGGTGTCCCGGCAGATCGCCTCGATCGAACGGGCGGCGGGAGCCGAGCTGCTGGAACGGCGCCGGGACGGGGTACGGCTGACCGCAGCCGGTCGCGTGGTCATGCGCCGCGCGACGGTCGTGCTCGACGAGATCGACGCGACGGCGCGAGAACTGTCGGGTCTGCCCGGTCAGGCCGGGACGGTCCGGCTGGGCTGGTTCCCCAGCGCGGGTGCTGTCCTACTGCCGACCGCGCTGGCCGCCCTGCGCCGCACGGATCCAGGTCTGCACGTCGTCAGCCGGGAAGGCAGTACTCCGGCACTGGTACGCGCCCTGCGCGCCGGCAGTCTCGACCTGGCCCTGCTGGGATCGGCCCCGCCCTTCCGCCCGCCGGACACCGAGTCGCCCCCGCTCGTGCTCCAGACCCTCACCGAGCGCGCCCTGCGGCTCGCGGTCCCGGCCACCCACCCGCTCGCCCGCGGCGACTTCGTCGACGTGGCCGACCTGCGCGGGCAGCGCTGGATCACCAGCACCTCCTCCGGCGAGGACCGCCTGATGGGCGTATGGCCCGGCCTGGACGAGCGCCCCGAGATCGCCCACACCGCCCGCGACTGGCTCGCCAAACTGCACCTCGTCGCCGCCGGTTGCGGTCTGACCACGATCCCCGCCGTCCTCGCCGCCGCCGCGCCACCGGGCGTCCGCGTCCTCCCCGTCCACGGCGGCCCCCAGGAACAGCGCCGCCTCCTCCTGGCCCGCCTCCCCACCCCGCAGTCCGAGCAGATCGACCGCGTGGCGGCCGCCCTCCGCGCGGCGGCCCTGGCCATCGACCCGCCCGCCCCGTCCTCACCTCCCACGTGATCCCACGTGATCCCACGGGACGCGCCTTTGTCAGGAGTTCTTCATCGCGGGCACAGCGTCCTCGTAGGTACGGACCACAGGATCCTCGTATCGCCCCACGCGAGGAGTTCAACGATGAACGACTACGACCCGACAGACGCGCCATCCATTGAGTCGGCGCCACCGCGAAACCGCCGGGCGCGCGCCAAGCAGTTCCTGTCGAGGAAGAGCGGCGTACCGCTCGCCGCCGGGGTCGCACTGGTGCTCACCGCGGTCGCCCTGGCGGTGACCGGATTCGCCGGTACGTCCGCCGCATCGACCTCCTCCGCCGTCCCGGTCGCGGACACGCCCAGCCCGGCACCCACCGGCGGCCCCGCGGCCGGACCGGCCGCCGGTGGTGCGACCGGCATCGTCACGTCCACGTCCACGTCGGGCTTCACGCTGACGACCGCGACCGGTGTGAAGGTGACCGTGGCCGAGACGTCCACGACCACGTACGAGAAGGGCACCAAACCCGCCACCGAGAAGGTGGTGAAGGTGGACGAGAGCGTCCTCGTGCTGGGCACGGTCGACAGCGCGACCGTCGAGGCGACACAGGTCACCGTCCAGCCGCACGGCGACGGTGGTGCGGCGGCCGCCGAAGCCGCCGGGGTGATCCCCTTCCAGCAGGGCACCCCGTCGCCCGACAAGTCGGTGGGCAAGATCCCGGACTACACCGAGGGCGAGGGGACGATCATCAGTGGAACGGCGGCCGACAAGGCGGTGCAGGCCGCGCAGTCCGTCGTGCCCGGTGGCGTCAACGACCGTGTGGTGCAGCTGAGTGACGGTGAGTACGAGGTCCACAACATCAGCGTCAACTGGCCGCACCACGTCTTCGTGAACGCGGACTTCAAGGTCGTCGGCTGGAACTGACCGTCGTACGCGCCTCTTCTACGTCACCGACTCGACGCGACCGGCCCCGCACCCTTGGCTTCGGTGCGGGGCCGGTGTCGACTCTCAGGTCGGGTGGTGCGTCACTAGCCGGCCAGGGTCCGGTCGGCCACCACGGGTGTCCAGCGGATCTGCGTGCTGCACAGGGCCACCACCACGGCGGCGGCCGCGACAACCGCCAAGCCCCCCACGAGACTGCTCGCGTTCGCCACGAAGCCGATGAACGGCGGACCGGCGAGCAGGCCCGTCGTGCCCATGGCGGCGACCAGGGCCAGAGCCTCCGAGCCCTGTTTCGCCGCGGCCACGTAGATGCACGGGGTCACGGCCGCGACGCCCAGGCCGACACAGGCGAAGCCGATGAGGGCGGGTGCCACTCCCCCGGCCACCAGGGCGAAGGCCAGCCCCGCGGCGGCCAGCGCGCTGCCGGACAGGACGGTCCGGCCGTCCCCCCAGCGGCTGCGCCAGCCGTCCGCGAAGAGGCGGGCGAGCACCATCATGCCGGAGACCACGGCGATGCCCAGGGGCGCCAACTCCGCGGACGCCTTGGCCACTTCCTTCAGGTAGAGGGCGGACCAGTCGTTCATGGCGCCCTCGGTGACGGTGCCGAACGCCATGGCGACGCACATCCACAGCACCATCCGGGACGGCAGGGTCCACTTGCTGCGGCCCTTCTTCTCCTTCTCCTCGGCGGCCGGCGCGTCGTCGGTGAGCAGACCGGGGCGTGCGGCGACCCCGAGCAGGACGAGGAGCACGGCCGCGACACCGAAGTGCAGCCCGACCGACGAGGTGACGGCGGTCATGACGGAGGCGAGCAGCGCCGCCAGCAAGGAGCCGCCGCTGAACGTCGCGTGGAGTCGGGCCATGGTGTTGCGTTCGTGCCGTGCCTCCAGGGCGGCGCCCTGCGCGTTCATGGCGACGTTCAGGCAGCCCACGAAGACGCCGTCGACACCCATGACCAGCAGGGCGACCGGGTAGTTGGGCGCCGCCGCCAGGCCCAGGAGTACGACGGTCAGGCACACGGTGGACAGCAGCGCCAACTGCGCCGAGCCCAGGCGCTTCATGAGCACCGGGACCAGCGGGAAGGACGCCACCGCGCCGACTCCGGCCGCCATCAGCAGGACGCCCACCTCAGCCGGGGTCAGCCCGAGGTCCGCCTTGATGGCCGGGATCCGGGAGGCCCAGGTGGCGTACTGGAAGCCGAGGGCGCAGAAGAGTGCGGCGATGGCCAACTGGCTGCGTACGAAGGGGTCATGGACACGGAACACGCGCATCAGCTCGCTTCGTCGGGGCGAACGGACCGCGCGGCGGGACGTCGGCCGGCTCGGGCGTTGCGGCACTGTCGGCCGGCACCGCCTTGGACATGTAGACGGCGCCTGTGCCGTAGCCGCTGGGCCGGACCCGGGGGTGTGCGGTGAATCCGCGCGCCGACCAGAACGTCCGGCTGCGGCCGACGGCGACCAGCGAGATCCGCTCGTAGCCGCGCGAACGGACCGTCGAGGCGAGGTGGTGGAGGAGGCGCTGGGCCAGGCCTCTGCCCCGGAGGCCCTCGGTGATAACGATGTCGTGGAGGTGGACGTTGTCGGGCGACGAGCCCGCAGCATCCGTCGCCGGCTGGGTGTGTTCCAGGTCGGGATAGTGGAAGGCCGGGTAGGGCAGCGCCAGCAGATAGCCGGCCGGGCGGGCGCCGACGTCCAGCACGAAGCACAGGTCGGGCGAGGCGCCGGCCCGGGAGCGCAGCACCTCGCGCCCTTCCGTCAAGCCGAGTCGGTCGTACGCGCTGGCCTCCATCTCCACGATGGCGTCCCAGTCGGTCTCGGCGATGGGGCGGATGTCCACGAGGTCGCTCATGGGCGCCTCTCGTTCGTCACGGTGTACGGCAGGGGGTCGAACCCGTTGAAGCCCTGGGTCATGTAACTCATCGCGTAGGCACCGCTGGACAGCACCCAGACCGGGTCCCCCGAGGCCAGGTCCTTGGGTACGCGGACGAGTCCCTGGTCGCTCGGGTAGGCGTCGTCGCTGTCGCAGGTGGGGCCTGCGACGACGGCGGGCACGTACTCGGGGTCGGGGTGAGTGGGGAAGTGCAGCCGGTACTGCACGGCGTCCATCTCGTACAGGCCGTTGAACTTCCCGCAGCTGAGGTAGAGCCAGTACTGGGGTTCGCCGTCCGGTCCGCGCCGCTCGGCCAGCCGGGTCACCCGGGCCCGGATGGCTCCGTGGTCGGCGACGAGATGGCGTCCCGGTTCCATGACGAACCGGAGGTGCTCGCCGTGGACCTCCTTGAGGTGGCGCATGCCCTCACGGATGACGGCGAAGATCTTGTCGATCGGCGGGTCGAGCGGTGTGCCGTACCGGTCCTGGTAGCCGAGCGCCGGGAGGCCGCCGCCGAGGTTGACGTGGTCCAGGGTGATCCCTCGTCGGCCCAGGACGTCGAGGACGTCGGCCAGGTCTTCGAGGGCGGTGTGCCAGGCGTCCGCCGTCATCTGCTGGGAGCCCACGTGGACGGACAGGCCCGCCGGTGTGAGACCCGACGCGCGTGCCGTCTCCAGCACGCGCACCGCGTCGGCGGGCGAGCAGCCGAACTTGCCGGTCAGGCCCCACAGGGCGCCTTCTCCGGTGGTCGCCAGACGGCAGAACACCCGTGCCCCGGGGGCGTGTTGGGCGATAGCCGCCACGTCCTCGACGCTGTCGGTCGCGAAGGTGTCGACGCCGAGGCGGTGGGCTTCGGCGATGTCCTGGTCGGACTTGACGGTGTTGCCGTAGTGCACGCGGTCTACCGGCATGCCCGCCCGCAGTGCCTGTTCCAACTCGCGCGGGCTGGCTCCGTCGGCCCCGGCACCCAGCTGTGCCAGGCACGCGATCACCTCGTCGACCGGACAGGCCTTGAGCGCGAACCGGACGAGCACATCGGGCAGTTCACGGCGGAGCGTCTCGTAGCGTTCCGCGATTCCGCCGAGGTCGAAGACGATCCGGTCCTCGGTGGCCGCCACGAGCGCGGCACGGAGGGCGGCGGACTCCTGGGCCGCGCTCACGCCGGCCTCACCGTCGGCGTCTGCACCGGGGTGTGCCGGGCGGCCTCCACCAGTGCTTCCCAGGACTCGGCCAGGAGAGCGAAGTCCTCGATGTCGCCGCGCGCCTCGTCGAGGAGGCGTTCGCGACGCGCCGCCAGGAGGTCGGCGAACTCGGCGTACCTGCCGCCGAGTTGGCGGTAGGCGATGTCGAGGGCGTCCAGCCGCTGGACGTTCTCGGTCCGGTCGAGCAGGGCGCTCTCCCTGGCCAGTCGGGCGACCGGGGCCGCGCGTACCTGCCCCCGCTCGTCGACCAACTCCGGTCCCGCCTGGGCCATCCGGTCGTAGACGACGTTGAAGTAGAGCATCGACAGCAGGAACTTCACGAAGCGCATCTGGTACGCGGTGAAGCCGGCGTCGGTCCGGCGTTCGCCCGTGTAGTAGTTGACGATGTGCCGGTTGTGCAGCACACCGGGCAGGGCCGCGTCGTGGACCAGGTGGATGAGGAAGTAGTCGCTGCCGATGGTGTCGGTCGCCGGTGGCAGCGGCACGCGTTCGTGCACCCCGTGGAAGCTGATGTTGCACATGTCGACGCGCATCGGGTCGACCAGGGCCAGTGTCGAGTGGTCCTGGACGAACGGGTCGGTACCGGCGCCCCGGAAGGACTCCTCGACCAGCTGCTTCTTCTGGTCGTCGGACCACTCCATGGGCGCCCAGAGGCTGACCATGTCGTGGTAGACACCGGGGTCGATGTCGAGGATCTCGCCGATGTCGACGGAGAGTTCACCGACGAAGGACGCGGCCACCATCGAGACCGTCTTGTCGGCGTGCCGCTCGGCCAGCATGTTCTCGGTGACGTCGGACGCCGTGTCGGCCGCACGGCGGCCGAGCGAGGTGAGTTCGTGGTGGACGGGGAAGAGGGTCTCGCCGTCGAGGGTCTGGTAGCGACTGTCGGAGTCCCTGCGGTGCACGGACTCGCAGCCGAGGGCGGCGGCGATGAGGAACGCCCGGTTGGTGCAGGCCCCGTAGGACAGCTTCGCCGGGAGCATCAACTCCAGCAGGAGGTCGGGCTTGGTGGCCGCGGCCCGGCCGATCGTCCGCTGGAGGAAGGCACGTTGGCCCTCCTCGTCGAGGTGGTGGACGACGATCCGCGGGTCCTGCGGGAGTCCGCGCACCGTCTCGGCGTGCTCCGCGAGGGCGGGCGCGTCGCAGGAGTCGAGGATCAGCAGGTGCACCTCGGTGTCGAAGTGCTCCACGGCGTAGGCCGCTTCATCGGCGATGGCCTCGATCGTCGCCGAGCAGGGCCGGTTGGTGGGCAGGGTCAGACATATTCGGCGCATGCGGCTTCTCCGACCGGGTCGTCCAGCTCCACGCCACTCCAGGACTTGAGGCCCAGCAACTTGGCGCCCAGTTCGTCGAGGGTGGCCCTGCCGTAGCGCAGCGACTCGTGCTTGTGGGCGTCGCCCAGCAGCGTCGCGTTCCACTCCGGGGTGCTGAGCGTGCGCCAGGAGTCGACCCGGGAGCGCCGCAGCGTCTGGTGGGTCTCCAGCGCCGGCATCATCGACAGGTACTGGGCCGCCCGCACGCCGTTCTTCGAGGTGTTGGGGGCCACTCCGTGGGCCAGCATGCCGTTGAAGATGAGCAGGTCGCCGGCCTCCAACTCGGGCCGCACCACCGGGTATTCGGCGCGGTCGATCCGCGGGCGGATCGGGTCGCGGCCGTCGGGCTGGAGCGCCTTCCAGCGGTCGAAGCGGTGGAACAGCTCGGGACAGCACTGGAAACCGCCGAGTTCCGCGGTGGTGTCGTTGAGGGCGATGATCCCCTGCACCCGCTGCGGCGGTACACCGAGCGTGGTGTCGACGTCCCAGTGGAGCTCGATGTCGAAGCCCTCTTCGGTGCTCGGGATGAGGGCCCGGGAGCGGTTCTTGACGTTGGGCGGGTTCAGGTTGAGCCGGTCCAGGGTGACCCAGAGCTCCTCGCAGTCCCACACGTCCACGAACGCGTCGTAGACCCGCTGGGTCATGCGGCTGTCCCAGATGAGCTGGTGGTGGTACGCCTCGACGAAACCGTAGATGTGCAGGTCGCGGTCGAGGTCCGAGCGGTACTCCCGCTCCTCGTACCAGGTGTCCGGGCGTTCGGGGTCGAGCCCCTGGAAGTCCCAGGCGAAGTCGACGAGTTGGCGGGCGGCGGACGCGGGTATCGCCTGCTTCACGACGACGTAGCCGTAGTTCTGCCAGGAGGCGAAGTCCGCCTCGGACAGCACGCGCAGGGGAACGGTCTTCTTCAGGTCGCGCAAGGCGGTCTGCGCGAGGTAGATCTCGCCGTCCGGGCTGAAGTAGGGGACGGGCGAAGCGGCACGGTGGAGATAACGGTCAGGCGTGGGCATGCAGTGTTCCAGACCTCGATCTCTTACCGGTGGCCACCGGCCGGAGGCCACCGCTTGTGCGAGGTGTCGGCCGCGGCACAGGAATGCGGGCGTGTGGCGGTCTGCACACCTGACACCCGCATCCGGACGCGCACCGGTGCCGTGCGACGGCGCCTGGCGAACAGCGCGCTGCCGCACGGCCCGAAGGAGGGCGGGCGGCCTACAGGGTTGCTGCACCACGCGCCGCACCAGCCACACTTCGAACTCGCGTGCCACCAATTTGGACTAGACCATCTGGCCGTGTCAAACATGCCCGTTGATCGCGTGTCGCCATCAAATCGGCGATATCCACGGGGACTTGAAGGGGCCACGACAGACCGAGGACGGATGCGCGACAGGGTGCGGGCGGACAGTCGACGGCAGGGCAAACCCCTGTCGCGCGCGACGCCCGGGGCGCACCAAGGCACCCTCTTGACATGAGCGGCTAGCCTGGGCGGAGATTGGTCTGTACCAAGTCGGTCACCTGGAAGGCGAACACACTCGATGGTCTCCAGCAAGCACAGTACGGAGTTGCGACGGCTGGCGCTGTCCGTTCTGCAACCGGGATTCGTGGGCACCGAAGCCCCGGACTGGGTACTGCGCGAGATCAGGGACGGGCTGGCGTCCGTCGTCCTCTTCTCCCGCAACATCGTCTCGCTGGAACAGGTCGCCCTGCTCACCGGGCAACTACGCGCGGAGAACCCCGAGTTGATCATTGCGATCGACGAGGAGGCCGGTGACGTCACCCGGATCGAGTCCGCCACCGGATCCACCCGGCCGGGCAACCTCGCGCTGGGCACCGTCGACGACACCGAGCTGACCGAGTCGGTCGCCGCCGACCTGGGCCGCCAACTGCGCGCCGTCGGCGTGAGTCTGGACTACGCGCCCAGCGCGGACGTCAACTCCAACCCGGACAACCCGATCATCGGGGTCAGGTCCTTCGGGGCGGACCCCAAGGTCGTCTCCCGGCACACCGCCGCCTGGATCCGGGGCCTTCAGTCGGGCGGAGTCGCCGCCTGCGCCAAGCACTTCCCGGGCCACGGTGACGTGGCCGTCGACTCCCACCACGGCCTGCCCGTCTACGGCGCCGACCGGGACGAGATCGTCACCCAGGCCCTGCCGCCGTTCCGGGCCGCCCTGGACGCGGGCGTGCGCGCGGTGATGAGCGGCCATCTCCTCGTGCCCGCGTACGATCCCGATCTGCCCGCCACGCTCAGTCCGCGCATCCTGGGCGACCTGCTCCGCGACGAGCTCGGTTTCGACGGGCTGATCGTCACGGACGCCATCGAAATGGGCGCCGTCGCCGACCAGTTCGGCATCGAGGGCGCGACCGTACGAGCGGTCGCCGCCGGTGCCGACGCGGTCTGCGTCGGCGGCGAGAACGCCGAGGAGTCGATGGTCGGCCGGCTCGCCGGCGCCCTGGTCGACGCCGTGGCCGACGGGAGCCTCACCCGGGAGCGACTGGAGCAAGCCGCCGCGCGCGTACGGGAGTTCGCCACCTGGTCGGCCGGACTGGCCCACGCCGACGACGGCAGCACAGCCGGCGGGGACATCGGCTTCGCGGCCGCCCGCCGTGCCATCCGGCTGACCGGAGCCGTCAACGGCACCCTGCCGCTCTCCGCTGCCCCGCACGTCGTGGAACTCGCCCCCACCACCAACCTGGCCATCGGCAAGGAGACCCCCTGGGGCGTGGCGGCTCCGCTGAGCGAGCGCCTGCCGGGCACGACCGCCGTCCGCGTGCAGCGCCAGGAACTCCAGCCGGCGACCCTGCGGGCGTGCGCGCTGGAGCCCGCCGCGGGGCGCCCCCTCGTCGTCGTGGTGCGGGACGTCTCCCGGCACGCCTGGATGGCCGACGCCCTCGCCGACCTCATCGCGGCGCGCCCCGACGCGATCGTGGTGGAGATGGGCCTGCCGGGCGCCGGCCTCAGCGGAGCGGTGCAGATCTTCACCCACGGGGCCACGGCGGCCTCCGGGGTGGCGGCGGCGGAGGTGCTGACGGGGGCGCGGTAGACGGCGGGACGTGCATGCGCGGCACGGCCATCAGGCGGGACGTGCATCGGGCCGGGCGAGGATCAGGTGCTATAAATGAACCTGAATTCACATTCTCTGCCGTTCTCCAGAGTGCAGGAGGGCCGATGCCCGCACCCGTGACGTCCAAAGGCGAGCGCTCGGCCGCCGAGCTCAAGGCCGCCGCCCTGCGGGTGATCGCGCGCCAGGGATACCTGTCGACGAAGATCGCCGACATCACGGCGGAGGCGGGCAAGTCGGCCGGCGTCTTCTACCGGTACTTCACCGACAAGGACGACCTGCTGCGCTCGGTCGTCGACGACTTCGCCGCGGCTCTGCGCGAGCGCGTGACCGAGCACGCCGGCGGACCGCACGCGCTCGACGGGGTCGAGGACATCCGCGGACACGTGCGCGCCTACTGGGACACCTACCGCGCCCACCGCGCCGAGATGACGGCCGTCTACGAGGCATCGCTGGTCAGCGCGGAGTTCGCCGCCCACTGGGAGGACATGCGGGCGCGGCACGTCGACATCTGGACCGCGCATGTGACCGAGGCGCGCGATCTCGCCGCCCCGGACCGGGACACACGGCTGACCGCGCTCGCGGTCGTGGCGATGATCGAGCGGTTCTGCCAGCTCGCGGCACCCGCCGAGAGCGAGGAGGAGGGCGACGCGGCGGTCGAAGCCCTGACCCGCCTCCTGGCACACGGTCTGCTCCAGCAGGAGCGGTCCGTCTGACTCCGGACGGCCATCTCACTCCGGACGGCAACTCGACCTTGTGGTGCGGAAGTTGTCGCCACGAACACCGCGAACTGATCGACAACCTTCGGCGTGCGGCGATAATCTGACTCCCGTGGTCCAAGCGGACGGGCAGCCGAGTGTTCAGGGGGCTCCCGAGCCCACACCGCTGTGGCGGAACCGGGATTACAACCTCTGGTGGATCGGCACCGCGTTGTCCGGGCTGGGGACCAGTGTCTCCACGCTGGCGTTCCCCCTGCTGATCCTGGCCTCCGCCGGTTCGGCCGCCGCTGCCGGGGCCGTCGGCGCGTGTGCGAGCGTCGGTCTGCTGGCGGGTCTGCTGCCCGCCGGGGTGGCCGCCGACCGCTATTCGCGGCGGGCCCTGCTGGTCGGCTCCGCGAGCGTCCAACTGGTCACCATGGGCGCGGTCTTCTGGATGGTGGCCGCAACCCACGTATGGCTGCCGCTGATCGCGGCCATGGCCCTGTTACAGGGCCTGGCATCGGCGGTGTTCAGAGGAGCCGCGGCGCCGCTGGTGAAGCGGATCGTGCCCCCGTCGCAGCTCAAGGCCGCGTTCGCCAGGGCCGAAGCCCGGGACTTCGGCGCCCAGTTGGGCGGGGCGCCGCTCGGCGGACTGCTGTTCTCCCTGGCCCGCTGGGCGCCCTTCCTCGCGGACGCCGTGTCCTTCGCGGCGGTCGCGCTCGTCTCCGCGCTGCTGCGTACTCCGCTGGGTCCCGACGTCAGCCGCGAACCCGAGGCCGAGGCAGCCAACTCGGACGACGGGCCCGGCTCCCGTCCCAAGCTGCTTCAAGACCTGGGCGCAGGCCTGGCGTTCATCCGCGGCAACACGTTCCTGCGGTACGCGCTGGTGTGGTCCGCGCTCACGAATCTGATGTTCGCGGGCATCGGCTTCATGTTCATCGTGACGCTGCGGGACCACGGCGCCTCGCCCTCGACGATCGGCACGGCCGAGGCGATCGCCACCGCGTGTGCCCTCTGCGGCGCGCTCGCCGCCGGGCGGATCGTCCAACGGGTCTCGGGCTACCGGATCGTGCTGTTCGTCTCGTGGATGGTCCCGTGCGGTGTCGCGGGGCTGATCTTCCTCGCCGACCGGCCGTGGCTGGCCGCGCTGTCCCTGGGCGCGAGCACCGTGTTCGTCACGCCGCTGAACGTGGTGTTCGCCAGCCGTGCGATCGCGGTCGTCCCGGACGAGCTGACCGCGCGCGTCATCACGTCGATGAACCTGGCCGCGATGTGCTGCGGCTGGCCGGCACCGCTGGTGTGCGGAGCGCTCGCGGACGGGTTCGGGGTGGACGTGCCCCTGATCGTCATCACGGCCGGTCTGGTTCTGATGGCGGTCGCCAACCATGTGGTGCCGGCCGTCCGCCTCCTGCACACGGCTCCTGGCGAGGCCGAGGAGGCCCTGCCCGACGCCGACCCGGACGACCGGATCACCTCATGACGGAGGCTTGCAAAAAAAAGGGGGGCGGTCAGCCCGCCGTGGTCGCCGTCACGACGACACACCGGTAGTCGAGGCTGACCTCGCCGCCGTGCTCGGCGTCGAGGTAACGGGCCACCTTGTGCAGGAGCGTTCGTCGGACCGCCTTGGGCAGGGCCAGGTGGCGGCTGTCGGTGCCCAGCAGTTCGCACCACTCCTGCGAGGTGAGGCAACTCCGCCAGGGGAAGGCTGACTTGGTGACGGAGGAGAATCCGTGGGCGCGCAGTTCCGCCGCGTACTCGTCGATGTCGGCCTCCGTCAGGTTCGCCCTGCCGCCGTCGCCTGTGGGCAGCCCGTCCGGCAGGACGGATGCGTAGACACGGTTCAGACCGAAGCCGACGAGCGGTGGGTGGGAGCCGAGGTTCCAGGCGAGCAGGATCTGCCCGCCGGGGCGCAGACAGCGCGCCGCTTTGTCCGTCCGCTCTCCCGGGCGCAGCCAGTGCCATGCCTGGCCGCACGCGACCGTGTCGAACCGTCGCTCCCCGGGATCCCACGCCTCGAACGAGCCGACCTCGACCGCCAGTCCCTTGGCCGAGGCGACGGCCGCCATCCGCGGGTCCGGCTCCAGGCCCATGACCCGGTGGCCCAGCGAGGTCAGCGCGGTGGCGAGTTTGCCGGTTCCGCAGCCGATGTCGAGGGCGCTGCCGGGGACGGCGCCGGTCTGCGTGGCGAGGGCTTCGCTCAGGGCGGCCGGGGGATAGTCGGGGCGCAGTCGGTCGTAGGACCGCGCGCGTTCCCCGAAGACGACGGGAGCACGCACCGTGTCGCCTGTCATGTCAGTCCCCCGATCAAGGTCACGAAGGTGTGCTGAGGAAGGAAGAGCAGATAGGTCCCCACCGAGGCCACGCCGAAGGGGACCAGCCGCTTGGGCAGGATCGAGGTGAACGCGATGTGCGTGAGCAGGCCCAGGACCGCGCCCACCGCCCAGGTGGCGGGAAAGATCAGCAGCAGGGGCAGGGCCGCCTCCACGCCGATCGTCGCCAGTGAGGGCGCGCGCAACCGGCGTGCGGCCAGGGCCGGTTCGGCGGTGGCGAAGCGCTCCGTGAACCAGGCCGGGAAGTAGTAGTCGCGCGGGACGTCCGGCGACTCGGCGTGCACGGTGGCCAGTTGCTCGAAGGTCTTCTGAAGGGTGTCCCCGCGGGTGAACTGGCGGGAGGCGGCCTTGAACCAGGTGCTGCTCCAGTACACCTGGAACATCAGCACGACCACGGCCGCCTGCGGCCAGGAGGGCTTGAGGCCGGGCGGGATCCGGGGCGGTTCGAGGAACGCGGACAGGGACGGGGCGTCCAGCAGCGACTGGAGGCTCAGATAGGCGTCGGCCTGCCGGGCGAAGACGAACGGGAGGCACATCATGCCCAGGAACAGGGTGTTGAACTTGCGGTCGAAGGTGAACTCGAACACGCACCAGGCGGCCACGACCGCAGCGGCCAGCGGGGTGAGCACACCCGCGAACAGACACACGGCCGCGACCGCCCGGGCCGCGTAGAAGACCTTGAAGGCCGTCGGACTGAGCAGCAGCTTCACGGCCATCTCGTCCTGCTCGTACCGCCAGCGCAGCAGGGACTTGGGGTTGAGGTCGAAGTACCGTGCCATGCCGAAGAGATGGTCCGCGGTGATCTTCCACAGCAGGGCCGCGCCGAGGATCAGGCGATAGCAGCACAGCGACGGGCCCGCCACCGTTCCGTCGACGGGCGCCGCGATCGACAGCACGTCATGCACGGACCACCTCGCCGTGCCTGATCGCGATCCTGACGTAGCCGAACGGCACCAGAGCCACGCCGTCACCCACCACGCGCCGGCCGTGCTCCTCTTCGAGGTAGCGCACCAACTGGCCCAGTGTGTCAGCGGTGTTGAAGTAGTCGTGGCGCAGCTCGTACGTCCATGGACTGACCGGCCGGTCGTCGTCGATGTCCCGCAGCCGGGCCCGGTAGGCGCCCAGGTGGGAGAACATGGCCCAGGAACCGAACGAGCCCGGAGCGGTGAAGAATCCGCGCCACACCAGCCAGCACAGCACACCGCAGCCCAGTACCGCGGCGGCGATCTCGTCGACCACACGGCCTCCTTCAGAACGTCGGAACAGCGAGAGCCTCGGATACGGCAATCACAGGAGCATGGACGGGACGGGCCAGCGGTCGATCAGGCACGGCGCCCACCAGTCGTGGTCACCGAGCCGGAGGACGAGGTTCTCGTCCCGCAGCGCGGTGAGCACGTCCGGATCGACCTCGGCCGTCCGCTGTTCCTCCAGCAGCCCCACCGCCCGTATGTACGCGGGCTCGTCGAGGTCGAAGAGCTGGAGCACGCCCTCCCGGCGGTCGCGGATCTGGACGAACCCCGGGCCCCGGCGCCACACACAGCGTCCGACGTAGAAGCGCACCTTCCACAGCTCCAGGCGCTCGGGGGAACGGTTGCCCTCGAGCGTGACGGGCGGTTGGAGGTGGGTCAGGTGCTGGGTCAGCAGGGCCGGGTCGGCGCGGCGGCCCACCCGCAGATGCCAACGCACCAGCATGCCGCGGGCGGTGGCCACCCGTACGAAGTCCAGCGCGCGCAGGTCGCGGGCCGTGGGCGACTTCAGCGAGACCGGCTCCTCGATGGCCGTGTACCG
The DNA here is from genome assembly GCF_053595415.1 of Streptomyces sp. NPDC002499. Classification (NCBI taxonomy): domain Bacteria; kingdom Bacillati; phylum Actinomycetota; class Actinomycetes; order Kitasatosporales; family Streptomycetaceae; genus Streptomyces; species Streptomyces sp. NPDC002499. The sequence goes on from NZ_JBSFXO010000002.1 coordinate 593,758, forward strand.
GACGCCCTGCCGGTACAGGTCACGCACCTGCTCGCCGGTGGACCCGGTTGCCGGATCCGTCGGTGCGCTGGGTGCCGACGCGGTCAGGAGATCGTTACGCATGTGGGCTCCTCGGCCTGTTCGAGGGCGAGTTCGGACCCGCCGACCCGCTCCGACTCGCGCCGGATGCGGCACATCAACTGGTTCTCGTCCTCGGTGGCGAGCTGGACCGCGCGGTCGGCGTCCACGAAGATCAGGCCGTGGCTGCGCCAGTCGGCGAGCAGCTGCTCGACCCGGTTCTCGTCCCATGTGTCCGCGCCGTCGCCGCGGCTCGCGAGTCCGGTCAGATGGCGGACGGACCTCGGGTCGTGCAGGGCGCGGAAGAGTTCGACCTCGACGGGGTCCGTCAGGGTCATCGTCTGCCAGGCGTAGCCCGGCCTGGAGTTGGTCAGCCGGATCCGGTCGCCCGCGTCGGTGTAGGTCAGCCGGCTGCGGATGTAGTTGTCGCCCCATTCGTCGAGGGCCGTCTTGAGCCGGTCGGCGAGCTTGTCGTCGATACCTTGCGGAGGTGCCTCGAACAGGTAGGCCAGATCGGCCAGTTCGGATTCCGGGAGATCGTAGGTGAGCGCGTACTGCCAGTGCGGGTGATGGTCGGAGAAACCCAATTCCGGGCGGTCGAAGTTGGGGCTGAACCGCTCCAGCGCGATCCTGTTGATCCCGTTCGACGGGTGCAGATGATGCAGGGCCGGAATCTGCTCGATGATCGGCAGATAGTCCTCGGGGGTCTCGCCCGGGAATCCGTACAGATAGTTCCACGCCACGGACATCCCGTTGGTCTCCGCGTCGCGCAGGAACCGGATGTTGTGTGTGCCGCTCACACCCTTGTCCATGAGTTTCAGCACGCGGGTGCTGAGGCTCTCGATTCCCGGCTGGACGCTGACCACTCCCGCCGCGCGCATCCGGGAGATCTGTGAGAGATTCATGTTGGACTTGACCTCGTACTGCATACGCAGGTCGAACGGCGCGTCGGCGAGCTTGGACAGCACGGATTCGATGAAGGACATCTCGAGGATGTTGTCCACCGCGTAGAAGTCCAGGACGTGGTGGCGCTCGGCCAGCGTGAGAATCTCCTGCAGATAGGTCTGCGGGCTCTTGCTGCGGAAGGTCATGGCGGAGCCGTTGAGCCCGCAGAAGGTGCAGTGGTGCTTCTCGCCCCACCAGCAGCCGCGGGCGCCCTCCACGACGAGCACCGGCTCGTACCAGGACTGGACGCGCGAGCCGCGGATCCGCTCGAAGTACGGGTCGAAGTCGGGCATCGGGATCTCGGCCGGCGCGAGGAGCTGCTTGGCCTGCGGGTTGCTCACGCTCGCGCCGTCCGCACGACGGCACAGGCTGGGGATGCGGGCCAGGTCCTCCGTCCGGCCGTCGCGCAGGGCGGAGACGAGCTGGGGGAACGTCCGCTCCGCCTCGCCGCGTACGACGTAGTCGATCCACTCGAAGTTACGGTGCAGCGCCTCGCCCTGAGGGCCGTCGCAGTTGGCGCCGCCCATCACGGTGACCGTCTCGGGGGCCAGTTCCTTGATCCGGCGCAGCAGGGCGAGGGAGGCGACGTTCTGCTGGAAGGTCGAGGTCGCGCCGACGAGGTCGGGGCCGTCGGCGACGATCTGCCGCGCGAGCGTGTCGACGAACTCGGGAACCGTCCGGTGCAACCGCAGGCACGATTCCTTCTGCCGGTCGCTGATCCGGTCCTCGAACGTGCTCGTGAACTCCTCGACCCGCCAGGACGGATCCCCGTAGAGGGCGGAGGAGAAAACCCAGTCCCCGCATCCCATGAAATAGCTCTGCAAGGAGAAGAAGCTGAAGTCGGCGGCGCCGTATCCCCCTTGCCGCTCCATCCAGTCGGCGAACTCGATGTTCGCGTAGACCGTCTTCGTCTCCATATCCGGAAAGGAGTCCTTGATTCTTTGAGCGAGAATCCCCAGGGCGAGCGAAGGGGTGGCGATCGTCGCCCACGGCATGTTGACCAGTGTGATCTTCACGCGTCCTCCGAAGGCTTTCAGAACGAGACGACGAGCATGACGGAAATGTGGGTCGACTCGACGTCGTCCCGGTTGTCTGCCTGCGGATCGTTGACCACGACGACCTTTTTCATGATCCACCTCTCCTGGTTCACCACAGAGGCGCTTCCGGTGCGGCCGGAACACTCCGGTCGCACCGGAAGCGCGACGCATCACCGGACATGCCGGCAGATGCGGGATGTGCTGACGGTGGCGCTCAGAACTTGACGGTGACCCCGACCTCGACCTTGACCGACTCACGGTTGTCGCTCTGCGGGTCGTTGATGACAACGGTCTTCTGCATGGTGCCCTCCTCTCGGCTGCTCCGCGGACGCGGTGTGCGAACGAGGCATTGCCCAGCAGGTGGACGCGCGGCTGGAGCAGACGCGAAGATCACACATCCGCTCGCACGAGGCTCGCACAGCGAGTTGAGGCAAAAGCCTGTCGAAAGGTTGTCGGCCTTCAGCAGCGCACCTCTGGCCACACCGGCACCACGAAACACCGAGGAAACGGCACATTCCTACACTCCCGGATGTGCGCCTGAAAGTACTTGACTCCCCCACCGAGTGGAGCCGGTTCGCCGAGGGGTCCATCGAGCGCCGCATGCTGCTCGCCCTCGGCGACGGGCTCGGTGTCGTGCTGCGCCCGAAACCGCTCATGCTGCCCGACGGCAGCCGCGTCGAGGTCGAGGGGATCGACGCCACGGGCCGCGTCCTCGTCCAACTGGTCTGCAACCAGGGCGCCTACAAACCCGCCTACCGCAACAAGGTCATGGCGGACATGTTCAAGCTGCTCTGGCTGAGGGACTCCGTGCCGACCGCCGACCGCACGGTGCTGCTGGTCACCGAGCTGATCGTGCAGGCGCTCGGCGGCTGGGTGGCGCGGGCAGCGGCGGACCTCGGGATCGAGATCTACGTGTACGACGGCAGCGCGGTCGCCCCGCTGCGACCCCCGTCGCGGCCAGACGTAAAACGCGCGTAACAGACAACTGCGGTGTCCCGAAACACAATCTTCCTACGGTCGGGGGCACCTAAGCGGATTTCCGCGTGGCAGTCAGTCGCACTCGCTACGCACGCTCTCCGACTTCCAGGATCGGGCATTCGTGCCCGCGACATGGATGGGAGCGTGAAGGTGACTGGTACGCCAGCACTCGAACTGCGGTCGGTGCGACGGGTCTACGGGTTCGGGTCGGCCGCGACCACGGCCCTCGACGACGTCCACCAGACGGTGCCGTCGGGCCGTTTCGTCAGTCTCATCGGCCCCAGCGGCTGCGGCAAGTCGACGTTGCTGCGTCTCGTCGCGGGGCTCGAAGCGCCGGACCGCGGCGAGGTGTCGGTCCACGGCGTGACTCCGGCGCAGGCGTGCGCGGCCAAGATGATCGGACTCGTGCCGCAGAGCCCCGCATTGCTGCCGTGGCTGTCCGTCCTGCGGAACGTCACGCTGCCGCAGAAGATCAACCGGGGTGCGGGAAAGCGGCGCGAACGCATCGCCGACTTCGCCGAGCGGCAGTCAGCGGCCGTCCCCGACATGACGGAACTCCTCGTCAAGGCCGGTCTCGGCGACGCCCTGCACAAGCTCCCGGCTCAACTGTCCGGCGGCATGCGCCAGCGCGCCGCGATCGTGCGGGCGTTCGGTCTACAGCCCGACGTGCTCGTCATGGACGAACCCTTCTCGGCGCTCGACGAGTTCACCCGCGAGAGCCTCCAGGACCAACTCCTGGATCTCTGGGAGGAGTTGCGGACGACGGTCCTCTTCGTCACCCACTCCGTCTCCGAGGCCGTACGACTCTCCGACACCGTCGTCGTGATGGCGCCGAACCCCGGTCGCATCGTCGAGAGCATCGACGTCGATCTGCCCCGGCCGCGCGGTGAACGGCTCTTCGGGGAGCGGCGGTTCCACGAGTACGAGGACCTGGTGCGAGAGCGGCTGCGCCTCGCCTGGCACAGCGAAGCCGCGTGAGTGGGGGCGTGAGGGACATGACCGTAGCCGAAGAACGCGCTGCCGGTCCGGCCGTCGGGACCACGCGACCGCCCGCCGAACCGTCCCGCTTCAGCCTCAAGCACCCGAGGTCCCGGATCGCCTGGATCCGGCCGGCCATGTGGCTGCCCCTCGTCGTGATGCTGGCGATCCTCGGCGGTCTCTGGCACTGGGGAGCCGAACGACTTCCCTATCTGCTACCGCCGTTGTCCGACGTCGGCAGTTCACTCTCCGACAATTTCGGCTACTACGTCCACAACGCCCTCGTCACGCTCGGCGAGGCCACGGCCGGGCTGGGGATGGGCTTCGCCGCCGCGTTCGTCCTCGCGGTGCTGACCAGTGAACTCCCGCTGGTGCGACGGGCGGTGATGCCGATCGCGGTCGTCCTCAACGTGACCCCATTGGTGGCGATCGCGCCGGCGCTGGTCGTGGCGTTCGGGTTCGGACCCATGCCGAAGCTGATCATCACCGGGCTGATCTGTTTCTTTCCGATCCTCATCAACACGGCTACGGGGTTGCGGTCCGTTCCTCAGCAGGTGTTGCAGGTCTATCGGACGATGAATGCGAGTCGGATCGAGCTGCTGTGGCATCTGCGTGTCCCCCACGCACTGCCGTATCTCTTCGCCGCGCTGCGGATCGTCTTTCCGCTGTCGATCATCGGGGCTGTGGTCGCGGAGATGTCCGCGTCCGGGTCCACCGGGGGTCTTGGCACCGCGATCAGTGTGGCGTCCTCCATGAATCAACTCCCCGTTGTCTACGCCTCGATCCTCGTCCTTGCGGTGATGGGTGTGCTGTTGCTGCTCGCGGTGACCGTCGTCGAGCGTCGCGTGCTGCATTGGCACGACAGCGCGAACTGAGCCTGACAGGGCGCTCCTCCGGACCCGCGTTCCTCACCTTTCCGGCGTCAAAGCCAGTTTGGAGTCACCCATGCCCGTAACTCGCCGCACCAGATCCGCCCTCGTCGCCGCCGCGCTGGTGCTCGGAGCCGCCGGCTGCGGTTCCGGGTCGGACGACAGCAGCTCCGCCGGCGCCGCCGGTTCCGCGATATCCGCGAAGCGCTGCGCCGAGAACAAGGCCGCCGGGAAGATCACGTATCTCTCCGGGTACCAGTTCCAGTCCTCCGTCTCGATCCTCGAATACGTCGCCGCCGCCAAGTTGGGCTATTTCAAGGACCTCTGCCTCACCGTCGACCTCAAGCCCGGTACCGGGGACACCGCGCAGAACACCAAGTTGCTGGCCGGCGGGCAGGCGACGGTGTCCGCGATCTCCGAGCAGGACCTGATCCAGGCGCAGGCCAACGGGATCGACATCAAGGGCATCTCCTCGTACTCGAACGCCGGGCTCGACATCCTGATGACCAACAAGGACATCACCGATCTGACCCAGCTCGACGGCAAGGTCGTCGGTCACAAGGGGTACGTGCCCGCCACCGTCCAGGCGATGATGGTCAAGGCCGGGGTCAAGTGGGACTCGCTCAAGCTGGTCAAGGAGGGCTACGACCCCTCCGTACTGCCCCGCAAGCAGGGCGGCCTCGAAGCGCTCACCGGGTTCGTCTCCAACGAGCCCAACCAGCTCGAGGCGGCCGGCAAGGACGTCACCGTGTGGAAGCCGGTGGACTACGACATCCCCAGCTCGATCGGCGCCATGGCGGTGAACCCGGCGTTCGCCAAGGCGCACCCGCACGCCGTCGAGGACGTGCTGCGGGCCGCCCTGCACGCGTACGAGTACTGCTCCGGCAGCGAGGCGCACATCACCGAATGCGTCGGCTACGCGGCCAAGTTGTCAGGGCCGACCTACGACAAGAAGCTCAACGCGACCATCTGGAAGACCGAGACGCAGGTCGTGAAGGAGAACCCGTCGCCCGGACAGCCGCTGGGCGGCATCGACACCGCCAACGTCGGGAAGCTCGTCGACATGCTGCACCAGTTCAAGATCGTGCCGAGCAGTGTGACCGCCGCCAAGGCCGAGGCGTGGTTCGACACCTCGTTCGTCAAGGACATCTACAACGGCGACAAGCTCGTCTGGCCCGCGCCGTAGCGCCGGCGCCATCACGCCATAGCCGCAGAGCCGCGGAAAAGCCCCTGAAAGAGCCGTAGAAAGGCCCGTGACGTGCCAGCGAAAGAGTACGGAATCTTCCTTCCCATCGGGAACGGCGGCTGGATGCTGTCCACCACCGCGCCGCATCCCGAGGCGACCTACGCGTACAACAGGCGTGCCGCCCTGCACGCGGAGAGCATCGGGCTCGACTTCGTGATGTCGATGGCCAAGTGGCGTGGTTTCGGCGGGAGTACGGACCACTGGGGCCGTTCGCTGGAGTCGATGACGATGATGGCGGCGCTCGCCGAGGCGACCAGCCGGGTGAAGATCTGGGCGACCCTGCACGCCAACATCCACAATCCCGCGGTCGCGGCGAAGATGCTCACCACCCTCCAGGACATCTCCGGTGGCCGTGCGGGCATGAACATCGTGAACGGTTCGTACGCGGGTGAGTTCGAGCAATTCGGCGACTGGGACCCGGAGTTGAGCCACGAGGACCGGTACCGGATGACGGAGCTGTGGACGGAGGCGGTCACCCGGCTGTGGAGCGAGGACTCGGTCACGATGCGCACCCCGTACTTCGACCTCGTCGACTGCGAGTCACGGCCGCATCCGGCGACCCGGCCGACCCTCATCAGCGCGGGCCGGTCCGAGGACGCGCGCCGGTTCCAGGCCCGGCACGCCGACGGAGCCTTTCTCGCCGCCGACAGCCTCGACGACATGCGGTCGCTGTCCGCGGACGTCCATGCGCGGGCGAAGGCCAACGGGCGGGTGTGCAAGACGTATTCGATGCTCACCGTCGTCCAGGACGACACCGACGAGCTGGCGGTCAAGAAGGTGAGGGAGTGGGGCGTGGGCGTCGACCGCGAGGCGCTCGCCCATATGCGGCACACCTGGGGCGTACCCGAGGACCAGGCCCGCGCGTGGGCGGACGGCGCCGACGGGGAGGCGGCCTTCCAGACGCCGTACGTCGCCGGTTCGGCGCGCACGGTGACCGAGCACATCGAGTACATCGTGCGGGAGGCCGACCTCGACGGGCTCATGCTGATCTTCCCGGAGTACGACGAGGACATGGTGCTGTTCGGCGAGACGGTGCTGCCCGCGCTGCGGGCCCGCGACGAGGTGGCGGCGTGATGTCCGAGCTGCGGGAGAGACAACTCGCCCGGCTCGCGCGGCCGGAGAGCAGGCCGGCGCTCGTCGTGGTGGACGTACAGCGGGACTTCGCCGACCCGGACCGGCTGGGCGCCTACGGCCTGACCGACGCCACGCTGGCGACGCTCGACCGGACGGTGGCCCGCATCGGCGACCTGGTCGATGCCGCACGGACCGTCGAAGTGCCGGTGGTGTGGGTCGAGTTAGGCAGCGACCCGGCGCGGCCGTGGCGGTCGAGCAACTGGCTGCGCGAGGGCGACTTCGACGCGCCCGTGAGCCCCGACGAGCCGTGCCGCATCGGGACGCCCGGCGCCGAGTGGTATCAAATGCAGCCCGTCGAGGGCGAGTTGCGGGTCGTCAAGCGCGGTTACAGCGGCTTCCTCGGCACCGATCTCGACGCACGGCTGCGCGCGGCGGGCTGCGACTGGCTCACCGTGGTGGGTCTGACGAGCGAGTGCTGCGTGTACGCGACCGCGCAGGACGCCGTGCAACTGGACTGGCCCGTGGTCGTACCGCAGGACACGACGGCCGCATACGACCACCACGTCAACGCCGCCGCGCTGTTCCAGCTGGGACTGAACGTGGCCGTGCTCAGCGACGCCGACGAGGTCGTCGAGCTGTGGAAGAGGGCCGCGCGATGACCGGCATGCACATCGGCTACGACCTCTCCTTCACCCACACCGAGGGCGCGTGGGCCCGGCCCGGTTCCTGGGTCGGGCTCGACTTCCCGGACGTACGCATGTACATGGAGCTGGCCCGTACCGCCGAACGCGCCGGTGTCGACCTGCTGTTCTTCGGTGACGGCAGCGGCATACCCAGTACCTGGCGGGGCAGTATCGAACCGGCCGTGGAGTGGGGCATCCAGTGGCCGCGGCACGACATGGCGCCCGTCATCGCCGCGATGTCCACCGTGACCGAGCGGGTCGGTTTTGGACTGACGTATTCGTCGACGTTCATGCATCCGTTCTACGTGGCCCGGCTGTTGAACTCGCTCGACCATGTGTCGGGCGGTCGCATCGCGTTCAACGTGGTCGCCTCGACGCGGGGCGCTGACGCGGCGAACTACGGTTTCGGTGAGCTGATGGACCACGACCTGCGCTACGAGCGGATGGAGGAGTTCATCGCCGTGTGCCGTGCGTTGTGGGACTCCGTGGCTCCCGACGCCATCGTGCGCGACCGGAACACGGGACGCTTCGCCGATCCCGCGAAGGTGCGTCCGATCGACCACCACGGGCGCTTCTTCACCGTGCGCGGCCCGCTCGCGTCGGTGCCCAGCCCGCAGCACCACCCGCTGATCGTCCAGGCGGGCAACTCCCCACGGGGCATTGCCGCTTCGGCCCGGTTCGCCGATCTCATCTTCGGCTTCGGGGGCAACCTCGGCTCCCAGCAGCGCCACCGCAAGCTGCTCGACGAGGCGCTGCTGGCGGAGGGACGCGACCCGGCCCGGGTGGGCATCCTGTGGGCTACCCAGGTCGTCGTGGGCCGCACCGCGGCCGAGGCCCGGGAGCGCCGCGACGCGGTGCACGAGTTCTGGCACGAGGAGGCCGTCGCCACCTATCTGTCGCACAACATGGGCTACGACCTGTCGACGCTGCCGGGTTCGTTCCGACTGGCCGAGTTGCGGGACGAGTTGGTCGCGGCCAACGCGAGCCCAGCGGGTCTTTTCGGTTCGCTCCTCGCGGAGTTCGGGGAGGAGCACACGATGAGCCGTGAGGAGTTCTTCGCGCACGGCCGCAGTCGTGCGACGGGGCTCGATCACAGCCTGGTCGGTGACGCGGCCTCCGTCGCCGACGCGCTGGAGGAGAACTTCGCCGCGACCGGCTCGCTCGGCGGCTACATGTTCTCCTGCCCCTCGGGCATGCCCGCCGGCTTCGCGGAGGTCGGCGAGCTGCTGCTGCCCGAGCTGCGCCGGCGCGGCGCGCTCGCGCCCCGCCGCCCGGGTGCCACGCTGCGCGAGAACCTGGTGAGGTGAGATGAGCGCGGGAAGCGAGCGCCGCCACTGGCTCGCCCTCACCAGCCTGTGCGCGGGGTTCTTCATGCTGCTGCTGGACAGCACCGTCACCTCGGTCGCGCTGCCCGCGCTGGTCACCGGCCTGCACACCAGCGAGACCCTCGCGCTGTGGGTCAACAGCGGCTACCTCATCGCCTACGCCGTCCCTCTGATCATCGCGGGGCGGCTGGGTGACCGCTACGGTCACCGGCGCGTCCACCTCATCGGGCTCGCGACCTTCACGCTCGGGTCGCTGCTGTGCGCGCTGGCCACCACCGTCGAGGCCCTCATCGGCTGGCGTCTGGCGCAGGGCCTCGGCGCCGCCCTGATGACACCGCAGTGCCTGACCATCATCAAGGCCCTGTTCCGCCCGCCACGGCTCGCTGTCGCGCTCGGCGTCTGGGGTGCGGCCGGCGGCGCGGCGGTGGCCGCCGGACCCCTGCTCGGCGGACTGCTCGTCGGCGTCGGCGGCTGGCCCGCGGTGTTCTGGGTCAACGTCCCGGTCGGGGTCGCCGTGATGGTCGCCGTGGCCGTCCTCGTCCCCGTCCTCCCCCGTCAACGGGCGGCCATCCCGATCTGGGCGATCTGCGCGAACGCGACCGGCCTCGGCGCGCTCGTCCTCGGCGTCCAGGGCACGGACGCAACGAGCGCCCAAGTATGGGGAGTTCCTCGCTGGCTGCTCGCCGTCGCCGGGGCGCTGCTCGTCGCGGCCGTCGTCCGGTTGCAGCGGGGCCACGGGACGCGGGCGCTCGTACCGATCGATCTGCTGCGCAGCCGCGGGTTCGTCACAGCCGCCTGGGGAGGCGCCGCCGCGGCCTTCTGTTCGGGCTCGGCGATGATCCCGCTGATGCTCTACCTCCAGCGGGATCGCGCGCTCACGCCCGGCTCCGCGGCGCTCACCCTCGTACCGATGGGTGTGGTGTGTGTGCTGGGGGCGCCGGTCTCGGCCCGGCTGAACAACGGGGTCGGTGCGCGTGCCGTCGCCGTCGTCGGGTCGTCCGCGCTCGTGCTGTCCATCGGGGCGTCGGCGGTGCTCGTCGCGACGGATGCGCCGATCGCCGCGCTGACCGCTGTCTTCGCCGTGTACGGAGTGGCCAACTCGTTCGTCTGGTCGCCCCTGTCGATCGCGGCGGTGACCTCGGTCGCGCCGGATCTGGTCGGGGCGGCGTCGGGCACCTTCAATGCCGTGAAGCAGCTCGGGGCGGTGCTGGGCAGCGCGGTCTGTGCCGTGCTGCTGAGCGGATTCGGCTGTACGGCCGCCCTCGGCGGACTGGCCGCCGTCGGTCTTGTCTGTCTCCTCGCCGCCCTGCTCCTCCGAGTCGACCACCCCGGGGCGAACTCCCGCGCGGCAGCCGCCGCCGGGCCCCGGCTACCCACAGGAGTCGCCTGATGAAGGCTGTCGCCGTCGTCGGAAATCCGAAGGCCGCCTCGCGCACCCGCGATGCCGCCGAACGCCTCGCCGAGGCGCTCGGGCTGGACTGTGAGGTCCTCGAAGTCGGTTCGCTCGGGGCCGGCCTGCTCGGCTGGGGCGACCCGCCGGTCGCCGCGGCCGTCGAGCGGGTGCGGGCCGCGGACGTCGTGATCGCGGCCTCGCCCACGTTCAAGGGCACCTACAGCGGGCTGCTCAAGGTCTTCCTCGACCAGTTCCCGACGGCGACGGGACTCGCCGGACAGGTGGCGCTGCCCCTGATGCTCGGTGCGGGACCGGCGCACGCGCTCGCCCCCGAACTCACCCTCAAACCGGTGCTCGTGGAACTCGGCGCGATCTGTCCCGCGCAGGGTCTCTACCAGCTCGACTCCACGTACACGACGGACGACTCGCTCGCCCGCTGGCTGGAGCGGTGGGGCCGGACCGTGCTCGACATCGCGCGCACGAGGGCGACCCGATGACCGCACCGGAGGGTTTCACCTCGGATCCCGACGAGGTCACCAGGGCGTTCTCCGGTTTCCCGGCCGGAGTCGCCGCCCTCGCGGCCCGTGTCCACGACGAACCGACCGTCATGATCGTCTCCTCCTTCGCCGTCGGCGTCTCGCACCGGCCGCCGATGGTCTCGTTCGCCATCCAGCACAGCTCGACGACCTGGCCGGAGCTGTCGGGCGCGCCGGCGATCGGCGTCTCCGTCCTCGGCGAGGAGCACAGCGACAAGGCCCGCCAGCTCGCCTCCCGCAGCAAGGAGGGCCGCTTCGTCGGCCTCGGCACCACGGAGGCCGCCTCCGGCGCGATCTTCCTGGAAGGCGCCCCGATCCTGCTGGAGTGCGCGATCGAGCACACCTATCCGGCGGGCGATCACGACATCATCGTGCTGCGCGTCCTGGCGATGATGACCGACGACGAGCGCAATCCGGTGGTGTGGCACCGGCGCAGGCTGAAGCTCCTGGCCGGTTGAGACGGCGACCGCCCCTGGTCGGACGCAATCCCGGGGCGCGGTCGAACTCGTCCCGGATCGTGAGCCGTTCGGTGATCCGGTGGTCCCGGCTTTCCCCGTATGTCTGCGCGAGCACGTCCGGCGCAAGACAATGTCGGCTGTGCTGGCCGAAACGGACCGGCGCGGGGGTAGCGTGCCGGTGGCAGAGGAGGCGCGGGCTCACCGAGGCAGTGCGCCCGAGCGGGTGGGAAGGGGACGGCCGGAGTGAGTGTCGACGTCTTCGATCCCCCGCGTCCCTGGCCGCAGGCCCCGAACCGCCACGCCCTCAGGGCCTCGGGGTACCGTTCGGCCTGGGCCGACACGATGGGGTGGCACCGGTACGAGACATGTGGATCACGATCCGGATCAAGGACGTCTCGCGCCGACGGGAGATGGGCATGACGCCGTCGACCGGGCAGACTCGTCCGGCGAGGGCCGGACACAGGGTGGAGCCGCTGCGCCGCGAGTTATGTCAGCTCGGAGTCGTGGAGGACGAGGAGGGAGGGGATCGTGGCTGATACGCCTGCCGAGGTGCGCGCCGTCCACGGCACGGCACGCGGCAAGGAATCCGGGACGTACACGCCGGTTCCCGACCCGGAGCGGACACCCGCGACGTTCTCGTCGGCTCCCGACCCGGATCCACGTACGCCGATGGAGGCGTCCCCCGCTCGGACGGAGCCGCTGACCCCGGACGAGGCGGACCTGGCGCAGGTCGCCCGTACACCCGAGGGCGCGGTCGCTGACGTGCTCGCACCGCTCACCGACGTCGACGCGTCCATGCCCGCCCTCCAGCAGCCACTCCCCCGCCAGTCGGCCGGCGCGGGTGCCCGTCGGAGCGACGAGCGGCTGCGCTTCGTGGGCTCCGCGACCCGGCGGATCGCGCGTGGCCTGGATCTGGAGGAGATCGTCACCGGGCTGGTCCGCGCCACCGTGCCGGCCTTCTGCGACTCGGTCCTGGTGTACCTGCGCGACCCCATGCCCGTCGGCGACGAACGGCCGCCCGACAACCTGGTGCTCCGGCTGCACCGCGCCGAGAGCGCCACCCCGGAGAAGCTCCCGGCGGAGACGGTGGTGACCACGTCCGTCTCCGTGCTCACCCCCTCCACTCCCCTGCTGCGCGGAACCCACCGCGGCCCGGTGGCGCCCGGCGGTCCGCTCGCCGAGGTGCTGCGCGCGGTGCGCCCGGTCTTCACCGACACGCCCGCGGCCCACGCCGCCCTGCCCGAACTCCTCGGCGACGGCGACGAGTTCCCCGTACCCGACGGACAGCGCGCGATCCTCGCGCCGCTGCGCGGCCGACGCCGGGTGACCGGCGCCGCGCTCTTCGTCCGCGGCGCCGAGCAGCCCTCCTACGAGCACGACGACCTCCTGGTCGCCGCCCAGCTCGCCACCCACACCGCCCTCGCCATCGACAAGGCCGTGCTGTACGGCCGCGAGGCGTTCATCGCCGACGAGTTGCAGCGCACGATGCTGCCGCAGACCCTGCCGACCAGCGCCGGCGTGCGCCTCGCCTTCCGCTACCTCCCCGCGGCCGAGACGGCACGGGTCGGCGGCGACTGGTACGACGCCATCCCGCTGCCCGGCAGCCGTATCGCCCTGGTGATCGGTGACGTCATGGGTCACTCGATGACCTCGGCTGCGGTCATGGGCCAGCTGCGCACCACCGTGCAGACCCTCGCGGGACTCGACCTGCCCCCGCAGGAGATCCTGCACCACCTGAACGAGCAGACCCAGCGGATGGGCACCGACCGCATGGCCACCTGCCTGTACGCGGTCTACGACCCCATCTCCCACCGCCTCACCATCGCCAACGCGGGGCATCCCCCGCCTCTGTTGCTCCACCCCGACGGCCACACCGAGGTGTTGCAGGTCCCGCCGGGCGCCCCGATCGGCGTCGGCGGAGTCGACTTCGAGACCGTGGAGCTGGAGGCGCCCTCCGGAGCGACCCTGCTCTTCTACACCGACGGTCTTGTCGAGTCCCGGCTGCGGGACGTGGTCACCGGCATCGAGCAGCTGCGGGAGAAGCTGAGCGCGGCGGCGCAGGCGACCGGCCCGGACCGTCAGCCGTCCCTCGAGGCCCTGTGCGACGAGGCACTGACCATGCCCGGCGCCGGGGACCGGGACGACGACATCGCGATGCTCGCCGCCCGCTTCGACGGCATCGCCGCGAACGACGTGGCCTACTGGCTCCTCGAGCCCGAGAACACGGCCCCCGCACGCGCCCGCCGGCTCACCCGCCGCACGCTCGCCCGCTGGGGCATGGAGGAACTCAGTGACTCCGTCGAGCTGCTGGTCAGCGAGGTCGTCACGAACGCCGTCCGGTACACCACCCGCCCCATCACCCTGCGGCTGCTGCGCACCGACGTGCTGCGCTGCGAGGTCGGCGACGACGTGCCGCAGCTGCCGCGGCTGCGGCAGGCCGGGAGCACCGACGAGAACGGACGCGGCCTGTATCTGGTGAACCGGCTCGCCAGGCGGTGGGGCGCGACCCGCCTGAACACAGGCAAGATCGTCTGGTTCGAGTTCCCGCGCGCCCAGACCTCGTCAGAGCCTCAGGAGGCCAGCCAGTCCCGGTAGTGGGTCGGGGCGATACGGGCGTCGCTCGGCGCGGTCAGCACGTCGCCCTTGACGGCGCCGAACATGCCGGCGGTCTCGTCGACGACGACCTTGCGCCGGTCCCCCTTGGCCGCGAGGGTGATGCGGCCCACCTCGTCGAGGGTGAAGACATCGGGACCTCCGACGTTCACGATGCCGCCCACGGGCGCGCCCGCGGCGACGTCGGCGACCGTGGCCGCGACATCGGCGGCGGCGATGGGCTGGATGGGCGTGCTGGGCAGCCGGACGGTGTCGTCGTCCGAGGTCCAGGACATGACCGCGCCCATGAACTCCATGAACTGGGTGGCGCGCACGATGGAGTACGGCACGCGGCCGGCCCTGAGCAGATCCTCCTGGAGGACCTTCGCCCGGTAGTAGTCCAGCTCGGGCACCTCGTCGACGCCCACGATGGACAGGATCACCGCGTGTCCGACGCCCGCCTTGCGACTGGCCTCCAGCAGGTTGTCCATCGACGTCTGGAAGAACGCCGGCGAGGCCTCGTCGAACGTCGGCGAGTTCGTCAGGTTGACGACCACGTCCGCGCCGGCGAGCGCTTCGTCCAGGCCCGCGCCCGTGATGACGTCCACACCCGTCGACAGGGCGTGCGGCGTCGCCTCGTGGCCCTGCTCGTTCAGCCGGCTGACCACCTGCGAGCCGATCAGACCCGTACCACCGACAACCGCGATCTTCATGACCGCTCCCTTCTCCATACTCGGACACTTTCTATCCGGAACTATACTCGGACAATAAGTGTCCGAGTCAAGCACCTGGGTAAGGTGATCAGCGTGAAAATGTCGGGTGGGGTCGAATGGGCGCTGCACTGCTGTGTGGTGCTGACATCGGTGCGCGAGCCGGTCCCCGCCGCCCGCCTGGCCGAGCTGCACGACGTCTCCCCCACCTACCTCGCCAAGCAGCTCCAGGCCCTCTCCCGGGCGGGACTCATCCACTCGACCCAGGGCAAGTCGGGGGGCTACGCGCTCACCCGGCCCCCGGAACTGATCACCCTCCTCGACGTGGTCGACGCCGTGGACGGACCGAGCCCCGCCTTCGTCTGCACGGAGATCCGCCAGCGCGGTCCCATGGCCACCCCGGCCGAGGCCTGTACGAAGCCCTGCCCGATCTCACGCGCCATGGCCACCGCGGAAGCCGCGCGCCGCGAGGCCCTCAGGGCGATCTCCATCGCCGACCTGGCGAACGACGTGGTGTCCGACTCCGGCGCGGGCGCCCTGAACGCCGTCGGCGCCTGGCTGCGCACGACCGGCGCCTGACGACCCTGCGGGTCAGGGGCGGCGGGCCTCGTCCTGCACCAGACCCGCGATGTGCGCGGTGACCGTGTCGAGGATGTCGGCCCAGGCCGACTCGTCGCCGAGGACGAGGTAGTTGAGGGTCAGGCCGTCGGTCATGGCCGCCAGATAGCGGGCCAACACGGTCACGGGTACGGCCAGTTGGACGTCCATGTCGCCGCGCAGCTGGTCGATGAGTTCGGCGTAGGCGGCGCCGTACAGCTCGTACTGCCGGCGGGCCAGATGCTCGAACCCCGGCTCGCGCAGTGCGTATTGGGTGAGTTCGTAGGTGAGCATGTGCGCGTCGGGGTGGGCGCGGACGTGGTCCCAGTACGCCTGGAAGCCGGCCCGGACGGTCTCAACCAGCGTGACCCTGGGGCGCAATGCCTCCTTCACCACCCGCACCGAGTCGTCGGTGAGGGTGGCGATGACGGACTCGATCAGGGCCTGCTTGGAGTCGAAGCAGTAGTGGAAGACGCTCAGGGACACGCCCGCCTCGGCGGCGATGGACCGGGTCGTCGTCTTCGCGACGCCGTCCCGGGCCATCGCCCTGATCGCGGCTGCCGTCAGCTGTGTACGTCGCTCGGCCGACGGCATGCGTGCCATGTGTGTCCTCGGGTGGGGTGAGGCGGCTCAGGCGCTGTGGACGCCCACTTCGTAGAGCGAGTATCCCCAGTCGGTGCCCCGGTCGAGGCCGTGCACCCGCACATAGCGGGCCGGGGTGCCGGTGAAGCGGGCGGTGTCCAGGCCGCCGTCTCCCGAGGTGGTGGACCAGACGGTCTGCCAGCTGGTGCCGTCGCTGGAGAGCTCGACGGCGTACGACTTCCCGTACGCGCGCTCCCAGTCCAACGTGACCCGGCTGACCAGGTGGGTGGAGCCCAGGTCGACCTGCCACCACTGGTCGTCGCTCCAGTCACTGGCCCAGCGCGAGTCGTCGTCGCCGTCGACGGCCCGGCCGGGCTGGTAGCTGGTGAAGGGGTTCGACTCGGACGAACTGGCCTTGGCGGACGCTCCCTTGGCGAGATTCACCGAGGCCTGGTGCTGTTCGGTCGCGCCCCAGGTGCCGAGGTAGGTCTCGGCGCCCCGGAACAGGTCGTTCACCACGTCCTGGCCGCCGACGAGCCGGATGTCCTCGACCCAGTCGGGGACCAGCCCGACATGGGCGGCGCCGTCGGTGTTGATGTCGAAGGTGCGGGAACCGGTGGTCTGCTTGTCGATGACGGACCCGCCGTCGACGCTCTTGAAGGGGTACGTGACCTTGTTCGTGGCGTCGGCGCCGCGCGGGGCGGGGTGGTCGCCGATGCCGTTGAAGTCGGTGCCGAAGCCGTAGCCCACGTCGTACTTGTCGCGCAGCGCGTCCGTCCGCTCGGCCTCCGCGGCGAACGCCTCCGAGCCGTGCATGTACTGGGCGACGAAGCCGCCGAGCGAGTAGACGCGCTCGGTCCAGTTGAGGTCCATCCAGCTGTGCGAGGAGATGACGCCGGGGTAGGAGGCGGCCTCGAAGATGTCCAGCGCCTGGCCGACGGCCTTGACGCTCATGTGGTCGATCTCCAGCATCATCTTGCGTTTCATCATGCCGCTCACCGCGTACTCGCCGAGTTCGGTGAGCCCTCGGGTGTTGCACTGGGCGTTCTCGGCGTACGAGGGGACGGCCACGCCGGCCGGCAGGTCCTCCTCCGCCTCGGAGGCGGCGGTGCCGATGGGGTTGTCGTGCTGCGGGCCCTTGCACGTCTCGGTCTGCCAGAAGGTGCCGGTGGACAGGAACTGCCCGACGTTGATGGCCGTTCCGAGGCCGCCCTCGTCGAAGCGGACACCGCACAGCGCGTTGTCGAACTTGTGGCACAGGAACATCGAGCGCACGCCGAGCGCGTACAGCTCGTCGAGGCCCTTGTCGATGTCGGCCTTGCTGCACTGGCCGATGTCGAGGATCTGCTTGCAGCCGAACGGCTCGGAGGTCTCGACTCCCAGGATCACCGCCAACTTGCCCTGCGCGATGACCTGTCGGGCCTGCGCGCTGTCGGTGACGATCCGGAACCAGCCCTTGCCGGTGCCGCCGTACTGCGCGTCGATGTAGGCCTGGAGCTGGTAAGTGAGCTTCGCCTGCAGCCGGATCGAGGTCATCTCGTCACAACTGCGGTCCTTGAAGGGGTAGATGGAGCAGATCATGCCGTTGGTGACGAGGTCGTTGACCAGCACCCGCTGCCCGCCGCGCCAGGCCCGCTCGACCCAGGCGTAGTAGTTCGCCTGATGGGTCATCGAGTCGTACGCCGGCCAGTCCTTGAACGTGGGCCAGCCGACCGGGTCGTGCTTGCCGTCGCCGCCGTGGGTGATGTAGTCGAAGATCGCGAGCGTGCCGTCGGGGTAGTGCTCGGGACAGTCCTTGAGCGCGTCGGCGACCCCGGCCTCGGAGAACACCTTGCCGCAGATCAGTCGCCCGCCGAAGGCCTCGTTGCCGAACAGGTGGTTGTGCGCGTCGACGAACCCCTGTACCTCGCCTGCGGAGTTGGTGCCGGTGAAGGGTTCGCCGGTGACGTTGATCTGGGCGTCCGGGGTGGGTCGCGCGGTGGGGATCCACCAGTCGCCGGCGGCCGCCGAACTCGGTGTGGGGCCAAGGGCCATGGCCAGGAAGAGAAGCAGCAGCGACACCACGGTGACGTGCTTGCGTCTGCGGTACGAACGAGCGATCAGCGTCACGGCCACGTCCCTGGGTCGGCGGGATGGCGCGGTTGACCAACCCTTGAGGTTGTCATGACCTGCGCAAGATATGGCTTGAGGATCGGGGCGGGCGCCCTCCGAGTCAAGAGTCCGGGACGCTTGACCTGATAGCTGTGCGGGACCTGTCCACGCACACAAGATCGCCGCCGGGTCGCTCAGTTGCCTCCGCCGACGTCGAAACCCGGCGGAACGGCGTCCTCGGGCGCGGCCGATTCCACCGCCGGGCGAGGGCGGCCGGTGACCGCGCGGAACAGCGCCCGCACACCGCGGTGGAGACCGAGAAGCACCAGGCCCACCAGCCCGAGGCCGAGCCAGCCGACGACCTGGGTCACGACCATCAGCACGAACATCTCGCCGGAGTCCGACATCCCCTCGCCCCCTCGCGAAGGCAGAGTCTCCCCAGGAATTGCCCCGCGGAATCGAGCAGTAGAGTGATCGTCATCGAACCTGCCCCGCCCCCCGGCGCGATGGAGTTGCCATGACGACCGATCCCCAGCCGCACCTGTCGATCGACACCAGCAAGGCGCATCCCGCCCGGGTCTACGACTGGCTGCTGGGCGGCAAGGACAACTACCCGGTGGACGAGGCCGTGGGCGAGAAGCTGCCGCCCGAGGCGAAGGACGCGGCGCGGCAGAACCGGCAGTTCATGCACCGCGCGGCGGCCTGGCTGGCCGGGCAGGGCATCGACCAGTTCCTGGACATCGGCACGGGGATCCCCACCGAGCCCAATCTCCACCAGGTCGTCCAGGAGATCGTGCCGACGGCGAAGGTCGTCTACGCCGACAACGACCCGATCGTCCTGCGGCACGCCGAGGCCCTGCTGGTCAGCCGCATCGAGGGGGCGACCGACTACATCGAGGCCGATGTGCGCCGGCCGGAGCTGATCGTCGAACACGCCCGCCACGTGCTGGACTTCGACCGCCCGATCGCCCTGTCGCTGATCGCGCTGATGCACTTCATCCCCGACGAGCAGGACGCCCACGGCCTGGTCCGCAACCTGGTCGCCACGCTGCCCGCGGGCAGCTACCTGGTGCTGTCGCACGCCGCGTCCGACCTGTATCCGGAGCTCGCCGCGCAGGTCACCGCCGAGTACGCCAAGGGCGGCATCAAGCTCGGCTTCCGCACCCGGCCCGAGGTGGAGCGCTTCTTCGACGGCCTCGACCTCGTCCCGCCGGGACTGGTGACGGCGCCTGAGTGGGACCCGTCGGACTCGGCGGTGGAGCCGGAAGGCAGCGGGATCTACGCCGGGGTGGCGCGCGTCGTCGCCTGACGCCGGCCCGACCGACAGCGAGCACAAGGGCACGGACAACGACCAAGAGCGAGCCGCCGGTCACCCGAACAAGCGCGAAGCGCCGGGTGACCGGCGGCTCGCTCTCGCGTGACCTGGGGTTGGACGCCGTGTTGCCGCGCCGTGAAACGGAGTTGAGAGGTCAACTCCGTTTCACCCCTTGACGCGTATGGTTCAGACCTTTAACTTCTCCTGCATGCGCATGGTTCATGAATGAACTTGTTGTTCATGTACGTGAAACATGGCAACGCTCGGCTCGCCTTCTTCCCCCACGTCGTCGAAAGGCACGCCCATGATCCGTTCCAAAGTCCGGGCCGGGATGACTCTCTCGGCCGTCATCGGCACCCTCGTCGTCCTGAGCACCGGCAGTGCCGGCGCCGCCGACCCCACCAAGGCCCCCGGCGGCAACTTCGACCTCGGGATATGGCAGCTCCAGGAGCCCGTCGGCTCGCCGGGCTCGCCGACCACCATCTCCTCGTCCCGGCTCCAGGGCGCGAACGGGTTCCAGGACTCGTACTTCTACACCGACACGCGTGACGGAGCGATGACCTTCTGGGCGCCCGAGAAGGGCGTCACGACCCCCAACTCCAACTACGCGCGCTCCGAGCTGCGGGAGATGAACCGCAGCGGCAGCGCCGCCAACTGGTCGCTGAGCGGAAGCCACAAGCTGAGCGCGACCCTGCGCGTGGTGTCGGTGACGTCCAACGTGTGCGTCGGCCAGATCCACCTCGGCACCGGCGGCACCTCCACCAAGCCGCTCATGGAGCTCTACTACCGCTCCAACGGCGACATCCTCATCGGCACGGAGAACTCCCCCGCCGGCGGCCAGACCCTGCACCCCATCACCAATGTCGGCATCGGCAAGACCTGGACGTACACGATCGGCGTCTCCGGCGGGAACACCATCGACCTCACGGTCAACGGTTCCACCACGCACTACTCGATCCCGTCGTCGTTCTTCCCGTACAAGCAGTACTTCAAGGCCGGTTCGTACAACCAGTCGTCCTCCGACAGCACCACCAAGGGCGCGCGCGTCGCCTTCTACGGGCTGACCGTCTCCCACAGCTGACACTTCCGGCGAAGTGTCACCAAGCGATGGCCAAGGGGTTACCGTTTACCTCAACTCAGCCTCCCGCAGCTCCAGTTGGCGTCACATAGCGCTACGGTTCGGCCAACGGTTCCCAGGTGGGGGACCGTTGGCCGAATGCGTTGGGGGTGCGCGTGAGAGGACATGGATTAGCCCTGTCCGCGGCAGCGGTGACTCTGCTGCTGGCGGGATGCACGAACGGACAGGCCGGCAAGGACGCGACGACGAAGAGCGATCCGAGCGCGGCCGGGGGGAACAGCGCGAGCCCTTCACCGTCGGAGACGACGGCGAACGAGCCCTACACGATCGCCGAGGCCGACGCACCGAAAACCCGCGCCGAGGCGGAGGCCTTCGTCCGTGGCGTGACCGTGCGGCCGGACTACTTCGGTTCCGGCTACCGCAAGCGTGATCCGTACGAGGCGGGCCCCTTCACCTGGGCGGTGCTGGGCGAGGACTGTCTGTGGCGGCGCGAGGCGATCCCGGACACGGTCCTCTCGAGCCTGACCCGGTCCTTCGTCCGGCCGGGCGCGGACGGCGAGGGCGCCGTCTACGTGTCCCTCACCGTGACCGTGCACACCTCCACGCTCCAGGCCCGCCGGGACATGGCGACATCCCTGGAGGAGTCGCTGCGCTGCCCGCAGCAACGGCTGAACGCGACGGACGTGGTGCGGGACATGACCTCGCGGGGCGATCCGTACGGCGAGCAGCGGACGGGCACCTCGGACGACGACGTCACCGAGTACGGCCAGTACGTCGTGGACGGCGACCCGAAGGCGCGGCGCTTCGACTGGTACAAGCACCGGCTCGGCCCGGTGACGGTGGCCGCGACCGTGCGGCACCCCGCCGGCACGACGGAGACGGAACAGACAACGGTGACCCAGGCGGCGTTGGGGGGCGTCGACTTCGTGACGGCCGACGTGGACCGGATCGGCAAGAGCGAGGACGGGGCCGACGCCGGCGCGTCCGCCGAGGCGAAGGGATCGGGCGATGAGTGAGCCGCTGCGTCCGTCCGACCCGTCCGCGGTCGGGGGTTTCCGACTGCTGCGCCGGCTGGGCGCCGGTGGCATGGGCGTGGTCTATCTGGGCCGCTCCGAGGCGGGGGCGCTGGCCGCCGTGAAGGTGATCCGGGCGGAGAGCGCGGCCGACGACGGCTTCCGCGCCCGGTTCGCACGGGAGGCGGACCTCGCGGGCCGGGTCGACAGTCCGTGGGTGGTTCCGGTGCTCGGCGCGGACGCCACCGCGCACGATCCGTGGCTGGCGACCGGTTTCGTCGCCGGGCCCTCGCTCGCGGAGGCGGTCGGCGAACACGGTCCGCTGCCCGAGTCCGCCGTACGCGTGCTGGGCTCGCTCGTCGGCGAGGCGCTGGCCGCCGTGCACGCGGCGGGACTTGTGCACCGTGACGTCAAACCGGGCAACGTCCTGCTGGCCGTGAACGGCCCGCGCCTGATCGACTTCGGCATCGCCCGGGCCACCGACGACACCGCCCTGACCGCCTCGGGCCTGGTGGTCGGCACCCCGGGCTTCCTCGCCCCCGAACAGGCGCGCGGCGAGGACGCCTCATCCGCGAGCGACGTCTTCGCGCTGGGCTGCGTACTGGCCTACGCCACCACCGGGCGACCCCCGTTCGGCACGGGCACCCCGGACGCGCTGCTGTACCGCACCGTCCACGACGAACCCGATCTCGACGGCGTGACCGGCGAGTTGAGGGAGACACTGGACGCCTGCCTGGCCAAGGAGCCCGAACTCCGGCCGAGCCCCGAGGAGTTGCGGGCGCGGCTCGCCTCGGACGTCCCCGAGTCCCCCGCCGCCTGGCTGCCCGACCCGGTCGCCCGCACCGTCGCGGCCCGCTCGGCGGAGAGCCTCGCCCTGCCGGACATCGAGCCCACGGTGGTGGACGACCCCGAACCGGCCCAGCCACCGCACACGTCCCGCCGGCGCCTGCTGGTGGTCGGGGGCGCGCTGCTGCTGGCGGGCGGCGGCACCGGGGCCGCGGTATGGGCGTCGGGCAGCGACGACAACAAGAAGGACACGGCGGCCGGCCGGCCCTCGTACGTCCTCGGAGTACAGGTCAGCCGCACCGCTGACAGGACCGCCGTGAGCCGGGCCTGCGAGCGGGCCGCGCGGCTCGCCGTCGCCGAGCACAACGCCACCGCCGGCCGCGCCTTCGACCTGCGCGTGCGGGTGCTCGACGACCGCGGCGACCTGAACAAGGCCACCGACGTCGCCCACGAATTCGCCGCGGACAAGGACGTGGTGGCGGTGCTGGGACCGGTGACCGAGCTGACGATGCGTTCCGCCTCGCGCGTCTACGCGGCGGCGAAGCTGACCAACGTCTCCAGCGCGACCGGGCAGAACGACTTCTATGTCTGGTCCCCCACCGTCTCCTTCCAGACCGCCGCGGGCGAACAGGCCGAAGGCACCGGGATCGCGCTGCAGGCGCTTCTCTCCGGCAAGAGCGGCCGCCGGCTCGGCGTCGTCATCGACCGGTCCGGCGGGTCCGTCATGCACGACCAGGGCAGCGTCCTGGCAGTCCAGTGGCGAGGCCCCCTCAAGGGCGACGTGGTGCCGCGGATCGTCGCCGAGGACTCCAACGACGCGCCGGGCGCCGTGAGTTACGTCCTCTCGCAGGACGTCGACGACTTCGCGTACTTCGGACCGCTGGACGCGACGGTCCGTGCGGCACGGCAGGTGGCCGCGACCGGCTTCACGGGAGCGCGGTGGATGTCGCATCTCCTGTACGGGAGCGACTTCCCGAAGCTGGCGGGCGCGGCGGGCGAGGGCTGGTACCTCGTGTCGTCCGTCGTCGACCCCACGGCGCTCAGGACCAAGGAGGCCGAACGCTTCACCGCCGCCTGGCGCAAGCGGTTCGGCGACGCACCGGATCCGTACGGTACGGAGGCCTACGACAGCGTCCGCATGGTGGTGCGGGAGTTCACCCGTACCGTGCCCTCAGGAGGCGGACGCCCGGACCGGCTCGCCCTCGCCAAGCGGCTGCGCAAGGTCACCTACCAAGGCATCTCGCACACGTACAGATTCAACACCTACAACCAGTACGACACCACCTACCCGAAGATGGGTACGGAGATCTACGTCCACCAGGTTCACGACGGGCGCTTCCAGCAGGTGGGCACGGCCGTTCCGAAGCAGGAGTAGGAGTCGTGGAGCGGCTGCTGCCCGCCGACCCGTCGTCCGTCGGTGGGCACCGGCTCGTGGGGCGGCTCGGGGCCGGCGGCATGGGCGTGGTCTATCTGGCGCGCTCGCCGCACGGTGCCTGGGTCGCGCTGAAGGTGATCCGCGAGGAGTACGCCGAGGACCCCGGCTTCCTGGCGCGGTTCCGCCGTGAGACGGAACTGGCGTCCCGCCTGTCGAGCCGGTGGACGGTGCCCGTCCTCACGGCCGACGCGAACGCCCGCTCACCGTGGCTCGCCACCGCCTACGTGCCGGGCCTGCCGCTCTCCGACGCGCTCGCGCTGCAAGGGCCCTGGCCGGCGGCCCAGGTCCGCACGCTCGGCGCGGCTCTCGCCGCGGCGCTGGACGACGTGCACCGGGCGGGGCTCGTCCATCGTGACGTGAAGCCGGCGAACGTCCTGCTCGCCGCCGACGGGCCCCGCCTGATCGACTTCGGTATCGCCCGGGCCGTGGGGGCGACGGCCCTCACCACGGACGGCTCGGTGATCGGCTCCCCCGGCTATCTCTCCCCCGAGCAGGCACGCGGTACGGCGGTGGGGGCACCGAGCGACGTCTTCTCCCTGGGCTGCGTGCTGGCCCGCACCGCCACCGGGCGGCCCCCGTTCGGCACCGGGGGCGCCGCGGCCGTGCTGTACCGGACCGTGAACGAGGAACCGGACCTGACCGGACTCCCCCACGAACTCGACGCGACACTGCGGGCGTGTCTGGCGAAGGACCCGTCTACGCGACCGACCGTGGCCCAACTACGGGCGGTCTTCGGCGAGTTCAGCACCCCCTCATGGCTGCCGGCCGGGCTGCCCGCAATGGTCGCGGACCGCGCCGCGACCGTCCTCGACCTGCCGGTGCCCGAACCCACCGCCCTGTCCTTCGCCGACTCCCCTCCCACGGCCGTCCCCTCCCCCTCCCGCCGACGCCTGCTCGTCGCGTCGGCCGCCCTGGGCGTCAGTGCGGTCGGCGGCGGCACGGCCTGGTGGCTCTGGGGGCGGTCCGGTACGCCGACGGGCGCCGGGAAACCCACCCTGCCGCGCCGCGTGATCGGCCTGTTGGGCGACCTGTCGAGTGCCGAGGTCCGCGCTCAGCAGCGCGGGGCGCAGCTCGCGATCGCCCAGCACAACGCGCGCGCCGACCGGGCCTTCGACCTGGCGCTGCGTTCCGTCGACGACGGGGGTACGGCGGCCGGTTCGGCCGCAGGCGCCGCCCGGTTCATCGCCGATACGGACGTGTACGCCGTGATCGGCGCGGGCGACGACGTGCCCGTGCTCGCCGCGGTACCGGTGTGCACCGAGGCCGGGGTGTGCCTGCTGGTGACCCGCGCCGACGCCGAAGACCTCACCACCAACACGACTAGCACGCTCGCCCTGCGCTCCACCCGCACCGTCGGTGCGGGCTCGGTGGTGCGCTATCTCAACCGGGTCGTCAAGCCCACCCGCAGCGTCGCCGTCCACGACCTCACCGACGACCAGGAGACCCTCCCCATGGTCCGCATGATCACCGTGCACGGCAAACTCGACGGCAGGGTCGACCAGTTGGACGTGGCCGCCGACGACGACTTCACCGCCGCGGCCCAGGACGTCGCATCCGGCTCGTACGACGCCATGATCTTCGCCGGTGCCACCCCGGCCCGCGCCGCCGCCTGCGCCCAAGCGCTGAACGCCGCGGGTTACCGAGGCGTCCGGGGCGCCGACGAGCACATCGTCTCAACGCCCTTCCTCAAGGCGGGCGTTGGTTGGTGGATCAGCACGGGCTACTGCGACGCGGTCGCGGATCCCCGCACGCGGTCCTTCACCACCGCCTACCGGGCCCGCTACCGCACCGCACCACCGCCCTGGGCCGCCGAGGCGTACGACGCCGTCCGCTTCACGGCCCAGGGACTCGCGACCCAGGGAGGCACGGGTCGCGTGTCACTGCGCGCTCAACTCCTGCGCAAGCCCTGGCAGGGCATCACGCGCCTGTTCGCGTACGACAGCCAGTCCCAGTTCCTGAAGACCGACAAGGACGGCGGCCTGTTCCTGTACCAAGTCACGGACGGCAGACTGCGGTTCGCCTGCCGCCACGACGACATCCGCAAAGGCGTGTGAGAACGCCGGACCGGCGGGTCAGCAGCGGATGTCCGGGGTGCTGAGGGTGTACTTCACCCCGCCGCGGGTCAGCGAACCGCTCAGGTGGATGCACTCGTTGGTGGCGTCGAACCAGGTGTAGACCGGGCCGGCATAGTAGTGGTAGTTCGCCGGGTGCTCGGGGGGCGGGTCGGCGGTGTAGTCGCCGCTCTCGTCGTGGAGGTAGAGCGTGATGTTCGAGGCCAGGCCGTCATAGGGGCTGGACCAGAACTTGGCGCAGTTGCGCTTGGTCGAGGCGTTCCAGTACGTGCGGGCGTAGCCGCCGCCGTTGCTTCCCGAGGGGCTCTTGGCCCAGTAGGTCTTGTTGTCCCAGGTGCCGCTGCACTCGACGGCAGCGGGGGCGGCGGCCGCCTGTCCCGGTGCCGCCTGTGCGGTGGGAGCGGCGACCAGGCCGAGCATCAGCGCCATGACGCCGAGGCCGAGCAGCTGTGTTCTGCGCAAACGCTTCATCCGTGAGTCCCCCATGAGATGTGGTTAAGCAGGGTCATGACATGTGTAGTCGGAATGCACTGTCTGTGGTGGGGCAGACCTCCGGCTTTCACGAAATCTCCGCCGGATCGGCATCTGCTACGGAACGGGCATTCGAGCACAGAACAAGCGAGCGCCATTCGCCGTCAGGCGCTCAGTCCATCCCTGTCATGAGTTCGGCGAAGGAGCGGGCGGCGACGGAAGAGGTGAACAGTCGGTCGAGCCGGGCCCGGGCGAGGTTCCGCTCGAAGGGCCCGGAGTGCGTGTCGTCGCCGGCGTCGTGGACGGTCCGGGTCAGCCAGTGGGAGAACTCCTGGTCGTTCCAGACCCGCCGCAGGCAGCGCTCCGAGTACGTGCGCAGGGCGCTCTCGTCGCCGTCACGCACGAAGTCCGCCACCGCTCGCGCGAACACGTCGGCGTCGTAGAGCGCGAGGTTCATCCCCTTGCCGCCCATCGGGGAGACGATGTGCGCCGCGTCGCCGACGAGGAAGAGGCGGCCGTACTGCATGGGGTCGTGGACCAGGCTGCGGAGCCGGAAGATCTCCCGGTCGGTGATCGGCCCGGAGCCGAGGTCGGGGTCGCCGAGCCGAGTGCGCAGGGCGTCCCAGACACGCTCGTCGGACCAGGCGGCGGGGTCGTCGTCGGGCGGGCACTGGAGGTAGTAGCGGCTGGTGTACGGGCCGCGCGGGAAGTGCGCGGCGAAGCCCTGCGCGCTGACGGCCAGCAGCGGATACCTCGGGGGCGGTGCGTCGGCGAGAACGGTGAGCCAGCCGATGCCGTGGTCGAGGGCGTGTGCGGTGAGGACGCCGTCGGGGACCGCGGTTCGGCTGATGCCGTGGTCCCCGTCGCAACCGGCGACGAAGTCGCAGGTGATGGCTCTCGGGCTGCCGTCGGCGGCGCGGTACCGGACCGTGGGGCGCTCGCCGGTCAGGTCGTGCAGGGAGATGTCGGCGGCCTCGAAGCGCAGGTCGCCGCCGTCGGCGAGGTAGGTGTCGGTGAGCTTCTGGACCAGGACCTGCTGGGGGCAGATGCGGGCGCCGAGACCGTCGGACCCGTCGCTGTCGGACACCAGGTGGCTCTCGCCGTCCACCCGGAACTCCAGGATCCCTTCGGACGGGACTCCGCCGAGGACCCGGTCGGCCAGCCCCCAGGCGTCGAACATCCGCACGGCCCGCGTCTCGACGATGCCCGCGCGCTGGCGCTGCGCCACGTGGTCGCGGGTCTGGCGCTCCAGGACGACGCAGTCGATGCCGCTGCGCCGCAACAGGTTGCCGACGGTCAGCCCGGCGGGCCCCGCGCCGATCACCACGACAGTCGTGGACTCCACCGACTGCTCGCCCAACTCCCCGTCACCTGCGGCCACTTGACCACCCCCCTCCGGGGCAGCGTAGCTGCATTCCGCGCGGTTCCGGGTGAAGGGCGCCTGTGAGGGTGGCGGCGAGTGCCGGGGACTGGTCAGCGGCTCCGTCGGACGTTGAGGCGGGCGGCCTGGCGCGTGAGGTGGGCGCGTTCGGCGAGGTTGGGTGCCTTGTGGGCCGCCTCGACGTACAGCCGCGCCGCCAACTCCAGGTCTCCGTCGCGCTCGTGGAGGTGGGCGGCCACCGCGGTGTGGCGGGGCAGTGAGTCGTCCAGTGCCGCGAGGGCGGCCAGGCCGGCGCGCGGTCCGTCGGCCTCGCCGACGGCGACCGCGCGGTTGAGCAGGACGACCGGGTTGTCGGTCAGGCGCGCGAGTTCGTCGTACCACTCGACGATCTGCACCCAGTCGGTCTCCTCGGCGGTGGGCGCGTCGGCGTGGAGGGCGGCGACGGCGGCCTGGGCCTGGAACTCGCCCAACCGGTCACGGGCGAGCGCCCGTTGGAGGATCTCGACGCCCTCGGCGATCACTTTCGTGTCCCACTGGCCGCGGTCCTGTTCGGCGAGCGGCACGAGGCTGCCGTCGGGTGCGGTCCGGGCGGCGCGCCGGGCGTGGTGGAGCAGCATGAGGGCGAGCAGGCCCGCCACCTCGGGATGGTCGATCACGGCGGCGAGTTGGCGGGTGAGGCGGATGGCCTCGGCGGCGAGGTCGACGTCGCCGGAGTAGCCCTCGTTGAAGACCAGGTAGAGGACGCGCAGCACGGTGGCGACGTCGCCCGGCTGGTCGAAGCGCACGCCGGAGACCGTGCGCTTGGCCCGGCTGATGCGCTGGGCCATCGTCGCCTCCGGCACCAGGTAGGCCTGGGCGATCTGCCGGGTGGTGAGCCCGCCGACGGCGCGCAGCGTGAGCGCGACCGCCGACGACGGGCTCAACGACGGGTGGGCGCACAGGAAGTAGAGCTGGAGCGTGTCGTCCGTCGCCGGTCCGAGTCCGGGCGCCGGTTCCTCCTCGACGAGGTCCTCGCGCCGGCGGCGGGCCGTGTCCGCCCGGGTCGCGTCGAGGAACTTGCGCCAGGCGACCGTGACCAGCCAGCCTTTCGCGTCGCGCGGCGGGTCTGCGGGCCACACCCGGACCGCCTCGATGAGCGCGTCCTGCACGGCGTCCTCGGCCGCCGCGAAGTCGGCTCCACGGCGGACGAGGATGCCGAGCACGTTCGGTGTGAGGCCCCTGAGCAGGGCCTCGTTCACTTCCAAGGGCATTCGACGGCCGTGGGCTGCGAGCTGTAGAACGGACGCAGCTCCAGCCACTCGTGGATCGGCCTGCCACCGGCCCCGGGCGCGGCCGACAGCTCCCCCGCCAGCTCGACGGCACGCTCGTAGCTGTCCACGTCGATGACCATCCAGCCGGCGATGAGGTCCTTGGTCTCCGCGAACGGCCCGTCGGTGACCGGCGGGCGCCCCTCACCGCCGTACTGGACGAACGTCCCCTCGGGCGAGAGCGCCTGGCTGTCGACGAGTTCGCCGCTCTTCTCCAGCCGGGCCGCGAAGTCGCTCATGTATTCCACGTGCGCCGAGATCTCCTCGGGCGTCCACTGCTCCATGGGCACGTCGTTGACCGGTGCCGGAGCGCCTCGGTAGTGCTTCAGCAGCAGGTACTTGGCCATCGTGGTTCTCCTCGGTACTGGTGCGCCCCATTGTGGCCGCCTTCACCACGGGGACGGAGCCGGGCGGGGGTTCTCGACATCTCCGGCCAGGTTTTCTTGGAATTGAGTGCTCAGGCCGCGCAGCCAGTCCTCGATGACCGCCAGGTCCGCGTCGGTCAGGCCGCAGGCGGAATCGACGCGGTGGAGGAGGGCGGGCCCTCGATGGTGCGTCGACACCCACGTCCGGTCGAGATCGGTGATCTCGTCGTCGACCCAGACGAACGGGCGTCCCGCCGCGGCCCGGACCAGGGTTCGGGTCTTCCAGTGCGGAACGCCGACCTCGTTCTCCTCCGGCGCCTCCGGCAGACCGGCCACCGGGAGCTCCGGCAGCCCGAGCAGCGGACCGATCACTTCGTTGGCGTCGTGCATCCACGCGGTGGCCCATGTCAGCACGCAGGGCAGCGCCAGCAGACGCGGGCCATGGGCGAGGTCGATCCTGGCCAGATGAGGATTCGACGTGTGCTGCCAGGCCTGCCATCCCTCGGGGGTCGACGGAAGTCGTACACCGTCGTAGGGCAGAAGCGTTCCGTCGACGTCCAGGAAGAGCAGCGGGTGCTCCGCGCGGTCGGTCATGACCGCACGGTAGCGACTCCTCGCACCGGCGGCCTGCGCATCATGAACACGTCCACCGGGTCCTCGGTCTCGACGGTGAACCCGTGGCGCTCGTA
The DNA here is from genome assembly GCF_053595415.1 of Streptomyces sp. NPDC002499. NCBI lineage: Bacteria > Bacillati > Actinomycetota > Actinomycetes > Kitasatosporales > Streptomycetaceae > Streptomyces > Streptomyces sp. NPDC002499. The sequence continues at coordinate 623,821 of NZ_JBSFXO010000002.1, forward strand.
CAGCCGCCGTGCGGGACTGCCCTGGAGGACGTTCAGTCGGACCAGGACGCCGGCGCGGTCGGACCGCTCCAGTAGTGCGCTCAGCACTCCCGAACCGATGCCGGTGCCCTGGAGGTGCGGGGCCAGGTAGAAGTGCTCCAGCCAGTGGGCGTCCTCGGCCGGGCGCAAGGCCACGCAGCCGGCGAAGGTGCCGGCCACCTCGATCGTCCACGTGTGACGCGGGTCAAAACCGTCGCGGAATCGCTGCCGGACGCGACGCCCGTCGTACCGCCCGAGTCGCTCCAGGTCCGGCCGCATCACGACCGCACGCAACTCGGCCACCGTCTCGACGTCCGACTCCCGCGCCGGTCGCATGCTCCAGTCCGCCATGATCGGCACGCTACCGACCCCCTTCCCGCCCCGGACCACCGGGATGACGGTCGTTCGACGCCGCGGCGGCCGATTTGGCATGGTTGACCGCGATGAGTGAGGTGCAGGAACGGATTCAGCGTCACATCGACGCGCTGGTCGACACCGGCGCGGAGAACGGTGTGCAGGTCGCCGTCTTCCAGGACGGGGACCTGATCGTCGACGCGGTGGCCGGCACGGCCGACCCGGTCACCGGGCGGCCGGTCACCTCCAGCACGCCGATCTTCAGTTTCTCCGCGGTCAAGAACGTCGCGGCCACGCTCGCGCATCTGCTCGTCGCGCGTGGCCATCTCGACTACGACAGCCCGGTCACGGATCTCTGGCCCGAGTTCGGCGCGCACGGCAAGGGCACGGCGACGCTCCGGCACGTGCTGACCCATACGGTCGGTCTGCCGGCGATGCCGCGCGAGATCACGCCGGTCGAGCTGCCCGACTGGTCCCGGGTGGGTGCGGCGCTGGCCGCCGCCGAACCGCGTTGGCGGCCGGGCGAGGCCATGGGCTACCACTCGTACACCTTCGGCTTTCTCGTCGGTGAGCTGGCCCGGCGCGCGACCGGGCGGCCCGTGCACGAGCTGTTGCGTGAGTGGATCACCGCGCCGCTCGGTATCGAGGGGCAGATGTATTTCGCCGCTCCGAAGGAGGCGCTGCCGGGGTTGGCGCGCCTGGAACAGCAGGCGCGCCAGTGGCCCGCCGAAACGGGGGACGGTGACCCGGCGGAGGGTGACCCGGGGGACGGCGAAGCGATCCTCGCGCCGTGGGAGAGCCGGCCGAGTGCCGAGTTCGGCAACAGGGCCGAGATCCTGGGCGCCGACATCCCGTCCGTGGGTACGGCCACCGCGCACGGTCTTGCCGCGATGTTCAACGCCCTGTTGCAGGGCGGGCTCGTGGATTCCGCGCGGTTGGCGGAACTGTCCGCGCCCGCCTTCGAGGGCACGGACCAGGTCTTCGGCACTCCGGTACGGATGGCGCTGGGCTTCCCGATCGGCAGAATCGGCGCGCCCGCCGAGGAGAACTCCGTGGCCTTCGGATGGCCGGGCGGAGGCGGGAGCTACGCCTACGCGGACCCTGAGCGAGGGATCGCCTTCGCGCTGACGAAGACCCGGCTCGTCCCTGACTTCGACACCGTGCTGTCGGTCTCCGCGATCCTGGCCGACCATCTGGCCCGGGCCCGCTGAGCCCGCCTCGGGACATGCGGACAGTGACATGCAGACCGCGGTCTCCTGAACGGCCCGCCGTGCGCGGATAGGCTCGTGACGTGGATCGCACCGGTGGACGACCCGACGACGCGCTCGTGGAAGAGGCGCGGGGCGAGTTGTCGTCCCGGGCGGCCCGGGCGCTGTGGTGGGGGTCGTCCGGTCTGGTGCTCTCCGTCCTGGGCACCTCGGTGCTCGTCGCCGGTACGGAGCACGGGCGACGGCTGCCCGTGGCGGTGGCCCTGGTCCTCGCCCAGGTCTGCGCCCTGCGGTGGCAGGTACGCGCCCCGGTCGCCGTACTGGCCGCGAACGCGCTGACGGGCCTCGCGGTGTGGGCGCTGCTGCCCGCGGTGACCTTGACGGGGGCGCTGCTCGCGGCACAGGTCACCCTGTGCGTGCTGTCGGCCACCAGGTCGCGGCAGGTGTCGGTACGAGCGCTCGCGGCGATGTGTCTGCCGGCACCCCTGGCGTTCGGGTCGGGCGGCGGCGCGGGGCTGACCGTCTATCTGCTGGCGGTGGCCCTGGCCTGGACCGCCGGGCAGTGGCGCAGAGCCCAACAGGAGCGCATCAGGGCGGAGTTGCGCCGGGCCGTGGTGGAGGAACGGGCGCGGATCGCGCGTGAGGTGCACGACGTCGTGGCGCACACGCTGTCGGTGATGGTCATTCAGGCGGGCGCCGCCGACGACGTGTTCACCCAACAGCCCGAACAGGCCCGGCAGTCGCTGCGGGCCATCGAGACGGGCGCCCGCTCGGCACTCGGCGACCTGCGCCTGCTGCTGCGCGCGTTCGGGCCCGACGCGGAGCACGACGGGGCCAGCGAGCAGCGGGAGCCGGGGCCCTCGCTCGCGCGTCTGGACGAGCTGGCCGACAGGGTCCGCGCGACCGGGATGACCGTGCGCGTGCGGTGCGAGGGCGCCACCGACAGGCTGCCAGCGGCGGTGGATCTGGCGGCGTACCGGATCGTCCAGGAGGCTCTCACCAACACGCTGCGGCACGCGGCCGACGCGGACGAGGTCAGTGTGCGTGTGACGGCGGAGAGGGAGTGTGTGGAGGTCACGGTGGTGGACAACGGGCGCACGCAGCAAGGGAGTTCGGCCACTGCGGGAGAGGGGCGCGGCCTGGTGGGGATGAAGGAGCGCGCACGGCTGGTGGGCGGCAGCCTGCGCGCCGGTGCGCTGCCCGGGGGCGGCTTCGAGGTGGCGGCGCGGCTGCCGGTGGAGGACGCGCTGTGACGCTGCGTGTGGTGGTGGCCGACGACCAGGTCCTGGTCCGTACCGGATTCCGCATGATCATCGACGCCCGGGAGGACCTGGAGGTGGTCGGTGAGGCGTCCGACGGCCGGGAGGCGGTGCGGCTGACACGGGAACTGGCGCCCGACGTGGTGCTGATGGACGTACGCATGCCCGTGGTGGACGGTATCGAGGCGACCCGGCAGATCGTGACGTCGGGCAGTGCGGCCAGGGTGCTCGTGCTGACCACGTGGGACGTGGACGCGCATGTGGTCGCCGCGCTGCGGGCCGGGGCGAGCGGCTTCCTGCTGAAGGACATCCGTCCCACCGAACTCGTCGACGCGATCCGCGTGACCGCGCGCGGTGAGGCGCTGCTGGCGCCGACCGTGCTGGGCCGCGTTCTCGACCGGTTCCTGAGCACCGCGCCCGACCAGGCACCGCCGCCCTCCCTGCGCGACCTCTCCGGGCGCGAGCGGGAGGTGCTCACTCTGATCGGGCAGGCCCTGTCGAACGCGGAGATCGCCGAGCGCCTGCGCCTTTCGGAGGCCACGGTCAAGAACCATGTCACCGCGGTACTGCGCAAGTTGGGCGCGCGAGACCGCGTCCAGGCCGTGGTCGCCGCCTACGACCACGGCCTCGTACGGGCCCGGCGCCCCTGACGGCGCCTCCTCCTCAGGGAGGAGGCCGGGCCGTCGTCCTCCTATGCTCCCAGTGCCGGGCCGTTCCCCCGGCCGATCCGGGACCGGGGCAGCCGGCCGTAGCGTCGAGGTGTGATCGACGACCTGCCCTGCCTCATGTATCTGCTCGCCCACGACGAGTCGGCGGACGGACCCTTCGACCGTTCCCGGACGGAGCTGCTGATCCGTGCCGCCGCCCTGGTCGACCTCGCCTCGCGCGGTCGGCTGCGGGAGGCGGGCGGCACGGTGGCCGTGTCCGGCACGGAACCGATCGGCGACCCCGTCCTGGACGGCGTGCTGCGCGACGCCGCCGGCGGGCACGGCTGGCGGCACCTCGTGCGCAGCCGACGCAAGCGGACGCTGACCCAGGTGGAGGACCTGCTCGCCGCGGCGGGACTCCTCACCGTGCGGACGGCTCGCACGCCCTTCGGGAGCCGCCGGACGACCGTGACGGACCGCGCCGTGCCCGCCGCGCTCCACGCGCGCGTGTCCGCGGCGCTGCACGGGGACGGTCCCGTACGGGAGATCCCCGCCACCGACGCCGCGCTGCTGGCGCTGGCCGCGGCGGGGCGCATCCGCTCGGTCGTGTCGCGGCGGGACCAGAAGACCTACCGGGCCCGTATCGACGCCTGCACGGGGCGGCTCGCCGCGCTCGGGCCGGGCCTGGAGAAGGCCGTACGCGCGCTGCCGACGACCATGATCGCCGCGCAGGGAGGCATGGGCGGCAGCTGACCCAACGGGGAAACGAACGGGGAGATGAACCGGCAGATGAACCGGGAAATGACGACCATGCACCGCGCCCTGACCACTCTGGGCTGCGCCTTGACCGCCGTACTCGCGACGGCCTGGTCGGCGGCGCCACCGGCCCAGCCGACCTTGTCTGCCTTGTCTGCCTTGCCTGCCGGCACGACGGTCAGCACGCACGACGGCGTGGTGCGGGGTGCCGCCCACGACGGCTACCGCACCTTCCAAGGCATCCCCTACGCGGCTCCCCCGGTCGACAGGCTGCGCTGGGCGCCGCCCCACCATGCGATCCCCTGGTCCGGGGTACGGAACGCGACCGAGCCCGCGAGCGCCTGCCCGCAGCCGGCCGGCGAGGTGCCGGGCGGCAGCACCGACGAGGACTGTCTCCACCTGAACGTCACCACGCCCGACGGCGCGGACCCGGCACACCCCCGGCCGGTGATCGTATGGCTGCACGGCGGCGGCTTCACCACCGGAGCGGGCAGCTCCTACGACGCCCACCGCATGGCGACTCGCGGCGACGTCGTGGTCGTCACCGTCAACTACCGCCTCGGCGCCCTGGGTTTCCTTTCGCAGGGCGGGCTGCCCGGCTCGGGCACCTTCGGCCTCGCGGATCAGCAGGCGGCGCTGCGCTGGGTCCGTGCCGAGATCGGCGTCTTCGGCGGCGACGCGCACAACGTGACGCTGGCCGGTGAATCGGCGGGCGGCTACAGCGTCTGCGCCCAGCTCGCTTCACCGGCCGCCGCGGGACTCTTCGACCAGGCGATCATCGAGAGCGGCCCGTGCACCGGCAGCCCCGACCGCCCGTTCGCGCCGTCCTCGGTCCCCCTGTCGACGGCGCGCGCCACGGGCACGGACCTCGCGGCGAAGGTCGGCTGCGGCTCCGCCCGCGAAGTGATGACCTGCCTGCGGCGAGTGGCAGTCCCGCGCCTACTCGCGGCCCAGGACACGGACCAACAACCTGCCTACGAGACCCAGTTGCTGCCCAGCGACCCCGCGACGGCGATCGCCGCCGGCCGCTTCCACCACGTCCCCGTGCTCATCGGCAACAACCACGACGAGGGCAACGGCTGGGCGGCCGGGATCATCCAGGCCGGCAACCCCGTCACCCCCGCCACCTGGCCCGACGTCGTGTCCGCCTTCTTCCCCTCCCCGGGGCAGGCGAAGGCGATCGTCCGCGAGTATCCGGTGCACCGCACCGACGGGGGTCCGGTGTTCGGGGCGGTCATCGGCGACGCCAACTTCGCCTGCCCGACGGCACGCACCGATGCCCTGCTCTCCACCCAAGTACCCACCTGGCGCTACGAGTTCGCCGACGAGCACGCCCCGCCGCTCACCTCGGGCACACCACCGTTCCCACTCGGCGCACCGCACGCGAGCGAACTGCCCTACCTCTTCGACCTGGGCGGCCGTCCCCGCGACCTCACCGCCGCACAGCACCGGCTGGCCGACACGATGATCGACTACTGGACCCGCTTCGCCCGCACGGGCGACCCGAACGGCCCGACGTCACCGCACTGGCCCCGGCAGACGGTGCTGTCGCTGGCGCCTGACCACGTCGTTCCCAACGGCACGGTGGGGGTCCGCCATCACTGCGGGTTCTGGGATGCGCTCTGAGATTGTGTTCCGTGTTCCGTCCTGGCGATGGTGTTTGGTGGCGCACTCGCGCTGCGAAGGACCACGAGGTGGTGGTCGCGTACATCGACCGGTTCGGCGAGACCTCCGCGAGGCGCTTGTTCACCTCGGTGGTCGTCGACCGGGTGATCCGCCTGGCGCGCCTGGGACACGTGTACCTCGGCTACACACCCTGGGCGCCGGCATGATCTGCCGCGGCGGTTCAGAAGGCGAACGCTTCGGTCAGGCGCACCCGGTAGCCGTCTTCCTCCATCAGCACGACGGTGACGCCGAACGGGGAAGGGTGATCCAGCTCGAGCGGGATGAAGGAGAAGTTCACCGCCGCCTGGATCGGCGGCACCAGCTCGGCGTCCGGCTGCGGCGCGGGGGCCGGACTCCAGTCCGGGGCGACCGACGGCCGGCCCTCGGGACTGAGGGACAGGAGCTCCTCGCTGTAGGGGAACTGGTGCAGGACGTGCCCGTCGCGATCGGCGAGCACCATGTTCAGGCACGGCGCCGGGGCGACGACGGGAAGTTCACAGGCGATGGCGACATCGTGGGTCTCCCAGGCCAGGACCACTTCGTCCGCGCCGGCTGCTGCGGCGATGTTCGCGAGTTCCGCGATCCCGGTCAGTGCGTCCCGGCCGCCCTTGAGGGGTCGGGCCCAGATCATCCCGACCAACTCGCCGCGCACCAACGGCATGATGAGCGGGCGCGGGACGGTGCCCTCGCCCAGCCCGGCGGTGTACGCGCTCTTCGCCACGCTGACCAGTGCGTCCCACATCCGTGCCTCCATGGAAGCCCCTCTCTCTGCTCTACCCGATCACCGCACCCTGCCACGGCGGTTGAGGCGGTGTCAGCGAGATGATCCACCAACTCTCGATCGAGGCCGGGCCACCGGGTGGGCCTGGATCACCGAGAGGGTCGCGTGTGACTGTTGGCATGCTGACCGTCGTGACGAAGCAGGTATCCCTGGCATCCGAACTCGTGTTGTTCATGAGCGAGTACGAGCGGGCCAACAACAGTCATGACATCGAGCGGGTCGTGCCGTTCATCGCTGAGGACGCCACGTATTGGTTCTCGGACGGCTCGTATCAGGGCATCGGGGAAATCCGGTCCGCGATCGAGAAGACGTTCGCGACGATCCTCGACGAGGTGTACGAGATCCGGGAGCTGGAGTGGCCGGTGCTCACCTCCGACATCGCGGTGTGCCGTTACCGGTTTGGCTGGACCGGAGTCGTCGACGGTGAACCACGCTCTGGCCAGGGTCGGGGCACCAATGCGATCGTCCGGCGGGAGGGCGGCTGGAGGATGCTGCATGAGCATCTGAGCTCCTGATCCCTCTGCTCTCCGCTCGTTCCCTCCCGCTCGGCGCCATCGATTCGGCCGGGTCAGTGCAGGACGCCGGCCAGACCTGGGGCCAGCATGTTCGCCCAGGTCAGGCCCCCAACTCCTCCCCCACGGGCAGGCACTCGGCGAGCAGGTCGACGACGTCGCGCCAGGCGCGCTGTGCGTGCTGCGGGTGGTGGCCGACGCCGGGGACCGTGGGGTGGTCGACCGGTGGGTGGTGGAAGGCGTGCAAGGCGCCGCCGTAGATCGTGAGGCGCCAGTCGACGCCCGCGGCCTGCATCTCAGCGGTGAAGGCGTTCCGTTGCGCGGGCGGCATGATCGGGTCTTCCGACCCGACTCCGGCCCACACCGGGCACCGAATGCGCGCCGCCTCGTCCGGTCGCCCCGTCATCAGTGCGTTGACTGTGCCGATCGCACGCAAGTCGACGCCGTCGCGCCCGAGTTCCAGCGCGACGGCGCCCCCGGTGCCGTAGCCGATGGCGGCGATCCGGTCGGGGTCGGTCCGCGGTTCGGTGCGCAACACGTCGAGTGCCGCATGGCCGATGCTCCGCATCCGGTCGGGATCAGCAAGCAGTGGCAGGCAACGGGCCAGCATCTCCTCGGGGTCGCTGAAATAGCGCCCGCCGTGAAGGTCGAAGGCCAGCGCTACGTATCCCAGTTCGGCGAGAGCATCGGCCCGGCGGCGCTCGACGTCGCTGAGCCCCGTGCCCTCTGGTCCGAGCAGCACCGCGGGCCGGCGGTCGACGCCGGCCGGGAGCGCGAGGTGCCCGATCATCGTCAGACCGTCGGCCGGGTACTCGACCGTACGCGTCGTAATCGTCGTCATGTGACCGGACTGTAGTGATCGTCGAGCCCGGTCCGGTCGCTGTTCTGCCGCTGGCAGAGCAGCGTGGGCATCCCCTTGAAATACAGCGGAAGCTCACTAGAACCGTCGGGCGCATCGCACTAGGGCCTCTACGGCCGCAGCCGCAGGGCGTCCGTGAGGAACGGCGACCGTGCAGTGCATACCGAACTCGGTGTCCGTGGCACTGGAGACCGGCGCTATCTCTCGGTCAGGACCGTGTGCATGAGGGCGCGAAGCTCCGCTGCCAAGGCCGGGCGAGCGGTGAACTGGCCCGTCTGCGCAAGGTCGTTGACGACGGCGAACGCGGCATGGACGCGGATACGTACCTCCTTCGGGTCCGGGTCCGGACTTGGCGCTGCCGCTCCCGTCACCTCCGCCCAGTACGCGGCGAAGGCACGTTGGAAGCGGCGCAGTTCCGTGCGATCGCGCTCGGGCAGGTTGTGGCCTTCGGCGAAGTAGGCGGCGACCAGGTCCCGGTAGTCCAGCACCGTGTCGACGTAGGAGATGACCAGCAGGTCGAGCGTGTCGCGCGCGGGCAGACCGGCCGCCTGCGCGGCTGTGACGTTCTGCCGCAGGCGTTCCTGGATCCGGCTCGCGGCGGTCTGGAGCAGGTCGATCTTGCCCCCGAAGTGGGTGTAGATGCTGGGCCCGGCCATGCCCGCCGCGGCGCCGATGTGCTCCATGGTCACCGCGTGGAAACCACGTTCCCGGAAGAGCCGGGCCGACACGGCGAGGAGCTGTTCACGCCGGGCGTCCAGCAGGGACGGGGCGGTCGTCGGGGAGAGCGGCGGTGCGGAGGCGGCGGTCAGGTCGGTCGCCAGGGTGTTCAGGGCGATCGCCGTGAGGACTTCCTCGAATGCCGTGCGTGGCAGCCGGACGCGGTGGTCGGAGATGCTCCCCAGAACGCTGAACGCCCCCCAGGTGAGCAGAGACGCGTCGGAGGAATCCAGCTCGGGCCGCCGGCTCTGCAACGCGCGGATCAGTGGAGCACCGATCCGTATCGCGCGCTTTCTCACCTCATTGGCGTCCTCGGGCGTGAGGTGTCGACGCTCGCGCCGCCAGAGCATGCCGAACTCGGGCCGGGAGACGACGAGAGCCGCCAACCCCGCGTAAACCTCAGGGAGTTCCCGACCCGTGCCGGCCTCGGTGTACTCATCGAGCACGCGACCGGCGTCGTCGAGGCCGGCGAGCAGGATGTGAGCGAGCACGGCCTGCTTTCCGCGGAAGTGGCGGTAGAGCGCCGGTCCGCTGAGCCCGGCGGCTGCCGCGATGTCCTGGACGGAAACGTTGTGGTAGCCGTCGCGTGCGAAGAGTCCGGCGGCGATCGCCGCGAGCTGGTCGCGTCGCGTCGGCTTCCCGGGCCGGGGCGGGGCGCCGGAGGGCGACGTCACTGATCACCGGCCCAGGGCAGGAAGTCCGGGAGGCCGTCGTCGATCCGGCCGGGGAACTTCGGCGGCCGCCGCTCCAGGAACGAGGTGACACCTTCGACGGCGTCCGGGCTGAGGGTGAGGAGGCGCACCAGTCGGGTCTCCAGTTGGTGGGCTCGGTCGGGTGAGTCGAGCGACGACAGACGATAGATCATCTGCCGGGTGATCGCGACGGCCACCGGGGCGGTGCGATCGGCGATCTCGTGCGCGAGTGCGTAGGCCGCGTCGATGAGCGCATCGGGCTCGTGGACGCCGTGCAACAGTCCCGAGCGCAGCGCCTCCTCCGCGCCGAACACCCGCCCGGTGAGCGTCCAGTCGAGGGCGGTGGACAGACCCACCAGGCGGGGCAGGAACCAGCTGGATCCGCCCTCGGGGACGATGCCGCGCCGGGTGAAGGGGAAGCCGAACCTGCTGTCGTGGGCCGCCAGCCGGAAGTCGGCACCCAGCGGCACCGTCGCGCCCGCGCCCACCGAGGCGCCGTTGAGCGCGGCGATGACAGGCTTGTTCATCGTGAACATACGGGCAGTGACGCTGCCGGCGGGCTCCAGTTCCAGAGACGGCAGGTCCTCCTCCCCTACCCCGTCCACCTCGAAGCCGCCTCCGGAGAGATCGGCGCCGACGCAGAAGTCGCGTCCGGAGCCGGTGAGGACCACGACCCGGACCTCCTCGTCGGCATCGGCGTGAGCGAAGGCGTCCAGCAGCTCCTGCGCCATGCGAAGGGTGTAGCCGTTGCGCGCCGCGGGGCGGTCGAGCGTGATGGTCGCCACCCGATCGGTCAGGTCGTAGCGAATCTGCTGGTAGGCGGGCATCTCTAGCCTCTCTTGTTAATCATCCCTAGGTTGATTGTCATCCACTTCCGGCCTTGACAGCAAGGGTTCAGATGCATGAAGTTAATGGCCATTAGGACGCTATGAAGACTGCGAGGGTGTCGCATGACCACGACGGCATACCGATCCCCATGGCTGACCGACGAACTGGACGCCGTGCGTGACCTGGCCCGCACCTTCTTCACGAAGGAGGCGGCGCCGCGCGAGGAAGAGTTCGCCCGGCAGGGGTTCCCCGCGAAGGAGCTGTGGCGCCGGGCGGGCGAGCTGGGCCTGCTGTGCGCGTCGATCCCGGAGGAGTACGGGGGTGGCGGCGGGACGATCGCCCATGAGGTCGTACTGGTCGAGGAGCAGATCAAGGCCGGTGCCTCGGGCATGCCCATGATCGTCCACTCCGGCATCGTGGCCCACTACGTCAACGCGTACGGCACCGCGGAACACAAGCGCCGCTGGCTGCCCCGGATGGCCGACGGCGAACTGCTGGGCGCGATCGCCATGACCGAACCGGGTACCGGATCCGACCTCCAGGGCATCCAGACCCGGGCGGTCCGCGCGGGTGACGACTACCTGATCAGCGGCGCGAAGACGTTCATCACCAACGGCCACAACGCCGGCCTCGTGATCATCGCGGCCAAGACCGACCCGGCCCAGGGCGCCCGCGGACTCTCGCTCCTGGTCGCCGAGGTGGACGAGGACACGCCCGGATTCCAGCTCGGCCGGGTGCTGAAGAAGATCGGCCAGCACAGCACCGACACCGTGGAGCTGTTCTTCGACGAGCTGCGCGTCCCGGCGGCGAATCTGCTCGGCTCCCGCGAGGGCCTCGGCTTCGTGCAGCTGATGGAGCAACTGCCTCAGGAGCGGCTGCTGGTCGCCGCGCTCGGACTGGCCTGGCTGGAGGCCGCCGTGGACACCACGGTCGCCTACACCAAGGAACGGCACGCCTTCGGGCGACCGCTGTTCGAACTTCAGAACACACGCTTCGAGTTGGCGGACTGCGCCACGACCGCGCACGTGGCCCGGGTCTTCCTCGACGACTGCGTCCAGCGCCACCTGGACGGAGAGCTGGACGCCGCCACCGCCTCGATGGCCAAGTACTGGATCACCGACCGGCAGACCGAGGTCGTGGACCGCTGCCTCCAACTGCACGGCGGCTACGGCTACATGGCCGAGTACCCGATCTCCCGAATGTTCACCGACGGCCGCATCCAGCGCATCTACGGCGGAGCCAACGAAGTCATGAAGGAACTTGTCGCCCGCTCACTGTGAACGGCCCCTGGACCGAGAGAGGAATGTGCGCGCATGACCACGGAAGCACTTGTGTACGAGGCGTTCCGCACCCCACGCGGGCGCGGCAAGCAAAGCGGCTCCCTCGCTCGGCGCCCCCACGAGCAAGCCCTCCCCGACAGTGAAGGAGCTGCCCGGTGACATCGACCTTGCCCCGGACGTTGTGTGAGGCGTTCCAGCAGACCGCCGCGCGTCAGGCCGGCCTGGTGGCCCTGCGTACCGTCGGCGGTACGAGGTCGCTGCTGTGGTCGGAGTACGCCGACCGGGTCCGGGTCCTGGCCCAGGGGCTAACGGCTGTGGGGGTGCGCCGCGGGGACACAGTCGCGCTCATGCTGCGCAACCGGCCCGAGTTCCACCTCGCCGACACCGCCGTCCTGCATCTGGGGGCGATCCCGTTCTCGCTCTACAACACCTCCTCGCCCCAGCAGGTCGCCCACCTGCTCACCGACTCGCAGGCCCGTCTGGTGATCACGGAGGAGTGCTTCCTGCCCGTGCTGGGCCCTTCCGCCCGCGCGGTGGACGCCACCGCCGCCCGCACCGGCACCGCCTGATCCGGACAGGACCTGGGACGTCAGCATTGCCACTCCGTACCTGCGCCCGGAACCCGAAGGCCGACACAGAGAGCTACGCCCGTCACAGGGCTGACCACCAACCCGCTGAAGGACTCGTCATGCCGTTGCCCCCCGTTCTCTCGCAGCCCCTCACGCTTCCCGTGGTGGGCTCGCCGTTGTTCATCGCCTCCGGCCCGGAGTTGGTCATCGCCCAGTGTCAGGCCGGGGTCATCGGCTCGTTTCCGGCCCTCAACGCTCGGCCCGCCTCACTCCTGTCGGACTGGCTCGATCGCATCACGGAGGAGAACGCGTCGTACGCGGCCGCGCACCCGCAGGCCGTCGTCGCCCCGTTCGCGGTGAACCAGATCGTGCACCGCTCCAACGACCGCCTTGAGCACGACATGGACGTGATCGTGAAGCACCAGGTGCCGATCGTCATCACGTCACTCGGTGCGCGGCCGGAGATCAACGACGCGGTGCACTCCTACGGAGGCGTCGTGCTCCACGACGTCATCAACAACGAGTTCGCGCACAAGGCCATCGAAAAGGGTGCCGACGGTGTGATCGGCGTGGCCGCAGGGGCTGGCGGCCACGCGGGCACGCAGTCACCGTTCGCCCTTGTGCAGGAAATCCGGGAGTGGTTCGACGGTCCGCTGTTGATGTCGGGCGCCATCGCCCACGGTCGCTCCATCCTGGCCGCGCTGGCCGCAGGCGCGGACCTCGCGTACGTAGGTTCCGCGTTCCTCGCCACCACCGAGGCGAACAACTCGACCGCGTACAAGCAGATGATCGTCGACGGCGCCGCGAAGGACATCGTCTACAGCAGCCTGTTCACCGGCATCCACGGCAACTACCTGCGTGGCAGCATCTCCGCCGCCGGACTCGACCCGGACAACCTCTCGGAGTCGGATCCGACCGCGATGGACTTCGGCACGAGCGACACCGCGAAGCCGAAGGCATGGAAGGACGTCTGGGGTTCGGGCCAAGGCATTGGCGCCATCAAACAGAGCACGACCGTCGCGGACCTCGTCGCAACGCTCAAGAAGCAGTACGACGACGCGCGGTTCGCCCTGCACACCAAGACACGCACGCACGGCGCGACCACGCACGGGGCCTGAACACCCTCGATGGAGGTCCCGCCTACCAGGACCCGGACTCGCCTGAGCCGTCAGGCGTCTCCCGCCCACAACGCCGCCTCCGCCTGCGGGACATGGAGCGCGTTCGGCGTCCACACATGCACGACCTGGACGCTGTCGCCGACCACCACCGCGCGCAGCTCGTCCTTCACCCTGCACCCTCCGTCCTCGCGTCACACAGCGCGAGCGTGTGCCCGACCCGCGCGAGGACCAAGCCCGAGGTTCCGGACAGCGGACCGCCGGAATCGGGGGGCAGGTACCGCTACTCCGTTACTCCGTCACCGCGTACAGATCGCCTGCGCTGTTGGCGACGTAGACCACCCCGTCGGCCACCGTCGGCGACGAGGACACGCTGCCGCCGGTGGGGAACGTCCACCGTTGCTTGCCGGTGGCGGTGTTCACCGCGTACACGTCGCCGTCGGCGCTGCCGACGTGGACCACCCCGTCGGCCACCGTCGGCGACGTGACCCCACCGCCTCGGACGGGGAACTTCCACCGTCGGTCGCCGGTGACGGCTTCCACCGCGTACAGAGCGCCGTCCTCGCTGCCGAGGTACACCGCCCCGTCGGCCACCGCCGACCGTGAGTACACCTTGCCGCCGGTAGGGAACGTCCAGCGTTGCCTGCCGGTGGCGGTGTTCACGGCGTAGAGGTTTCCGTCCGGGCTCCCGGCGTAGACCGTCCCGTCGCCGACGGCCGGCGACGAGAACCCCTCCTTGCCGACGCGGAACTTCCAGCGCTGCTTGCCGGTGACCGCGTCCACCGCGTACAGAGCGCCGTCGTCGCCGACGGCGTAGACCACTCCCCCGGCCACCGCCGGCGACGAGTAGTTGGGGAGGCCGGCCGGGAACGTCCACCTGCGCTTGCCCGTGGCGGCGTCCACCGCGTACAGGTCGCCCTGCACGCTGCCGAAGTAGACCGCCCCCGCGGCCACGGCCGCCACCGTGAACACGGGGTTGCTCGTGGGGAACGTCCATCGGCGTTTACCCGTGACTGCGTCCACCGCGTACAGGCCTCCGTCCGTCCCGCCGATGTAGACCACTCCCCCGGCCGCCGTCGGCGACAACTGGGCGCCACTGCCGGTGTGCGCCGTCCACCGGCGCTTTCCGGTGGCGGTGTCCACCGCGTGCAGGTCGCCGTAGACGTTGACGCACACTGTCCCGGCGGTGACGGCCGCCGATGCGTACACGCCTGAGCCGACGTGGAACTTCCAACGTCGCTCACCGGACGGGGCGGTGAGGGTGGGGTCCGAGTCGGGTTCTTCGGTGGAGGAACCGCCGCCACCGATCTTCCAGCCGGCGTAGCCGAGTCCCACCACGGCGGTGGCTCCGACACCGAACAGGGCCCGTCTGCGGGTGATCCCGGGCGGCCGTCCCGCGGCGTTCCCGGGCACCCGGGGCGGCGGCCGGTCTGCGGGCGGCGGCAGGACGAAGCCGTCCTCTTCCCTCGGCGGTGTCGGCGCCGGGCGTGGTGACGGGCCGGTACCGCCTTCCGCCGCCACCGGGTCCGGAGACGGAGGCTCGGACGTCTCGGACGCCTCGGACGCCTCGGGCAGTGCGGGTGGTGGGGCCTGGCGCCGGGGCGCGGTGACGGTGCGCGCGTGCACGGTCGCGGCGACCGGTTCAGGGAGCCAGCCGGGCTGGGTGGGGATGTGGGCGGCGGGCTGCTCACCGCCCGCGGCCTCGGCCAACTCGTGCAGCAGCGCGGCCACGGTGGGCCGCCGGTCGGGTTCCTTGGACAGGCATCGGGCCACCAACGCCCTTAGGGCGGGCGGGACTTGACGCAGGTCTGGCTCCTCGTACACGACGCGGAAACTCAGGGCGTGCGCCGAGCCTGACCCGAACGGCCCGGCCCCGGTGGCGGTGAAGGCAAGCACCGCGCCCAGCGAGAAGACATCGCTGGCCGGTCCGACCGGCTTGCCGGTCAGCTGCTCGGGGGACATGAACCCCGGCGTGCCCACCACCATGCCGGTCCGGGTCAGCGCGCTGGCCTCGCCGGCCACCGAGATCCCGAAGTCGATCACCCGCGGACCGTCCGTCGCGAGCAGGATGTTCGACGGCTTGAGGTCCCTGTGCACCACGTCCGCCGCGTGGATCGCCTCCAGCGCCTCGGCCAGCCCCGCCCCGAGCGCCAGCACCGGACCCTCGGGCCACGGTCCGTGCGCCGCCACCGCGTCGCCCAGCGGAACCCCCGGCACGTACGCCGTCGCCAGCCACGCAGGCGCCCCGTCCGGATCGGCGTCGACCACACCCGCGGTGAACACCCCGTTCACCCGACGGGCGGCGGCCACCTCCCGGGCGAACCGGCGTCGGAAGTCACCGTCCTCGGCCAGTTCCGCACGCACCACCTTGACCGCCACCGCACGCCCACCCGGCGAACGTCCCAGGTACACCCGCCCCATACCGCCCGCGCCCAGCCGCGCCACGATGCGGTACCGCCCCACCTGCTCCGGATCCCCCGCCTCCAGAGCCTCGAACGCCTCCACCGCAAAGCCCCCCTGACTTGCCGTCACCCGACGCCCCGTGCAGCCGCCCCCGAAGATCCCACATCATCCCCGACGCACCCTTTTTTCGCACTATCGTTCGCCCGACAGCGCCGGCACAGCGGATCAAGAGTCCGCTGCCGGAGACCTCTCCAGGCCCGCGGCCAGGCCCATGACGACGACGGAGATCGACACGATCCCGGCGCCGACGTACAGCGGCGCCCGGTAGCCGAGGCCCGCCGTGATGGCCAGGCCGCCGAGCCAGGCACCGAGGGCGTTGCCGACGTTGGACGCCGAGACGTTGGCGCTGGCGGCCAGGGCCGCGCCGTGCGCGTGGTCGGTGACGCGCGTGATCATCCCGGGGACGGCGGCGAAACCGAACAACCCCATCAGGAACACCAGAATCACGGATGCCGTGGCGCTGGCGGCCAGCAGACCGAACAGGACCAACGTGACCGTCAGACCGAGCAGGGCCAGGATCAGGGCGCGGTCGCGGTCGTGGTCCGCCGCTCGTCCGCCGATGACGTTGCCGACGACCAGGCCGACGCCGTACACCATCAGCAACCAGGCCACGTCCGACGGTGAGAAGCCGCCGACCTCGGTGAACGTGTAGGCGATATAGCTGAACGCGCCGAACATCCCGCCGTAGCCGAGTGCGGTGGCCGTCAGGGTCAGCCAGACCTGCCAGGAGCGGAAGGCGCGGAACTGGTCCCGCAGGGCGACGGGTGGTACGGAGGCGGAGGGGCTCTTCGTCAGTGGCAACTGTCGGCTCTTCGTCAGCGGCAACTGTCGCGTCTCTCCCGCGCCTTGAGGGACGAGCGTCGCGATGCCCGCCAGCGCGAGTACGCCGATTCCGGTGACCGCCCAGAAGGCGGCCCGCCAGCCCCAGCGCTCGCCGACCAGCGCGCCGAAGGGCACGCCCAGTACGTTCGCGACCGTCAGTCCGGCGAACATGACCGCCACGGCACGGGACTTGCGCTCGGGGGCGACCAGGCTGCGTGCGACCAGCGAGCCGATGCCGAAGAACGAACCGTGGCACAGCGCCGCGACGATCCGTCCGAGCAGCATCACCCGGTAGCTCGGCGCGACGGCGGAGAGGAGGTTGCCGAGGACGAACAGCGCCACCAGGCCGACCAGTACGCCCTTGCGGGGCAGCCGTGCCGTCGCCGCGGTCAGCGCGATCGCGCCGACGGCCACGCTCAGCGCATATCCGGAGATCAGCCGGCCGGCCGCCGCCTCGGACACCGAGAAACTCGACGCCACCTGCGGCAGCAGCCCGGCGATCAGGAACTCGGTCAGACCGATCCCGAACCCGCCGAGTGCCAGCGCGACCAGACCGGTCGGCGTCCGTTGACGCACTTGGTGCCCGCGCGGCGGCAACTCCGTGTCCCTGAGCCCGAATTCGGTCATGGAGTCACCCTCACCCGTGGTGAGGGGCCGGTCCATGGACAAAGAGCGACGGCGATTGGACGAACGGGATGGTGTCGTCACCGGCCGCCGCGGGCCGGTGACGACAAGGTGATCCGGTGTTACTCGCCGACGACGCCGGACGCGGCAACCACGATCTTGCCCTTCGTCGAGCCCGAGCGGGAGCCGAGGGACTCGATCTTCTGCACCAGGTCCGAGCCCTCGACGACCTCGCCGAAGACGACGTGCTTGCCGTCGAGCCAGGGCGTGACGACGGTGGTGACGAAGAACTGCGAGCCGTTGGTGCCGGGGCCCGCGTTCGCCATGGAGAGCAGGAACGGGCGGTCGTGGCGGAGCTTGAAGTTCTCGTCGGCGAACTCGCCGCCCCAGATGCTCTTGCCGCCGGTGCCGTTGCCGTTGGTGAAGTCGCCGCCCTGCAGCATGAAGTCGGGGATGACCCGGTGGAAGGGCGAGCCCGCGTAGCCGTAGCCGTGCTGGCCGGTGGCGAGCTCGCGGAAGTTCTGGGCGGTCTTCGGGACTACGTCGTCGAAGAGCCGGAACACGATGCGGCCCGCGGCCTCGCCGTTGATGGTGATGTCGAAGTAGACGTTACTCATGCGGCCCATCCTTTCATCCCCCGGTCACACCGGCAGCGCCGCCCACGCCCACCAGCCACTACTCCCCCGCCACCGGCTCCTCCAACGGGTTGGCCAGGGTCCGCTCCGCCCAGTCGCC
This sequence comes from Streptomyces sp. NPDC002499, assembly GCF_053595415.1. NCBI lineage: Bacteria > Bacillati > Actinomycetota > Actinomycetes > Kitasatosporales > Streptomycetaceae > Streptomyces > Streptomyces sp. NPDC002499. The sequence goes on from NZ_JBSFXO010000002.1 coordinate 641,725, forward strand.
GGCGACCAGCCCGGCCGCCGCGCACCCTGGCTTCCGCCCGGCCTGGTCCCGGAAGAGCCGGACGAAGGACGCGGCGAACCCCAGGCGGGGGTAGGCCGTGACGAGCGCCTCGCGGAACCGCGGCTCGAACGCCTCCAGTCCCGTCCCCGAGACATCGGCGCTCGTCCCCACCTGGAGCAGACGGCTCTCCAGGTCCTGCTCCGGATCCACGTCGTCCCACATGTGCAGCACGATCAGCTCGGCCGCCCGGTCCCGCCGCTCGACCGGCCAGCCCAGCCCCGCCGTGAAGACCCGCGCCAGATGACCGCCCGCGTCCTCGAAGGGGAGCGTGTGGCTGTCGAAGGGCGCGGTGAGCGCCAGGTCGTGCAGCATCGCCGAGACGAACAGCAGCTCGCGGTCGAAGTCGAGGCCGCGTTCCTGCGCCCAGGCTGCTCCGAAGAAGTAGGAGCGGAGGGAGTGGTGGTACAGCGCCTCGTCCGCGTACTCGGCGCACACCCCGAGCGCCGCCTCCGCCGCCTGCCCGGAAGGGGCCCGCACCCCCGCGACCTCGATCACCATCGCCCGCCTCTCATGAATGTCCACGCCCCGCCGTGCCGTCCCGGCTCACGGATGAAAACGCCACCGGCCCTCGGACACGACGTCCACCTCATCGTCCCTGACCCGAAGCGCCGTGTCGTCGTCGATGAAGTAGATCGGGAAGTCGGCCCGCTCGACGATCCGGTCGGCCCAGGCATCGTCCCGCTCGGGGAAGTCCGCCGAGTCCAGGTGCGGCTTCAGGTACCAGTCGAAGCGGCCGAAGGGCGGCTCCACGGTCTCCGTGCCGAGCGCATGCAGGTCGGCGCTGTCCCCGATGACGTCGGCGGAGTGCTCGGTGAGATTCCGGCTGAAGATCATCGATCCGGCGCTCAACCCGACGTAGACCCGGCTCTCCAGCGCTTCCAGGAAGCCGTCGGTCAGTCCGTTGAGGGTGATGCTGCGGGCGAGGTGGTAGTGGTTGCCGCCGCCGGCGTAGATGACGTCGGCGTGCAGCAGCCGGTCGAGAACCATGCGCTGCGGCAGGCCGTTCAGCTCCAGGATGTCGAACTCCCGCCAGCCCAGGGCCTGTACGCGCGTCATGTCCGCGAGCAGCCAGCCGTGGTCGCCGGATTCGGCGACGGACGCGGTCGGAATGTAGACGATGTTCGCCGACTCGAACGGCTTGCCCAGCAGGTCCCGCAGCGCGTCCCGCAGGGTCTCGTTGCGCAGCCCGCCCGACGTCAACAGAAGATTCATCGGGCGAGCCAATCACGCGCGGATCAGGCGATCAAGACAGGCCTGCGGGACGGCGGGGTCAGGCGTCGACGTAGGCCGCCAGGTGTTCGGCGGTGAGGGTGGAGCGGGCCGCGACCAGGTCAGCAGGGGTGCCCTCGAAGACGATCCGGCCGCCGTCGTGGCCGGCACCGGGGCCGAGGTCGATGATCCAGTCGGCGTGCGCCATGACGGCCTGGTGGTGTTCGACGACGATGACGGACTTGCCGGAGTCGACCAGCCGGTCGAGCAGGCCCAGGAGTTGCTCGACGTCGGCCAGGTGCAGGCCGGTGGTCGGCTCGTCGAGGACGTAGATCCCGCCCTTGTCGGCCATGTGCGTGGCCAGCTTCAGCCGCTGGCGCTCGCCGCCGGAGAGGGTGGTGAGCGGCTGGCCGAGGGTGAGGTAGCCGAGGCCGACGTCGGCGAGGCGGCCGAGGATGGTGTGCGCGGCCGGGGTGCGCGCCTCGCCGGTGCCGAAGAACTCCTCGGCCTCGGTCACCGACATCGCAAGGACCTCGCTGATGTCCCGGCCGCCGAAGCGGTACTCAAGGACCGACGCGTCGAACCGCTTGCCGCCGCAGTCCTCGCAGGTGGAGGCGACGCCGGCCATCATCGCGAGGTCGGTGTAGATGACGCCCGCGCCGTTACAAGTGGGGCAGGCGCCTTCGGAGTTGGCGCTGAACAGGGCCGGCTTCACGCCGTTGGCCTTCGCGAACGCCTTGCGGATCGGCTCGAGCAGTCCGGTGTACGTCGCCGGGTTGCTGCGCCGGGAGCCGCGGATCGGCGTCTGGTCGACCGACACGACGTTCTCGCCGGCCGGGATCGACCCGTGCACGAGCGAGCTCTTGCCGGATCCCGCGACGCCGGTGAGGACGGTCAGCACGCCGAGCGGGATGTCGACGTCGACGTCCTGGAGGTTGTGGGTGCTCGCGCCGCGGACCTCCAGGGCGCCGGTGGGCTTGCGCGTCTCCTCCTTGAGGGAGGAGCGGTCGTCGAAGTGGCGCCCGGTGATGGTGCCGCCGGTCCGCAGGCCCTCGACGGTGCCCTCGAAGCAGACGGTGCCGCCCGCCGCGCCGGCGCCGGGGCCGAGGTCGACGACGTGGTCGGCGATCGCGATCGTCTCCGGCTTGTGCTCCACGACGAGGACCGTGTTGCCCTTGTCCCGCAGGCGCAGCAGCAGGTCGTTCATGCGCTGGATGTCGTGCGGGTGCAGGCCGATGGTGGGCTCGTCGAAGACGTACGTCACGTCGGTGAGCGAGGAGCCGAGGTGGCGGATCATCTTGACGCGCTGTGCCTCGCCGCCCGAGAGGGTGCCCGAGGGCCGGTCGAGCGCGAGGTAGCCGAGGCCGATCTCGACGAACGAGTCGAGGGTCTGCCGGAGTGCGGTGAGCAGCGGCGCCACGGACGGCTCGTCGATGCCGCGGACCCATTCGGCGAGGTCGCGGATCTCCATCGCGCAGGCGTCGGCGATGCTGATGCCCGCGTACTTCGAGTTCCGGGCGCCCTCACTGAGCCGGGTGCCGTCGCACTCGGGGCAGGTGGTGAAGGTGACCGCCCGCTCCACGAATGCCCGGATGTGCGGCTGCATCGCTTCCTTGTCCTTGGACAGGAACGACTTCTGGATCTTGGGGATCAGGCCCTCGTAGGTGAGGTTGACGCCGTTGACCTTGACCTTGACCGGCTCGCCGTAGAGGAAGGCCTGCAGCTCCTTCTTGGTGTACTGGCGGATCGGCTTGTCCGGGTCGACGAAGCCGGACTGGGCGTAGACCTGCACGGTCCACTGGCTGTCCGACTTCCAGCCGGGGATGGTGAACGCGCCCTCCGCGAGGGACTTGGAGTCGTCGTAGAGCTGGGTGAGGTCGATGTCGGAGACGGAGCCGCGGCCCTCGCAGCGGGTGCACATGCCGCCGGTGCGGTTGAAGGTCGCCTTCACGGTCTTGGTCTTCTCGGCGCCGCGTTCGACGGTGATCCCGCCGCTGGCCCGGACCGAGGCGGTGTTGAAGGAGTACGCGCTGGGCGGGCCGATGTGCGGCTCGCCGAGCCGGCTGAAGAGGATGCGCAGCATCGCGTTGGCGTCGGTGGCGGTGCCGACCGTGGAGCGCGGGTCGGAACCCATGCGCTGCTGGTCGACGATGATCGCGGTGGTCAGGCCTTCGAGGACGTCGACCTCGGGCCGCGCCAGGGTCGGCATGAAGCCCTGCACGAAGGCGCTGTAGGTCTCGTTGATCAGCCGCTGCGACTCGGCGGCGATCGTGTCGAACACCAGGGAGCTCTTGCCCGAGCCGGAGATGCCGGTGAACACCGTCAGACGGCGCTTCGGGATCTCGATGCTGACGTCCTTGAGGTTGTTCTCGCGGGCGCCGAGCACACGGATCAGTTCGTGGCTGTCGGCGGTGTGTGTTTCAGGCGACTGCGTGTCCGTCCCCGTGACCCTGCTCATGCTGTCTCCTCCGTTGGGCGGCCTGCGAGGCGGGGCCTGCCTGGGCGGCCGCCCGGCGCGGTCGCCGTCACGGTAACCGCTGATCGGCCGCCGTCCACCCGGTTTACGAGCGTGAGCCACGCTAGCCGCACCCCCGTGACCGGCGCTTCTCGGATCCTGACCGGTCCGGTGAGCGGGTGGAACGGGCGTCAACGGCCGACGGACGGCCACCGGGGCCGTCCGTCGGAGTACGTGCGGCCTTCGTCGCCGCGAGCGGAAGAGGTCAACCGTCAGCCGGCGGCGAGGAGTTCCAGCGTGTCGATCACGCGGTTGGAGAAGCCCCACTCGTTGTCGTACCAGGCGACCACCTTGATGTGGCGGCCTTCGACGCGGGTGAGGGCGGAGTCGAAGATCGACGAGGCCGGGTTGCCCGTGATGTCGGAGGAGACGAGCGCGTCCTCGGAGTACTCCAGGACCCCGGCGAGCGGGCCCTCGGCGGCGGTGCGGTACGCGGCCAGCACGTCCTCGCGCGTCACGTCGCGGGCGACGGTCGTGTTGAGCTCGACGATCGAGCCCACCGGGACCGGCACGCGGATCGAGTCGCCCGACAGCTTGCCGTCCAGGTTCGGCAGCACGTGGCCGATCGCCTTGGCCGCGCCCGTCGTGGTCGGCACGATGTTCACGCCGGCCGCGCGGGCCCGGCGCGGGTCGCGGTGCGGGCCGTCCTGGAGGTTCTGCTCCTGCGTGTAGGCGTGCACGGTCGTCATGAAGCCGTGCTCGATGCCGGCCAGCTCGTCCAGCACCGCGGCCAGCGGGGCGAGGGCGTTGGTCGTGCAGGAGGCGTTGGAGACGATCGTGTGCAGGGCGGGGTCGTAGGCATCGTTGTTCACGCCGAACGCGAGGGTGACGTCGGCGCCGTCCGACGGCGCGCTGACGAGCACCTTCCGCGCACCCGCGTCGAGGTGGGCGCGGGCCGCCTTCGCGGAGGTGAAGCGGCCGGTCGCCTCCAGTACGACGTCCACGCCGAGGTCGGCCCAGGGCAGCTGCGCCGGCTCGCGCTCGGCGAGCACCTTGATCCGGCGGCCGTCGACCACGAGGGTGTCCCCGTCGACGGTCACCGGGCGGCCGAGGCGGCCGGACGTGGAGTCGAAGGCGAGCAGCCGGGCGAGGGCCGCGGGCTCCGTGAGGTCGTTGACGGCGACGATCTCCAGCTTGCTGTCACGTTCGAGCAGCGCGCGCAGCACATTGCGTCCGATGCGGCCGAATCCATTGATGGCGATACGTGTCATGAGGCAGGTCCCTTCAGCTCAATTCACCCCCAGGTTCGCGCGCGCGGCGCACGGCCGACAGCGGCGCGATCGCCATGGTTCGCAAGGATCCCGCCAAGCCCGGTCTCCCCCACGCCCAGAACCCCGCCGAGCGCTATTCGCCCCGGGCGAAGGTGCGCCGGTACTCGCTCGGCGTGGTCCCGAGGATGCGCTGGAAGTGCAGTCGCAGATTCGCGCCGGTGCCGAGGCCGACGTCCGCGGCGATCTGCTCCACGCTCCGCTGCGAACGCTCCAAAAGTTCGCGGGCCCGGTCGATGCGGGCGCGCATGACCCACTGCATCGGCGTGTAGCCGGTGTCCTCGGCGAACCGCCGGGAGAACGTGCGCTCGGAGACGCCCGCGTGCCCGGCCAGCGTCTCCAGGGTGAGGGGGTCGTCGAGCCGGTGCAGGGCCCATTCGCGGGTGGCGGCGAACCGCTCGCCCAGCGGCTCGGGCACGCTGCGTGGCACGTACTGCGCCTGGCCGCCGCTGCGGTAGGGCGCCGCGACCAGGCGCCGGGCCGCGTGGTTGGAGGCGGCCACACCGAGGTCGCCGCGCAGGATGTGCAAGCACAGGTCGATGCCGGAGGCGGCGCCTGCCGAGGTCAGGACGGTGCCCTCGTCGACGAACAGGACGTTCTCGTCCACCCGGATCTCCGGGTGCTTCGCGGCGAGCGCCCGGGTGTAGTGCCAGTGGGTGGTGGCGCGCTTGCCGTCGAGCAGGCCGGTGGCGGCGAGCGCGAAGGCGCCCGTCGAGATGGCGGCGAGCCGCGCGCCCCGGTCGTGGGCGGCGATCAGCGCCTCGACGACGGGCGGGGGCGGGTCCTCGCGGTCCGGGAAGCGGTAGCCGGGGATGAAGACGATGCCGGCCCACTCCAGCGCGTCCAGTCCATGGGCGACGTGGTACGACAGTCCGTCGCCGCCGGTCACAAGGCCGGGCGCGGCCCCGCACAGCCGTACCTCGTACGGCATGCTCCCCCGGGTCGAGAACACCTGCGCGGGGATCCCGACGTCGAGGGGCTTGGCGCCCTCCAGTACGAGCACGGCGACACGGCGCAGGTGAGAGACGGACACGGCGACCAGGTTACGCAGGGACGACGCACCGGGCCCGGCGGGTGCGAGCCGCGCGGGACGCCCTTGACACTCGCACGGGCGGACGACGTACGTTGAACCTGCAAGTTCCTTACGGGTGGAGGCTCCGATGCACGTACCTGGCGCGACAGCGCGTGGTGCCCGCATCGAGACGTTGCTGACCACCCGGCGGCATGTCGACTACTGCCGCACCGCCTCCGCGGTCTGTCCTTCCGTACACGTCTGACCCCGCCGGCGCGCTCCGCCGGCCGTCTCCTCGCGGCCCTGTCGCCGCGTGTTCCCGTGTTCTCGGAAGGATCACCCATGTCCGGCCCCGCCCTGCACCTCGCCGTCGAGCTCGACGGCGACGGCGCCCATCCCGCGGCCTGGCGCCGCGCCGCCCACGCCCCCGACCGGTTGCTCACCCCGCGGCGCACGGCCGAGGTGGCCGCCGTCGCCGAGAACGCGGGGTTCACGCTGATCACCCTGGACGACGGTGTGCTGCCGCCCGGGACGGCGGCGGATCCGGTGGGCCGGATCGGCTCGGTGGAGCGGGCGGCCTTCGTCGCCGCCTCCACGAGCACGATCGGGATCGCGCCCGTCGTCCCGCTCACGTACGCCGAACCCTTCCATGTCTCCAGCCAGTTGGCGTCGCTCGACCACATATCGGCCGGGCGTGCCGGGTGGGTGGTGACCGAGGAGGAGCACCCGGAGGCGGCCCGCGCCTGGGGCCGCCCCGTGATCACGGACGCCGACGCGCGGGCGCGGGAGTCCCGCGACGGGGTGGACGTGGTGCGCGACCTGTGGGACTCGTGGGAGGACGACGCGGTCATCAGGTCCGTGGCCACCAGTCGCTATCTCGACCGCGACCGGCTCCACTACATCGACTTCACCGGTGACACGTACGCGGTCAAGGGCCCGGCGATCGTGCCGCGCCCGCCCCAGGGACAACTCGTCGTCCTGGGCAGCCCGGACCGGGTCCCCGCCGGGCTGCTCGACGTCGCTCTCGTCGCGGGCCGTGACCTCGCGTCGGTCGGGGAGGCCGCGGTCGCTGCCGAAACCCCGCTCGTCTTCGCCGAGTTGGAGGTCGCGCTGGACACGCCGGACGCGACGGGTGCCGAGCGGGTCGCCGACCTGGAGCGGTACGCGCCCTGGACCGACCGCGGCCGCCTGCGGCACGTCGGCTCGGCGGAGCAACTGGTCGCGCTGCTGGCCGAGTTGAGCGGCCACGTCGACGGCGTACGACTGCACCCGCTGGTCCTGGACGAGGATCTGGGCGTCCTCTCCCGTCTCGTCCTGCCCGCCCTCTCCGCGCGTCGGCTCGTCGCCCGCCCGCTGCCCGGTACGTCCCTGCGCTCGACCCTGGGTCTGGAGCGCCCCGCCAACCGCTTCGCCGCCGCAGCCGCGGTCGCGGTCGCTCGGGAGGACGCCCGATGACCCGCACCGATCCCCTCGACGTCCCCCGGCCCGACGCACAGCTCCACTTCGGGGTCTTCTTCCAGGGCGTCAACCACTGGACCGTGTGGTCCGCGCCCGAGAGCGGCTCCCAGATCGACCCCGCCTCCTTCCGCAAGGTGGCGCAGACCGCCGAACGGGGCCTGTTCGACGCGTTCTTCCTCGGCGAGGGGCTGCGGCTGCGCGAGGTCGACGGCAAGATCCACGACCTCGACGTGGCCGGCCGGCCGGACGCCATCACCCAGCTCGCCGCGCTGGCCGCCGTCACCCGCCGGATCGGCCTGGTCTCCACCTCCAACTCCACCTTCAACGAGCCCGCCGACCTCGCCCGCCGCCTGTCCGGGCTCGACCTGCTCTCCGAGGGGCGCGCCGGCTGGAACGTGGTGACGACGGACAACGCCTGGACCGGCGCCAACTTCCGCCGCGGCGGCTACCTCGACCACGCCGACCGCTACCGGCGCGCCGCCGAGTTCCTCACCGTGGCCCGCGCGCTGTGGGACGGCTGGGAGGACGGCATCGCCGACTCCGCGGATGCCCCGGCCTGGTCGGCACCCGACTCCGTACGCCAAGTGCGCCACCAGGGACCGCAGTTCGACGTCGACCTCACGCCGACCCTGCCGCGCAGCGCCCAGGGCCACCCCGTCATCTTCCAGGCCGGGGACTCCGGCGAGGGCCGCGACTTCGCCGCCCGCAACGCCGACGTCATCTTCTCCGCGCACGGCAACGACTTCGACGACGCGCTCGCCTTCGCCGAGGATCTGCGGCGCCGGCTGCGGGCGGTCGGACGGCCCGACGACGACCTGCGGATCCTGCCCGGCACCGAGATCATCATCGGCGCCACCGAGGAGGAGGCGCAGGAGAAGAAGCGCTGGCTGCGGCTGCAACAGGTCACCCCCGCAACGGCGTTGGGGGTCGCCACGCTGCTGTGGGGCATCGACCTGGCCGGCCGCGACGCCGACGGGCCGCTGCCGAAGGAGGACCCGGTCGTCGCCGAGAATGACGGCTCCTTCGGCGCCCGCCGCGTCGCGGACCCGCGTGCCGTGGTCGCCGAATGGCGTGCGAAGGCCGAGGCCAACGGCTGGTCGCTGCGGGAGACGGTCATCGCCCTCGGCCCGCAGCGCGGCCACGTCGGCACGCCGTCCGGTCTCGCCGACAAGTTCGCCCACTTCGTGCGGCACGGCGCGGTCGACGGCTTCAACGTCACGCCGTACCTGATCCCGGACGGCCTCGACGACATCGTCGACCTGCTCGTCCCCGAACTCCAGGAACGCGGTGTCTACCGCACGGAGTACACGGGTACGACGCTCCGCTCGCACCTGGGCCTGCGCGAACCGCTCACGCACCGGTCGTCCGCCGCCGAACGGCGGGAGGCCGGCTGACCGCTCCGGATCAGGTGGTCTGGGGCGGCGGCAGGTACAGGTGGCTGAGGTCGTCCGGCACGGGGTTGGCGGGTCGGAACAGCGGATCCGACTCGCCGTCTGCGGCGGTCGCGGGAGCGTCGGTGAGGCGCATGCGTTCCCGCAGCCGCCCGTAGAAGTCGGCGGGCGCCAGCCGGACCAGGCGCAGGGGCCGCGGCGCGGCGATCACGCCGATCCAGTCGCCCGGTTCGAGGACGCCGCGCGGCTGTCCGTCGACGCTGACGGCGGCCCGGCCCGAGTGGGGCAGGACGCGCAGCGCGATCGGCTCGTCCGCGTTCGCGATCACCGTGCGGTCGAAGGTCATGTGCGGGGCGACCGGCGTGAACACCACGGCCCGCATCCGGGGTGAGAGCACCGGGCCGCCGGCGGCGAAGCTGTAGGCGGTGGAGCCGGTCGGGGTCGCGACGATCGCGCCGTCCGCGGAGTACGACGCCAGCAGCCGGCCGGAGATGTACACGCCGAGGCTCACCTGGCGGTCCCGGGCCAGCTTCTCCACCACGATGTCGTTCAGCGCGGTGACGTCCAGGGCGACGCCCCAGCCGTCCTCCGCCGGGTCGGCCTGCGGCGGGGGCGGAAGCGCGGGTCCGCGCCCGTAGCAGAGGATCTCCTCCATGTCGGAGGGCATCTCCAGCGGCTTGGACGCCCGCATGGTGAGGGTCATGCGCTCCTCGCAGGTGGATCTGCCCGCGTGCACGGCCTCCAGCGCCTCCTCGACGTCGCCGACGGCGGTCTCGGTGAGGAAGCCGACCTTGCCGAGGTCGACGCCCAGGACCTGGATGTCCTTCTTGGCCGCGATCCGCGCCCCGCGCAGGAAGGTGCCGTCCCCGCCGAGGGTCACGATGAGGTCGGGCATCCCGGCGGCCCGCATCTCCTCACGACCGCTGCGCCGCCGCTCCTGTCCCTGCCACACGTCGATGTCGGCACAGCCGATGCCGTGCCCGGCGCACCACTCCCGCACGGTCTGCGCCCCGGTCACCGCCTCGGGCCGGCCTCCGTGCACGACGAGTCCCACGCGGCCGATCGGCATGTCGTCTCCCGGGCTGTCGACGGATCAAGGGGCCGTACGCCAGCCATGGTCACAGTTCGGGCCGGGGTCCGCCACGGGATCGCTCCGCTCGAGTCGACCCGGTGACCGGGACTCCCGCCGAGCACGGGCGCCGGCCCCATGACGGCCTACCGTCCCGCCGACCGACTCCCGCCACGCCTCAGGGGTGCCTCCTTCGGGTCCAGCAGTTGGGCGGCGATCCCCATGAGGACCAGGCCGGTGGCGATGAGGAGTCCGTCGGAGATCACGATCCCGACGATCAGCACGACCGCGCCGAGGGCCAGGCCGTACCAGAGGCCGGTGCGCCGGTACTCCCGTGGCCGTGCCGGGCGCCCGGCACGCAGGGCGTGGGTGAAACGGGGATCGTCCTGTTCGAGTCGCGCTTCAAGATCGGCCAGTCGTTCGGCGTCGTTCCGATGCACGGCTGCTCCTTCCCAGAACCGGCGCGGCCCTGGACAGGGCCTTCCCTCAGCATTTCCTCCTGCCGACCTCACTCACCATCAGGCTCGACTCTCGACTCCCCGGATGGCCGGGACCTCGTCCTCGGCGTCCTCCGGTTCCGCAGACGCCCCTCCCGTCCCGGCGCTGTCACCCCCGCGCGGCAACGCGTCACGCGCAGCCCGCAGTGCCCGCGCGAACAGCTCCGCCCGGCCCGCCAGCACAGGACCGAGAACGGCCAGGACGAGGACGTATCCGGCGATGAACGGGGCGAGTCGCCCGTCGAGTCCCGCGCTCGCCGCCATCGCCGCCAGGATCAGCGCGAATTCGCCTCGCGCCACCAGGGTGGTGGCGATGTCCGCGGCGGTGTCGAGGCCGTAGCCGTACAGACGGGCGACGAGCAGGCCTGCGACGATGTTCACGGCGACGGTCAGGGCGGCCGCGGCGGCGACAGGACCGGCGACGGACGCCAGGTCGCCCGGGTCGATGGCCAGCCCGAAGGCGAAGAAGAAGATGGCCGCGAAGGCGTCCCGGAGGGGGTGCACCAGTTCACGGATGCGGGGCGCGGAGGGCGTGCCGGCCAGGATCAGGCCGACCATGAACGCGCCGATCGCGTCGGCGACGCCGAGGACCTCGGAGACGCCGGCGACCAGGACCGCGGCGCCGAGGAAGCTGATGACGAGCAGTTCGCTGTCCTTGGTCGCGATGAGGCGGCCGACGAGGCGGGTGCCGTAGCGCGCGGCGGCGGCCAGCACCAGCAGGAACCCGAAGGCCTTCCCGCTCTGCAGCACCATCTCGCCGACGCCCTCCGCACCGCCGATGACCGGCTGGAGCGCGGCGAGGTACAGCGCGAGGAAGATGTCCTCCACCACGATCACACCGAGGATCAGCCGGGTCTCGGGGCGGCCGATGCGCCCGAGGTCGATGAGAATCTTGGTGACGATCGCGGAGGAGGAGATCCCCAGGACACCGGCGAGCACGAGCGCCTCGCGTACGCCCCAGCCGAGCGCGAAGCCGAATCCGAGGCCGGCGCCCACGTTCAGCAGCAGATAGATGCCACCGGCGGACAGCAGCCGGCGGCCGCCACTCCGCAGGTCGTCGAGGTGGAATTCCAGGCCCAGGTAGAACAGCAGCAGCACCAGTCCGAGCGCGGAGAGCATCTCGAAGTCGTGCGCGTCCTCGACCAGGACCAGGCCCGGGGTGTGCGGGCCGAGCAGGATCCCGGCGAGCATGAACAGGGGAATCGTCGGCAGCCCGATCCGGCCGCCGAGCCGCGCGAGCAACGCGGCCGCGAGGAACGCGCCGCCCATGGCCAGCAGGGTGTCAGCGTGTCCCACGGGTCACCTCCTGTCGGAGGACCCGGTTACAGGAAGTAGGGATCTCGCGGGTAGGGGGTATCCGGATGTCGCGGGCACGGGGTGTCTTCGACTCACGGTGATGGATGAGGAGTTCTCTTTCGTCGGAGGTGCAGGAGCCACTCCGACGATCACACGCGCAGGGGGCCGGTCACCATCCGTGACGACCCCCAAATGTGCTAGCCCCGCTTGCGGCCGACGCCCGCGTACACCCAGTACTCCGAGGGGTTCTCCGGGATCTCGTCCTCGGGGTCCGGGCGCCACAACGGTACGTGGACCAGGCCCGGTTGGACGAGGTCGAAGCCGTCGAAGAGGTGCTGGATCTCGTCGCGGGAGCGGGCGGTCACCGGGGAGGTGGCCTTGGCCTTGTACAGCTGTCCGACAGCGGCCGCCGTGTCGGGGCGGTCCTCGTTGGTGGCGTGGGTGAGCGCCAGCCAGCCCTGTTCGGGCAGCGCGTCCCGGAAGGCGGCGACGAGGCCCGCCGGATTCTCCTCCGGCGTGACGAAGTGCAGGATCGTGATCATCAGTACGGCGACGGGCTGGTCGAGGTCGATCAACTTCCGTACCTGCGGGGCGGCCAGGATGTCGGCGGGCCGGCGGATGTCGGCGTCGAGGATGTCCGCGCCCGGGTTGTCGGCCAGCAGGGCGGCGCTGTGCGCGACGGCCACGGGGTCGTTGTCGACGTAGACCACCCGGCTGTCCGGGTCGGCGGCCTGGGCCACCTCGTGGACGTTGCCCTGGGTGGGGATGCCGGAGCCGAGGTCGATGAACTGCCGTACCCCGGAGGCGATGAGGAAGCGGACGGCGCGGCCGAGGAAGGCGCGGTTGGCCCGGGCCAGGGTGCGGACCTGGGGGTCGATGGCGGTGAACGCCGCTACCGCCTCCCGGTCTATGGCGAAGTTGTGCTCGCCGCCCAGCATGGCGTCGTACATGCGGGCAACACTCGCCTTGTTGGGCGTTGCGTCCTCCGGGAGACCCTGCTGCACCACAACTCCCATGCGTCTCGGTGTACTTGACGTCCCACCATATAGTTCTCCCCGTTGCGGCGAGGCGCCTGCGCCTGGCACGCGGCCGATCCCGGCCCCACCCGGAAAGGCAAGACCCTGCGCGACGAAGCCCGCCACCTACCGGACGGTGCGCTCTCCCCCATGCCACAGCGCCGTCGTCTGTTCTTCTCCCCCGCGGCCGATGTCATCGGCTCCGAGCTGGATCTGCACATGACGGGAAGTCATGTCGTGCACGCGCTGACACCGGCGTTCTGCGACGCGGCGTCCGTGTACCTGCTGGAGCGGTGGCTCCTGGAGGAGAACGCCTACGCGGGCTCCGATCCGCCGCAGGTCGAGGCGCGCCGGCTCGCGCTGCGGGTGGGGGCGGAGGCGGCCGAGGACTGGGAGCCGCTGCTGCCCGTCGACCAGGTGCTCGTCTTTCCGCGGGAGACGCCGTACGCCCGCGCGCTGGCGGACAAGCGGTCGCAACTGCTCGACGCGGTGGACCCGCACACCAGCGAGCGGCTGAGCGCGACCGGGCCCGACGACGAGGGCATCCGCAGTCTTCTGGAGAGCGAGTCGTTCCTGGTCGTGCCGCTGCATCTGCGGGATGTCGCGGTCGGGTTCATCGCCTGCACCCGCGGTCCGGACAAGCCGCCGTTCGAGCGCGCCGACGCCGTCGCCGTGGAGCGGCTGGCCGCCCGGGCCTGTGTCGCGCTGGACAACGCGCGGCGCTACGAGCGGGAGCGGCGCACCGCGCTGGCCATCCGCAACAGCCTGCTGCCCACGACGGACCATGACTTCCCGGGCTGCCGCATCGCCCACGGCTATCTCCCGGCGGGCGACGGCAACATCATCGGCGGCGACTGGTTCGACGCGCTGCCCCGGCCGGACGGCCGCGTGGGCCTGATCGTCGGGGACGCCATGGGGCACGGTCCCGAATCGGCCGTCGCCATGATCCAGTTGAGCACGGCGGTCCGTACCCTCGCGGGGCTCGACCTGTGCCCCGCCGATCTGATGAACCGTCTCGACGCGCTCGCCGCCGCCATCCCCGGCGCCTCCTTCGCCACCTGCATGTACGCCGAGTGGGATCCCCGGAAGAACACCTGCACGCTGGTGGGCGCCGGCCACCCTCCCCCACTGGTCAGGGCCGCGGACGGACCGGCCACCCCGGTCGTGCTCGCCAACGCGGGTCTGCCCCTGGGTCTCGGCGCGGGGCGCTACGAGACCACCGTGCTGACCGTGACGAAACCGACCCTGCTGGTCCTCTACAGCGACGGGCTGGTCGAGTCCCGCCAGTGCGACATCGAGGAGGGCATCGCCCGCCTCGCCCACGCCCTCGACTCCGCGGTCGCGCGGAAGCCCGGTGACGACGATCTGCGGTCGCTGTGCCAGGAGTTGCTGGACGATGCCGCCGCCGCGCCGGGCGCGGACGACCGGACGGTGCTGCTCGCCGAGCTGACACCCTCGTAGCACCGCGCCCGCCACCCCTCCCGGCCGTCAGAGGCAGGCGCCGCCCAGCGTCGCCCACACCGCGTTGCCCTTCGTGCGGGTCGAGCGCTCGGCCCCCCAGGCGTCGGCGACCTCCTGCACGATCAGCAGCCCGCGGCCTGTCTCGCAGTCGACGGTCGGCCGGCCCCGGGCCGGGGTGAGCGCGGCGCCGTCGTAGTCGTGGACCTCGACCCGCAGCCGTTCCTCGCCGATGAGCGCGACGCCGCACAGGACCCGCGAACTGAGGGTGTGCACGACGGCGTTGGTGACCAGCTCGGACACCAGCAGGACGGCGTCGGCGCACAGTTCGGCCGGCACCCGCCACGAGCGCAGACAGGAACTCACGCCGTGCCGGGCGGCTCTGACGCTCTCCCGTCTGGCGGGCAGTTCGAACCAGTGGGACCGGTCGGGGCCGGGGGTGTCTAACAAGGAGGAGAGGGAAGTCGTGTGGGGGGACACGGTGTTCGCCTTCCGTGGGAGGACGGGCGCAGCGGGGTGAGCGGGGAGGCGTACGACTGAGAACGACCGCCCCCGGTCGGGGTGTTCGAGGCACGGCCGGACGATCCGAACGCCTTGCCACGCCAACTCCACGGAGTAGGCGGCATGTTGACTGACGCGTGGGCGCGCTCGGGTTGATCGCTCACTCAACCAATCATGCTCGTAGTTGACTTCATGCTGCAACCGACTCCCTGATAATTTCACCGGGAGGTTATCCGTATGGTGGCATCATCAAGTCGTTGTCAGACCGCTGCTGGTGACTGTCCTTCAGGAGGTAGGGCGTGAACGAGGCTCGCTCGGGCAGTGGCGCCAGTGCGCCCACCGTTCTCCGCATGATCCTCGGCCGACGGCTGCAGGAGCGGCGGCAGAGCGCGGGCGCCTCGCTGGAGGACGCGGCGACGGCGCTGCGGGTGAAGACGCTGACGATCCGCCGGCTGGAGAAGGCGGAGGTCGCCCTCAAGCCGCTGTACGTCGAGAAGTTGCTGGAGACGTACGGGGCCGACCGGCAGGAGATCGACGAGTTCGTCGCCCTCGCCGAGCAGGCCAACGAGCCGGGCTGGTGGCACGCCTACCGTGACGTCCTGCCCACCTGGTTCTCCGCGTACGTGAGTCTGGAGAGCGGCGCCAAGACCCTGCGCACCTACGAGCCGCACTACGTCACGGGCCTGCTGCAGACGTGGGGGTACGCCCGTGGCGTGCTGCGCGGCGGCTTCCCGAACGAGAGCGAAGAGGACCTGCGCAGACGGGTCGACCTGCGGTTACGGCGCCAGAGTCTGCTGACCCGAGCGGACGCGCCCACGCTGTGGGTCGTGATGGAGGAGGCCGTGCTGCACCGCGTGGTGAGCGGCCCCGAGGTGATGCGGGAGCAGATCGACAAGCTCCTGGAGATCTCGGAGCTGGAGCACGTGAGCCTCGACATCGTCCCGTTCACCGCGGGCGCCCACGTCGGCGCGTGCGCCCCCTTCACCTACTTCCGGTTCGAGGAGCCCGAGCTGCCGGACGTCGTCTACAGCGAGATCCTGTCCGCCTCCATGTACCTGGACCAGCGTTCCGACGTCTCCGCCCATCTGGAGGCGCACAACCGGATGTCGCTGCTCACCTCGTCCGCGGACAGCAGGGCGCTCCTGACCCGTATGCGCAAGGAGTACTCATGACCACCACCACCAGCGTCTACAACGGGATGCCCGCTTCCGACCTCGGCGAGCAGGGCTGGGAATGCCCGTGGAGCGGCCCCAACGGGGGCCAGTGCGTGGAGACCAAGCGACTCGCCGACGGCCGGGTCGCGATGCGGCAGTCGACGGATCCGGCAGGACCCGCCCTGATCTACACGCCGCAGGAGATCAGCGCGTTCGTCGAAGGGGTCAAGAAGGGCCTCGCCGATCACCTGACGGTCGGTCGCGCCGGCCGGCACGTCAGCGCACACCAGTTGAAAGGGACAGCATGACCACCCCCCACGCAGCGCGGGACATCGACACCAGCAGGCCGCACTCCGCCCGGATGTACGACTACTACCTGGGCGGCAAGGACCACTTCGAGATCGACAAGACGGCGGCCGAGTCGGTCGCCGGGGTCTACCCCGGCATCTTCGTCTGCGCCCGCGAGAACCGCGCCTTCATGCACCGGGCCACCCGGGTCCTCGCGCGGGAGCACGGCATCCGCCAGTGGCTGGACATCGGCACCGGCATCCCCACCGAGCCGAACCTGCACCAGGTCGCGCAGTCCGTCGTGCCCGACGCCCGGGTGGTGTACGCCGACAACGACCCGTTGGTGCTCAAGTACGCCGAGCGGCTGATGCGCAGCACACCCCAGGGCCGCACCACGTACATAGAGGCGGACGTGAACGACCCGGGCTCGCTCCTCGACTCACCGGCGCTGTCCGAGGTCCTGGACCGCGACCAGCCGATCGCGCTCTCCCTCAACGCGCTGATGCACTTCGTCACCGACGCGCAGGACCCGTACGGGATCGTGAGCCGACTGCTGGACTTCCTGCCCTCCGGCAGCGCGCTGGCGCTCAGCCACTGCACGCCCGACTTCGACCCGGACACCTGGCAGAAGGTCACCGACATCTACACCAATGCCGGTACGCCCGTGCAGTTCCGCTCGCAGAGCGCCGTGGCCCGCTTCTTCGAGGGCCTCGACCTCCTGGAGCCCGGCGTCTCGGTCGGCCACCGCTGGCGCCCGGACGCGGCGGCGGCCACGGCCACCGACGACAGCGCGGAGCCGCTGACCGACGCGGTGGTCAGCCTGTGGACCGGCGTGGGCATCAAGCCCTGACCGGCGCCTGGCTCAAGGCGCTCGAGGGACTCGCGCGGAATCGTGGGGCGTGACACGCACGCCCCACGATTCCGCGCACTGGGTTCGGCGTACTGGTTCGTCCATCGTTCATACGGCACTCACTCGCGCGAAGGCATCCGTTCGGGCCAGACAGGAAGGGTCCTGGCGGCCTGTCAAACGATCTCAGGACGGATCTTCGTGATCGAATCGCGCGTTCGCCGCCGGCACCGCACCTTCCGCTTCCTCCTCGTCGGGATCGCCGGGATCGTCGCCCCGACGCTGGCCGTCGGCGCCCTCACGGCGTCCCCGGCCCACGCGGCGGCGACAGACGACATCCGGATCAACGAGGTGGTGACCACCGGGGACGTCAACGACTCGGTGGAGCTGTACAACAAGGGCACCGCCACGGTCGACCTCTCGGGCTGGATCCTCAAGGACGACAACAAGAGCTCGAAGTACGCGATAGCGTCCGGGACTTCGCTCGCCCCCGGTGCCTTCCGTGCCTTCGACGTCCATGGCGCGTTCGGTCTCGGCTCCGCCGACCAGGCCCGCCTCTACCTCCCGGACGGCAGCACGCTGGTCGACAGCTTCACCTGGTCCGAGCACTCCGACCCGTCGTGGTCGCGCTGCCCCGACGGTACGGGTGCCTTCGGCTCCGCCGCCCTGACCCTCGGCGGCCCCAACGCCTGCGGCAGCGGCGGCATTTCACCGACGGCCTGGCCCGGCGGCAGCTCGATCGCGACCGCCGACGCCTCCAACGCGTTCGGCTCGGATCTGAGCGGCCTCTACCCGGAGGGGAACGTGCTGTGGGCGGCGCAGAACAGCGGCAAGCTCTGGCGTCTGGTGCCGAACGGCTCGACCGCCTGGAAGGCGGACACCACCGGCGGCTGGACCTCAGGCAAGTCCCTCCGTTTCCCGAGCGGTTCGGGTACGCCGGACAGTGAGGGCGTCACGCTGACCGGCGCCGGCGCCACGGGCGGCGCGTACGTCGCGAGCGAGCGCAACGCGGACTCGTCCGGCACCAGTCGGCTGTCCGTCCTGCGCTACGACGTCGGCTCGACGAGCACCACGCTGACGGCGACGAAGGAGTGGAACCTGACCTCCGACCTGCCGTCGGTCGGCTCCAACCTGGGTCTTGAGGGCATCACTTGGATCCCCGACACCACCCTCACCGCCGCCGGCTTCAAGGACTCCTCGACCGGCTCGGCCTACGACCCCGCTCGCTACGGCGCCCACACCGCCGGGGTGTTCTTCGTCGGGGTCGAGGGCACCGGCACGATCTACGGGTACGTCCTCCAGGACTCAGGCACCTTCACCCGCGTCGCGACCATCAGCAGCGGGATGGCGGGCGTGATGGAGGTGCAGTGGGAACCGCAGGCGTCCCGGCTGTGGGCCGTGTGCGACGACACCTGCGACGGCCAGCACCGGACGCTGAAGATCAACTCCTCCGGTGCCTTCGCCACCACGGCGATCTACAACCGCCCCTCGGGCATGGCCGACCTCAACAACGAGGGCTTCGCCGTGGCCGGTGCCGACGCGTGCTCCGGCGGCACCAAGCCCGTCTACTGGTCCGACGACAGCAACACCAGCGGGCACGCCCTGCGCAGGGGCACGATCTCCTGCTGAGGCCGCGTCGGCCTCAGTGACCGTCGCAGCAGCCGTCCCTGCGCATCAGCCGGCCCACCGTGAGCCAGTCGTCCGCGGCGGCCGCGGTGCGCCGGGCGGACGGCTCGAAGGCGGCGACCAACTCCTCGGTGGTGTACGGCACTCCGCCGCGCAGGACGGAGACCGTGCGCACGAGGTCGGCGAAGTCCGTGAACGGGTCGCCGTCGACGACGGTCAGGTCGGCGAGCCTGCCCTCCTCGACCGTGCCCAGGTCGCGGTCGAGGCCGAAGAGGCGGGCGGGCAGGACGGTCGCCGTGCGCAGGGCCTGGGCCGGGGACAGGCCCCCGCGGTGCAGGGCGCGCAGGCCCAGGTGAAGAGAAAGGCCGACGGGGACGAGCGGCTGGTCCGTGCCGAGGGCGACGAGTCCGCCGGCGGCCAGGACCCGCCGGTAGATGTCGGTCTCGGTGCGGAGGGTGGCGAGTTGGGCCGCCGTGGGCGGGATGCCGGCCGCCTGGGTCACGGCCGCGGTGTCCCACGGTGGCATCACCACGGTCACGCGCGGGTCGTCGGCGAGCGCGGGCTCCTCGCCGAGGAGAGGCGCGGCGGTGAACGGCGTCGCGATGAGCGAGAAGCCGACACCGCGTGCGCTGTAGATCTCCACGACGTCCTGACCGGCACGGCCGGTCGCGGTGACCGCATGCCCGAACTCGGCGCGCTGTGTGGCCTGCAGATGGGTCGTCACATCCTGGCCGAGCTGGACGCCGGGCGAGAGCAGATGGCTGCCGGCCCGCACGCCGAGGCGTTCGTGGGCGAAGCGTGCGGCCTCCTCCATCACCCAACCCGGCGCCCGTACATAGGTCTTGACGAAGTCCCAGTCCAGCGCCTCACCCCGTTCCAGGGACCGGTGCAGCCCCTCCCGGGTGCGGTGGGCGCGGCCCATGCTGTACGCGACCCGGGCCCCGTCGAGGAGTTCGCCGGTGGTCAGCAGGCGTGGCCCGGCGAGCTGTCCGCCGAGCACCGCCTCGCGGATGCGGGCCTGTTCGTACGCGAAGCCGCCGAGGGAGACGGCGGTGGTGATGCCGTAGGTGAGCTGGCCGACGGTCTGGCGTCCGCCGTAGGTGCTCTGCCAGGGGTGGGTGTGGGTGTCCCACAGTCCCGGGACGACGGTTCCGGTGGAGGCGTCGACCCTGCGCAGGGCGGCCGGTCGTCCCGCCTTGTGCGGCTCCACCGCCGTGATGCGTCCGCCGCGCACGAGGATGTCGACGTCGTCGCGGGTCCCTTCGCCGGTGCCGTCCCACAGGCGTCCGGCGTGCACGACGACGTCGGCGGGGGCGGGTCGGGTGGTGTCGAGCGGGATACGGACCGTGCGGGCGGTACCGCCGGCGACGGCGAGCAGCCGCAGTCGGCCGCCGGAGAGGTAGAGGAGGGCGGCGGAGTCGCCGGACCAGGAGGGGTGGTCGGCCGGTTCCGTGACAAGGGTGCGCAGCTCACCGTTCGGGGTGCCGTCGGGAGCGACGGGCAGCAGGCAGAGCGCCGACTCGACGATCACCGCCATCCAGCGGCCGTCCGGGGACCACACTGGCCCGGAGTCGTACCGGTCGGCGATCGACGTGTGGGGCGCGACCGTGTGGAGGCGATCGGTGCCGGTCGTGGTGTCGACGACCCGGATGACGTTGTAGCCCTCCCGGAAGCGGGAGTTGAGGCGGTTGCGGTCGCAGAGGGCGAGATACCGCCCGTCGGGAGACCAGCTGGGCCGGCCGGGCTGCCCGCCCCCGCCGAGCGCCGTGACCAGGACGCGCTCCTCACCGGACGCCAGGTCGCGGACGATCAGCCGGCCGGTCAGGTCGAGACAGGCCAGCCGCTGCCCGTCGGGCGACAGCGCCGGGAACGTCCGGCCGCCGGTCGCGAGCGCGGTCTCCGCTCCGGTGGCGAGATCGTGCCGGTACACACCGAGGAGTCCGTCACGGTCGTCGACGTAGACGAGCGACTTCCCGTCGCGCGCCCAAGTGGGCCCGAGCAGATAGCGGGTCGAGGACGCTGCGTGCAGGCGTCGGGGCGGGAGTCCGCCCGAACTCCGTCCCAGCCACAACGAGTTGAGGGCAGCGAATGCGATCTGGCGGCCGTCGGGTGACAGCGCGGGCAGGTGCAGGGCGCGTACGGGACGGGTGCGGGCCTCTCCCAGGTCGTACGCCTTCGTCCTGTACTTCGGTCGCCGCACGGGGAGTTCGCCCTTCAAGGGGACGGTCTCGGGATGTGCGGGGCTGTCCGGGCGTACGAAGGTGAAGGTGCCGTCGACGGTTAGGAGCAGTTCTCCGGTCGGCGTCCAGCGTGGGGGTACCGGCGCGATGTCGCCGGTGACCGGGACGGGACTGCCGTCGACGACCAGGGTGCAGGAGGCGTTCGGGGCGGCCGTGGTGCGCAGGTGGGCGAGGCGGCCGTCGGGGGCGAGGGCGGGAGTCATGACCTGCGCGGCCACGGTCTCCGTGCGGTGCACGACGACCGGGCCGGTGCCGTCGGCGGGGACGGCGGCGACCGTACGGGCTTCCAGGGCAGCGCCCAGCGCGGTGGTGACGACCTTGGCGCGGACGAAGAGGATGCGGGTGCCGTCCGGTGACCAGGTGGGGTCGAAGTCCTCCCACGGACCGTCCTGGAGCGGGCCCTGCTGGCCGGGCACTCCGGTGACCCGGGTGATCGCGCCGGTGCGCAGGTCGAGGACGTGGATGCGGTACGGGCTGCCGTCGACGGGGTCGCCGCCGCGTTCGGAGGCGAAGGCGAGGCGGGTGCCGTCGGGTGACCAGGCCGGGCCGCGGTCGTCCCAGGGGCCGTCGGTGCGTCGGCGCAGGTCGGAACCGTCGGGGCGGACGGTCCAGAGGTGGAATCCGCCGCCCCGGTAGGCGCAGAAGGCGATGAGCTCGCCGTCCGGGGCGTGGGTGGGGCGGTTGGGTTCCAGGTCGGCGGGGGTCAGCGGGTGGGCCGTACCCCCCGCGCGGGGCAACGACCACAGGACGCCCTGCACTTCGGCGATCAGGCGGTCGCCGGAGGGTGCGAGGGTGGCCGAGCCGTTGGTGGCTCCGGTGAAGGAGAGGGACGGGATGCCGGTGGCAGGTCGTGCCGCCACCGCGGTCGCGCCCACGAGGGGCACGGCGCCTGCGGCGGCGAGGAGTTGGCGGCGGGTCGGACGGAAGGAGGTGCTCCAGTCGCGGTCCATGGCACCACCCTGGCGTACCGGCCGTCCCTGCATCAACGCTGTTCACGGCCATCACAGTCACTTCACCCGGTTGGGCGGGCACCCGGATCGGCGGGGCGTCCGGAGCACCCGGAGCACCCGGAGCACCCGGAGCACCCGGAGCACCCGGGCTAGGAGTATCCCAACTGGCGCCTCATATAAGGGGTCATGAGGGTCTTCGCCTTGGCGAGGGTGGTGGTGCGGCCGCCCAGGATCGCGGTCTCGCCGCCCGGCACGGGCAGCACGGTCACTCCGTCGGCCGGGCCGAACGGCACGATGAACGGGGTGCGGTGGATCGGCCGGTACAGGCGCAGGCCCTTGCGGTGCTTGCCGGGGTTGTTCAGGTAGCCGCGGATGTTCCAGGCGGCGAGGTCGGCCTGGGCGAGCGCGGCCGGCGTGATCTTCAGTTCGGTGGCGTCGTTCACGTCGCCGACGGCGAACACGTCCGGATGGCCCGCGACCCGCAGCGTCCGGTCGACCCGCACGTGTCCGGCTGGGTTGAGCCAGTCGCCGTGCCCGGCCAGCCGCAGCCAGAGCGTGTTGGGGGTGGTGCCCGTGGCCCAGAAGGACAGGTCCGCGGTCATGACGTTGCCGTACGCGTCGCGGTAGGTGCCGAACTCGTTGCCGGGCGACATGAAGGCGTCGAGCCGCACCTCCACGTCGTGGTCCTCCAGCCAGGCGCGGGCCTTTTTTCCCGCCCGGGCGCCGATGGTGGAGTGGAGCAGCGCGGGACCGGAGTGGGCGAGCGTGACCCGGGCGTCCGGCCGGGCCAGTCGGATCTCGGAGCTGAGTTCCACGCCGGAGGGTCCGCCGCCCACGACGAGGATGTGGTCGGCGAGGGAGATGCTCCGCTGGTGCTCCGCGAAGGCCTTGCTCGCCTCCTCGGCGGTGGAGCCGGTGAAGCGGGCCGGTTCCGGGTAGTCGGCGCCGGTGGCGATCACGACCACGTCGTACGGGAGCCGCTCCCCCGTGCCGAGCACCACCTGCCGCTCGGCGGTGTCCACGCGGACCGCCTTGCCGACGGCCAGCCGGCCGTTGCGCAGCAGCCGGTCGTAGGGGATGAAGGGAGTCGCCGTCCACTCGGGGCGCACGCCTGCCCGCAGGGAGGCTATGCGGTGGAAGAACATCTCCTTGCGGTCCACCAGCGTGACCCGTGCGGTGCCGTCCAGCCGTCTGGCCAGCCGGACGCCCGCATAGCCGCCGCCTATCACTACTACGTCGCCGTGATGCACACCGAGTCTCCTGCGCCTGGAGGTGGGGGGAGACGAGTGCCCGTGGCGGAGGGGCCGCCGTTGGCCACTCGATGACGGTGAGCGTAGCGCTTGAACTCTAAAGCGCGGCACGGGAGTTGTGCGTGTCTTGTGAATCGGGGGGTTTCGTTCCGCTATGCGCCGGCAGCCTCGTGTTCGACTGTCCGACGGCCTGCCTTCGTTCAACTGTGGGACAGCAGGCCTTCGTTCGGCTAGGGGATGGCCGTCTTGCGTTCCGCCTCGCGCAGCGGCGGGCCCGGGAGATGGGGCTTCCTGGGGCCGAACAGCATGGGCAGCAGCATGTCCGCCGAGAAGAGCCGGGTCGCGGGCTTCTCCAGACTCATCACGTCCAACAGGGCGCCCAGCGCACGGGGGTTGGCGGCGCCCGTCTCCACGGCCCGGTCGACGAAGCGGGCGAGGTACTTCTCCACGGCCGTGGGCGGGGTCTCGGAGGCGCCCGGGTAGAAGGCGTCCTGCCCAACGGCCAGGTCCCAGGCGCCGGAGACCGGGCGGGTGGCGGCGCGCTGGAGGCGGCGGGCGGTGCCGGGGGCGCTGATGTCCTTGGTGCGCAGGACGTCTCGGACGGCGAGGGCGCTCTGGGCGGCGACGCTCAGGCCGTGGCCGTAGACGGGGTTGTAGGAGGCGACGGCGTCGCCGAGGACGGTGAATCCGTCGGGCCAGCGCTTCAACTTCTCGTAGTAGCGGCGGTGGTTGGCGGTGCTGCGGGTGGTGGCGACGTCGCCGATCGGCTCGGCTTCCTTGATCAGCTCGCCGATGACGGGGTCGCCGAGGCCGAGGGCGAAGCCGACGAAGGCGTCCGGGTCGCCGGTGGGCTCGCCGCCGCGGCTGCCGGTGACGGTGACGATCCAGCGGCCGCCTTCGATGGGGATGAGGATGCCGCCCTGGCCGGGGCTCTTGGCGGGGTTGGCCTGCACGTTGACGAGCGGGAAGTCGATGTCCGCCGCCGTGCCCGGGGCGCGGAAGAGACGGGTGGCGTAGGCGACACCGGCGTCGACCTCGCGTTCGTGGACCTTGGGCAGGCCGAGGGATTCCAGCCAGTGGGACGCGCGGGAGCCCCGCCCCGAGGCGTCGACGACCAGGTCGGCGGTGAGCGTGACGTCCTCGTCGCCGGTGCGCGCGAGGACGCCGGTGACACGGCCCGCGTCGCCGGCCAGGCCGAGGACGGTGGTGTCCTGGCGGAGCGTGATGCGGCTGTCGCCGAGCACGCGCTCGCGCAGGGCGTGGTCGAGCAGGTCGCGGGAGCAGGCCAGGACGCGGTGCCGGGTGTCCAGAAAGCGCCTGAACCAGACCTCGTTGGGGGCCCGGGACACCATGTCGGCCATGATGTGGACGAGCCGTCCGCCGCCGGCCACGACGTCCTCGACGACGCCGGGCAGCAGTTCGCCGAAGGCGAGCACACCACCGCTCCACACGAGGTGCGCGTGCCGCGCCTGGGGCACGCCCCGCCGGGGCGCGGCCACCTCGGGCAGCCGGTCGCGTTCGACGAGCGTCACATCGGCGAACTCGGTGAGCGCCGCCGCCGCGAACAGGCCGGTGGCGCTGGCCCCGACGACCAGAGCGGTGGGCCGACGGGGCGAGGATCTGTCAGGCATTCTCGTTCACGCTTTCTGTACTGGTCACCCGTTGACGGATACCGGAAACGGTACGGCGGTGGCGCAGTGCCTGTGCGACGGCGTCGAGGTGGTCGCCCACGTCCGCGCCGATCTGGGGCGGTCGGTCGCCGCCCGGGTGGACGGTCCCGCCGCGGTAGGCGTCGACCGCGCCCTCGACGGCGACGGCCCCGGCGATCCCGCGGGCCCGCGCCGGTCCGTGTACGAGCGTCGCCGCCTCGTAGGCCCGGCGGTGCAGGTGGGGATCGAAGTAGGGCGCGAGCAGGCGCAGGGCGTCGTGGATGCGTTGTCGGCGTTGCAGCAGGCGCAGTTCCACGGGGGCCCAGAAGCCGAACCGGGCCTTGGCCGCGGCGGGTTGGACGATGCGGACCGTGCGCAGCAAGGGGCGCAGGCGCCGGTGGTCGAGCTGGTCGCGTACCCGTTGCCGCAGGAGCGGGCCGGCCTGCGGGACGATGAAACCGAGGGCGACGAGGATCGCTTCCAGGAGCGCGAAGGGCGGCGCCACCTGGGTGCTGAGGAAGTCGAGGTCGCCGCCGGACCAACGGGCGCCGAGGGCCGTGAGTTTCACCAGGTCGAAGACGAGCCCGGAGGCGTTGCCGAGTTGGAGGAAGACGACTCCCGTGCGCAGCCAGCGGTTGCCGATCGCCGGGAACCACTTCCAGAGCATGGAGGTGGCGACGAGGGACGAGACCATGTGGGCGAACAGGTAGAGCAGGATGTGCTCGCGCATCCACGGGGTGCTCGCGTAGTAGGTGTCCAGGTCGTAGATGCGCGGTTCGGGGACGTGCGCCAGCAGGAACGTGCCCCAGAGCGCGACGACGACTCCGGCGTAGATCCAGTAGACGCGGCGCATCCGGCGCCGGCGCCGCTCGGACGGTTCCTCCCGCCACCGCATGATCATGGTCAGGCCCGTGGCGCAGAACGCGGTCAGGAACGAATAGGCCCAGGGCGAGGCGATGTTGGGCACGCCCGTGTACTCGTTGAGCCGTTCGATATTGACGGGCGTGATGACGACGAGCACGGCCGTCGCCCAGGTCAGCAGCAACACCGTGGCGCGGACGTCGGGATCGCGCCAGGCCCGCACGAACGTGGGGAACTTGAAGGCCAGGGCGGTGGCGAGCAGTGCGGTGGGGACGACGTAGGGGATGTGGAAGTGGGCGCTCATCAGAGGAGGCGGCCGCCTCGGTTGAGGAGGGAGAGGTTGATGCGCCCCTCGACGGTGGCGGGGCTGACGGGGCCCTGCGCGTACCGTCCCGTCATCCACGTACGGACCTCGCAGGCGAAGAGCAGGCCGAAGGTCTCGGCGTCCACCTCGTGGTCGTCGGCGGAGCCGGCGCGGGCCGACACCGTCAGGATGGCCTCCAGCGGGACCTCTTCGGAGTCGAGGATCTGCCGCGCGGCCCGTTCCAGGGCGCCGGGGTCCTGATCGGGCGTCAGGGAACGGGCGGCGGCCGGGAGTCCGGCGTTGTCGTGCCCGCAGTCGCCCTGCTCCTCGTGCCACAACTCGTGTCCGAGGATGACCAGTTGTGCCTCGGGCACCATGCCCTCCTCGACGACGACCACCGAACGGTCGCCGCAGTCCAGACGCAGCCCCGATATAGGAATGTCGGGCGGGAAAGCGCGGAAGACGAGCTGCACGGGGTGGCCCACCCGGACCCCCATGGCCCGGCAGAACTCCTCCATGACCACCCTGGGCGGGGCCGGCCGCTCGACCGACTTCTGCGCCTCCTGGCCCAGGGCCGTCACTAAGCTCTTCATCGCCCTGGTGTTCATCGGCGGGTGTCCCCCTCGGCGGGCAGTACCGAACGCAGGACGCCTTCCAGCACCCGCTCCAGCTGGTCACGGGTGAGGGAGCCGTGCGCCCGGAGATCCGCCCCGGTGACGCCGTACCGGTCCAACAGCGCCTGCACCGGGTCCGGTTGCGGGTTCCGCATCGTGCGGAGAGTGCGTCGCAGCACCCGGTCGAGGGCTTCGTCGGCGGCGTCGGTGAAGAACGACTCGCCGTCCTCGATGTCGAAGAACCGGACCAGGCCGTGCAGCAGTTGGACGCTCGGCACCTTCTTGCCGTCACAGACCTGACGGGCCCAGTACTCGGAGACTCCGAGTTCCCGCGAGATGTCCATGACCAGGTCCGACATACGGCGGCCGGTGCGCGCGAGATGCACCTGCGCGAGCCTGCTGACCCGGGCCCGCACGCGGTCGTTGACCGAGTCCGGCGGCGGACAGCCGCCGGTGAGCAGCACGCGTACCGTGGCCTCGGACAGCGCGGTCCGCGCCGCCAGGCTCACCGGATCGACGAAGTCACCCCGCTCCAGGCCCTGTTGCGCGATCGCGTCCTCAAGACGGCAAAGCGTCTCGGGGAGTTGAGCGGGTGACTCCACCGAGACTCCTGGATGTCGAAGCTGCGGACCGTGACGCAGTGGGCACCCTACGCGGTTCCCTGCGGTCGTTCAACGATCGTTTACCGGACGTAAACGATCGTTGCGTTCGGCCAAGATCCGCATCGATCCGCCCTCCTCGACGAGTGTCCGACGTCCCCTTCGGGACTACTCGCCGGACAGCGCCTCCCGCATCGCCTTGGCGGTCCCGGCCGGGTCGTAGCCCTCCGGAACCCCCGGGACCAGCACGATGTCGCTCTCGATGTGACGTGCCCGCAGGGGCGCGATCTCCTGGTACTCCGGCGAGTCCCACCAGGCCCGCGCCTCGGTCATCCCGGGGAAGGCGATCACGACGACGTGCCCGGGCCAACCGCCCTCCACCACCTCGTGCTTGGCCGCGTGCACGAGGAAGCGGCCGCCGTAGGGCTCGAAGGTGGCGGGGATGCGTTCGATGTACTCGGCGATCTCCAGGTTCGGGGCGGCCTCCTGCAGGTGGGCTATGGCGTAGGCGGTCATGTCGTCCTCCAGGTCGGCCGGTTGGGTACGACGCCGATCGTGACATGGCCGGGCCGTGCGATCGATTACCTCGGAGGTAAGGCGGGCCCCGGCTTCGAAGGGCCCGCCGAAGGCCCGCCGGTGCTCCCACCGAAGTCCCCGCCCAGAGCCCCGCCGATATTCCCTCGCCTTCACGGCAACCTTTCCCGACCCGGCGGCGACCTGTGGTCGGAATCTCCTGTCAGGGGTGGTCCGTTCGGGCCCGCCGGTCTCCCGTTCCACGTAAGGATGCAGTCGTGACACCTTCCTCGCACCGCCGTCCCGGCGGCAGCCGGCGCGCGGTTCTCGTCTCCGCCGTCGCCGTGGCGGCCGTCGCGCTGGTCGTGTCCCTGGTCATGGCCTTCCGCAGCGAGGGGGCGCCGGGCTCAGGACAGGTCGCGGCGGCTCCGGCCGCGAGCACCAGGACGACGACCTCGCCGACGGCGTCTGCCGAGCCGAAGCCGTCCTCGTCCGCCTCCTCCCCGAGCACGACGGCCGCCTCCTCCCCCGAGTCGTCCCCGTCCGCGAGCGCCAAGGCCCCGCGGAAGCCGTCGGCCACCCGCACCGCGCAGGCGGCGCCGGCCGCGGCGCCCGCAGCGGGGCGGATCCGGCCCGGGGTCACCTACCAGGGCCTCGCCACCAGCTACGACATCGGCAACGGGGACGGCGCCTGCTCGTACGGCCCGAGCAGCGACACCATGACCGCCGCGATGAACCACACCGACTACGAGACCGCCAAGGCCTGCGGGGCGTACGTGCGGGTGCGGTCGGGGGGTGCCTCCGTGACCGTACTGATCAACAACGAGTGCCCCGAGTGCGCGCCGGGCCAGATCGACCTCAGCCGGCAGGCGTTCGGCAAGCTCGCCGCCCTCTCCAAAGGCCGGATATCGATCACCTGGAGCCTGTCCAGCCCCGCCACGAGCGACCAGCTCTCCGTCCGGTACAAGACCGGCTCCAGCCGGTACTGGTGCGCCGTCCAGCCCATCGGCCACCGAAACCCCGTGGCCCGTCTGGAGGTTCAGGCCGGTGGCACCTGGCGTGAGCTGGCCCGTACCGACTACAACTACTTCCTCTCCGAGAGCGGCAGCGGCTGCGGCGGCGCCCTGCGGATCACCGACATCTACGGCGAGCGGCTGACCGTCGGCGCCGTCGCGGTGCGGCCCGATGTCGTCCAGGCGACCGGGGTCCAGTTCGCCCGGCACTGACCCGGTCTGCCTGATCCACGCCGGAACGGGCCCTCGAACGGATCGGTAGAGTGTGCTGTCCATGCCACAGAGACAGTGCTCCGAACGGATCCGTCCAGGCCAGACCCGGTGAAGGAGACACGGTGACCCTGCGCGAGGACGATCCTCGGTCGGTCGGCGGATACCGGCTCGAAGCGCGGATCGGGACCGGCGGCATGGGCGTGGTGTACCTGGGCCGCTCGACGTCGGGACGGGCCGTGGCCGTCAAGGTCGTGCACACCAAGTACGCGGACGACCCCGAGTTCCGGGCCAGGTTCCGGCAGGAGGTGGTGGCGGCACGACGGGTCAGCGGCGCGTTCACCGCCCCGGTCGTGGACGCCGACCCGGACGCCGAACGGCCGTGGATGGCCACCGCGTTCGTCCCGGGCCGCACCCTCTCCGAACGGGTCGACGAGTCGGGCCCGTTGGACTGGCCCTCGCTGCGTCGCCTGGGCACCGAACTCGCCGAGGCGCTGCGGGAGATCCACCGCGCGGGGGTCGTGCACCGGGACCTGAAGCCCAGCAACGTGCTGCTGCTGGAGGGCGAGGGCGACGACGGGGCGGTCCGTGTCATCGACTTCGGCATCTCGCGCGCGGCCACCAGCGACGTCCGTACGCAGACCGGCATCGTGATGGGCTCACCCCCGTTCATGGCACCGGAGCAGTTCAGCCGGCCGCGCGAGGTCGGACCGGCCGTGGACGTCTTCTCGCTGGGCGCGGTGCTGGTCTACGCGGCCACGGGGCGCAGTCCCTTCGAGGCGGACAACGCCTATCTCGCCGCGTACAACACCGTGCACAGCGATCCCGAACTGGGCGAACTGCCCGGCCCGCTGCGCGCGTTGGTGTCCCTGTGCCTGACGAAGGAACCGGAGGGGCGGCCCACTTCGGGCGAGGTGCTGGAGGCGCTCGCCGAGGTGCCGGAGGAACAGCCCGTCGAGGAGCCCGGCGACGTGCCGGCCCCGCTTCCGCTGACCGACGCGACCGACACGGCGAGGCTCCGGCCCGCGCGGGACGCCGGCAAGGGGCGCCGCAGGAGGCTGTGGACCGCCCTCGCCGGCGCGGCGCTTGTCGGCGTCGTGGGCACGGCGGTGGTCACCCTCATGCCGGCCGGGGCGAGCGACGAGCCCGACAGCAGGGCCACGGCGACGAACTCGTCCTCGTCCTCCTCGACTCCGGCGGGCTGGAAGCCGTGGCACAACGCCCTGGAGCCCGACAAGGACTCCCCCATGGCGATGAAGCCGTCCTGCACACCGAGCGCCCTCGGCGTCTTCTGCTCCTCGGAGCAGATCGCGTTGATGCGGCTGAACCCCGCGACGGGCCGCACGGACTGGTCCGAGCCGATGAGCAAGAAGCAGGTCAGCAGCTTCTCGATCAACTCGCCGGAAGTCCGCGACGGCGTGGTGTTCGCCAACAGCGCGGACCGCACCGAGGGCATGGACGCCTTCGACGGCAGGACCGGGAAGCGGCTGTGGCATCTGGACGGACCCCTCGGCCAGTACAAGCCCCTGGGCGAGGTGCTCCTGGTGCGCCTGGACCCGCTCGGGCCCGCCGAGAGCGCGCGCTATGCGGCGTACGAGCCGCGCACGGGCGAGGAGTTGTGGCGGCGCACGTTCAAGTCGTCCTCGGCCAGCCCCTTCTACGAGGGCCCCAAGGGCACGCTCTACGCCGACCTGCGCGGCGGCTCCGGCGGCATCGCCCGGCTCGACGCGCGCACGGGCCGGGCGCTGGGCAGCGTGGACGCGCCCAAGGGCGACCTGTGGCTGGCGACCGTCCATGACGCGAAGGCGTACTACGCGCGCTGGGAGAACGACACGGGCGTCTCCGCGGCCTTCTTCATCCAGGACCTCGACAGCGGCAGGAGCCGGCGGATCGACTTCCCCTGGAGCGTCGAGCCGGAGGCGCCGCCGCTCGTGGCCGGCGACACGATGTACATCTTCGACTACGGCAACGAAACGCTGCTCGCCCTCGACCTGACGCACGGCAAGCCACTGTGGACCAGCTCGCGCGAGCTGCGCGTCTTCAGCGAACCGGCCGTCCAGGACGGCCGGTTGTACGTGACCATGCCGGACACCAGCGTCCTCGCCCTCGACCCGCGCACCGGCAAGGAGATCGGCCGCACCGACCCGTCCTTCGACACCTCGGGCCGCTCCTTCGAGGAGCTCTCCCCCAGCGGGACACCGCCGTTCCTGGTGGACGGGGTGCTGTACGGGGTGACCGGGCCGGGGGTCTTCTCGGTCGCCGACGTCACCTGAACCGACGCCGGGCGTCTCCTGAACCGACGTCGAGCGTCTGCTGAATCGGCGTCAAGAAGTATCGATTCAGCCAACAGACACTTGTTTGTGGCGAAAAAGTGAAGGAGTTGTGTTTGAGTCAGGATTGACTCGTGCCACCTCAAAGGGGGGACCTTTGGTGAACGCAACCATCTCCAACTTCCACTACGGTGCCGTGACTCTGGTCGCGGCCTATCTCATGGCCTGTCTCGGTGCGGCCCTGGGACTCCGATGCACCACACGCTCGTTGCGGCGTACCCGTAGAAGAGCCGGCTGGCTCGCGCTGGGCTCGGTGTCCATCGGCTGCGGCATCTGGACCATGCACTTCATCGCCATGATCGGTTTCAGCATCGACGGCTCGCTGGTCAACTACGACACCGGTCTGACCCTGCTCAGTCTGATCGTCGCGATCGCGGTCGTCGCCGTCGGTGTCTTCCTCGTCGGCTACCGGGGCGGTTCACCGCTGAATCTGGGTGTGGCCGGAATCATCACCGGACTCGGCGTGGCCGTCATGCACTACCTCGGCATGGCAGCCGTCCATACCAACGGCACCATCCACTACGACACGAAGACCGTGGCGCTGTCCGTGGTGATCGCCGTCGTGGCCGCGACGGCGGCACTGTGGGCGGCGGTCTCCATCCAGAAGCTGTGGGCCAGCCTCGGCGCCAGCCTGGTCATGGGAGTCGCCGTCACCGGCATGCACTACACCGGCATGGCCGCGGTCTCCGTGACGCTCGACGGCACCGGCGGCGCCGGGCAGTCGTCCACCAGCCTGATGGCGTTCCTGCTGCTGATGCTGGCGGGGCCGCTCGCCGTGCTGCTCGTCGCCGCGGTGATCGTGATGTTCGACCCGGACATGATGGTCGCGGAAGTGGATCCGGACCGGGTGGGGTGGACGCAGTCCGAGGGGGACGACCTGTTCGCGCCGCAGCAGCAGGGCCCGCAGTCGGGTCCGTACGCCTCCCGGTGACCGAACGACCCGCCCCGGCCCGGCGACCGCCGTGCCGTCGACCCGGTCAGCCCTGGCCGGCGTGCAGGTGGCTGTGCGAGACCTCGGGCGGGCAGGGGCGCTTGGCGGCTCGGCGGTCGCGGCGCCAGTCGTCGATCGCCAGGGCCAGCGCGCACAGCACCGGCAGGACACCCAGGCCGACGGCGATCGCCACCGCGGCGGGGTAGTCGCGCCGGCCGGTGCCGAGGACGACGTAGAAGAGACCGGGCAGCGCGGCCGTGCCGATGGATCCGCCCAGGCGCTGGCCGGTCTGGAGGGCTCCGCCGGCCGCTCCGGCCATCCGGACCGGGACGTCCCGCAGGGTCATGGTGACGTTGGGGGAGATGACGCAGCCGCTGCCCAGGCCGCCGATGAAGAGCGCGGGGGCGGCGAGCCAGCCCGCGCTGTCGGCGGGGGCGAGCCACAGGATCAGCGCGGTCCCACCGAGGCCGAGCGCGACACCGGCCAGGCCGCAGACGGTCAGCAGTCTGCCGAACCGGTCCACCGACCGGCCCGCGAGCGCGGCGGCCGCGGCCGAACCGATGGCGAACGGCGTGACCGTGAGCCCGGAGCGGAGCGGTGAGTAGCCGAGGCCGTCCTGGAAGAACAGGGCGAACACCAGCCACACACCGCTGAAGCCCACGAAGTACA
The DNA here is from genome assembly GCF_053595415.1 of Streptomyces sp. NPDC002499. Lineage (NCBI taxonomy): Bacteria > Bacillati > Actinomycetota > Actinomycetes > Kitasatosporales > Streptomycetaceae > Streptomyces > Streptomyces sp. NPDC002499. The sequence continues at coordinate 674,523 of NZ_JBSFXO010000002.1, forward strand.
GGGTGGCGATCGTGGCGCCGACGGCGTAGCCGCGCGTCTCGGTCACCAGGCGCAGATCCAGCAGCGGTTGACCCTCCCGGGCGACGACACGTCGCTCCCACCGGACGAACCCCACCAGGCACACCACACCCACGACGAACAACCACCACAGCCGCCGTACGCCACCCGACTCGGCCAGCACCAGCGGCAGCATCAGCGCCAGGACTCCGCAGCCGAGGAGCGCGACGCCGCCCAGGTCGAGGCGTTCGCGACGGCCGGGGGCGGTGACGGGGATCAGGCGCATGCCGAGCACCAGGGCGAGCACGCCGACCGGCACATTGACGTAGAAGATCCAGCGCCAGCCGTCGGGGCCGTCGGCCAGGCTGAGGATGAGGCCGCCGACGACCGGTCCCACGGCGCTGGAGATGCCCACGGTCGCGCCGAACAGGCCGAAGGCGCGCCCGCGTTCGGCGCCGCGGAACAGCTGCTGGATGAGGGCGGAGTTCTGCGGGGCGAGGCAGCCCGCGGCGGCCCCCTGGGCGATCCGGGCCACGACCAGGAGCGTGATGTTCGGTGCGGCGCCCGCGGCGGCGCTGCACAGGACGAAGGCGGCGAGCGCCAGCAGGAAGATACGGCGTCTGCCGATCGCGTCACCGATCCGCCCGGCGGTCACCAGGACCAGGGCGAAGGCGAGGGCGTAGCCGGACACCACCCATTGGATGGCCGGTGCCGTGGTGTGCAGGTCGCGCTGCATGGACGGCAGCGCGACCGCGACGATCGTCACGTCCAGAAGGCTCATGAACCCGGCCACCAGGGTGACCCACAGCGCTTTCCATCGCCTGGGGTCGGGGGTGTCGTCCGGCTGCGTCGGCACTGCTCCTCCTGCGTCGGTCCGTCACCTGTCCGTCCGGCAAGCATGGCCCGGTGGGGCGGGAAACGGATTCATTGACAGGGCGGCGGACGAAGAGACGGTCGGGGCTCCCGGGTCCCACGAATTCACCGGTGCGCACATACTCGATACGCGGGTGATCCGCCGACAGGAGGTGTGCGGGCGTATGCACGTATCTGGCCGCCGTGTCCCGACCTGGTTGCGGGACCACGATCCGGGGCTGGTGGCGACCCGTCGGGCCGGGCGCACGGCGCTGGTGATGCCCGGCCTGTTCGCGCTGTGCAGCCAGGTGCTGGACTCGCCGACGATCGCCACCTTCGCCGCGTTCGGCTCCTTCTCGATGCTGCTGCTGGTGGAGTTCACCGGGCCGATGTCGCAGCGGCTGCGGGCGCACGTGGGTCTGGCCGTGGCCTGGGCGGCGCTGATCTGCGTGGGCACGCTGGTGGCCCGGCAGACCTGGCTCGCGGTCGTCGTCACCGTCGTGGTCGGCTTCCTGGTGCTGTTCTCGGGCGTGGTCAGCTCGGTCCTCGCGGGTGCGTCGACGGCACTGCTGCTGGCCTTCGTGCTGCCGGTGGCCTCGCCCGCGCCGCTCTCCGAGCTGCCCGACCGGCTCGCCGGCGCCGGGCTCGCGGCGGTGGCGGCCATGCTCGCGATCTCCCTGCTGTGGCCCCGGCCCACCGCGGACCCGCTCGGCGCACCCGCCGCCCGCGTCTGCCGCGCCGCCGCGGCCCAGCTGCGCGCCGACGCCTCCCGGCTGGCCGGGGAGCCCGATGCACCGAGCCCCAAGCAGTGCCGTGTCACCGCGGACGACGCCGCCGCCGCTGCGGCCGACCTGCGCACCGCCTTCGACGCCACGCCCTACCGGCCGACCGGACTGTCCACGGGCTCGCGCGCCGTCGTCCGGCTGGTCGACGAGCTGACCTGGCTCAGCGCCATCGTCGCCGACAGCACACCACCACCCGACGACACCGACCGCGCCGCGCCCGACTGCGACCGTGACGCCCATGCCGTACGACGGGCCGCCGCCACCGTCCTGGAACGCGCAGCCGATCTCCTCGACACCCCGCGCACCGCACCCGACGCACTCCGCGCCGCCTCGGCCGAGCTGCGCGCCCTCATCGACGGCATGGAGCACGGCGCCACCACCAGGCTGCCCGTGCACCGGCCGCGCCCCGGTACGGAGTCGGAGATCCGTGCCTTCATCGGCGCCCTGGACCTGTCCTTCCGCGCCCAGGAACTGGGGTTCGCCACCCTCCAGATCGCGGCCAACGTGGATCTGGCCGCGGCGGCCGAGCACCGGAGCTGGCCCGAGCGGCTCCTCGGCCACGAGCCCGACTCCGTCACCGGACCGCTGGCCTCGGCTCGGGAGCGGGCCGGCGCGCATCTCCAGCGCGAGTCGGTCTGGCTGCACAACAGCCTCCGGGGCGCGCTCGGCCTCGGTATCGCGGTCGCCCTCGCCGACCTGATCAGCGCCCAGCACTCGTTCTGGGTGCTCCTTGGGACTCTGTCGGTGCTGCGCTCCAACGCCCTCAACACCGGGCAGAACGCCGTCCGCGCGCTGGGCGGCACCCTCGCCGGGTCGGTCCTCGGGGCCGGGCTGCTGCAACTGATCGGCGACCACGACACCGTGCTGTGGTTCCTGCTTCCGGTCGCCGTGCTCGTGGCGGGCATCGCGCCGGCGGCGATCTCCTTCGCCGCGGGGCAGGCGGCCTTCACCGTCACCCTCGTCATCCTGTTCAACATCGGCCGGCATCCCGACTGGCACATCGTGCTGTTCCGGATCGAGGACATCGCCCTGGGCTGCGGGGTGAGCGTGCTGGTGGGCCTGTTCTTCTGGCCGCGCGGCGCCACGGCCGCCGTGGACCGGGCATTGGCGGCGGCGTACACGGACAGCGCGCGCTATCTGGCGGGCGCGGTGCGCTACGCGGTCGGCCGCTGCGCCGCCGGTCTCCCGCCGGTCGCCGCGCCCGACGAGGAGAACCGGCAGGCGGCCGCCGCGGCACGCCGGCTGGACGACGCGTTCCGCAGCTACCTCGCCGAGCGCGGCGCCAAGCCGGTACCCCTGGCGGACATGACCACGCTGGTCACGGGAGTCGTCGGACTGCGCCTGGCAGCCGATGCCGTACTGGGCCTGTGGCAGCGATCCGACGAGCAGCCCGCCGGTTCGGACCGGGCCGACGCCCGCCTCGTCCTCCTCGGCACCGCCGACGGGGTGTCCGGCTGGTACCGCACCCTGGCCTCCGGCCTGGACGAGGGCGCGCCGGTGCCGACCCCGATGCCGCCCGACCCTGCCGCCGAGGCCCGCCTGGTCGCCTCGCTGCGGCACGACCTGCGGGACGAGAACGGCCGGGCCACGGACACGGCCGTCCGCATCATCTGGACCGCCGACCATCTCGACGCGGCCCGCCGCCTCCAGCCCTCGCTGGCCGCGGCGGCGAAGCCGGACACAGGGGAACGGGGTATCAACTCGGCTTCGCGCCCAGGCGGTTGATGTCCCGACTGTCGAGGACGTGCCGCTCCTCCGCGCCCGGGCGGGCCGCCACCGTGATCATGGCGCGGCCCAGCGCCTCCGTGGTCGTGGTGTGACCGGGCGCGAGGCGGTGCAGGACGGGGTAGAGCCAGGAGGTCAGGCCGTAGATCACGCGGTAGGCGGACGTCTTGGAGACCGCCCCCTTGAGCGGCCGGATGTAGCCGGGCCGGAACATGTAGGCGTTCATCGGCAGTGCCAGCAGGGCGTTCTCCGTGCGCCCCTTCACGCGGGCCCACATCGTGCGGCCCTTCTCGGTGCTGTCGGTGCCCTCGCCGGAGACGTAGGCGAAGGTGAGCCCGGGGCTGCGTTCGACGAGGACGCTGGCCGCGGCCAGCGTGTAGTCGTACGTGATGCGCGTGTAGTCGGCCTCGTTGCGACCGGCGCTGGAGACACCGAGGCAGTAGAAGCAGGCGTCCAGGCCGGTCAGTTGCTCGGCGAGGGCGGTCAGGTCGGTGAAGTCGTCATGGACGATCTCGTGCAGCTTGGGATGGCTGACGCCGAGCGGGGCACGGACCACCACGACGACACGGGCGACCGCCGCGTCCTCCAGGCAGGCGTGCAGCACTCCGTGGCCGACCATGCCGGACGCACCGAAGATGACGACGTTCACGAGCGGCTCCGTGAGGGGAAGTTGGGGGTCAGGGCGTGCGGGCGAGTTCGGTGTCGATGAACCGGTTGAGGTGGCGACGGGCGTCCTGCGTGCTCAACGGAGGTGCCTGGCGCAGGCGTTGGAGAGCCAGCCCGTCGGCGAGGGCGGCGAAGCGTACGGTGAAACCGTCGAGGTCGTCGCCGGTGAACTCCCCGTCGTCCACGCCCCGTTGGGCGAGCGCCCGGATCTGCTCGTGCCAGGCCTCGTACCGCCTGGCCTGACCGCGCGTGAAGGTCTCGTCCGTGGCCTGGTCGCCCGCGTTCCAGTAGTCGAACCACATCCGCCAGTGCCGGTCGGTGTCCTCCGTGAACAGCGCGTCGACCAGCAGCCGCAGCGCCTCGGCACCCGTGTCCGCACGCTCCGCGGTCTCGCTCAGCTCGGCGTAGTACCGCTCGATGTGCAGCACCATCGCCTCGGAGAGGATCTCCTGGACACTGCCGAAGTGGTACGTCACCGTGCCGACGGACACCCCGGCCGCGGCGGCCACGTCCCGCACGCCCACGGCGGCGTAACCGCGTTCGGCGATCAGCGGGACGGCCGCCTCGACGATGAGGCGCCGGCGGACCTCGGTGGGCTGGCGGGTGCGGTCGGCGGCGGCGACGGCACGGCGCGGGGTCCTGGCGGCCGTCATCCGGACGTCCTCCCGACGGTGCGGTGCCATGCGCGCTTGACCACTGTCTCTCCGTTCGCCCGTGCCTCGATGCGACTGTCCATGACGAAGTCCGCGGCCGTGGCGCGCAGCTCCGTGGACGCCATGATCTCAGCGTCGTAGCCCTCCCCGCGCCGCAGCCGGATCCGCCACTCCGAGACGGCCTTCGCCGACAGCGGGTCGTCGCTCCGAATCCGGTACGTCTCCCGCGCACTCTCCTCGTAGCGCAGCCCGTCGGGATACGTCCGCGAGCCGCCGTAGTTGGGGTCGACCTCGAGCGTCCACTCCCCCGCGGCCACGTCGTGCGTGACCAGTCGTTCCGGGCGCGGTGCGGTCGGCGGGTCGTAGGTCACCGGCAGCGGCGGGGCCTGTTCGGGCTCCTCGAAGCGGATCGGCGGCTCCTCGCCGGGCTCGCGCACGGGCAGGAGTACGGCGCTCTCCGCCGGTACGACGCTCAGCTCCCCGCGTTCGCCGTGCGGCCACACCCACGGCCAGTAGGTGTCCGAGACGGCGACGCGGACGCGGTGACCGGGCGGGAAGGCGTAGCCGATCCCGGTGAGTTCGATCTCGACGTCCTCGTATGTTCCCGGGCTCCACTCCACCGCCTTGTCCCGACCCCGCCTGCTCAGCAGGTTGAGCACACCGCGGGTGACGAGCGTGGACGAGCCGTCGGGGGCCACGTCGCACAGCCGGGCGATCACATGGGCACGCGGGGTGACGCTGTCGAGGCGCAGCCGGACGCGCGGTCGGCCGAGGATCTCGACGCGCTCGGTGAGGGGCTCGGAGTCGAAGCAGACCGAGCGGCCGTCCTCCTCGCGCTGATCGGGCGGCAGATCGCTGTCGTTGCCGAAGGGGAAGAAGCGGCCGGCGTCGAGGCCGGTGTGCTGCGGCGAGCGGACGATCACGGGGGCCGTACCCGCGCCCAACGGCCGTGCGTCCCACGCGACTTGTGGCGAAGGCCAGGCGGTCTCCCCCACCCAGCGGCCGGGCAGCACGTCGTACGAGGTGGCAGGCGGGACGGAATCGGTGATCCACGCCCGCAGCAGCGGCTCCTCCATGGCCCCGGTGTCGATGCCCTTGAGGTGCTGGTCCCACCAGCGCAGGGTCTCCTGGAGGAAGCCGATCGCGGGTCCCGGCGGCAGGCCCCGGTCGGGGTACTGGTGCGACCACGGGCCGATCAACCCCCGTACGCGGTCCGCCGGGAGGTGTTCGACGAGGCGGAGCACCGTGTCGCGGTACGGGTCGTTCCAGCCGCCGACCGCGAGGACGGCCGCGTCGATCGCGGTGTAGTCCTCGCAGACGCTGCCGTGCCGCCAGTAGGCATCGCGCTGCTGGTGTTCCAGCCAGGTGTGCAGGAAGGGTTCGAGGGCGTCGAGGCGTTCGCGCCACATCGGCACCCAGCGGTCGGCACCCACGTTCGCCGGGTCCGGTGGACGGGCGGCGAAGGCGAGCATGGTGCCGGCCCAGGCGAGCATGTCGATGCCGAGGACAGCGCCGCCGGTGTAGTGGACGTCGTTGTCGTAGCGGTCGTCGGTGGAGCAGACGGTGACGATCGCCTTCAGGGGTTCGGGGGCGAGGGCGGCGATCTGGAGGGAGTTGAAGCCGCCCCAGGAGATGCCGAACATGCCGACCTTGCCGGTGCACCAGGGCTGCCGGGCAAGCCAGTTGACGACGTCGACGCCGTCGGCGAGTTCCTGTCCGTCGTACTCGTCGCCGGGTGTGCCCTCGCTGTCGCCGTGGCCGCGGATGTCGACGCGCACGGAGGCGTAGCCGTTGCCCGCGTACCAGGGGTGGCGTTGGGCGTCGCGCGGGGCGGTCCAGTCGCTCTTGCGGTACGGGAGGTATTCGAGCAGCGCAGGCACCGGGTCGGACTCGGCGTCGGCGGGCCGCCACACGCGCGCGTGCAGTCGCGTGCGGCCGTCCCGGGTGGGGATCCATATGTCCTCGCGGACGACCTGGTGCTCGAACTGTTCGCGGTACTTCACGAAACTCCTTCCGCGACGGGGGTGTCGAGGAGGCGCCAGCGTCGGACCCGGTGGCCGCCGTCGCCCTGGTCGGTCCAGATGTCGTGCCCGTCCGCCGCGTCGGCCCAGTCGAGGGAATCGTCGACGAAGGGCTGTGCGTCAGGGTCGGGTTCGAGGGCCGCCGCCATGAGCTGGCGTGTGTAGGGGTGGCCGGGTGCGGCGAAGACGGCCTCCGTCGGGCCCTCCTCGACGACCACGCCGTGGCGCAGGACGACGACGCGGTCGGCGATGCCGCGCACGACGGCGAGGTCGTGGCTGATGAAGAGACAGGCCAGGTCGCGCTCGCGGCGCAGGTCGTCGAGCAGGCGCAGGACGTCGGCCTGCACGGAGACGTCCAGGGCGGTGGTGATCTCGTCGGCGATCAGGACGTCGGGCTCACCCGCCAACGCCCGCGCGATGCCGATGCGTTGACGCTGGCCGCCGGAGAGCTGGGCGGGCAGGCGCTCGGCGAGAGCCGGGTCCAGGCGCACGTCGGCGATGAGCCGGCGGGCCTGCTCGGTCGCCTCGGTGCGGCCGGCCGCGGTGCCGAAGAAACGCAGGGGGTGGCGGACCGCGTCACCCACGGAGCGGCGGGGGTTGAGGGAGGTGTCGGCGTTCTGGAAGACGAGCTGGATGCGGCGGCGCAGGGCGAGCGGGCGGCGGTGCGCGGGGCGGGCCAGGTCGCCGGTCTCGTGGGTCAGCGTGCCGCCGGACGGGGTGCGCAGGCCCGCCAGGGTCCAGGCCAGCGTGGACTTGCCGCTGCCCGACTCACCCACCAGGGCGACGACTTCGCCGCGCCGGACGTCGAAGGAGACACCGTCCACGGCTCGTGAGCTGCCGTAGTCGATGGTGACGTCGTGCGCGGACACGGCGACCGGCGAGTCCTCGGACACGAGTGCCTTCGGTCGCACCTCCCGCTCCCCCGCCTCGGTCACGACGGCGAGTCCCGTGTCGTCCAGACGCGGCACGCTCGCCAACAGCCGCTTCGTGTAAGCGTCCTGGGGCTGGGCGAACAGCTGCCGGGTGGGCGCGGCCTCCACGACGCGGCCCGACTTCAGTACGCACACCTCGTCGGCCATGTGGGCGACGACACCGAGGTCGTGACTCACCAGGACGGCGGCCAGGCCGAGTTCATCGCGCAGGGCGGCGATCAGGTCGAGGACGCCGCGCTGGGTGACGACGTCCAGTCCGGTGGTCGGTTCGTCGAGGACGAGCACCTTGGGGCGGGCGGCGATCGCCATGGCGATGGCGACGCGCTGCTGCTGGCCGCCGGAGAGTTCGTGCGGGTAGCGGCGGGCGAGTTCGGCGGGGCGGGGCAGCCGGACCTGTTCGAGGAGGTCGACGACGGGTACGGTGCCGCCCGCCTCCTCGATCTGGCGGCCGATCCGCATGGTGGGCGTCAGCGCCTGCCCGGCGTTCTGGCCGACCATGGCGACGGTCCCGCCGCGCAGCCGCCGCAACTCCCGTGCGGACAGGGCGAAGACGTCCTGCCCGTCGACGCGGACCGATCCGCCGGTGACGCGGGAGCCGTGGCGCAGATGTCCGAGGAGCGTGGCGGCGACGGTGGACTTGCCGCTGCCCGACTCGCCGACGAGCGCGAGCGTGCGCCCCTTGGCCACGTCCAGCGACACCTCGTGCACGACCGGCACGTCCCGGCCGCCCGAACGGTAGGCCACGGAAAGGGAGTTCACGGAGACGATGGGGTTCATCGGGGACCCTCCCGGGATCGGGGCCGCCGTGTGCCCTCCGGGAGTCGAGGTCGGCACATGCCCTCCCTGAGTCGAAGTCGTCCCGGGCTCCCCCGGAGTCGAGGTCGTCACAGTCCCTCCCTGATCCGGTCGACGCCCCACGCCTTGGACAGGCCGTCGGCCGCGAGGTTGAGCCCGACCACCAGCGTGGCCAGGGCGATGATCGGCGCGAGGCTCGCCATCGGGACGACGGTGATGGCGGTGCGGTTCTCGGCGACCATCAGCCCCCAGTCGGGGGTGGGCGGGTCGGCGCCGAAGCCGAGGAAGGACAGCGAGGAGATCAGCAGCACGACCCAGGACGCGCGCATCGCGAACTCCACGCAGACGACGTCCGTGATGTTCGGCAGGACCTCCCGGCGCAGGATCGACCAGGTGCTCTCGCCGCGGGCGCGGGCCGCGGTGACGTAGTCCATGGGGACCACCGCGAGGGCGGCGCCGCGCACGACACGGGCGACCTGGGGGACGTAGACGACCGCCACGGCCAGGACGATGACCGCGGGTCCCGTGCCGAGGGCGGTGACGACGACGAGCAGGGCGAGGATCGACGGGATGGACAGGACGGCGTCCAGGATCCGGCCGAGGACGTCGTCGAACCAGCCGCCGCGCAGGGCCGCCGCGCAGCCGACGACCGTGCCGAGGGCGACGGTCAGGAGGGTGGCGGTGACGGAGACGCCGAGTGCGTAGCGGCCGCCGTACAGCACGCGCGCGAGGACGTCGCGGCCGTACTGGTCGGTGCCCGCCCAGTGGTCGGCGCCGGGGCCGAGCAGGGCGTGCGAGGCGTCGTTGGCGATGGGGTCGTAGGAGGTCAGGAGCGGGGCGAGGAGGGCGATCAGGACGTGGACGGCGACGATCGCGAGTCCGACCGTGGCCGTGCGGGAGGAGCGCAGGGTGCGCCAGGCGCGGGCGGCGGCACGTGGACCCGGCGCGACAGCGACCGGTGTGGTGTCGAGGGTGGTCATCGGGTCCTCCCGCGGGTGCGGAGCCTGGGGTTGAGGGCCATGGCGCCGAGGTCGGCAGCGAGGTTGCAGCAGACGTAGACGACGGCGCTGACGAGGGCGACGGCCTGGATGACGGGCAGGTCGCGGTTCTGCACGGAGGAGAGCATCAGCTTGCCGATGCCCGGGTAGTTGAAGACGTTCTCGACGACGGCGACCCCGCCGACCAGCCAGGCGACGTTGAGGGCGATGACGTGCAGAGTGGGGAGCAGGGCGCTGGGCAGGGCGTGCCGGGTGACGACCCGCCAGGTGGACAGGCCCTTGAGGCGGGCCGTGGTGACGTACTCGCCGGCCATCACGTCGATCACCGAGGTGCGGGCCATGCGCACGATGTAGGCGGCCATGACGACGGCCAGCGCGAGGGCGGGAAGCCATACGGCGGGCAGGAGTTGACCGACGCTCGCGTCGGGGCCGTAGAGGACGACCGCCGGGAACCACGGCAGGGCGACCGAGAAGCACAGCACCAGCACGGTCGCCACCACGAACTCGGGGACGCTCATGCCGATCAGGCTGACGGTGGAGATGACGTGGTCGGGCCAGCGGTCGCGGTACAGGCCCGCGAGGATGCCGAGGACCAGGGAGCCGGTCACCGCGAACAGGACGGTGACCAGGGCGATGAGCGCCGAGTTGCCGAGGTACATGGCGACTTCGCCGCCGACGCCCTTCCCGGAGACGAGCGAGGTGCCGAAGTCGCCGTGCAGGGCGCCCTTGATCCAGTCGAAGTACCGCTCCCAGGCGGGCCGGTCGAGGCCGAGCTGGTCGCGCAGGGCGGCGACGGCGTCCGGGGTGGCGTCCTTGCCGAGGATCTGGGTGGCGACATCGCCGGGCAGGGCCTGGACGGCGAGGAAGACGAGGACCGAGGAGAGGAACAACGTGCCGACGGCGGAGGCCAGTCGGCGCAGCGTGAAGGAGAGCATGGTCAGGCCCCCTTCAGGCCGATGCCGAGGTAGTCGAACTCGAAGCCGTGCTCGGCGTATCCGCGCACCTTGCGGGAGATGCCGACGAGCCGGTCGGCGAACATCGGGGTCATCGCCCCGCCCTTCTCGATCACCAACGTCTGCGCCTCGCCGTAGAGTTCGCGCCGTTTCGCGTCGTCGGTCTCGGCCCTGGCCCGGTCCAGGACGGAGTCGAACTCCTTGTCCGACCAGGCCGTCTCGTTGTACGAGGAGCCGCTGCGGAAGATCTGGGTGAGCAGCTGGTCGACGGGCCGGCCGGTGAACCAGTAGGTGGCCATCAGCGGCTTCTTCATCCAGATCTGCGTGTAGTACGAGTCCGCGGAGGCCGTCTTGACGCGGACGCGGATCCCGGCGCGCTTGGCGGAGTCCTGGTAGGCCAGCGCCATCGGCGTGAACAGCGGGTCGTAGGCGGAGGTGTAGAGGTCGACGGCGAGGCCTTCGTGCCCTGCCTGCTTCAGCAGGAACTTCGCCTTCTCCGGGTCGTGCTCCGGGTGCGCGGCGATGTGGGCCGGGTCGCTCGGCGGTACGGGGTTGTCCCAGCCGGCGGTGCCCGCGCCCTGGAGGGCGACCTTCACGACGTGCTCGGGGTCGTAGGCGAGCTTCATCGCCTGCCGGACGCGTACGTCGGTGAAGGGCTTGTCGGTGGTGAGCATCGGCAGGACGTACCACTGGGCGTCCTTCACGCGCGCGATGGTGGCCCGGTCCGAGGCGGCGACCACGCGCGCGGTGGCGAAGTCGAGGTTGGTCTGGGAAAGGAGGTCGACCTGGCCTGCCAGCAGGGCATTCGAGCGGGCGGACATGTCGGCGACCGAATAGAAGTCGATCGCGTCGAGCACCGGGCGGCCGGCCCAGTGGTCCCGGTACGCCGTGACGCGGCCGGGGCCCGCCGGTGCGAACGACTCCAGCTTGAAGGGGCCGGTGCCGATGCCGGTGCGGCCGATGGACTTGGCGCTGCCGTCGGGGACGACGTAGCAGTTGTAGTGCGTGAGCAGGCTCGGGAACTCGGCGTTCGGGGTCTTCAGCGGGACGACCAGGGTGTGGGCGTCGGGCGTGCCCAGCTTCGCGGGGTCGATGAGCGGGGCGAGGACGGCGGCCTGCGGGGACGCGGTCGCCTTGTCGAGGATGTGGCGGAGCGTGTAGGCGGCGTCGGCGGAGGTGAAGGCGCGGCCGTCGTGGAAGGCGACGCCCTTGCGCAGCCGGAAGGTCCAGGTGCGGGCCTTGCCGTCGCTCTCCCACGACTCGGCGAGATCGGGGGCGAGTTCGCCGTCGGCACCGATCCGGACGAGCCGGTTGTAGAGGGCGCCCAGGTACTCGTACGCGGACAGGGAGCTCGCCGGGTCGAGGGTCTCGGCGTCGGAGGCGGGCGGCCGGGCGATGCGCAGGGTGCCGCCGCTGTCGGGGGCGCCCTGCCGCGCGGCGGCCGGCAGCACCGGCGTGGCGGCGGCCCCCGTACAGCCGGACAGCAGCCAGGACGCGCCGAGCGAGGCCACGGAGGCCGCGCCCGCGGCGAGCACCGACCGCCGGCGCGGGGGGTGGATGTCGGACATGGACCGACCGTCTCTCTCGCTATTCGTTCAGCGGAACGATTGAGTGAAGTGCGTGAACGATAACGAGACGACGCTTTCCCGCCAACCCTTCGGGCATGGAAATTAACCTCCCGAAACCCATCGGTAACGGGAGGTGGGGTGCGCGCGGGGTGAGTGGCGCGTGGACGACACGCGAGGTGGGCGGTGCGCGCGACAGGGGGCCGGTCCGGTCGGGGCCGACTCAGATGTCGGAGTCGATGCCCGTGATGATCACAGGTCCCAGCGGCGCGGAGTTCTCGTCCAGACCGGCCTCGCGCAGGGCGGAGTCCGCGAGGTCGCGGGCGTCCTGTTCGGCGTCGGCGCGGCTGTCCGCCTCGACCTTCATGTGCAGGGTGAAGGTGTTGTCGTCGTTGACCGCGAGGACGTCGAGGTCCTCGGCGCTCCCCAGCTGGGTGGCGTGCGGGTCGGCCGGACGCAGGGCCCGGGTCAGCTCCGCCCTCGCCCCGGCCTCGATCCCGTCGGTGAAGGTGCCGGGCACAGTGACCACGTAGGTCGTCATGGTGATCCTTCCGTCGGGGTGAACCACCGTCTACCCAGCTTCGCGCCGCCGACCCACCCCTGTCGCGCCGGGTCGACGGGAGCGCGTCCCGCCTGCGAGAGTCCCCTTCGCACCCCCACCCCCGGGCCGGACCAGCGAGGGAAACCCATGGCGCGCATCACCGACAGCACGATTCTGATCGTCGGCGCCTCGTCGGGGATCGGGGCCGAGGTGGCCCGGCTGCTGGCGTCCGGCGGCAACCGGCTGGTCGTCACGGCGCGGCGCGCGCCCGAGCTGGCGTCCGTGGCCGCGGAGGTCCGGACCGCCGGGAGCGACTGTCTCGACCTCCCCGCCGACGCCCTGGATCCGCGGGCGGCGGCCGGGGTGGTCACGGCGGCGGTCGCGGAGTACGGGTCGATCGACATCGCGCTGCTCAACGCGGGCCAGGGACCGGACCTGCGGATGGACCAGGTCGGCGTCGAGGACGTCACACGGATCATGGCGCTGAACTACGACGTGGTCGTCAACTATCTGGTCCCGCTGATCGAGCAGTTGGGCACCCAGCCGGCCGGCGGGCTCATCGCGCACACCAACTCGCTGGCCGGGCTGATGGGCCTGCCCCGGCAGGGGCCGTACTCGGCGGCGAAGGCGGCCGCCCGTACGCTCATCGACGCCGCGCGCGTCGAACTGGCGCCCAGGGGAATCCGGTTCACCAGCATCCACCCGGGTTTCGTGGCGACCGGCCGGATCAGCGGGGACGGTCTGCCCAAGCCCTTCGAGATCAGCCAGGAACGCGCGGCGCGACTCGTCGTCCGCGCGCTGGAGAGAGAACCGGCGCAGGCGTACTTCCCGTGGGCCACGACGACGCTGGTGCGTACGCTGCGGGCCCTGCCCACGCCGGTCTCCTCCCGGCTACTGCGCCGCCTGGCCGCCGGATAGCCGACGGCCGGGCGGCCAGGACCTACTCGTTCGGCGTCAGGAGCGACGCGTGCGACGGCCCGCGTACAGCGCGCCGGCGCCGAGGGCGACGACCAGCGCGGCTCCGCCGGCGATCGCGCCGACCGGCGCGCTGGAGCCGGTCTCGGCCAGCGGCGGACCGCTCGGGCTCGACTTGGGCTCCGGCGTGTTCGGCGGCGTCGTCATGGGCGGGACGTCCGGGGTGGTGGGGGGCGTGGTGGACGGCGCCGGGGTGGTGGGCGGCGTGTCCACGGGCGGGGTGCTGCCGGCCGGCGGGGTCGACGGCGTCGCCGGGGAGGTGGGCGGCGTCTCGGACGGCGTCGGCGACTCGGGCGTGCCCGGGGTGCACTCCTTGTCGCCGCCGTTCCAGGCCGCTATGAGGTGGTACGGCGTGTTGACGTTGCCCGGCTGGTACGGCAGCGGACCGTGGCCCGTGCCCGTCTTGCCGTCGTAGGCGATGTCGTCGCCGTACAGGTCGATCTGGCCGTAGCAGTCGGGGGACTTGACGGACAGCTTCTGCCAGGTCCGGCCCTTGTCGTCGGCGCCGGCGAGGTCGTCCTTGGTGAGGTAGACGGTGGCCTTGTCGACCATCGTCTGGTGGCCCGAGGTGTACCAGTTCGGGCCCTCGGTGGTGTATTCGGCCAGCGAGACCGGGTAGGTGCAGCCGTCGGCCACGGTCTGGCCCGGGGCGAGCCTGACCTGGACGGTGCCGGGGACGGTGGTCCACTGGAGGAAGCCGCCCTCCGAGGTCCAGTCGGCGCCGACAACGTTTCCATCGGCACCGACGATGCGGTACTGGACCGTGGCGGCGTTGCACTCGGCCGTCGTGGCGCTGGCCGTACCCGCGCCGAGCACGGGCACGAGGGCGGCGGCGAAGACGGTTGCGGCGAGGACGGCAAGGGTTCGTGGTTCTTGCGAACGCGACAAGATGAGCCTCTGTGGAAAAGAAGGTGTGGGAGGTGGCACAAACGCGGTGGGTACGCGGTCGGCAGCGACAACGGCATGCGTGACCGAGCCACTCGCGTCACTTCGCTCAGTTCAGTCACAGCGAAGGTGTGAGCCGCATTCTTGTCACCTTCCACAACTCCCGTCAATCCTTCACCAGTTGCCCACGAACTGAAGGTCACCCTCCATACCGAACCATGGCCGAATCGTGACCTGAGCGACGTCGCTTTCCGGCTCGCTCCGGGGCGCCTTCCGCCTCACTCCGCCGTCTTGCGCGCCAACGCGTTGTTGCCTATCGAGTTGTGCACGCTGAAGCTCACGGCGTCCGAGCGGTAGCGGTCGTCCGACCACTCGACGGGCCGCCCCTCCCGGGTCGTCGTCACCCGGCGGACCCGGAGCAAGGGACTGGTCCGGCGGATGCCCAGCAGCTCCGCGTCCTGCGCGCCCGCCGCCACCGCGTCGATGACGTGCTCGCCGTACGCGAAGACCAACCCCGTGTCGTCGTACAGGCGTTGGGTCACCGACGGGCACTCCGGCTCGATCACCTCGACCGCGGGGGAGATCCAGTCGGCGTAGACCGTCCGCTCCAGCAGGACCGGCTCACCGTCCAGGCCGCGGACCCGCAGGACGTGCAACACCGGGGTCTTCTCGGCGAGTTGAAGGCGCACGGCGTCCTCGGCCGTGGCCGGTCGGTACTCCTGCTCGACCACGTGCCCGGTCGCCTCGCGCTCCATCGCGCGCGCCCACTCGGCGAAGCTGCGCAGTTCCGCGAAGCTCTGGCTGCGGCGGCTGGCGAGGACCATCCGGCGGGCGCCCTGACGGGAGCCGATCAGCCCCTCGGCGGTGAGGGCCGCGACGGCCTGGCGGACCGTGCCGCGCGAGACGCCGTACTGCGCCGCGAGGTCCGTCTCCGCGGGCAGCCGGCTCCCGACTGTGTACTCCTCGCGGTCGATGGCCCTGCGCAGCTCGTCGGCGATCTCCTCGTGTCGCGCCGTCATGCTTCCCCTCCGAGTTGGCCACTGTGCACAGCGTGAGCAGCGTAGTCGAGTTCCCCTGGTGATCCGTGTCAGCAAGGAGTGTGCAGAGAAGAAGGGGTCACGGTTTCGCCAATGTTTACGAACAAGACACCATCGCCGGGCGTACTGAGGCCAACTTGTTCAGACAAGTTCTCCGCTCTGCTCTGACCC
The DNA here is from genome assembly GCF_053595415.1 of Streptomyces sp. NPDC002499. Taxonomy (NCBI): domain Bacteria; kingdom Bacillati; phylum Actinomycetota; class Actinomycetes; order Kitasatosporales; family Streptomycetaceae; genus Streptomyces; species Streptomyces sp. NPDC002499. The sequence goes on from NZ_JBSFXO010000002.1 coordinate 690,074, forward strand.
TCGTGCGCACCCCTGGAGAGACCGTGACCGTGTCCCCGTCGAGAAACGCCGTCCTGGGTGGTTCCCTCGCCGTCGTCGCCGCGCTGGCCCTCAGCGCCTGCGGCGCCGCCCCCGACAACTCGTCGTCCACCACCGACGGCAAGAACGCCGCCACCGCCACCTCCGCCGCCGACTTCGGCGGCATGGACGCCCTGGTGAAGGCGGCCAAGAAGGAGGGCACCCTGCACGCCATCGCCCTCCCCCGCGACTGGGCCAACTACGGTGCCCTCATCGACGGCTTCACGAAGAAGTACGGCATCAAGATCACGGACGAGAACCCGGACGGGTCGAGCCAGGACGAGATCAACGCCGTGACCTCCCGCAAGGGCCAGGACCGCGCTCCCGACGTCCTCGACCTGGGCTCCTCCTTCGCGCTCAGCGCCGCCCAGCAGGGGCTGCTCGCGCCGTACAAGGTCGCCTCCTTCGACGACATCCCCGAGGGCCAGAAGGACCCGAAGGGGCAGTGGTTCAACGACTACGGCGGCTACATCTCCATCGGCTGCGACGCCAAGCGGGTCAAGACCTGTCCGACCACCTTCGCGGACCTGCTGAAGCCGCAGTACAAGGGCCAGGTCGCCCTCAACGGCAACCCGACCAAGTCGGGTTCGGCCTTCGGTGGCGTGTACGCGGCGGCGCTCGCCAACAAGGGCTCCTTCGACGACATCCAGCCCGGCCTGGACTTCTTCGGCGAGCTGAAGAAGAACGGCAACTACACGCCCGTCGAGTCGACCCCGGCCACCGTCGAGAAGGGCGAGACGCCCATCTCCATCGACTGGGACTACCTCAACGCCGGTTACGCCGACGAGTTCAAGTCCAAGGGTGTCGACTGGAAGGTCTCGATCCCGAGCGACGGCCAGTTCGCGCAGTACTACTCGCAGGCCATCAACAAGGACGCCCCGCACCCGGCGGCCGCCCGTCTGTGGCAGGAGTACCTGTACAGCGCCGAGGGCCAGAACCTGTGGCTCAAGGGGTACGCGCGTCCGGCGCTGATGACCTCCATGGAGGCGGCCGGCACGCTCGACAAGACCGCCGCGGCCAAGCTCCCGCAGGTCTCCGGGACGCCGAGCTTCCCGACCGAGGCCCAGCAGGCGAAGGCCAAGACGGTCATCGCGCAGGGCTGGGCGAAGGCCGTCTCCGGATGACGGCCACGCTCACGCGGGCCGACGTGGTTGCCGCCGCTTCTTCGAAGCGGCGGCGCCGCGTTCCCGGCTGGATCGCCGTGGTCCCGCTGCTCGTGTTCGTCGCGGTCGCCTTCGGGGTGCCCGCCATCGCGATGCTGAACGGCGCCTTCACCGTCAAGAACCAGACGACGGGCGCCACTTCGTACAGCACCGTCAACCTGACCGACTCCCTCAAGGGCGCCTACCTCACCGCGCTGATCGGCAGCGTCAAGCTGTCCGCCCTCTCGGCCGCCCTCGGCACTCTGCTCGGTCTTCCGCTCGCGCAGGTCGTCGTCACCTCCCGCTTCCGCGCGCTGCGCGAGGCCGTGCTCACCGCCTCCGGCGTTCTCGCCAACTTCGGTGGCGTGCCGCTGGCCTTCGCGTTCGTCGCCACGCTCGGCAACGCCGGTGTGCTGACCACCCACCTGGGCCTCAAGGACAAGGGCTGGGACCTCTACAGCTTCTCGGGCCTGGTCCTGGTCTACCTGTACTTCCTCATCCCGCTGATGGTCCTCACCATCACCCCGGCCCTGGAGGGTCTGCGCACCCAGTGGCGCGAGGCCGCCCAGAACAACGGCGCCACCGGTGTCCAGTACTGGCGGCACGTGGCCCTGCCGGTGCTGCTGCCCTCGCTGCTCGGCGGGTTCGTCCTCCTCTTCGGCAGCGCGTTCGCCGCGTACGCCACCGCCGCGGCCATGGTGGGCAGTTCGGTCCCGCTGGTCACGCTCCAGATCGCCGACGCCATCTCCGGCAACGTGCTGGTCGGCCAGGAGAACGTGGCCCTCGCCCTCAGCCTGGACATGGTCCTGGTCGCGGGCCTGGTCATGGCCGTGTATCTGCCCCTGCAACGACGGAGCGCGCGATGGCTGGACGCCTGAACCTCTGGCGGTGGGTCGTCCTCGCCCTCGCCGCCCTGTACTTCCTGGTGCCGCTCGCCGCGTCCGTGATCTTCACCGTGGACGTGCCCGGGCAGGGCGTCACCTTCGACGCCTACACGGAGATCGTCTCCGCCGACGGCTTCACCACCAGCCTGGTGCTCTCGCTGGAACTCGCCGCGGCCACCATCGCCGTGGTGCTGCTCCTGATGGTCCCGGCCATGGTCGCGCTGCGGCTCGGCGCGCCCCGGCTGCGGCCCGTCGTCGAGGTGATCTGCTCGCTGCCGCTGGTGGTGCCGCCGATCGCGTTCGTCGCCGGTATCGCCACGGTCCTCAAGTGGGGGCCCGACCACCTGTCCAGAACCCCGTTGTTCCAGACCTTCGTGGCGATCCAGAACCCGGACTTCCCCTTCATCCTGGTCCTCGCCTACGTCGTGATGGCGCTGCCGTTCGTGTACCGGGCGCTGGACTCGGGGCTGCGGGCCATCGACGTGAAGACCCTCGTCGAGGCCGCCCGCAGCTGCGGCGCGGGCTGGCCGCAGGCGCTGGTGCGGGCCGTACTGCCCAATCTGCGCGGGGCGTTGCTCAACGCGTCCTTCCTGACGCTGGCGCTGGTGCTCGGTGAGTTCACCGTGGCCCAGCTCCTCGGCTTCCAGCCCTTCGCCGTGTGGATCTACAGCGTCGGCGGGTCCAACGCCCAGCTCTCCGTCGCCGTCTCCGTGCTCAGTCTGGTCGTCACCTGGGCACTCCTCCTCGCGCTCGCCGGTGTCGGCGGACGTGACAAAACCGCTTCGTCCCGGGGATGAACCATGACCGCCACCACGCTTGAGAAGACCACGACGGAGAACGCAGCCACCGTCGAATTCCAGGGCCTGCGCCGGGAGTTCGGCCCGACGATCGCCCTCGACGGACTCGACCTGACGGTGCGTCCCGGTGAGTTCCTGGCCCTGCTGGGCCCCTCCGGCTGCGGCAAGACCACCGCCCTGCGCATGCTCGCCGGGTTCGAACACCCCACCTCCGGCGCGGTGCTGGTGGACGGCAAGGACGTCACCGACGTGCCCGCGCACCGCCGCGACGCCGGGATGGTCTTCCAGTCGTACAGCCTCTTCCCGCATCTCAACGCGCTCGACAACGTCGCCTTCGGACTGCGTATGCGCAAGGTGCGTACGGCCGAACGGCGGTCGCGTGCGGCCGAGTTGCTCGACCTCGTCGGGCTCGGCGACAAGGGCGAGCGCTTCCCGCACCAGCTCTCCGGCGGCCAGCAGCAGCGCGTCGCGCTGGCCCGTGCGCTCGCCCTGCGTCCGCGCGTGCTGCTCCTGGACGAGCCGCTGTCGGCGCTCGACGCCAAGGTCCGGCTGTCCCTGCGCGAGGAGATCCGCCGACTCCAGCAGGAACTCGGCATCACCACCCTCTTCGTGACGCACGATCAGGAAGAGGCGCTGTCCATCGCCGACCGGGTCGCCGTGATGCGGGCCGGAAAGCTCGAACAGTGCGCCGCACCGGCCGAGTTGTACGGCCGGCCCGCCACCGCCTTCGTCGCCGAGTTCGTCGGCACGATGAGCCGGCTTCCCGGACGGCTCACGGACGGGGTCGTCGAGGTGCTCGGCGGGCAGCGGCTGCCCGTCGACGGCGAGGCCCCGGCCGGACCCGACGTGGACGTGCTCGTCCGGCCCGAGGCGATCGACGTGCGCGCCGAGGAGTCCGGGACCGCACGCGTGATCGGCACCGCCTTCCTCGGCGCGGTCGTTCGCGTCGGTGTCCGGCTCGCCGACGGCACCGAGGTCAAGGCCGACCTGCCCACGCACGAGGCCACCGCGCTGGGCGCCGGCGCCGCCGTGACGGTGTCGCTCCCGGAGCGGCCGGTACTCGTGGCAGAACGTATCCAGCCGTAGGGCCAGGTGGCCCGCGGTGAACCCGCAGTGAAAGAGAGAAACGTGACCCCCCACACCCAACTCCCGCTCCAGGCCGTCCTGTTCGACATGGACGGAACGCTCGTCGACACCGAGCGACTGTGGTGGGAGGCGGTGGAGCAGGTCGCGGGCAGGACCCTGACGGACGCGGACCAGCCGGAGGTGCTCGGCCGTCCGGTCGAGCACACCGCCGACTGGCTCGCCACGACCACGGGTGCGTCGGCGGCGGATCTCGCGGCCGCCCTGCACCGGGAGTTCGCGGCCCGCGTCCGCACCGGCATCGTGCCGCGCCCCGGCGCGCTGGACCTGCTCGACGCCCTGGCCCGCGACGGCGTCCCCACGGCGCTCGTCACCGCGTCCCCCCGCGCGGTCGCCGACACCGTCCTGGACGCCCTCGGCGCGAGCCGCTTCGCGGTCTCCGTCACCGCCGAGGACACCCCGCACACCAAGCCCGCCCCCGACCCCTACCTCGCCGCCTGCCGCGCCCTCGGCGTGGACCCGGCCCGCTGTGTCGCCGTCGAGGACACCCCGACCGGCGTCAGCTCCGCCGAGGCCGCCGGCTGCGCGGTCCTCGCCGTGCCGTCGCTGGCCCCCATCGACCCGGCGCCCGGCCGCACGGTCGTGGCCAGCCTCGAGGAGGTCACCCCGAACCGGCTGCGGGACCTGGTCGCGCCCCGGCTGCGGGTGCTGAGCTGGAACCTCTGGCTCGGCGGTGCGCGGATCGACGACCACCGCGCCAAGCAGCTCAAGGTCATCCTGGACACCGAGGCCGATGTCGTGGGCCTCCAGGAGACGGCCGGCACGGCGGCCCGGGAACTGGCCGAGGCACTCGGCTGGTACCACCACGAGGCCGGCGAGAACCTCGGCATCATCAGCCGCCACCCGATCACGGCCGGCCTCGGCGACCCCGGCGTCGGCTTCTACGGAGCGGCCGGCGCCCGCGTCCGCGTCGGACCCGCGCGCGAGGTGGACGTATGGACGGCTCATCTGCACTACACGCCGTACGGCCCCTACGAAGCCGCCTTCGACGGGCTTTCGGCGGACGAGCTGATCGACCACGAGGACGTGCGGCTCGCGCAGATGCGGGAGGCGCTGCGGCAGATCGAGGAGGCGGCGCGGCCGGACGTGCCGGTGGTCCTGACCGGTGACTTCAACTGCCCCTCGCACCTGGACCGTTCGGACGTGGCGTGGCCGGTGACGAGGGCGGCCGAGGCCGCGGGGCTGCGCGACTCCTACCGCGAGGCGCACCCCGATCCGGTCCGCGCCCCCGGCCACACCTGGTCACCGATCCACCCGGTGAACGAGGACGACCCCGCCCTCGCCGAGCCGCAGGACCGGATCGACTACGTCCTGTACGACGGCCGTGGCCTCGAAGTCGTCGACTCGCGCACGGTCGTCACCGGCGTCCCGCACGCGTGGCCCGACGTGGCCGGAAACGACTGGCCGTCGGACCACGCGGCGGTCCTCACCACCTTCACGCTGGGCCTGCCGGAGGGGCCCAGCGCCGGGTGAGGCCGGTCAGGGAGCCAGGTACCACTTCTCGATGTAGCCCACGTCGATCGACGCACGGTCCTGGACGCGCAGCTTCCAGGTGCCGGCGACGGGCTCGGACGAGGCGTTCACCGTGAAGGTCTGGTCGACGTTGTCGGCCGAGCCGCCACTGCGGTTGAGCAGCGAGTAGACCGTGCCGTCGGGGGCCACCAGGTCGACCGTCAGGTCACCGCGGTAGGTGTGGACGATCTTGACGTAGACCTCGGTGGTCGCCGAGGCGTTGCCCTCGCGGTCGGGGACCGTGACGGCGGACTCGACCGCGGCTCCCGCGTCGGGGATGTCGACCCGGGTGTTGTTGGAGAACAGGTTCGCCACCCGCCAGGACAGGGACCTGGTCGCGGTGGACCCGGTCTCGTCCGTCACCGTCACCGTGACGCTGCTGGTGCCGGCGGTGGTCGGCGAGCCGGTGATGAGACCGGTGTCGCTGATCGACAGACCGTCCGGCAGGCCGGTCGCCGAATAGGTCAGCGCGGAGCCGGTGTTGGTGGTGTAGGCGTCGACCTGGAGGTTGACCTGCTCACCGACGCCGGTCGTCTGGTTGGCCAGCGGGTTGATGTTCACGCCCGCCGCGATCCGGTTGCCCACGTTGATCGCGGCCCACGCGTCGGCCACGGCCAGGTAGGTGGGGCTGTAGGCGCCGAACAGGTCGGTCGCGGCCTGGAGGGTCGCGGTCCGCGCGGCGGCGTAGTTGGTGGAGGACGTCATGTACGTGGTGAGCGCCCGGTACCAGATCTGCTGGGCGTTCTCGATGCCTATGCCGGTGACCGGCAGGCCGTCGGAGGTGGGGCTGTCGTAAGCGACCCCGTTGACGGTCTTGGCGCCACTGCCCTCCGACAGGAGGTAGAAGAAGTGGTTGGCCGGGCCCGAGGAGTAGTGGACGTCGATGCCGCCGAGCGAGGAGTCCCAGTTGTCGCGGGACGCGCCGTCCTTGGAGGGCTTGTCCATGTAGCGCAGCGGGGTGCCGTTGCCGTTGATGTTGATCTTCTCGCCGACCAGGTAGTCCGGCACGTCGGCGGGCAGGTCGGAGTGGAACTCCACCGCGGCGGCGAAGATGTCGGAGGTCGCCTCGTTCAGGCCGCCGGACTCGCCGGAGTAGGTGAGACCCGCCGTGGCGCTGGTGACGCCGTGGCTCATCTCGTGCGCGGCGACGTCGAGCGAGGTCAGCGGGTGCGTGTTGCCCGAGCCGTCGCCGTAGGTCATGCAGAAGCAGGCGTCCTGCCAGAAGGCGTTGACGTAGTTGTTGCCGTAGTGGGCCCGGCTGTAGGCGGCGACGCCGTCGTTGCGGATGCCGTTGCGACCGAAAACGTCCTTGTAGAAGTCCCAGGTCGCCGCGGCACCGAAGGCCACGTCCACACCGGCCGTCTGACGGTTGGCCGGAGTGCCGTCACCCCAGACATCGTTGTCATCCGTAAAGAGGGTCCCGGTACCCGAAGTGCCCTGGTTGAGGTCGTAGGTGCGGTGCCCCGCGCGGTCGCCGTCGACCAGCTGGTACGTCGAGCCGGAGAGCGTGGTGCCCAGCGGGACCTCTCCGTTGAACTGCCCGGTGCCGGTGCCGGTCTCGACACCCTGGTAGCGGAAGAGTTCCTTGCCCGTCTTCGCGTCCGTGACGACGTGCAACTCGCTGGGGGTGCCGTCGTCCTGGAAGCCACCGACCACCGACTCCCAGGCCAGGGCGGGCTTGCCGTCCGCGGCCCAGACGACCAGGCGGGAGTTGTTGATCTTGGGCGCGTCGGCCTTGGCCTTCTCGGCGGCGGCGAGCGCCTTGGTCTTGGCCGTGGCCTCGGTGACCTTCGGGGTGACGGACGCCAGGTCGAGCTTGGCGTTGGTCGCCTTCGTCGCGGTCGTACGCCCGGCCTTGGTGTGCACGACGAGGTCGCCGCCGAGGACGGGGAGACCGGCGTACGTCCGCTCGTAGCGGGTGTGGGTGGTGCCGTCGGTGTCGCGGATGACGTCCTTGACGACGAGCTTCTCCCGGCTGCCCAGGGCGAGGCTCTTGGCCGTGTCACCGACCGCCGCGGTGGCCTGCTTGAGCAGCGCCGTGTGCTGCGCGGGGCTGAGGGCGGCCGGAGCCGCTCCCGCGCGGGGGGTGGCGTGGATCTTCGCGGCGCCGGGGTCGGCGGGGGCCGCGCCGGCGGTACCGACCTGGACGCCGGTGGCCAGCATCGTGCTCGCGGCCGTGAGCGCCAGCGCGATGGTGTATCTGGAGCGGTGCGAGAAGCGGTGTTGCCTGGACAAGGCGTTCTCCCTCTGCAGCGGTCGGCCTCGGGTCAAGGCCGGGGCGAGCGGTCGGCCGGGTATGGCCGTCCGGCGGCGCGCGGGTGCGCACGCACGGCACGAGCGACGCCCGGATGACGCCGGGGCTCGGCCGCGCGCGAGAAGGGGTGGGGGGATGGGAAGAGGTGGGGGGTGGGGTGGGGGGTGGAGATGGGGGGTGTGGGAAATGTGGGGGGTGTGAAGCACAGGTGAACCTGCGGACAGCAGAGTGACATCCCACGCACAGAGTTGTCATGGAGGTGACAAGACATCGGCTTGAATTGACGGTTGTCCGCCGGGAGTTCGGCCGGGCACGCACCTCGCCGCGCCCCCGCCCGCATCCCTTGCCGGCTCGCTCCGACGTCCTCCCGCGACCCGCCCCTCACCTGCGCTCCCCGCCGGAAAACGGCGCGGCCCACCCACGCGCCGACTCGACGAAGGAGTACGGACATGACCGACCGTCAGGCACCGCGCGACGAACTGGCCCCGACCCCGCGGATCCTCGCGCGCCACGGCCCGATCGGCATGTTCGGCCACGTCAGCGTGGTCACGGACGACCCGGAGCACTGTCTGGTCCGCCCCGGCGCGGGCCGCCGCAAGGACAGGTGCCGGCCCGAGGAGATGCACGAGCTCTCCCTGAACGACGAGTTCGCGCCCGGGCTGCCGCTGAACCTGTGCCCGCACACGGCGACGCACCGAGCGCGTCCCGGCCTCCGCTCCCTCGTGCACGTCCGCTCGCCCCACCGGACCGCACGCGCCGCGCCAGCCGAGCAGCCCGCGGACCCGCTGATGCCGCACGCGAGCGCCTGGCCGGATCACATACCTCGATGGGAACGGACCGAACTGGTGACCGATCACGCGCCGGCCAATGCCCTCGCGGCGCGGCAGCCCGGCGCGCCGCTCACCGTGCGCCCCGACGAGGTGGGACAGACGGAACCCCGCGCCGCCGTCGGCCGTCATTACTCCGTCCGAGTGGTGCGCACCGGCTGTCGGTCGTAGCGTCGGTACAGGCACAGCACAGTGGGCACGGACAGCTCGAACACCTCGGACGGCACGGACGGGCCGGTCCGGAGACGGCAGCGGGGAGCGGACATGCGTGCAATCGCGATGCGTACGGCGGTCACGCTCTGTCTGGCAGCGGCGCTCGCCGCCGCCGCGGGGGCCCCGTCCTCCGCCGGGCCGTCGTCACCGGCCGCACCGGTCGTGCAGCCTCAGGCGGTCCCCGTGCTCGTCGACTGCCTCTGGCACACGGACGTGCGCCCCGCCGACTTCACTCTCGCGTGCGGTGACGGCAACAGCCGGCTGACCTCCCTGAAGTGGTCGCAGTGGGGCACGCGGACGGCGACGGCCGAGGGCGTCAACCTGCTCAACGACTGCAAGCCCTACTGCGCCGCCGGGACCTTCCGCTCGTACCCGGTGGTCGTCCGGCTCTCCGATCCGAAGCCGTGGAAGAAGCACCCGGGGACGCGGCACTACACCCGGATCACCCTCTCCTATCCGGACAGCAGGCCCGACATCTACGGCCCGACGGTCACGTATCCCCTGTGGGACTGACCGGACGGTTCTTCTTCGCGACCGACCGTTCACCGGGCTCGGCCCGGTCCGTGTCGACGGGTGGCGGCACCGGGGGCGGCTCCCCCGCCGTGAGGTGGGCGAGGACCTCGACGAGTTCCTGGCAGGCCCGTTCCACCGACCGTCTCGTGTTGAGCTGCTCGGTGATCATCGCGGACAGGAGCAGGGCGGTCAGGGCCATCGAGCCGTTGAAGGCCTGGAGCTTGATCATGACCTCGACGCTGGTCAGATGCTCGAACGGTCCGGTCCGGTCCGTCGCGGCGACGGTGGCCGAGACGGAGGCGAACAGGGCGCACAGTGAACTGCCGGCGAGCTGGAAGCGCAGCGCGGCCCAGATCAGCAGCGGGTAGACCAGGAAGAGCAGGCTCATGGAGCTGTGCGTGGCCACGGGTATCAGACAGCCGGCGATGAGGGCCAGGCCCACGGCCTCCTTCCACCGGCTCAGGTTCAGGGTCCGGCGGGACGCCTGAAGGATCAGCAGCAGGAGCGGGGTGACGATCAGCACGCCCATCGCGTCGCCCACCCACCAGGCCAGCCAGACGAGCCAGAAGCTGCGGGTGTCGAGCTTGCCGGTGATGACCAGCATGGTGGCGCCCGCGGTCGCGCTGACCAGCATCGAGGCGAGGGCGCCCAGGAACACCAGGGTGAGGCCGTCGCGCAGCCGGGCCAGGCTGGTGCGGAAGCCGACCTTGCGCAGCAGGTAGTAGGCGCAGACGGGGGCCAGCGTGTTGCCCAGCAGGGTGCCGATCACCTGGGGCTGGAGGGAGGTGATCGACATGACCACGAGCAGCGCGCCGAGGGCGATGCCGGGCCAGGAGCGCATGCCGTACAGGAGCAGACAGGCGACGGCCACGCCGGTGGGGGGCCAGATGGGGGTGACGATGGCGTCCTCGACGACGAGCTGCCGCAACAGGCCCAGCCGCCCGGCCGCGAAATAGCAGGCGGCGACGGCCAGGGTCTGCAGAACCAGGCCGGCCGCCGGGCGCAGATCACGGGTACCCACCACAGCTGCCATCAGACACCGAGCGGGCCGGGACGGCGAGGCGAACGGGTCGGCTGCGCCGGGCTGGGGCGGCTGGGGCGAAGGGGACCAGGGTGTCTGAGGTGTCCGGGGTGTCTGAGGTGCCCGGGGTGTCCGAGTGTCAGGGCCGCCGGAGCCGCCGCGGTGACTCGACGTGACGAACGACCCGCGTGTTCAGCCCACTGCTGCCACCGACCCACCGGCTCCTACAACCGCCCCACGGCCCCGTCGTGGCCCACCACCAGGACCGCCGCGTCGTCCTCGTGGCCCACCGACCTCGCCATCTTGATCACGGCCGCGGCCAGCGCTCCGGCCTCCAGGCCCGCGACGGCTGCCACGCCGGCGAGGCGGACGACCTTGTCGAGGCCCTCGTCGAGGCTGAGGGAGGGGCCCTCGACGACCCCGTCGGTGACGAGGACGAAGACGCCGCCGGTGGTGAGGCGGTGCCGCATCACCGGGTACTCCGTGCCCTCCTCCACGCCGAGCGGCGGGCCGCCTTCGTCGTCGCTGACGCCGGATCGGCCGTCCGCGGTGGCCCAGATGTGCGGGATGTGGCCGGCCCGCGCGCTCTCCAGCACGCCGGTGGCGGGGTCCAGCCGCATGAAGGTGCAGGTGGCGAAGAGGTCGGTGCCGAGGGAGAGGATCAGGTCGTTCGTGCGGGCGAGGAGCTCACCGGGCTCGCTGGTGACCGAGGCGAGCGCGCGCAGGCCGACCCGGACCTGACCCATGAAGGCCGCCGCCTCGATGTTGTGGCCCTGGACGTCACCGATGGACAGCCCTATGCGGCCGTCGGGCATGGTGAAGGCGTCGTACCAGTCGCCGCCCACGTTCAGGCCCTGGTAGGCGGGCGCGTAGCGGACGGCGAGCTGGAGGCCGGGGGCCTCGGGCAGGTCCCTGGGCAGCATGCCCCGCTGGAGGGCAACAGCCAGCTCGACCCGGGAGCGCTGGAGCTGTGCGAGCTCGCGCGCCTGGGCGGTCAGCGATCCGAGTCTGGCCAGCAGCTCGTCGCCGTCGTCCGTTGGACCCTTGCGGGGCATTGATCACTCCGGCGGTGACGGGGGCCTCCTCAGGGTAGAACATATGAATTTCACCCAAAGGTGGACAAAGGGAGACCCTTCTCACACCCGCCCGGTCCCCACCGTCACCGCCGCTGCCGATACCGCTCTCGTCGCGGTCGGGGCCGCCTCAGCCGGCCAGCGCCGTGTCGACCACCGCCCGGGCCTCCTCCTGGACCTGGCGCAGATGGTCGGGGCCGCGGAAGGACTCGGCGTAGATCTTGTAGACGTCCTCGGTCCCGGAGGGCCGGGCCGCGAACCAGGCGTTCTCCGTGGTCACCTTGATGCCGCCGATGGCCGCACCGTTGCCCGGCGCCTCGGTGAGCACCCCGGTGACCGCCTCCCCGGCCAGCGTGTCCGCGGTGACCTGCGCCGGGGACAGCTTGGCGAGCAGCGCCTTCTCCTCGCGGTTCGCGGGGGCGTCGATGCGCGCGTAGGCGGGTTCGCCGAAGCGGGCGGTCAGCGCCGCGTAGTGCTCCGACGGCGTCTTCCCGGTGACCGCGAGGATCTCGGAGGCGAGCAGCGCCAGGATGATGCCGTCCTTGTCCGTGGTCCACACCGAGCCGTCCCGGCGCAGGAAGGACGCGCCGGCCGACTCCTCGCCGCCGAACCCGATCGATCCGTCGACCAGTCCGTCCACGAACCACTTGAACCCGACCGGCACCTCGACCAGCCGGCGCCCCAGGTCGGCGGCGACCCGGTCGATCATCGTGGACGACACCAGCGTCTTGCCGATGCCGGTGCCGGCGGGCCACTGCTCGCGGTGGGCGTAGAGGTAGGCGATCGCGGCGGCCAGATAGTGGTTGGGGTTCATGAGCCCCGCGTCCGGCGTGACGATGCCGTGCCGGTCCGCGTCGGCGTCGTTGCCGGTGGCGATCTGGAAGCGGTCGCGCTGGGCGATCAGGGACGCCATCGCGTACGGCGACGAGCAGTCCATACGGATCTTGCCGTCCCAGTCGAGCGTCATGAACCGCCAGGTGGGATCCGTCAGCGGGTTGACCACGGTGAGGTCGAGCCGGTGCTGCTCGGCGATCCGGCCCCAGTAGGCGACCGACGCCCCGCCCAGCGGGTCCGCGCCGATGCGCACACCGGCGGCGCGGACCGCGTCCAGGTCCAGGACGCCCGGCAGATCGGCGACGTAGGTGCCCATGAAGTCGTAGCGGCCGGTGCCGGGGGCGGCGAGGGCGCGCTGGTAGGGGATGCGGCGTACGTCCTTGAGGCCGGCGGTGATGATGTCGTTGGCCCGGTCCTGGATCCAGGACGTCGCGTCGGACCCGGCCGGTCCGCCGCTGGGCGGGTTGTACTTGAAGCCGCCGTCGGCGGGCGGGTTGTGCGAGGGGGTGACCACGACGCCGTCGGCGAGACCGGAGGTGCGGCCGCGGTTGAAGGTGAGGATGGCGTGCGAGACGGCGGGTGTGGGTGTGTAGCCGTCCGACTCGTCGATGAGGACGGTCACGTCGTTCGCCGCGAACACCTCGAGAGCTGTGACCCGGGCGGGCTCCGAGAGCGCGTGGGTGTCGGCGCCCAGGAAGAGGGGGCCGTCGGTGCCCTGTTGGGCGCGGTACTCGCAGATCGCCTGGCTGGTCGCGGCGATGTGGTCGTCGTTGAACGCGGTCGCCAGTGACGAGCCGCGGTGCCCTGAGGTACCGAACGCCACTCGCTGGCCCGGGTCGGACGGGTCCGGGTGCAGCGCGTAGTACGCGGTGACCAGCCGGGCGACGTCGACGAGATCCTCGGGTCCGGCCTGCCGGCCCGCTCGCTCGTGAGGCATGTGCCCGCTCCTCCACATCGGTTGACCAATATCGTCTGCCCGCCCATCCTCCCCCGTCACGGCGGCGGACCGCGAGTGGCCCGCCCCGGCGAGAGCCCGACGGGCACGGGCTCCGCACGGACGGATCGTGTCGCGATACCGGCGCCGGGGCCAGGGGTGAGGCGAACCCCGGCCCTGACACATGTCAGGGACCGCCGACGGCCTTCCGTCCCTAGCGTGTGCGGTGCACCGGAACGAGCGCGCGGCGCACTCCTCGCCCGGGGCCGGGCCGTCGGTGCGCGCCGACTCCCTTCCACCACAGCCCTTCCGACGCTCCGACCAAAGGAAGAGACGGCCTTCATGCGTCTGCTCCGACACCGATCCATCCTCGCCTCGGCGGCGGCACTGACCGCACTGCTGCTCGCCCTCTGCACGGCGGCGCCGGCCTCGGCGCGGCCCGCCGAGGCCCCGTCCGTCACCGTGCCCTCCGGAGTCACGGCCGGGGTCGCCGTCTTCGACCGCAGCACCGGCACGTTCACCGAACAGCTCAACTCCTCCACGCAGTTCAGGTCGGCGTCCGTCGTCAAACTGCTGCTGGCGCTGGACTTCCTCTGGAACCGCGGCCCGGACTACTCGATCCCGGCGGCCGACCGCGCCCTGCTGGAGCCGATGCTCCGCAGCAGCTACGACGACGCGGCCAATCACTACTGGACGGAGGACGGCGGCTCCGCGATCATCACCCGCATGGTGAGCCGCCTCGGCCTCACCGACACCCAGCCGCCGCCGGCCGGCTACGAGGGCTTCTGGGGCTACACCGCGCTCTCGGCCCGGGACACCGTCACGATCTACCGCTACATCCTGGACAAGGCACCCGCCCAGGTACGGGACTTCGTGATGGGCAACCTGCGCCAGTCCACCCGCTGCGCGCGGGACCACTTCGACCAGCACTTCGGCATCCCCGGCGCGTTCCAGAAGCCCTGGGCCGTGAAGCAGGGGTGGTCGGGCGAGTACGAGGACGGCACGTGCGGTGCGCCGACGGCGGCCGCCGCGTCCGGTGCGAGGACGAGCACCGTCACCAAGGCGAACGTGAACGCCGCCGCGGCCGGCGTGGACCTGTCCCGTCCGGCCCTGCACACCACCGGCACCGTGGGCGCCGGCGACCGTGCGATCGTCGCCGTCTTCACCCTGCACCCGGTGGGGACGTCGTACGGCAAGGCCTACACGGACATCGGGCGGCTGACGCGCTCGCTGAACGTACCGGGCGCGACGCGGCCGGCCGGCACGTGGTTCGGCACCTGGAGCGAGCATGTGAACGTCCGCCCCGGTCCGTCCACCGCCGACGCGCCGCTCACCCAACTCCCGGCCGGTGTCGAGGTGTTGGTGGGCTGCCAGGTCAAGGGCCAAGAGGTGACCGTGCCGCCCTACACCAACGACTGGTGGGCCTACCTGCCCCAGTACGGCGGCTACGTCTCCAACATCTACATGAGCTCACCGGACAACCAGCTGCCCAACGTGCCGCTGTGCACCGGCACTCAGGGCGCGCAGGTCCCCTAGCCGTCCCGCTCCGCCCGACCTAGTCGCTCGGCTCCGCCTTGCCTTCATACTCCGCGAGGTAACGCAGCACCTTGTTCACGTGCGGCCGCACGGCTTCGGGGACTCCACCCTCCTCGATGACGCTGCGGTCGCTCGTGCGGTAGCCGGCCGCGATCAGCGCGGGCAGGTCCTTGGCGGGCATGCCCTCCTGCTTGAAGCGCTGGTCGAGCCAGCAGACGTACAGGCTCATGGTCGAGATCGCGTCGGGCGGTGACATGTAGTCCTTGTCGCCGTCCTTGTCGCCGTCCACGGCCCAGGCCCGGAAGACCGCGGGAGTCCACATGGCGACGCCGTACTCCTCGGTGGCCGGCCGGGACGCCTTCGTGTCGAAGCCGCTCTCCGCCTTGATCATGGCGGCCAGCAGTACGGGGGTGATCTCCGCGTCGGTGCAGCGGCGGGCGGCGCTCTCGATGACCGGGCGCAGCGCGTCGGGGACGTCGGAGTCGGCGGGGATCGCTCCGACGGTGGGTGTGGTGCGCACGTCGGTCACCACGGCCGGGGTACCGCGGCCCTTGTTCCCGGCGCTGTCGTCGTCCCGGAGGAGCGCCGTCCCGCCGGCGGCCACGGCGGCCAGAACTACGATTCCGGCGACGGCAGTTGGCACCAGTCGGCGTCTTCGGCGCGAGCCCGCGCTGTCCGTCAGCCGCTCGATCCTGGTCGCGAGGGTGTCCGCGGTGTGCCGGGCGCGGGAGGCGTGGTCGGGGGCGAGGCAGTCGGCGATCAGGCGCCGCCAGTCCTCCGGCAGACCCGCGTCGAGGCGCAGCGGTGCGGTGCCGCGGGCGTAGGTCTGGGCGGCGAGGGACCGGGCGCGGGCGGTGGCACCGGGAAACGGGTGGAGTCCGCCGGTGAGGACCTGGTGGGCGAGGACACCGAAGGCCCAGATGTCGGCGGTCGGACGGACGACCGCGCCCTCGACGCCGGTGCGCTGCGACCACCATTCCGGCGGCAGATGGTCGAGGGTGCCCAGCGGCGGCAAGTGCGCGTGGGTGCCGTCGAGTTCGGCGGTGAGCCCGAAGTCGGCCAGCCATACCGCGCCGGCCGGGCCGAGCAGCACGTTGGCGGGCTTGAGGTCGCCGTGCACCCGACGCGACGCGTGCATATGGGCGAGGCCCGCCGCGACTCCGCGCAGTACCCGGTCCGCGTGCTCGACCGGGCGGCCGGTGTCGGCAGCGTCGAGCACGTCCTGAAGGCCGGTCTCGGCGCGATCCATGACCAGGGCGATCGCCCCGTCCCACGCGTCCAGGCCGGGCGCCTCGACGGTGTGGACGGCGCGCGTACGGACCAGGTTGGGGTGGTCCGCCTCGGTACTGAACCGGACCTCGCTGGCGACGAGTTCGCCCAGCGCGGCGCGCTGTCCGGGGGCGAGGGCACCGGTCGGCAGGAGCTTCACCGCGACGAGCGCGCCGTCGCCGTCGCCGACGGGGTGCGCCTCGTGCACGGTGCCCCAGCCGCCGGAGCCGATGACCGCGCCCAACTCCCAGTCGGCGATGCGGAATCCGACGGGCAGCGGCCGCACCTCGAACGGCTCGCGGACGTCTTCGGGCGCGGTCATGCCCGTACTCCCTGCTCGGTGGTCCGGAGCGCCCCGCGCGGCGGCAGCAGCCCCAGGTGCTCCTCGCGTACGAGCCCGAAGCGCAGGGCGACGGAGGCGAGTCGGGCGCGTTTGGCGCCGGTGCGGCCGTCGTCGGGGCCGGTCTCCTCGCCCAGGTCGAGGCGGAGTTTGGCGAGGGCGAGGTAGTCGACGTGGTAATTGACCGCCGAGCGCGTCAGGCCCCGGCAGGACTCCAGCGGGCGCAGGCGTTCCACGATCTCGCCGACGCCGGGCAGGGTGGCGTCCGAGCCGTCGCGCAGGCGTGGTTCGCAGAGCGCGACCAGGACGAGGAAGTACTTCGCCGTCACGTCCAACGCGAAGGGCAGCACGGTCTGTTCGCCGGCCCCGGGCGCGGATCGCTCGTCGAGGTAGGCGTGTTGCGGGGCGAACACCTTGAAGGTGACGCTGCCGGACAGGGCGGGCAGCACCACCCGCGAGAACTCGAACGGCACCGGCGCCCCGAGGCGGCCCGGAGCGACGGTGATGTACTCGCCGGCGCCCTCCAGGTTCTCCACGACGTAGGAGGCGCTGCGGCTGTAGTTCGACAGCCGCCAGTAGTCCTCGGCCGCCTCCAACCGCCCGGCCCGGCGCGAGACTCCGGGGTCGGCGAGAAGGATGCGCACGCCCGCGCCCTCCGGCACGCCCCCGCCTTTCGGCAGGCCCCGCCCGAAGTCGGCCGCGTCTCCGGGTCCCAGATGCAACAGCGCGGTGCCGCGCCCGACTTCCGGTTCCGGCCGCAACAGGTCCGACCGCGGCGGCTCCGGCAACTGGACGATGATTGTTTCCATTGGTGATCTCCCCCGAGAGGTCGGGGGGATTCTACGTTCGATCGTCTCGGCCCCACGCCGCGATGATCGCGTTCTCGCCACACCTTCCGCCGGACGGCGGGAACACACGGGCCGGTCTCAACGCGTCGAAACCGCCACGGGCCCGGGCCTCATCGGGCAGGATCGCGGAATCGTACGCCGCCACCGCACGGTGTCGCCCGACGGTACCCGCGCCGATCTGGCCATTCGCCGTAGGCCACCACCGTGCACTTTATAATTTCGCGAAATTTTCTGTCACGATAGAACCAGGCACCTGCCCGGTCAACGGGTGGTGTCGTCGCGGACCTGGCGGTCGGGTGCTGCCGGGGCGCTTGGAGGGAGCTGGGATGGCTGCAACGGAGTCACCGCGGACCACCATCGCGGACATCGCGCAGGCGGCGGGAGTGTCGGCGCCGACGGTGTCCAAGGTGCTGAACGGGCGACAGGGCGTTTCGTCGGTCACCCGGGAGCGGGTGACCGAGCTGCTGCGCGAGCACGGCTACGCACCGCGCCGGTCGGGCGGCCGGCTCACCGGGGTGATCGAGCTGGTCCTCGGCGAACTCGACAGCCCCTGGTCGGCGAGCCTGGTGCAGGCCATGGAGGCCGCCGTGTACGCCGAGGGGCTGGCGCTCGTGCTGTCCCGGCTGCGCCCGGGCAAGGAGGACGAGTGGCTGGACCACGTCGCCTCCCGCAACCCCGACGGCGTGGTGTTCGGCGTGGTGGAGGCCACCGCCGAGCAGCGCGACCGGCTGCGCGAGCTGATGGTGCCGTTCGTGGCCATCGACCCCGAGGGCAACCAGAAGGCCGAGGTCCCGACCGTCGGGCTCACCCACTGGCGGGGTGCGCACGCCGCGACCGAACACCTCATCGCGCTGGGCCACCGGCGGATCGCGACCATCGGCGGCCCCCTGCGCCTGCTGTGCAGCCGGGCCCGCGCCGACGGCTTCCGCGCGGCGGCGGCCGCCGCGGGTCTGGACATACCGCCGGAGTACGTCGCGCACACCGAGTTCGGCTACCAGCCGGGCCGGGAGGCGGCGGACGAACTGCTGGCCCTGCCCGTCCCGCCGACCGCGATCTTCGCGGCCTCCGACGAACAGGCACTCGCGGTGTACGAGGCCGCCCGCCACAAGGGCCTGCGCGTCCCCGACGACGTGAGCGTGGTCGGATTCAACGACGCACCCGTCGCGAGCTGGGCCTCTCCCCCGCTGACCACGATCCGGGAGCCCATCGAGGACCTGGCCAGGCAGGCGGTGCAGCTGCTCAGCAGGCTCATGGCGGGCCAGTCCGCCGGTCCGGGGGTCGAACTGGCGACGGAGCTGGTCGTCCGGGAGAGCACCGCGGCCCCGGCCCAAGGTCATCACTGAACACAACGAAGAAACTTTCTAGAAACTATTGCTCTGCCGCTGCGCCGTGGGTCACCATGCGGTACCCCTTCTTTGGAGGTGCAGCTAGATGAAGGTCTCCAAGCTCGTCAGAGATCCCGAGCCGGTTCCATCCGCTGTTCACCACGGCATCAGCAGGCGCCGGGCCATGTCCCTGGCGATCACGGCACTCGGGGGAACCGCGCTCGCCGCGTGCTCCTCCGACTCGGGGAGTTCGTCGTCGTCCTCCCGCGTGACGCTGAACATGTGGGGCTTCGCCGATCTCTCCAAGACGCTCGTCAAGCAGTACGAACAGGCACATCCCAACGTAAAGATCCAGACGAAGATCAGTGACTACGACGCCTCGCACCAGACGCTCCTGACCGCCCTGGCCTCCGGCCGGGGCCCGGACATCGCGCAGATCGCGATCGACTACATGGGCGAGTTCGTCGCCCACGCCTCGGTCTTCACCGATCTGCGCAAGCTCGGCGCCGAGTCGCTGAAGTCCCAGTACCTGTCCTGGCGTTGGGACGGCGGAGTCGCCTCCGACGGCTCGATCGTGGGCATTCCGACCGACGTCGGCGGGATGGCGATCGCGTACCGCACCGATCTGTTCGCGAAGGCCGGACTGCCCACCGATCCCGCCGCCGTCGGCGCCCTGTGGCCGACGTGGGACGACTACATCGCCACCGGCAAGAAATACGTCGCGGCGAGCGGAAAGAAGTTCATCGACAGCGGCAAGGCGGTCTTCCGCGCCGAGTCGAACCAGGGCGACCTCAAGTACGTGGACGCCGCCGGGAAGCCCGTCTACGACACCAATCCGCAGATCAGGAAGTCCTGGCAGGACGGGGTCGCGGCCATCGACGCCGGGCTCTCCGCCAACGTCGCGACCTACACCCCGCAGTGGGACACCGCGGTCGCCAACGGGACCATCTCCACCCTGATCGTGCCGGCCTGGATGCTCACCCAGGTCGAACAGCAGGCACCCGCGACGAAGGGCAAGTGGAACATCGCGGTGCTGCCGGGCAAGGTCGGCAACGACGGCGGCTCCTTCCTCGCCATCCCCAAGCACGCGCCGCACGCGCAGCAGGCGTACGACTTCATCAAGTGGCTGGAGGCGCCGGCCCAGCAACTGGCGCTGTTCAAGGAGAACAACACCTTCCCGACGGTGCCCGCGCTGTACACCGACCCGGCCGTCACCCAGTTCACCAGCCCCTTCTTCAGCAACGCTCCGGTCGGCAAGATCTACATCGCCAGTGTGCAGGGCATGAAGGCGCACCCTGTCGGCGCCCAGGACCGCATCGTGGAGAACCAGTTCGAGAACGGTCTCGGCCGGGTCGACCAGGGCAGTCAGTCCGGCGCGAAGTCCTGGTCCCAGGTCATGTCCGACGTCAAGCGCGAGCTTCAGGGGTAGGGGCCGGGAACGACATGACCACTTCACTGGCCTGGAAAGAACCCGTCACCGGGGGCCGAAGCGGTCGGGTGTCCAGCGCGTGGGAACGGTTCACGCCCTACGTCTACATCGCGCCGTTCTTTCTGCTGTTCCTGGCTTTCGGACTCGGCCCGCTGCTCTTCACCGGCTGGGTCTCCCTGCACAACTGGCAGTTGCTGGGCGGGGACCATCCCTACGTCGGGCTGCAGAACTACGGGGACATGCTCAACGATCCCCGGTTCTGGAAGGCGTTGCGCAACACCATCGGGATCTTCGTCCTGTCGACCATTCCGGGCATGGGGATCGCCCTCGCCCTCGCCTCGATGCTGAACAACAGCAGCCTGCGGGCGAAGACGTTCTGGCGCATGGCGCTGCTCGTGCCCAACGTGACCCCGTTGGTCACCGTCACCCTGGTCTTCGCGTCCATCTTCGGCCGCGACTACGGCCCGGTCACCTGGATCCTGCGGTCGCTGCACCTGCCGACCGTCGACTGGGGAGCGGACGCGCTGACCGCGCAGACCGTCATCGCCATCATGGTCATCTGGCGCTGGACCGGCTACAACACCCTGATCTACCTCGCGGCGATGCAGGCGGTCCCGTCCGCCCTGTACGACTGCGCGGAGATCGACGGTGCGGGCCGCTGGACCACGTTCACCCAGGTCACCCTGCCCATGATCCGCCCGACCATCCTGTTCACCGTGGTCACCTCCACGGTCGGCGGGCTCCAGATCTTCACCGAGCCCCTGCTGTTCACCTCCCCGACCGGGGGCAACAACGGCCAGGGACTGACCGTCACGCTGCTCCTGTACGGGCAGGCCTTCAACTCCTTCAAGTTCGGCTACGCCTCGGCCATCGCGATCGCCCTGCTGTTCATCATCCTGGTCCTCGCCCTGGTCAACTACGCCATCGCCCGCCTGATCAGGAGCTCCTGATGCCTGTGACGAGCAAGGAAAAGCCGCAGGTCGCCAACGTCGGCCGACCGGTGTCGCGGGCCGCCGGCAGGTCACGGCGTCAGTCACTGGACGCCGCCCGGCGCAGCAGGCGCGGCCGCACGTCATGGTTCACCTACGTCGTCCTGACCATCGCGGTGCTGCTCGCGCTCATCCCGCTGTACTGGATGTTCGTGGTCGGCTCCAACGACAGCTCGGCGGTGTCCCGGTTCCCTCCGGTCCTCACCCCCGGCGGGAACTTCGGCCACAACCTCGACGTGGTCGATTCGATGGTCCCCTTCGGACGGTCGCTCGCCAACAGCGCCATCGTCTCCGGAGCGGTGGCGGTGCTCCAGATGTTCTTCTGCAGTCTCGCGGGATTCGCCTTCGCCAAACTCCGGTTCCGCGGTCGTCGCGTGCTGTTCCTGATGGTGGTCGCGACCATGGCGCTGCCCAGCCAACTGGGCCTGGTGCCCATGTACATGATCATGTCCAAGCTGGACTGGATCGACACCTACTGGGCGCTGATCGTGCCCGGGGCGGTCTCGGCGTTCGGTGTGTTCTGGATGCGGCAGGTCGTCATCGGGACCATTCCGGACGAGCTCATCGACGCGGCGAAGGCCGACGGCTGCTCGACGTTCCGGATCTACCGCTCGATCGTCGTACCCAACATCCGGGGATCCGCCGCGGTGTTCGGGCTCTTCGCGGCGATGACCACCTGGAACGACTTCCTGTGGCCCCTGGTCGTCCTCAACACCCCGGACATGTTCACCTCCCAGGTGGCGATCCAGCAGCTGCGCACCCAGTACACCATCGACTACTCGACCGTCATGACCGCCTCCGTGCTGGCCACGCTGCCCCTGCTGCTGCTCTTCGTGGCCGCGGGCAAGCAGTTGGTCGCCGGAATCATGGAGGGCGCGGTCAAGGGCTGACCGGCGCCTGGTGCGCCGTACCCCTCGGGCATTCCCCCCGGTGAGCCATGCCCCGTGCCTGCGCACGCCGGCGAGCCGGACTGTTCCCGACGCCGTCACCGGATCCCGCTGGGATCACCAAGGAGAGACCTCATGCAGCAGGTCACCATTGTCCGTTCACCGGAAGCCGGCCCGCTCACCCGCCGGGCGTGCGAGGAACTGCGCGCCTTCGCCGGCCGGTTGTGGACGGCCCAGGTGGAGATATCCGAGGCCGACACGATCGCAGCCGGGCCGGACGGCGATGCCGTGTTGTCCATCGTGGTCGGTACACCGGATCAACCCCATGTCCGGGCCGCCCTCGCCGACCTCGGTGCCCAGGCAGCACCGGCCGGAGCCGACTCCTACGCCCTGCGGGGCGAAGGCAATGTGGTCGCGGTGGTCGGCGCCGACGACGCCGGGGTCCTCCACGGCAGCTACGAACTGCTGGAGCACCTCGGGGTCCGCTTCTACCTCAGCGGCGAATCCCTCCCCCGCCGCGGTCCGGTGGCCGTAACACCGTGCGCCGTCGACCGGGCGCCCGCCGTCCGGCTGCGCGGCTTCATGCCGTACACCGACTTCCTCACCGGACCGTCGACCTGGGACGAGGCGGACTACCTCCAGGTGATCGACAGCGCCGCGCGGCTGCGGATGAACCTCTTCTCGATGCACTTCTACACCTTCGAGCCGATCGGGCAGTTCACGTTCAAGGGGCAACGGCGAAGCGAGGCGTTCTGGGACACCTCGCGCACCACCCGCTGGCACAAGCGCCCCGGCCGGGTCTCGGACTTCGTGGCCGGCCGGGAGCACTTCGCCGACTATCTCGCCGACGACACCTTCGGGGCGCGCTCGGCGATCGACGCGACCACCCCCGAGGACCGCTTCCGCCTGGCCGAGGCCGACATCCGGGCCGCGTTCACCCACGCCAAGGAGCGGGGCATGCGCACGACCATCGGGATCGAGGTGACGGATCCGCCGTTGGAGTTCCGTGCGCTGGTCGATCCCGCCTCCCGGTACGGCGCGGACGGCTTCGGCATCTGCCCCAGCTCCGCGGACGCCCGTGAACTGCTGGCCGGTTGGCTGACCGGCCTGGTCAGCGCCTTCCCCGACGTGGACACGTACACGCTCTGGCAGTCCGAGAACGGTCCTTCGCGGTGGACGGCCGGCTGCACCTGCGAGCCGTGCACACGCTTCCGCGCGGAGCACCCGCTGCCCCGCTACACGATCGACGACCTGCTCGGGAAGGTCAGCGCCCAGGTCTACGACGTGGAGGACATCACCGAGACCGCGCAGACCTTCCTCCAGTGGGTGCTGCTCGGACACGACTTCCTGCGCGAACTGGCTCCGGGCAAGCAGGTCGCCCTGGCCGGCTGGTACATCGAGCACCTCTTCCGCGACGCCGCCCCCTATCTGCCGGAGGAGGTCGTGCTGTCCTCGATGACGGAGGTCGACCCCTGGGAGGCGCCGCCCCTGCTCGACCACTACCGGGGAGTGGACCGGGAGCGCTGGCTGATCAACTGGTGGGAGATCGACTTCCGGATGTGGCTGCCCCAGCCCAAGGTCAGCGCCTACCCGCCGATCATGGACAAGGTGCGGGCCTACGGCATCGACGGCGTCATCTGGCAGCACTGGCGCACCCGGACCGTCGACGACAACGCCCGCTACACCGCCCTGGCGATGTGGCAGCCCGACCTGACCCCGGACGCGTACTACCGGGACGTCTTCGGCGTCGAGTGGGGCGAGGAAGCCGCCGTCGAGGCGACGGAGGCGATGCGGCTGTTCGAACGGTACGAGCAGTGGCTGTGCCACGACCTCGGCTGGCAGGTCTTCGCGCAGGACTGGTATCCCCCGCTGATCAACCAGGCACTCGAGTTCATCGGCGCGCACGGCGCCATACCGCCGCAGATCGTCGCGGACGTGGAGGCGAAACTGGCCGAGATACCCCGGATCCGGGAACGCCTCGGCGAGGTGCGCGAGGCGCTGCGGACCGCGCGGACCAAGGCGGTCGTCCTGCGGGACGGCGACCGGCCCGGCTTCTGGGAACACCGGGTCGAGTTCTACCAGCTCTTCATCGACTGCCTGGAGCGTGTCGGCCAGGCCGCCCTCGCCTACCGCGACGCCACCTGCGGCGACCGGCCCACCGCGTCCGAGACACAGGCGCTCAAACGGGCCTACGAAGCCCTGCGCGCCGCCCCCGTGCTCGAACTGATCCAGAAGCTCGCCGACCGCGTCGAGGACCGAGGCGACCTGGGCACCCTGGTCAACCTCAACAACGAACTGTGGACCCGCTATCGCGGTGCGCTGGACGGCATCACGCGCTGGCTCAGCGACGCGGCCGTGGGCGGCCTGTGGACGCTGCGCATCCTCCCGGACGGCACCTTGAGGCCGCCGATCATGGGCCCCGACGCCCTGCGCCCCGAGGGGCAGTGGAGCTGACCCCCGCACCCACGGCCCTCGCGCCGGACGAGCAACGAAGGGATGAATCCAATGGGTAGGGAACGCCTCGAACGCTACAGCCTGGTCGGCCCCGAGGCCGAGCGCGCGGTGGTGGCCGGGCTGGCCGGCGGCACCGACTGGTTCCGCAGTGACATGCCGCGCAAGCGGATGAAGGAGCTGATGCGCCGCTCGGACGGGCCGGCGATCCGCGACACGGTCATCTGGCTGGGTGTGATGGCGGTGTCCGCCACGCTCGGCGTCGTCTTCTGGGGCGGCTGGCTCGCCGTCCCCTTCTTTCTCGTGTACGGGGTGCTGTACGGCTCCTCGTCGGACTCACGGTGGCACGAGTGCGGCCACGGCACCGCGTTCAAGAACCGCCGACTGGCCGACTCCATCTACCAGTTGGCCTCCTTCATGCTGATGCGGGACCCCACGGTGTGGCGGTGGAGCCACGCCCGGCACCACACCGACACGCTGATACTCGGGCGCGATCCGGAGATCGTGGTGATGCGGCCCGCCCGACTGGCCAGGATCCTCGCCAACTTCTTCGGACTGGTCGACGTACCGCTGTCGTTGCGCGTGATGGTCGTGCACGCGGCCGGGCGGGTCACGGCCGAGGAAGCCACGTTCATCCCGGAGTCCGAGCGCGCGAAGATCCACCGCACGGCACGGATCTGGCTCGTCATCTACGCGGCCATGATCGCCGCGTGTGTGCTGACCGGCTCGATCCTGCCGGCGATGCTCATCGGCGGACCGCGCGTGTACGGCGCGTTCATGCTCAACGTCTACGGCCTCACCCAGCACGCGGGGATGGGCGAGAACGTGCTCGACCACCGGCTCAACACCCGCACGGTGCACATGAACAGGATCAACCGGTTCCTCTACTGGAACATGAACTACCACGTCGAGCACCACATGTTCCCGATGGTCCCCTACCACCGGCTGCCCGAGCTGCACGAGGAGATCAAGGGCGATCTCGCCCCCGCCTACCCGTCGCTGTGGGCGGCCTACCGGGAGATCGTCCCCGCGGTGCTGCGTCAGCTGAAGGACCCCACGTACTACATCCGGCGCGAACTGCCGCCCGGCGCCGCTCCTTACCACCCGAAGTCCGACGGACGCGCCCTCGCGCTCCAGCCCGGCTCCCAGCCCTGAGGAGACGTCACGATGCCTGAGTGGATCGCCGCGTGCGCCGTGGACGACATCGACCCGGAGGACGTGATCCCCTTCCGGTACGACGGCGTGGACTACGCCATCTACCGCTCACCGCGGAACGAGTTCTTCGCCACCGCGGGCCACTGCACGCACGAGCGGATGCTGCTGTGCGACGGCCTGGTGATGGACCACACCATCGAATGCCCCAAGCACAACGGCCGGTTCGACTACACCACGGGCAAGGCCGCCGGAGCACCGGTGCTCGTCGATCTGCGGACCTTCCCGGTCAAGGTCGAGGACGGCACCGTCCACATCGGGATCGGTTAGGCAGCCGTGAGTGCCGTGCCGGGGATGGTGGTCGTCGGGGGCGGCGAGTGCGGCGCACGGGCCGCGTTCGCACTCCGCGAGACGGGCTGGAACGGACCGGTCACGCTGATCGGCTCCGAGGCCGTACCACCTTATGAGCGCCCGCCGTTGTCGAAGTCCGTGCTGACCGGGCCGCCGGCGTCGGCTCCGACGACGATCTGCGACACCGAGACGCTGAGGTCCGCGGGCATCGATTTCATCGCCGGGGTCGCCGCGACCGACATCGGTCGCGACCACCACGAGGTGGTGCTCGCGACCGGTCAACGCATCGCGTACCAAAGGTTGTTGGTGGCCACCGGAGCGAACCCCCGTCGCCTGCCGCTGCCCGGTGGCGCCGTCGACGGCGTGCACTGCCTCCGCAGCCACGGCGACGCGCTCGCACTGCGGGACCGATTGCGGCCCGGCGCCCGCATCGGTGTGATCGGCGGCGGATTCATCGGTCTGGAGCTGGCGGCGGCCGCGACCGCGCACGGTTGCGCCGTCACGGTGATCGAGTCGGCACCACGGCTGATGAGCCGAGGCGCGACCGCGCACATCGTCGACACGGTCACCGCGCGCCACGAACGGGCCGGCGTCGACGTGCGCTGCGGAACCGGCGTCGTTCAACTGGACCGCCGGGACGAGGAGTTGCTGCTCGAACTGACTACGGGCGAGACGCTGGTGTGCGACACGGTCGTGGTGGGCATCGGTGCCGTCCCGGAGACCTCCCTGGCGCGGAAGGCCGGCCTCGCCGTCGACAACGGTGTGCGGGTCGACACCCTGCTGACGACGTCCGACCCCGACATCTTCGCGGCCGGGGACTGCTGTTCATGGCCGCATCCGCTCTACGACGGTCGCCGCATCCGCCTGGAGTCCTGGCGCAACGCCCAGGACCAGGGCGGCGCGGCGGCACGGAACATGCTCGGCGCCGACAAGCCGTTCACGACCGTGCCGTGGTTCTGGTCCGACCAGTACGAACTCACACTTCAGATCACCGGGTTGCCCGACGCCGCCACGGCGGAGGTCGTACGACACCGCCCCGACGGCGTCGAGATCCGCTTCGGCCTCGGGCCGGACGGACGGCTCCTGTCGGCGAGCGCGGTGGGCACCGGAAACGCGGTGGCCCAGGACATCCGGCTCGCCGAACTGCTCATCGCCCGCCGGGCGACCCCGTCCCCGGAAACCCTGGCGGATCCGACCGCCGCCCTCAAGGCACTGCTGAAGCAGTTGCCTGGCTAAGGAGAGGAAATCCCGTGCGCAGTACCCCATTTCCGCGCTCCGGCGAACCGATCAGCCAGCTCGGTTTCGGCACCATGGGATTCGCCGGCTGGTTCGGCGACCAGGAGGAATCCGACTGGATCGACAGCCTTCTGTACGCGTTGGACCGCGGGGTGTCCTTCATAGACACAGCGCGCGCCTACGGCCATTCCGAGCGCATCGTCGGCAAGGCGCTGCGGCAGTGGTCCGGGCAGCGCCCCTTCGTCGCGACGAAGATCGAGTCACTCGCGGGCCCACGCGGCTGGGGCACACCCGTGGCGCCCGAAGTCACCTACCCGCCGGGGCATGTCCGGGCCAGTGCCCTGCGTTCGCTCCAGGAACTCGCCGTGGACCGGATCGACCTCGTGCAGCTGCACATCTGGTGGCCGACCTGGGGCGTCACCGGGTACTGGATGGATGAACTCCAGCAGTTGAAGGACGAGGGGCTGGTGCGGCATGTCGGCATCTCGATCCCCGACCACCGCTCGGACATGGCGCTGCCGTTGGTGGAGAGCGGTCTGATCGACTCCGTCCAGACCATCATCAACATCTTCGACCCGCTCGCCCTGGACAACCTCCTGCCTGCCTGCCGGAAGCACGACGTCGCGGTGATCGCCCGCTGCGTCCTGGACGAAGGCGGACTGACCGGCACCCTCACGGAAGACACGGTCTTCGCGGAGGACGACTATCGGAGCCGGTATTTCGACGAGATCGTGCCCCGCACGGTCTATCTCGAAAAGGTCGACGCACTACGGCAGTACGTACCGGCCCACGCCGGATCACTCGCCGCGCTGGCGCTGAAGTTCGTCGTCCAGTCCCCCGGCGTCACCACCGCGATCTCCTCGATGCATGTCAAGGAATTCTGCGAGGAGAACATCGCGGCGCTCGACGAACCGCCGCTGCCCGCCGAGGTCTTCGACCGACTGCGCTTCAAGCACCGGTTCATCAAGAACTTCAACGAGACCAAGATATTCGCGGAGCAGTGAACCATGCCCTCTCACACCGAAACAGTCCGCTGGGAAGAGCTGCTGCCGAGGGAGTTCGAGCAACGGCAGACACAACTGCCCCTGGCCTACCTTCCGATGGGGCTGTGCGAGCCGCACGGGCACATCGCGGCCTTCGGCCTCGACACCCACAAAGCGGTGTACCTCTGTGAGGAATCCGCCCGCCGGTTCGGCGGAATCGTCGCACCGACCCAGACGTACCACATCCATGAAACCGGTTATCACCGGCCCTGGTTGAAGGAAGTCGTGGGCGACATCAATCCGCGGTTGGGAAGCCTGCCCCCCGATGTCGTTCTACGGCTCCTGGTCTTTCAACTGCGGGCCTTCGTCAACGCGGGTTTCCGCGCCATCGTCGTCGTCACCGGGCACAACGCCAACCAGGCCGATCTACGGCTCGTCGCCGAGGAGTTCCGGCGCGCCCGTCCGGTCCCGGTCGTCGCCGTCAGCGATCCCGAACTCGTGGCCGGAGAGTTCGAAGGAGACCACGCGGGACGCTACGAGATCTCCCAACTGATGTATCTACGCCCCGAACTGGTCGAGTTGGACCGCCTCGACGACCGCTACAGCAGCCCCTGGGGCCGCTTCGCCCAGGGTGAGGACGCCCATCTCGCCACCGCGAGCGAGGGCCGCGCGATCATCGAGAGCAGCCTCGCCGCACTCAAAGCCATCGTCGAGAACTGCGCCCCCTTGCCCGGCAGCGAGGACATCCCCTTCATGCCCCTCGACGAAGCCGAGCAGATCTGGCAGCGGGTGGCCGCCCGCACCGACGAGTGGTGCACCCTGCGGGAGGATCAATGACCACGCCCCGGGCGGCCCGGGCCGTCACGATGTGGGACTACTCCTGGCTGCTGCGCCGCTCCGGTGACGAGGCGGAGTACGCGGATGTCGAGCGGGTCCTCGACGAACTCGCCGAGCGCGGCTACGACGTCGTACGCATCGACGCCTTTCCGCACTGGATCGCCGCCGACAGTTCCGGGCGGCGGACCGACGAGATCACCGCTCTGCCACAGCCCGCGGGATTCATGTGGGGAAACCATGCGACGGTCACCGTGCGGCCGCGTACGGCATTGCTCGAGTTCCTGGCCGGGCTGCGCGATCGGGGAATCCAGGCGGGGCTCTCCAGCTGGTTCACTCCCGACTCGACCGGACGTGCGGCGCAGGTGGTCACTCCGGCCGATCTCGCCCGCGTCTGGTCGGAGACGCTCGGGGCGATCCAGGAAGCCGGTCTGCTCGACGCCGTGGCCTTTGTCGATCTGTGCAACGAGTGGCCGGCCTGGGCCCCTGGCATCGGCAGGCACGTGTTCGGTGAGATCCATTCGGTCTTCGCGCTCACCGAGCTGTTCACCGACGAAGAGATTCGGCGCATCGACAGCTATCAGGAGTCGCTGACCGCGGTGAAAAGGGAGTTCCCCGGAATTCCCTTGACGTTCTCGTACTACCTCCGAGGCGTCACACCGCCGTTGAGCACGGACCTGATGCGGCTCTCGACGGACGCCTTCGACTTCGCCGAGCCCCATCTGTGGCTCGCCGCGGGATGCCCGCGGTTCGTCGCCACGACGAAATGGACCGGCGACTTCGAGAACGACGTCCGCGGTCTCGCCGAACACCAGCATCTGGTCCAGCAGCACTACGCGGCCGAGCGGGACACGTTCCTGGCCGAGCTCGCGGACCTGCTCGACGTATGGCGGGACTGGGCGACCGAGCGCGGATTGCCCCTGTGGACGACCGAGGGCTGGGCCTCGGTCGGCTGGTCGCCCGATCTCGTGCCCGGTTGGGACGGGTGGGACTACGTCAAGGACGTCGCCGAGGCGGCGGTCGGCCTGGCGCTGGACCGCGGCTGGCAGGGGATCTGCACGAGCAACTTCTCGCAGCCGCACCACATCGGGATGTGGGCGGACGCCGGTTGGCACCGCGCGCAGACCGCCCGCATCCGGGGCGGCGCGTCCCCGGGCGCGCACTCGACACCGGAAACCTTCACGGCCGTAGGCCGCCCGTCAGAGGAGACACTGTGACCACACCTCAGTGGGCCCCGGGATGTGACATCGACGCCGTCCTGGCCGCGATGACCCTGCCGGAGAAGCTCGCGCAACTGACCTCGCTGTGGCCGGAGGGCAGCGGCCCGCCCGGAGAGACCGTGGCGCCGATGCAGGACGAGTTGCTCACGGACCCGGCCGAGGCCGCGTCGCCGCTCGAACACGGCGTGGGCCAGTTCACCCGGCCGCTCGGCAGTCGCGCGGGTGCCGTGACAGAACGTCTGGAGTACGCCCGCGCCCTGCAACGCGATGTCGTACGGCACAGCCGGTTCGGGATCCCGGCCCTGGTGCACGAGGAGTGCCTGACCGGGCTCCAGTTGTACGGCGCCGCCACCTACCCCTCCCCGCTTGCGTGGGGCGCCAGTTGGGACGCGGAGCTGGTGCGCGAGATGGGCGGGCAGATCGGCTCGACCATGCGGCAACTGAACATCCATCTGGGCCTGGCGCCGGTGCTCGACGTCGTGCGCGACCCGCGCTGGGGCCGGGTGGAGGAGTGCATCTCCGAGGACCCGTACCTGATCGGCGTCCTGGGTACCGCCTACGTCGACGGCCTCCAGTCCACCGGAGCCGGCGCGACCCTCAAGCACTTCCTCGGCTACTCGAACTCGCGCGGCGGACGCAATCTGGCGCCGGTGCACGCGGGGCCGCGCGAGATCGCCGAGGTGTTCGCGCTGCCCTTCGAAATGGTGGTCAAGAATGCCCGCCCGTCCGCGGTGATGCACTCCTACGCCGAGATCGACGGCATCCCGGTCGCCGCCGACCCGCAGCTGCTCACCGAACTGCTGCGCACGCGCTGGGGATTCGACGGCGTGGTGGTCGCCGACTACTTCGGGATCACGTTCCTGCACACCCTGCACGACGTGGCCGCCGACGCCGGTGAGGCTGCGGTGCTCGCGCTGTCCGCGGGGATCGACGTCGAGTTGCCGGCGGGCCGCGCCTATCTGGACCCGCTCGCCGAACTCGTCCGCAAGGGCACCTTCCCCATGGAACTCGTGGACAAGTCGGTGCGGCGGGTCCTACGGCACAAGCTCGAACTCGGCGTGTTCGCCGAGGCGGTGGAGGACGCCCGGGCGGTCGATCTGGACCCGCCGGCCTCGCGTGCGGTGGCCCGACGGCTCGCCGAGGAGTCGGTGATCCTGCTGAGCAATCCCCAGGGGATCCTGCCGCTGCGTCCGGTCGGCAGGGTGGCGGTGGTCGGCCCCAACGCCGACGCTCCGGAGGCCATGCTCGGCAACTACAGCTTCACCAACCACATCCAGACCCCGCCGGGCACGCCGATCGGCATCGAGCTGCCCACCGTACTGGCGGCGCTGCGCGAGCAACTGCCCGACGGGACCGAGGTAGTTCACGCGCCCGGCTGCGCTGTCCGTGCCGACGAGGAGACCGAGGCGGAGGCCGCCGACACGATCGCCGCCGCGGTGGTAGCGGCCGAGAACGCGGACGTGTGTGTCGCCGTCGTCGGCGACCGCGCGGGGCTGTTCGGACGCGGCACGGTCGGCGAGGGAAGCGACGCCGCGACGCTGGAACTGCCGGGTCGGCAAAGGGTGTTGCTCGACGCGTTGCTCGGTACCGGTACCCCGGTCGTGGTGGTGCTGGTCACCGGCCGGCCCTATCCGATGGGTGAGTTCGCGGACCGGGCAGCAGCGGTCGTCCAGGCGTTCTTCCCGGGTGAGGAGGGCGCGCCGGCCATCGCGGGCGTGCTGACCGGACGCGTCAACCCGAGCGGGCGGCTGCCGGTCAGCATTCCCCGGGACAACGCCGGCCAGCCCTACTCGTACCGGCATCCGCGGCTCGGCGGTCCCAGTCCGGTGTCGAACGTGGACCCCAGTCCGTTGTTCGCGTTCGGGCACGGCCTGTCGTACACCACCTTCACCCGCGACGAGGTGCGCGTCACGGCCGACCAGTGGGACACCGCGGGCACATTGTGGGTGCGGTGCCGGGTCCGTAACGACGGTGAGCGTGAGGGCGCCGACGTGGTGCAGCTCTACGTGCGCGATGTGGTCGCCTCGGTCACCCGGCCGATGCGCCAGTTGCTGGGCTGGGCGCGCGTCGACCTGGCGCCCGGCGAGGCGCGAGTCGTCGAGTTCACCGTGCCGGCGGACCGACTCGGCTTCGTCGGGCGGGAGTTGGCGTGGATCGTGGAACCCGGGGAGTTCGAGTTCTCGGTCGCGCCCTCCGCCGAGGCGCCCGGGACCGGGACAACGGTCGAGTTGCAGGGCCCCGTTCGCGTGCTGACCGAGGAGCGCGCACTGCTCACGTCCGTGCAGGTGCTGGACGAGGAGGCGTAACCCGGGCCCCGGGTGTTCAGGGGAGGAAGGCGATCCGGGAGCGCTGTGCCTGTGCGGTGTTCCCGTGGGTCGCCCGGTACTCGGCGGGGGTGACGCCCCGTTCCTTCTTGAACTCGTTGCTGAGGTGGCTCTGGTCGTAGAACCCGGTCCTGTCTGCGATCACCGACAGAGGGAGGTCCGATGCGGCCAGCAGATCGCACACGGCCATCAGCCGCACCCGCCGTAGGTACTGGTGCGGGGTGGCGCCGAAATGCGCCTTGAAGGTGCGGCTGAAGTGACTGGGCGAGAGGGAGACGCTCGCGGCCAGCTCCTCGACGGAGAGGGCCCGGGTGTACTCGCGCGAGATCAGTTCCACCGCGGGCGTCAGGGTGAGCAGCCGGCGCGAGACGGCGTCCCGTTTGGTCAGCGCCCGGGTGACCCCCACGATCCCGATCGGCGTCCCGCCCTGCGGGCGGATCGGGGTCTTGGTGGTCAGGTACCAGTCGTAGGAACCATTGGGGTTGCGCACCAGCTCGACGAGATCGATCAGGGCCTCCCCGGTGGACAGCACCTGCTCGTCGTGGCCGCGGTAGTGCTCGACCAGGTACTCGGGCGAGAGGTCCTCGTCCCGCAGGCCGAAGAGTTGCCACGGGTGGCGGTATCCGAGCAGTCGGGCGAACGGCTCGCTGCACGCCACGAACCGGCGCTCGCCGTCCTTGACGAAGACCCGGACGTCGTCGATCCGGTCGAACGCCTGGAGCAGGGCGTCGCCCAACTGCGCCGTGAGTTCCGGCTGCGCATTCTCGTCACTGGTCATGGTCACCTCTGCCCCATGGTCACCGGAAAGCGGTGGTGCGGTCGAGAGATGGGAGCAGGATTTTCCAAGAGTGGCGCATTTTCCTCCAAGTGATCTCGCAGGTCACAGGACTAGCTTGAAGGTATTCCAACAGTCGGGTCCATAGAGGAGACAGCTGTGTCGGACGAGTCAATACCCCGGATCGCGCTGGGCAGTTGGGCGTTCGCCTTCGGCCCGTTCGCCGCCGATCCCTGGAGTTTCGACCGGCTGTGCGGCTATGCCGCCGCGGTCGGCTACGACGGCGTGGAGATCAACGGTTTCCGTCCGCATCCGCACGACGAGGACTTCACCGCGGCCGACTGCGCACGCCTGCGGGACCGGCTCGCCGAGCAGGGACTGGGTGTCTCCGCCTACGCGCCCGACTTCAATTCCACCCCGCCCGCGGACGTACCCGCCGCCGACTACCTCGCACGCATCGAGTCCGTCCTGGCCTTCTGCGAGCGGCTGGGCGTCCCGGCGCTGCGGGTGGACTCGGTCTCCCCGCCCGGCCCAATGGACCGGGAGCGTCTCGGGCACCTGGCCGACACCTGGCGCCGGGCCGCCGACCGCTGCGCGGACGCCGGGGTGCGGATGGTGTGGGAGTTCGAGCCGGGCTTCTGGCTGAACCGGCCCAGTGAGGTCCGGGAACTGATCCACGCCGTGGCCCACCCGAACTTCACCGTCCTGTTCGACACCTCGCACGCCTACGCGGGTGCGGTCGCCGGCGCCCGGCACGGCGACGACCCGGAGGTGCTGCCCGGCGGGGTCGCCGAGTACGCGCGCATGCTCGCTCCGTACGTCGGTCACCTGCACGTCATCGACGGAGACGGTTCGCTGCACAACGGGGAGACGAGCGAGCATCTCCCGTTCGGCGAGGGCAAGATCGACCTCGACGAGGTCGTCGGCGCCCTCGGCCGGTCCGCGCTCGAACTCGACTGGTGGACGGTCGACATCTGCTTCTGCCCGACCACCGAACGCGACGCCGCCACCGCCGTGCCCTTCGTCCGCGCGCTCGCCGACCGGGCCCGCGTGAGCGGAGCGACCCGATGAAGGCGGCGGCGATCACCGCACCGGGCCGGGTCGAACTCGTCGAGCGGGAACGCCCGCACGCGCACCGCGACCTCGTGGTCGTCAAGATCCTGATCGCGCCCATGTGCACCGAGTTCAAGGACCGTCGGGCCGGAAACCTCGGCGATGCGCTGGGGCACGAGGCCGCCGGGATCGTCGAGGACGCCGGCACCTCCACCCGGGTGCGGGCGGGCGACCGGGTGGTGGTCATGCCGCAGAACGGATGCGGCACCTGCTCGCTGTGCACGGCGGGCGAACACATCCACTGCCGGAGCGGACGGGACGTACTCGCCGAGAGCGGGAACGGCTACGGCACCGCCACCTACGCCGAGTACGTTTTGAAGCCGGACTGGCTGCTGCTCCCGGTACCGGACGACATCCCACTGCACCGAGCCGCGCTCACCGTGTGTGGACTGGGTCCCGGGTTCACCGCGCACACCAGGATGAACACCGGCGCCTCGGACACCGTGCTCGTCTCCGGCTGCGGCCCGGTGGGGCTGGGCGCGATCGTCCACGCGAGGGTGCGCGGGGCGCGGGTGCTGGCGCTGGAGACCCAGGAGTACCGAAAGAAGCTGGCGGCGGACCTCGGCGCCGTCGAGGTCCTCGACCCGCGTGCCCTCGACCCGGGCGAGTTGGCCGAGGTGGACGCCGCCGTCGAGACCAGCGGCGCCCCGGGAGCCGCGAGCCTCGCGGCCCGCGCGCTGCGCCCCCGTGGCCGCCTGTCCGTCGTGGCCTGGGGCGGCGAGGTCGTACTGCCACCGCTCGTACCGATCGGCGCCGACGTCTTCGGCTGCTGGCACTGGAACCACCAGCGGTACGCCGATCGGATGTGGACGACCGTGCGCGCCGCGGCCGAGGTGCTGGACACCGTGGTCACCGCGCGGTTCCCGCTCGACGAGGTGTCCGCCGCGATGGATCTCCAGGACACCGGGGAGTGCGGCAAGGTGTTCCTGCTCCCGCACGGACCGGAGGGCCTGCGATGAGCACGATCGTCATCCTCGCCGGTGAGGGCGAGTACGAGTCCCACCGCACCATGAAGACCTACGCCGACGACGTGCGGGCCGAACTGCCCGACGCGAAGCTCCACTTCCTCGTCCCGGACGTGCTCGACGACTATCCGGAGTTCCCCGCCTCCACGTTCGGCGACCTCGGTGTACTGGCCGACGCCGACCTGCTGGTGATCTACACCCGCTTCCGCGTCCTGCCCGACGAGCAGATGGCCCAACTGACGGACTACGTACGGCGCGGCGGGAACGTACTGGGCCTGCGCACCTCCACGCACGCCTTCCACTACTCTGACGACTCACCGTGGGCACCCTGGAACGAGGGCTTCGGCCGGGACGTGCTCGGCTCGCCCTGGGTGAGTCATCACGGCCACTCCTCGCGCACCACGGTCACCCGCGTACCCGGCGAACATCCCGTCCTCGCCGGCCTCCCGGACCGGTTCACCTCCCGGTCCTGGCTGTACCGCGTGCGCACCCAGCCGGACTGCCGGCCCCTGCTCCACGGCGAACCGATCGCTCCGGAGGACGCGCCCACCGCCGGCGCCGTCGCGTGGGTACGGGAGCGCCCGCGGGGCCGGGTCTTCTACACCAGCCTCGGCCACCCGGACGACTTCGCGCTGGAGGCGTTCCGACGGCTGCTCGTCAACGCCACGCGCTGGTGCCTGGGTTGAGAGGGAGGAGCCCACAAGTGGAACTGGCGTACACCGAACACGGCGTGGGTGAACCCCTGGTCCTGATCATGGGGTTGGGCGCGCCCGGCACCGCGTGGGAGCCGCACACCGCGGCCTGGTCACGGAGTTTCCGGTGCCTGGCCGCCGACAACCGGGGCGCTGGCAAGTCACCGGCCCCGCCCGGCCCGTACACCACGGCCGCGATGGCCGACGATTACGCGGACCTCATCAAGGGGCTGGGCCTGGGGCCGGTACGGGTCGTCGGGATATCGATGGGCGGGGCGATCGCCCAAGAACTGGCGCTGCGCCACCCGGAGTTGGTGTCGCGGCTGGTGCTGGTGGCCAGTTGGGCCCGCTGCGATCCGCACACCGCGGAGATCTTCCGGACGCTCCCGCTGATCTGGGACCGCCCGGAGGCCGCGACCGCGTTGTTGCAGTGGCTGATCTGGACGCCGGGATGGTTCGCGGCGCACGAGGACGAGTTGCTGGCCGAGCGGACCGCGCCCGGCCGGATGTCCTGCTCCGCGTTCGGTGCCCAGGCCGCCGCCTGCGTGAGCCACGACGCGCTGGACCGGCTCGGCGGCATCCGGGTGCCGACCCTGGTGACCGCGGGGGACGCCGACCTGTTCGTCCCGCCCCGGCTGACCCGCGAGCTCGCCGAAGCCGTCCCCGGCGCGACCCTGGAGATCTTCTCCGGCGCCGGCCACACCCACCACTGGGAACAGCTGGACCGCTTCAACACGATCGTCGAGGAATGGCTTCTGGGAGAGGAACGGCCGCTGTGACCGACATCCGCTTCGCCTGCCAGACCTACAGCTGGCAGATGACCGTCGACGCCTACCGGGGCCGACTGGACCACATGATCTCGGTGAGCGCGAAAGCCGGGTTCGCCGGGTTCGAACCCGAGGTGGTGATGCTCGGCGAGGACTGGACCGCGTCCGACCTGCGGTCGCAACTGGCCGACCACGGCGTGCAGTTGGCAGCGCTCTGTCTGGTCGAGGAGTGGAGCGGACCCCGCGAGACGGCGGAGGAAGCCGCCGAGGCGGACAAGGTGATCGAGACGGTCGCCGGAATCGACGGCGCGGTCATCAACCTGTGTCAGTTCCCGGGAGCGGACCGGGCTCAACTGCGCGCCCGTCAGGACAACTTGCTGTCCTGCGTGGACGCGGTTTCCGCGCGGGCCGAAGCCGCGGGCGTGCACTGCACGTTCCACCCCAACTCCCCCGCCGGGTCCGTGTTCCGCACCGACGCCGACTACGCGTATCTGCTGGCTCAGCTGCCGGAGCGGATCGGGTTCACGCCCGACCTTGGGCACCTCGCCAAGGGCGGTATGGATCCGCTGGAGGTCGTGCGCCGGTACCGGGACCGTGTCGACCACGTCCACGTCAAGGACATGCACGCGGACGGGTCCTGGGCCCGGACCGGCGAGGGGATCATCGACATCCCGGCGGTCGCGAGGTTCCTGGCGGACACGGACTTCGCGGGCTGGATCGTGCTGGAGGACGAGTCGCCCGAGGCCGAGGCGGACCCCGACCGGGCCGTGGCCCGCAACGGGGCGTATGTGCGGGACGTACTGGAATCGGTGATCAGGTGACCTCCTCCCTGTTCGAAGGATGCGCATGAGCGACGTGCGAAAGGCGCCCATGGTCGACCTGCCCATCGCGGTGAACACGTTCGTGTGGCACTCACCGCTGACGGACGAGCTACTCAAGGGCACCCTGCCCAAGATCGCCGGCTGGGGGTTCGACGCCGTGGAGCTGCCGCTGGAGAACGTCGGTGACTGGGACCCCGCCCGGACCTCGGCGCTGTTGTCGGAGCTCGGGCTGCACTGTGTGGTGGGCGCGGTGTTCGGGCCCGGGCGTGAACTGGCGGCGGCCGACCCGGCCACGATCGACGCGACCAAGCGCTATGTCCGCGCCGCGGTGGACGCTGCGGCGGGAGTCGGCGCGGCGATGGTCATCGGCCCGATGTACACGTCGGTGGGCCGCACGTGGCGGATGTCCCCGCAGGAGCGCGCGGCGACCCTGCGGGAGCTGCGCGCGAGCCTCGCCGAATGCGCCGAGTACGCGGGGCGGCAGGGCATCGCGCTGGCCGTGGAACCGCTCAACCGCTACGAGACGAGTCTGCTCAACACGGCGGCACAAGTGCGGGAACTGATCGAGGATCTGCCCGGCAATGTGGGTCTCAACCTGGACACTTACCACATGAACATCGAGGAGCGGGACCTGCGCGCGGCCTTCCGCGTGGCCGGCGACCGGCTGCTGCACCTACAGGTCTGCGGGAACGACCGGGGCGCGCCGGGCCACGATCTGCAGGACTGGCCACTGATCCGGGACTGCCTCGGCGAGATCTCCTATCGGGGCATGGTCGGCATCGAGTCGTTCACCGCGGACAACGCGTCGATCGCCACCGCCGCCTCCATCTGGCGCCCGCTGGCGGAGTCCCAGGACGCGCTCGCCGTGGACGGCCTGCGGTTCCTGCGTGAGTGGCGGGAGGGCCGGTCATGACCGCGCATGTCCTGGGGATCGACTTCGGCACCCTGTCCGCGCGGGTACTCGTGGTGAGTGCCGCCGACGGCGCCGAACTGGCCTGTGTGGAGCATCCGTACGGGAATGGCGTGATCGACCGCGCGCTGCCCGGGTCGGGCGCCGAACTGCCGCCCCTGTGGGCGTTGCAGGATCCGCGGGACTGGCTGTCGGTCCTGCGCGAGGCGGTGCCCGAGGCGGTC
Organism: Streptomyces sp. NPDC002499; assembly: GCF_053595415.1. NCBI lineage: Bacteria > Bacillati > Actinomycetota > Actinomycetes > Kitasatosporales > Streptomycetaceae > Streptomyces > Streptomyces sp. NPDC002499. The sequence continues at coordinate 728,719 of NZ_JBSFXO010000002.1, forward strand.
GCGCGGGCCGGGATCGACCCGGCGAGCGTGGCCGGGGTGGGCACCGACTTCACCGCCAGCACCCCGCTGCCCGTGCTCGCCGACGGAACGCCTCTGTGCGTCCTGGACGGATTCGCCGAACGCCCGCACGCCTGGCCGAAGTTGTGGAAGCACCACGCGGCCCAGGCACAGGCCGAACGGATCACCGCACTCGCGCACACGTCGAAGCAGCCGTGGCTGTCCAGGTACGGCGGCAGGATCTCCGCCGAGTGGCAGCTCGCGAAAGCGCTCCAGATCCTCGACGAGGACCCCGAGGTGTGGGCGGCCACCGAACGGTGGATCGAGGCGGCGGACTGGATCGTGTGGCAGCTGACCGGGCGGGAGAGCCGGAACCCGTGCACCGCCGGTTACAAGGGCCTTTACCAGGACGGGAGTTACCCGGACGAGGGCTATCTCGCTGCCCTGGACCCGCGGTTCGCCGACGTGTACCGCACCCGCGTCGACCATCCGCTCACCGCGCTCGGCAGCAGCGCGGGCGGACTGAGCGCGCGGGCCGCCTCGTGGACCGGGCTGCCCGAGGGCACGCCCGTCGCTGCGGGCAACGTGGACGCGCACGTCACCGCGGCCGCCGCCCAGACCTACGGGAACGGTCAACTGCTGGCCATCATGGGCACGTCCACCTGCCACATGATGAACTCCGACGTGCTGCGCGAGGTCCCCGGTGCCTGCGGGGTGGTGGACGGCGGCATCGTCGCCGGGTCCTTCGGCTACGAGGCCGGGCAGAGCGGGGTCGGCGACATCTTCGCCTGGTGGGTCGACAACGCCGTACCCGAGCGCTACCGCGAACCGGGCCGTGATGTGCACGACGTGCTCAGTGAGCTCGCCGCGCGGCAACGGGTGGGCGAGCACGGGCTGTTGGCCCTGGACTGGATGGGCGGCAACCGGTCGGTGCTGGTCGACCACGAACTGTCCGGAGTGCTGCTCGGCATGACGCTGTCGACCACGGCGGTGGACGTCTACCGGGCGCTGCTGGAGTCGACCGCGTTCGGCACCCGCGTGATCCTGGACGCCTTCGGGGCCGCGGGCCTGCCCGTCACGGAGTTCGTCGCCGCCGGAGGCCTGGTCAGGAACCCGCTGCTGATGCAGATCTACGCGGACGTGACCGGGCTGTCGATCAGCGTGGTCGACTCCGCGCAGGCGCCCGCGCTCGGTGCGGCCGTCCACGCGGCGGTGGCCGCCGGTATCCATCCCGAGGTGCGCACCGCGTCCGCCGCCATGGGCCGCCGTCACCATGCCGCCTACCTGCCGATCCCGGAGCATCAGCGGGTCTACCAGCAGCTGTACGAGGAGTACGTGCGCTTGCACGACCACTTCGGTCGCGGGGGCAACGACGTCCTGCACCGACTGCACGCGCTGAAGACGAGGAGTCCCTGATGCCCGATGCCATAGCCGAGGCGCGCGCGGAACTGCACGCCCTGCACCGGACCCTCGTCGACAACGGACTGGTCGCCTGGACGTCCGGCAACGTGTCGGCCCGGGTCGCGCCGGACCTGATGCTCATCAAGCCGAGCGGCGTCCCGTACGACGAACTGCGGCCGGAGGATCTGGTGTTGTGCGACCTGAACGGCGTCGCCGTGACGGGCACGCTCCGCCCGTCCAGCGACGCCGCCTCGCACGGCTACGTCTACCGCGCACTGCCCGAGGTGCGCGGAGTCGTGCACACCCACTCCACCTACGCGACCGCGTGGGCGGCCCGCGGTGAGCCCGTCCCGTGCGTACTCACCGCCATGGCGGACGAGTTCGGCGGCGAGATCCCGGTCGGCCCGCTGGCGCCGATCGGCGACGACGCCATCGGCCGCGGCGTCGTGGAGACCCTGCGCGGGCACCGGTCCCCCGCCGTCCTCATGCGCAATCACGGGGTCTTCGCCATCGGCGACAGCCCGCGTGCCGCCGTGAAGGCCGCCGTCATGTGCGAGGACGTGGCACGCACCGTGCATCTGTCCCGGCAGCTCGGGGAGTCCGCGACCCTCACGGCACAGACGGTGGACGCCCTGCACGACCGCTACCGGAACCACTACGGCCAAGGGGACGCCTGAGTACCCTCCTACGCGTTCTTCAGGGCGCAGACGAAGTTCTCCTCGATGGCCCGCAGCCGCTTCAACTGCTCAGGCGCCTGGGCCTGGTTGATCTGCGAGGTGACGGAGAAGGTGAGGGACCGGCGCCCGTCCGGCGTGGCCGCGATCAGCTGGGTGTAGCCGGGGAAGTTGCCGGTGTGCCCCAGCACGACACCGCACCGGGTGGCGTAGCGGAAGATGCCCAGACCGGCCATGTTGGCACCGGGACCGGCGGGCTCGGACGCGCCGGCGATCCAACTCCGCTGCTGCCCCAGCACACTTGACCGCTCGTAAAGTGCCCCTCCGGCGTAACCGCGGATGAAGCGGGTCATGTCGGCCGGCGTGGAGATGATCCCGCCGGACGCCCACACGCCGGACGCGCTGAGGACCTCGCTGACGTCCTCCACCGGCGAGGGCGGCGCCACGTCATAGCCGTGCAGGTAGGGCTCGGGCATCCGGTACCCCTGCGGCAGGCTGGTGTCCCGCAGTCCCAACGGCCGGTAGACCAGCGTCCGCAGCAGCTTCTCGTACGGTGTCCCGGTCACGGCCTCCGCCATCAGGGCCACGGCGATGTTGTCGGAGTTGGAGTACACGTACCGGCTTCCCGGCTTGAACCCCAGCGGCTGATCGGCCACGAAGTCGAGCAGCCGGCGGGAGTCGAAGTGGTGGCGCGGGTCGGCGGTGACGATCTTCAGGAACGCCTCGCTGCGCGAGAAGTCCGGCAGGCCGCTGGTGTGGTTCAGCAGTTGTCGCAGGGTGACCCGGTGCCAGGCCTTGGGCAGTTGCGGAAGCCGTCGCCCCAGGGTGTCGTCGAGGTGCAGGGCATGCCGGTCGACGAGGCTGAGGGCGACGGCCGCGCTGAACGCCTTCGCGGTGCTGGCGATGCGCATGTGGTCGTCGGGCTGGGGCTTGCGGTCCGTGGCGAGGTCGGCGACACCCGCCCGCACGACGCGGGTCTCCCCGTCCTTCTGGAGAACGGCGATGAGGCCGGGCGGTCCGCCCGGGGACTCGACGAACCGGTCGGCCTGACGCTGGAGGTCGTCGCCGTGTGTCGCGGCGGTAGCGGTGGTGGCGGGGCCGAGTGCGGTCACGCAGGCGACGACGGCACAGGCGAGCATCCGGAGGGGCATGGGTTCTCCCGGGGACGGGGTGGCGGGGCAGGCCCAGCCTTTCCCTCGACCGACGGGGAGGCCTCTTGTGCTGCTGCATACGGCGGAATGCCGGTACCGGTCAGTCTTCGGCGGGATACACCTTCACGGCCCTGCCCTGGGTGTCGGCCTGCAGATGTCCGCTCACGCTGTAGTCACCGCTGAGGTAGATGTTGATGTAGGCGGGGGTGTTGAAGGTGGCACTCGGTGTGCTCAGGAGCAGATAGGCGGATTCCGGATTGTCGACGTTCAACTTCTTCTCCGCGAAGGCAAGGAGGCTGGGCAGCGCGTCCCAGTTGTAGTTGTCCACGCTCACGGGCTCGCTTTCGCCCATCAGGCTGCCGTTGCTGATGCCCGTCCGGACTCCCGAGGGCGGGCGGTACTCGTAGATGTCGTACTTGGTCCGGCTACCGGGGACCATCGCCTTCACCGACACGTAGTCCTGATAGACGGAGAGGTCACCGAAAGTGTCCCGTCCCGACTTCTTCTCGATGGCCTTGAGCGCGGTACGAATGCCGCTGGGCGTGAGCATGCCCTTGGACAGCTTCGACGAGGCCTTCGGGACCGGCGTCCCCTTGTCGGAAGAGGGAGAGGCAGGGTCGGACACGGAGCCGGAACCGAGGGACCCAGGCGTGGACGCCGAGCCGGTCTTCCCCGTCGGCCCCGCCCCCAGGGAGCCCGACCCGTCATCGCGGTCGCCCCCGAACTGCGTCACCCAGGTCAGCCCGCCGACCAGCACGACACCCGCCACGGCGGAGGCGATCACGGCGCGTCGGTTACCTGCGGAGCGGCCCGGCACAACCGTTTGGGCAGGCGGCGGAGGCGGGGCGGGTATCGCGTCCTGGGGAGTCGGGTCGGGTATCGCGTCCTGCGGAGGCGCCAGGGGGTACGAGGTGACCGGCTCCGGGACGGCCTCCGCGGCAGCGGCCAGCATCCGGTCGACGGTCGCCGCGTCGGGCCGCGCAGCGGGATCACGTACCAACACCGCGGTCAGTACGGACGTCAGGGACCCGGCCCGCTTCGGCGGCGGCACGTCCTCGTGGAGGACCGCGGCCAGCGTGGCCAGCGTCGTGCCGCGGCGCAGCGGGTGGTGGCCCTCGACGGCGACGTACAGCATCATCGCCAGCGACCAGAGGTCGGCCGCGGGGCCGCCCGCCTCGCCGGTGACGCGTTCCGGGGCCATGTAGTCGGGGGTGCCGATGATCGAACCGGTGGCCGTGAGCGCGGTGGACTCCCGGATCGCGGCGATGCCGAAGTCGGTGAGGACGGGCCGGCCGTCGGTGCGCAGGAGGACGTTGGCGGGCTTCACGTCACGGTGTTGGACGCCCGTCGCGTGTGCGGCGTTCAGGGCTTCGAGGACACCGCGGCCGAGGCGGGCGGCGTCGGCCGGGGCCATCGGGCCGCGGGCCAGGCGGTCGGCGAGGGAGCCGCCCTCGACCAGTTCCATGACGAGCCACGGGTAGGTGCCCTCGCCGCCGTCGACGATGTGGTGGATCGTCACGACGTTCGGATGCTGGACCCGGGCCAGGGCCCGCGCCTCGCGCAGCACCCGTTCCCGGAGCATCCGCGCCGAGGGCGGGTCGTACTCGGCGAGATCCGGGTCTGCGGGCCGGACCTCCTTGACGGCCACGCTCCGGTGCAGGAGCAGGTCGCGGGCGCGCCACACCGTGCCCATTCCGCCGCCACCGAGCCGTGACTCCAGCTCGAAACGCCCGTCGACGACCCGTCTGCCGCTGTCCCCCTCGTTCATGGCGAGGAGCATAAAGGACGACGTGTCGGGCAGCGGAGGGCACCCTTCCCTCTCAGCTCGTCAGCCCGGCCGCGAGGGTGGCGCCCAGCTCCCAGCACGCCTCGACATCGGACTTCTCCGGCGTCCCGGTCACGGTCACGGGCTGGGCCGCGCGCCGCCAGCCGAGCCCGGTCGTGATCGCGTCGATCGCGCGCACCGCCCCCGTGACGTCGCTCCCGCCGTGCACGTAATAGCCGAAGGGGCGGCCCTGCGTGGCGTCCAGGCACGGGTAGTAGATCTGGTCGAAGAAGTGCTTGAGGGCGCCGGACATGTAGCCGATGTTCGCGGGCGTGCCCAGCAGGTACGCGTCGGCCGCCAGGACGTCGGAGGCGGTGGCCGACAGGGCCGGCCGGCGTACGACGTCGACGCCCTCGATCTCGGGCGCGGTCGCCCCGGAGACGACGGCCTCCAGCAGGGCCTGGCAGGTGGGCGAGGGTGTGTGATGGACGATCAGCAAGGTGGGCACGTTCCGCACCCTAGGTCAGGGGGCGCCTCCCCTGAAGAAGCGGCATCTCCCAGAGGCCGTATCTCATTAAGAAACGACACCGCTGAATGCGATGAAAGGGAGTTGTTGGACTTCAGAATCGTGCGCGAGCAGAGTGAACGTCATGAACCACCTCGCGAATCCCGAGCGCTACGACGGCACCATGCGCTACCGGCGGACGGGCCGCTCCGGCCTCGACCTTCCGCTGCTCTCCCTCGGTTACTGGCACAACTTCGGGGACGACCGCCCCTTCGAGCGGCAGCGCGAGATCGCCCTGCGCGCGTTCGACTTCGGGATCACCCACCACGACCTCGCGAACAACTACGGCCCGCCCTACGGCTCCGCAGAGATCAACTTCGGCCGCCTGATGAAGCAGGACCTCGCGCCGTACCGGGACGAGCTGGTGATCTCCACCAAGGCCGGCTGGGACATGTGGCCCGGCCCCTACGGCCAGGGCGGCGGCTCCCGCAAGTACGTCCTCGCCTCGCTGGACCAGTCGCTCCAGCGGATGGGCCTGGACTACGTCGACATCTTCTACTCGCACCGCCTCGACGCCACGACTCCGCTGGAGGAGACGATGGGCGCGCTGGACACGGCGGTGCGCCAGGGCAAGGCCCTCTATGTCGGCATCTCCTCCTACGACGCCGAGCGCACCCGCGAGGCCGCCGCGATCCTCAAGGACCTCGGCACTCCGCTCCTGATCCACCAGCCCTCGTACAACATGCTCAACCGCTGGATCGAGACGGACGGTCTGCTGGACGTCGCCCGGGAGGAGGGGTTCGGGGTCATCGGCTTCACCGCGCTCGCCCAGGGCCTGCTGACCGGCCGCTACCTGGACGGCGTTCCCGAAGACTCGCGCGCCGCGGCGGGCACGTCGTTCGACACGTCCTGGCTGTCGGAGGACAACCTGCACCGGCTGCGCGCGCTCAACGACATCGCGGCCCGGCGCGGCCAGTCCCTGGCCCAGATGGCGCTGGCCTGGGCGCTGCGCGACGAGCGGGTCACCTCGCTGGTGATCGGCGCCTCGCGCCCCGAGCAGGTGGAGCAGAACGTCGCCGCGCTGGAGAATCTCGACTTCAGCGCCGACGAGCTGGCCGAGATCGACAAGTACGCCACCGACGGCGGCGTCGACCTGTGGCGCGACGCCCGGACCGGCAGCCTCGGCTGACCACCGCGCCCGGCACGGGTTCGGTCAGGACAGCACGCGCAGTGCTCCCGGCAGGACCCTGACGGTGACGGGGAGGACGGCCTCGACCTCCCCGTCCGCGCCGTAGGGCACCTCGCGGTCGGCCTCGATGCGGATCTCCCGGCCGCGCAGGATCGTCACCTCGGGCCGTCGGACGTGGGCGCCCGTCTTGAGTTCGTTCATCAGGGCGAAGAACAGCCGCCGGGGTGCCTCGCGGATCATGACGATGTCCAGGAGACCGTCGTCCACGCGCGCGTCGGGGGCGATGTGGCGTCCGGAGCCGTAGTAGCCGGAGTTGGCGGCGACCACGGTGTAGCCGGTGTGCGGGTGTTCCTCGCCGTCGACGGTCACGCGGTAGTGGGCCGGGCGCCAGGTGGTGACGGCGCGCAGTCCGCCGGCGTAGTAGGAGGCGGCACCGCGCAGCAGTCTGGCGTGGTTCGCATGGCGGTTGGCGAGCGCGTCCACTCCTGCGTACACGCTGCCGAGCACGACGGTGCGGTCGTGGACGGCCGACTCGACCTCGACGGTGTCCACCGGGCGCGGCTCGCCGTGGAGCAGTACCTGCGCCAACTCGCTTGCCTCCGTGGGGAGTTCGAGTGCTCTGGCGAAGTCGTTGCCGCGGCCCGCAGGGACGAGGCCGAGCACGGCGTCCGTTCCGCTGAGCGCTCCCCCGATGCCGCCGGCGATGCCGTCCCCGCCGACGGCGAGCACCACCCGGCCCCGACCGCCGGCCTCCCTGGCGAGTTCCTTGGCGTGGTCCAGGCTGCGGCTGTACTCGGTCTCCAGCTCGGCCCCCGCCTCGCGGAGCAGCCGGGCCACGCCGAGCAGCGCGGCGGCCGAGGCGGAGCCGCCCGCGGTGGGGTTGACGACGGCGGTGAACTGTCGCATCGGTGCGCCTCCGGGGCGGACGGGGTGTCGGTTCGGCGGTGGGTGTGTGGGTCAGCTCAGTCGAGGGGCAGCAGGACGCCGGGATTGAGCACCCCGGCCGGGTCCACGCACCGTTTCACGGCGCCCAGCGCCTCGACGGCCAACGCGCCCGCCTCCCGCACGTACCAGTCGCGGTGGTCGGTGCCCACGCCGTGGTGGTGGGTGATGGTGCCGCCCGCGGCGAGGATCGCCTCGTTGGCCGCGTGCTTGGCCAGGGTCCAGACCGACACGGGGTCCTCGCCCCGCGCCGAGACCACGGTGAAGTACAGCGAGGCGCCGTTCTCGTAGACGTGCGAGATGTGGCACATGACCAGGGGCGGGGTGCCCGCCTCGGTGAGTGTGGCGGTGAGGGCGTCGCGGACGGCCGCGTACAGGCCGGGGATGCGGGACCAGAAGGCCGCCGTCTCCAGCGTCTCGGCGAAGGCGCCCGCGTCGAGGAGCGAGTCGCGGAGGTACGGGGCCGAGTAGCGACCGTGCGCCCAGCGCTCGCCGGGTTCGGTGCCGAGGGGCGTGCCGCCGCTCTCGCGCAGGACGGCCGCGGCATGCTCCCTGCGCAAGGTGGTGTCCTCGGCCGTCCCCTCGTAGCCCGCGATCGCCACGCAGCCGCCGGCCGGGGGTGCCTCGGCGGAGCCGATCGCCTCGGGCTGGGCGAGGCCGATCAGCGTCTCGGTCTCGTCGGACAGGCGCAGCACCGTGGGGCGCGGCCCGTCCTGGGCGAGCCGGCGCAGGGCCGTGCCGCCCTCCTCGAAGGAGGCGAAGCGCCAGCCCTCGTAGACGCGGACCTGCGGGACCGGGCGGACCCGGACCGTGACGGAGGTGATGACGCCGAACGCGCCCTCCGAGCCGAGGAACAGTTGACGCAGGTCGGGTCCGGCGGCCGAGCGCGGGGCGCGGCCGGTGTCGACGGTGCCCTCGGGGGTGGCGAGGGTGAGGCCCAGGACCATCTCGTCGAAGCGGCCGTAGCCGGCGGAGGCCTGGCCGCTGGAGCGGGTGGCGGCGAAGCCGCCGATGGTCGCCCACTCGTAGGACTGCGGGAAGTGGCCGAGGGTGAAGCCGTGTTCGGCGAGCAGCGCCTCGGCTCGTGGTGCGCGCAGGCCTGCTTGCAGGGTGGCGGTGCGGGAGAACGGGTCGACGGTGACCAGTCGGTCCATCCGGCGCAGGTCGAGGGCGACGAAGGCGCCCCGGCGGCCGGGGGCGAGGCCGCCGACGACGGACGTACCGCCGCCGAACGGCACAATCGCGAGGCCGAGTCGGGCACACGCCCGCAGCACGGCGAGCACCTCGTCGTGGTCCGCCGGGAGCAGTACGGCGGCCGGGATGTCGTCGACCTCGCCCTCCCGGATCCGCAGCAGGTCGGGCGTGGACTTGCCGCGCGTGTGCCGGATGCGGGTCTCCGCGTCCGTGCGGACGTGCTCCTGACCGCCGACCGCGGCGTTCAGGGCGTTGAGGGCGGCGGGCTCCAACTCCGGCTCGGGGACGGCGATGTCGGCCAGGTCGACCGGTGCCGTGTCGCCCGGTTTCACGCCGAGCAGATCGCGCAGCAGCCCGATCACCGTGTCGGGCAACGGAGTTGCCCGGTCCGGGTCGCCCCAGCCGCTCCACAGCATGTCCATCGCTGTCGTCCTCACCGGTCGATGTCGAGCGCTCGCGCTCCGGTTCCGTTCCCCGACTTCCGTTCCTCCGCGACCCCACGGGGTCCCGAGGCGTTACACTGTGACACATGACGCCTATTCGTCACAACCAGTCGGACGGCGACGTGGTGCTCGACGCGGTCCGCGACTGCGTCCTGGCCGTCGGGGTCCGCCGCACCACGCTCACGGACGTGGCCCGCCGCGCGGGCGTCTCCCGGATGACGCTGTACAGGCGCTGGCCCGATGTGCGCTCCCTGGTCGGCGACTTGATGACCCGCGAGTGGGTCGGGGTGGCCACCGAGGCCATCCCCGAACACCGTCCGGACACGGACGCGCGCGGGCGGCTCGTGGAAGGACTCGTCGCCGGAGTTGAGACGTTCCGCGCCCACCCGCTCTTCCGCAAGATCGTCGACGTCGATCCCGAACTGCTCCTGCCGTACGTCCTGGACCGCCGCGGAGCCAGTCAGAACGCCCTGCTGGAACTGCTCGCCGACGGCCTCAAGGAAGGGCACGCCGACGGTTCGGTCCGTACCGCACACCTTGAACGGCAGGCCCGGTCGCTGCTGTTGATCGTGCAGTCCTTCACCTTGTCCCTGCGGACCATGACCGACGAGGACGACGCCGACCTGTCCTCCGCCGCCTTCCTCACGGAGCTGCGGGACATCCTGGAGAGGACCCTCACGCCATGACCCACGGCCCCGCCGCCGGTTCGTCCCTGTCCGCCGCCCGGCGCTCGCGCGACCTCGCCGACACCGTGGGCGGTCCCGTCGTCGACGTCCTCGTCGTGGGCCTCGGCGCGACCGGCGCCGGGGTCGCCCTGGACGCGGCGGCCCGTGGCCTGACGGTCGCCGCGATCGACGCGCACGACCTGGCCTTCGGCACCTCCCGCTGGAGCAGCAAGCTCATCCACGGCGGGCTGCGCTACCTCGCCTCGGGCCAGCTCGACGTCGCCCACGAGAGCGCGGTCGAGCGTGGGGTGCTGATGGAACGCACCGCGCCCCACCTGGTCCGCGCCCAGCCGTTCGTGCTGCCGCTGACGCCCCTGGTCTCGCGCGGCCAGGCCGCCCTGGCCTGGGCCGGCTTCCGCGCCGGCGACACCCTGCGCCTGGCCGCCCGCACCTCCCGCGCCACCCTGCCCGCCCCGCGCCGCCTCTCCGCCCTGGAGACCCGCCACCTGGCCCCCGCCCTCCGCGCCGACACCGTCCGCGGCGGCCTGCTGTCCTGGGACGGCCGACTCACCGACGACGCCCGTCTGGTCACCGCCCTCGCCCGGACCGCCGCCGCGCACGGCGCCCGGATCCTCACCCGCGTCCGGGCCCTGGAGCCCACCGGCTCCGGCGCCCGCGTACGCGACGAACTCACCGGCGAGGAGGGCGAGATCAGGGCCCGCGCGGTCGTCAACGCCGCCGGCGTGTGGGCCGGCGGCCTGGTGGACGGCATCCGCATCCGCCCCTCCCGCGGCACCCACCTCGTCCTGCGCGCCGAGCATCTCGGCCCGCTCCCGGCCGGGCTGCACATCCCCGTCCCCGGCGAGACCAACCGCTTCGTCCTCGTCCTGCCCCAGGGCGACGGCCGGGTCTACGTCGGCCTCACCGACGAACCCGTCGACAGCGACATCCCGGACGTGCCCGAGGTCCCCGAGACGGACATCGGCTTCCTGCTCGACGTCCTCGGCTCGGTCCTCGACACCCCGGTCCACCGCGCCGACGTGGTGGGCGCGTTCGCCGGACTGCGCCCCCTGCTGGACACCACGCCCGACGCCCACTCCGGTACGACGGCCAGGACCTCCGACATCTCCCGCCGGCACGCGGTGCTCACCTCACCGGAGGGTGTCGTCACCGTGGTCGGCGGCAAGCTCACCACCTACCGGCGCATGGCGCAGGACGCCGTGGACGCCGCCGTCCGCACCCGCGGCCTCGCGGCGGGTCCCTCCCCCACCGCCTCGCTCCCCCTGGTCGGCGCCGCCTCACCGCGCACGCTGGACGCGCTCCCGGCACCCCGACGACTGGTCCGGCGGTACGGCACCGAGGCCTTGGCGGTCCAGGCGCTCGCCGAGCGCGACCCCCGGCTCGGTGAGCGTGTGCTGCCGGACCATCCCGTCACCGCCGCAGAGGTCGTGTGGGCCGTACGCCACGAAGGGGTCCTGGACGAGGCCGATCTGCTCGACCGCCGTACCCGCATCGGTCTGGTGCCCGCCGACCGGGTCGCGGCCCTGGACGTCGTGCGCGAACTGCTGGGCGAGGTCGTGACCCGGAGCGGCTGAGCGCCGGTCCGGACAGCCGTGTCCGTCGCGCGAAAGGACGTACAGTTCCTTATCGTCTGATTCCGTGACACATACCTTCGACGAGCTGGTGGAGAAGCAACGCGCCGCCGATCAGGCGCACGTCCGGGTCGAGGAGCTGCGGGACTCCTACGGGCCGCCGACCCAGCCGGAGGGCTGGAGCGGGCAGCAGACGGACACGTACGAGACGGCCTGGCGGGCCTGGCGCGATCTGGCGCGCGAGGTCCAAGCCGCCGTCACGCAGTACGCGAAGGACGAGGGGCTGGCGCGCAACGACGTCGAGGCGGACGTCAAGTCGGCGACGCGGCATCCGAAACCGGAGGAATGACGGCGTACGAAGGCGCCCGGACCGCACGTCGTTCGTGCGGTCCGGGCGCCTTCGTGTGTGGCTACGCGCTCGGGTAGCGGCGCCTGGTGCGGGTGAGCAGGACCAGACCGCCGATCAGGAGGACCGTGCCGCCCGCGGCGGGCCACAGGTTCGTGCCCGTCTCGGCGAGGTCACCGCCTCCGACCGCCTGCGACTGGCTGCCGCCTTCCGCCACCGGGTCGTTGCCGCCCACGTTCTGGGCGGGCGGGGTGGAGCTGTCCTGGCCCACCGCGGGAGCCTCGGCGCTCTTCGACGCGGACGCGAGGACCTGCGGCTCCTCGGTGCTGGAGACGGTGGGCTCGTCGTTGTTCTGGTCGTCGGAGCCGTTGCCGTTGTCGTCGCCGTTGTTCCCGTTGCCGCTGCCGCGGGTCTCGCGCGGCGACTCCGACGGGTTCTCGCCCGGGTTCTCCGTCGGCTGGGCCGTCGTCGGCTCCTCGGTGGGCTGGTCGGTCGGCTTCTCGGTGGGCTTCTGCGTGGGCTCCTCGGACGGCTGCTCCGAGGGCTGCTGGCTCGGCTGCTCGGTCGCCGGCGGGTTCCCGCCGTTGTCGCCACCGTCGTCGCCGCCGTTGTCCCCGCCCGGGTCCTCACCGGTGCCGGCACCGCACTGGCGGCCGCCGTTGATGCAGTCGACGGCCTCGCCCATCAGCTTGTCGGAGAAGACGTTGATGAAGTCGCCGTGGTCGGTGACCGGCTTGTGGAGGTTCTCGGGGAAGGAGTCCAGCGCGAACAGCGGAGTGGTCTTCCCGCCGTCCTGGAGGCTCGGCGCGTCGACGTCGTAGACGATCCGCTGCACCAGCTGCGGGATGGCCTTGAAGCCGGCCGGGCAGTTGCCGGAGGAGTCCTCGAACGCCACGTGGGTGCGGTGGTTGGCGCTGTCGATGTTGCGGCCGTCCCAGCAGCTCTGGAAGCGGAAGGTGCGGACCACGTCACTGCCCTGGGGGCAGAGCGGGTACTTGTCCTTCAGCTGCCGGTCCTCGAAGCCGGTGCAGCTCCAGGAGGCGTTGGCGTTGGCCGTGCCGTTGACGAACGCCTTCGCGTCGCCGGTGATGATGCGCAGCAGGCGGGGCATCGCCGTGACCTCGCTGCGCTGGTTGCCGATGAACGTCAGCGTGACCTGCTTGGGCGTGACGATCTGGCCCGAGTTGCCCTCGGTGCCGCCGCCGGGCGCGCCCGCGTCCTTCTCCTGCGTGCCGTTCTGCAGGCGGATGACCGGCCAGTAGTACGTCGACTTGTCACCCGGGTTCTCGCAGGTGGTGTCGGCGTTGGCGAGGTCGTCGTCGCTCGCGAAGGCGGTGTTGGACTGGTTGCCGACGTAGTCGTGGAAGTGGTGGGCGCCGTTGGAGACACCCGGGGCCACGATCACGTTGTCCGAGTTGCGCAGGCCGTTCTCGTTGACCCCGCAGCTGGTGGTGAAGGTGCCCTTGGAGACGAACGAGTTCAGGTCCGGCGCGGGCGAGTTGGGCTGGACGGAGTTGATGTCCGCGTAGTCCTCGGCGACCGGGCCGTTGCCGGCCGGCTGGCCGCCCTGGTCCTGGCCGTCACCCTGATCCTGGCCTTGGTCCTGACCCTGATCCTGGCCCTGGTCCTGACCTTGGTCCTGGGCCTGGTCCTGGCCGCTCTGGTCGTCGGTCTTGCGCCAGGTGCACTCGGCGAGGTCGTCCAGGCCCTGCGGCCGCTCCCCCGCCTGATCGATCGTGTTGGAGATGTCCTCGATCGTCGCGGACCGCTTCTCCTTGAGAGAGGCGAGGACGTCGTCGGAGCCTCCGTCCTGCATCCGCTGGTAGGCCTCGGCTATCTGGCCGTCCATCGCGGCGAGGTCCTCGTCGACCTTGGGCTGCGCCTCCTCGGGCACATCGGTCAACTGATCACCCACATCGGGGCAGTCCACCGTGACGCCACCCGGGGCGCTGTCCGTGTGCTGCGACGAGTCCCCGCCGCTCTCGGTGGCCGACGCGTACACGTTGGCCGCGACGAGGCCTCCTCCTCCCAACATCAGCGCCACTGCTGCAAAGGTTGCGCGGCGCGCGCCTGTTGGTCGTCTGCGCGTGTTGCGTCCCACGGAAGTTCTCCTGCGCCTCGGGTCCGGTCGGGCATGGCTTCCCCCGGTCCCATACGCATGAGACGACAGGCGCGTTCAACCGCATCGGAAATTCATCGGAATCTCTTAGGAAGCGTTCGAGCCCAGTGACTCACAGACCACAGGAGAATCGAAAGCGACCCTGTTCAGACGCGTGATCACGAGGATCCGACGGCTAAACCTCGAGCCAGAAACCAGTTCTGGTCAACCACAGGTCCAACAGGTCCGTTTCGCCCCGTACTTCCACACTGGGCGCGGGACGTCGGTAGAGGAACAGGAGCAGGTCGGTCACGGAGCCGCGCAGGCTCACGGCTGCCTCGCCGTACCCGATGCGCCAGGTGGGCCGGTCGCCCTCGAGGTCGACGAACCACTGGCCCGCGCCGATGGCGTGGAAGCGCAGCGAGCGGCCTGCGCCGAGCAGTTCAGGGGTGTCCGGCCGTGACTCGTACGCCTCGGAGACGGTCGAGAACTCCAGCCACTCCTCGATCCCGTCGGCCGCGAGGTCGTCGTCGAGGCGGAACTCCGCCCCGGTCGCCAGCGCCGCGTCGGCCCGGTGCACGACGGTCTCGTGGGCCATGCGCCGGGCCCAGAACGCCGTCGTGAACCGGTCCTCGGCGGGTGTCCACACCTGGACCCGCGGCCCCGCGGCACGCAGGCTCGCCGCGAGCGCCGCGGCGCCGTCGGAGAGCCAGGGGCCGAGGGCGGCGCCGTCGATGTCGGCATACGCGGCAGGGTCGTTGACCCCCTCGTCGGGGATCGGCCCGTCGGCTCGCGTGCGGACCACCTCCTCCGCCCAGCGGTGGTCGCCGCCCACGTGGCGCAGCAGTCTGTCGAGGTCCCAGCCGGGGCAGGAGGCGATCGGAGCGGTCCCGTCCGCGCCTTTCACATGCCCGGCGAGCAGATCGGTCTGGTAGCCGATCTCATGGCAATAGCGGTCGAACGTCAGCGAACTCACCCGGACATCATGGGTCATCCGGGCCCGTCGCCGCACCTCGGATACTGTGTCCCGGCCGAATCGACGAGGAGAGGGCGAACATGCTGGTGGGGGCGGGGAACACACGACGCGGGCTGGCCCATGTGGCGTTGCTGACCGCGGTGTTGACGGGGTGCGCGGAGGGGTCCGACGACGGGCCGAGCGCGAGCGCGTCGGCGACGGCGGCTGCGGGCGGGAAGAGCGGGAAGGTCGCCGAGAGCGGCGGCACGATCGGCAAGCCGGGCTCGGCCTGTGAACTCCCGGTCACCTTCGACATCGCGGCGGACTGGAAGGCGAAGGCCATCGACGCCGAGACGGCCGGGGACGGGAGCGACCTCGCCGAGGAGCTCGCCGACGCGCTGCTGCATCAGGGCCCGGTCACCGGCGCCTGCGAGGTGGACGCCAAGCCGGCGGGCCACATCGGCTTCCTGCGCGTCTGGACCGGAAAGCCCGGCAAGGACGACGCGCGTACCGTGCTGGAGGCCTTCGTGGCGGCCGAGGACAACACGAGCAAGCCGACGTACACGACGTTCAAGAGCGGCGGCCTCGACGGCGTCGAGGTGGAGTACCTGTTCACGAGCAAGCTCCTGGAGGAGACGAAGAAGGAACGCGCGCTCGCCGTCACGACCGCGAGCGGACCGGTCGTCCTGCACCTGGGCGGCCTGGACACCGAGGAGCACGAGGACATGCTCCCGGCGTTCGAGCTGGCGAAGCAGACCCTGCGCACCGCCTGAGCCCGGCCGCGGCCCCTTCCCTACGATGATCCGGTGACGAGTGACACCCCGACGCGGGAACAGGCAGTCCAACAGGCTCCGACGGAGGGCGAGTCGAGTGCCTGGGAGCGGCGGCTGCGCCGGTTCGGGTACGCACCGCTCCCCCACCCCGTCGACACCCGCGAGCGGCTGGTCCCGCCCTTCCCTGAGCCGGGCACCCGCCGCTGGGAGTCGGTCGGACTGAGCCAGCGGCTCGCCGGTCTCGCGGCCCGGTCCGTCGGCTGGGTGGGCCCGGTCCTCGTCGCCGTCGTCGCCGGGATCCTCCGGTTCTGGCGGTTGGGTTCGCCGCACGACCTCATCTTCGACGAGACGTACTACGCCAAGGACTCGTGGTCGATGCTCCGGCTCGGCTACGAGGGCACCTGGCCCGACCGCAAGATCGCCGACCCGCAGATCCTGGCGCACCCGCAGGTCATCCCGCTCTCCGACGCGGGCAGCTTCGTCGCGCACCCGCCGATGGGGAAGTGGGTGATCGGCCTCGGGGAGTGGCTGTTCGGCCTGGAGCCGTCCGGCTGGCGGTTCATGACGGCCCTCCTGGGCACGCTGTCGGTGCTCATGCTGTGCCGAATAGGCCGCCGTCTGTTCCGCTCGACGGCCCTGGGCTGTCTGGCCGGCGCGCTGATGACGGTGGACGGCCTGCACCTGGTGATGAGCCGCACCGCCCTGCTGGACCTGGTCGTCATGTTCTTCGCGCTGGCGGCCTTCGGCTGTCTCCTCGTCGACCGCGACAAGGCCCGGGCCCGGCTCGCCGCCGCCCTCCCGGTGGGTCCGGACGGCTTCGCCCGCCCGGACGCGCACACCGGCGCGCACGCGGGCACGGGCCTGCGTCCGTGGCGACTGGCGGCCGCCTTCTTCCTCGGCCTCGCCGCCGCGAGCAAGTGGAACGGCCTGTACTTCCTGGTCTTCTTCGTCGCCCTGACCGTGCTCTGGGACGTCGCCTCCCGCCGCGTCGCGGGCGCGCACCACCCCTACCGCGCGGTCCTGCGCAAGGACCTCGGCTGGTCGACGCTGTCCCTCGTGCCGGTCGCCGTACTGACGTATCTGGCGACCTGGACCGGCTGGTTCCTGTCCGACAAGGGCTACGACCGGCACTGGGCGGACGGCCGCGGCGGCCTGTGGTCGTGGATCCCGGCACCGCTTCGCAGCCTGTGGCACTACGAGCACGCCGTCTACCAGTTCAACATCGACCTGCACGCCTGGCACCGCTACAAGTCGAACCCGTGGAGCTGGCTGGTCCAGGGCCGGCCCGTGTCCTTCTACTACGAGTCCCCCAAGGCCCAGGACGGCTGCCACGCCACCGCCGGCTGCTCACAGGAGATCCTCGCCCTGGGCACTCCGCTGCTGTGGTGGGCGGGGTGCTGCGCGATCCTCTATCTGCTCTTCCGCTGGGCCCTGCGCCGCGACTGGCGCGCGGGAGCCGTGCTGTGCGGGGTGGCCGGCGGCTACCTGCCGTGGTTCAACTACCAGGACCGTACGATCTTCTCCTTCTACGCCGTCGTGTTCGTGCCGTTCCTGTGCCTGGCCGTCGCGATGATGGTGGGCGCCATGCTGGGGCCGCCCGGTGCGGACCAGCGGCGGCGGACCGTGGGCGCGGTCGGCGCGGGCGTGCTGGTGCTGCTGATCGTCTGGAACTTCATCTACTTCTTCCCGATCTACACCGGCATGACGATCCCGTACCCGGACTGGCAGGCCCGGATGTGGCTGGACACCTGGATCTGACGCCCGGCCGGCGAAGCCGCCCCGACGCTCACCCCAACTCCCCTGTCGTACGCCCGAGATAGGTGACAGGACCGGGATCCGGCACCGCGATCTCGTGGAAGCCGAGGCGGTCGTAGAAGGCCCTGGCCGGGGTGTTGGCGGTGACCATGCAGAGGTGGATGGCCGGGACACCCCGGTCCGCCAGGGCGCGCAGCAAGGTACGCATCAGCGCCCGGCCATGCCCCTGACCCTGCCAGTCGGGAAGCAGGTCGATGTGCAAGTGGGCGGGATAGGCGGCGACTTCGGGGACGATCATCCGCTCGGGGTCGTGCAGCAGCGCGACCATCGCCGCGTCGGGGGTGGCCGGCGGGCCGGGGTGCCGCGGATAGCGGTCGGCGACCAACGGCAGCCATTTGGCGCGGAATTCAGCGACGAACCGGTGAGTGTCGGCCGTACCGACGATGTAGCCGACCGCGTTCCCCGCGCCGTCGTCCAGGACGAAGGACAGGTCGGGATCCAGATGGGGGTACGGCGCGGCGAAGATGGCCGGGAAGATGTCGGGGTCCTCGTAGAAGGGCCGGCAGTCCTGGCCGAGGTGCGCGGTGCGCACGCAGATGTCGTCGAGGGCCTCGCGGTCCTCGGGCCGGTAGAGGCGGATGGCGGGGCGGCTGTCCGAAGTCGGGGTCATCGCAGTATCGTGCCGACTTGGGAGCGCTCCCACAAGACTCCGGGAGCTACGACGAGAGGCGCGGCAGGGGCGACGGCGGAGGCCCGGGCAAGTGCGCCCGGGCCTCCGGTCGTCCGATCAACCGAACGTCCAGTCCGTCCAGTCGTCCGTCAGACGTGCGGGCGGCGGCCCCGCTCCTGGTGCGGGAACCTCTGGTCCGCGCCGGGCAGCGTCGGCTTGGGCAGCGTGGCCACCTCCTCCTGCGCCTTCTCCAGCTGCTCCGCCGTGTCGTGCGGGAGCCGGGGCGAACGCGGGCGGGCGTCGCGGAAACGGAAGGCGGTGGTGAAGTCGCCGAAGGTCTCCCGCCGCCAGTCGCTGACGTTCGGCTCCTCGACGCCGGTGAACCGCTCCAGGAACTGCAGCGCCGAGGTGTGGTCGAAGGCCTCCGAGGCGACCCAACCACCCACGGTCCAGGGCGAGATGATGATGGCGGGCACGCGGAAGCCACCACCGATCGGCAGCCCCTGGATGAACTCGTCCTTGGTGCCCGCGGGCGGGGTCGGCGGGGCCACGTGGTCGAACAGGCCGTCGTTCTCGTCGTAGTTGAGGATGAAGGCGGTCTTGCGCCACACCTTGGGGTTGGACGCGATCGCCTCGATCTTCGACGCCACGTAGTCGGCGCCGGCGGCCGGGAGGTAGTCGGGGTGCTCCGACTGGTAGCTCGTGGGGCAGATCCACGACACCGTCGGCAGCCGGTCGTTGCGGGCGTCGTCCTCGAAGGTGCCGTGCGGCTGCGGGCGTACGCCCCGCTCGTACAGGTCGGAGCCGGGCTGGGCGTTCTTGAACGAGGCGAACTGCTCCAGCATGTTGGTCCCGTAGTCGTCCTCCTCCTGGTACACCTTCCAGCTGATGCCGGCGTTCTGGAGGCGTTCCGCGTAGGTGGTCCAGCGGTACGGCGTCGGCGCCACGTTGCTGATGATCGGGCCGCCCTGCATGCCGCCCGGGTCGATCGAACCGGTCATCCACATCAGGCGGTTGGGCCAGGTCGGCCCGAACACCGAGCAGAAGTAGTTGTCGCAGATGGTGAAGGTCTCGGCGAGCGCGAACTGGAACGGGATGTCCTCGCGCGTGTAATAGCCCATGACGTAGGGGCCGTTGACGCCGTCGGCCTTGCGGTGGGCCGGCAGCCACTGGTCCATCTTGCCGTTGTTCCAGGCCTGGTGCTGGACCGACCAGGCGTGGCTGGTGGACGGGATGGCCTGGGCGCTGGACGTGTGGGTGTCCAGGTGGAAGGGCAGCAGGTAGCCCTTCGGGTTCACGGTGTCCGGCTGGTAGAAGACGTTGCGCCCGTTGTCGAGCTTGAGGGCGTGCGGGTCGGCGAAGCCGCGGACGCCGGACAGGGTGCCGAAGTAGTGGTCGAAGGACCGGTTCTCCTGCATCAGCATGACGACGTGCTCGATGTCGCGCAGCGAGCCGTGTCTGGGCGGCTCGGCCGCGACGGCTTTCTGGACGCTCGGCGGGAGGAGGGAGAGCGCAGCGGCGCCGCCCAGCGCGCCCGCGGCGGAACCCAGGAGTCTACGGCGTGTCAACTCGGCCATGATTGCCCCTTCTTGAGCGGGATCGGCTCTGCGGAGTGAGGGCTTCGGTCCGCCCGTGGAGCGGACCGCCGATCACTCTCCGCCCGGCTCGGCGGGGGGCATCAGGGGTGGGTGGTGAACTTGTGGACAACGTGCGGGAAGGGGTTGGCCAAGCCATGACCTGGGATATCGCCCGGTTGCACGGCCGTTGCCGCCCGTTGGGAAAAGAATGGCGGCTGCATGGATCGACGGCTCCGCCAAGTCCCTTCGGAGGCAAGGCAGTCGGCGGCTCGCGGAGGGCATCGCTTTTCGGCCGCGGTCGCGGAGGTCCTCGGTTTTCGGGTCGCCTCGGCCGGAGTCGGACTCACGTCGAGGGCGGCTGCGCGTGCCGCCCGGACACTCGGCGCGGTCGCCCGGACACTCCGCGCACCCCGCCAAAACCGTGCGTCACTTGCGCCGCGAGCATCGAATCCGTACCGCCCAGGTGCGCCGCGCCCCCGTCGTGGCGCATTCTTGCTGTGTCGCCCGCTCGGCGGGCACGGACGAGGCAGGGCTGATGACTGGGAGCGCGGAGGACATAAGGACGCCCGGGCAGCTGGCCGCGCTGCTGATCGACGCCTCGACGGAGGCGATCGGCGCGGCCGGCGGGCACTCGGGCGGCGTCTATCTGCGTTCCGGCACGCCCGGCCTGCTGCGCCTGGCCGTGCTCTCGGGGCTGCCGGGGCCGCTGTTCCGCGCCTGGTGGCGGATGCACGTGGACCGGGCCTTCCCCGTGGCGGACGCCTATCGGCTGGGCGTCCAGGTGGTCCTCCCGAACGCCACGGAGACGATGCGCCGCTACCCCCAGTTCGCGGCCAGCCTGCCCTTCCAGTTCGGCTCGCTGTACGTGCCCATCACGGCGGGCGCGACCACCTTCGGCGTCCTGACCGTGCTGCGCCCCTCCGCCGCCGACGCCACCGAGCTGCTGCGCCACCGCGACCGCATGGTGGGCCTGGCCGAGGAACTGGGCGAGGAGCTGCGGGGCCTCGACGACGAGGGCGGCCCGGCGGTCGCCTGGGACGGTGAGCCGGTCTGTATCCGGCCGCCGGGCGCGAACCGGCCGGCGGGGCGGGCCGGGGCCTTCGCCTGGGACCCGGTGGCGGACGTCGTGACCGTGGACGAGCGGCTGCCGGGGCTGCTGGGCGGCCCGAAGGACGAGATCTCGGCCTCGGCGGCGGCGCTCGCGGACGCGGTGGCCGGGTCCGACGCCGAGCGGATCATGGCCGCGCTGCTGGACACGGCCGCCGGCAAGCCTCCTGCCCTGCCCCTCTACACCCAGCCCAAGGCCGGCCCGCTCCGGCTGGTCGAGCTGTGGAACCCGTACTCCGCCGCCCCCGGCACCCCCTCGGACCCCCGTCCCGTCCGAGGTCTGGTCGTCGAACCCGGGCCCGGGCCGGCCGCCGACGCAGCAGCCGACCTGCTGCCCGAGGGCGTGCTCGGCCTGGACCGGCTCGGTCTGGTCCACTACGCCAATCCGCGCGCCGGACACCTGCTGCACCGGTCGCAGGGCGAACTGCTGGGCCGGCCGCTGTGGGAGGCGGTGCCCTGGCTGAACCAGCCCGCCTGCGAGGACCATCTGCGCAGCGCCCTGCTCTCCCCGGACCCGGTCCGCTTCCACGTCGAGCGCCCGGCCGACGACAGGGGCGGCGAGGACGCGGACGGCACCACGGCCTCGTACGAAGGCGCCTGGCTCGACGTCTCCGTGCATGCCGGCGCATCCATGCTGACCTGCACGTTCCGTCCGGCGAACCGGGTGGCGACCACCGCGGCCGACGCGGACGTACCGGCTGACGCGTCCCGGTCGGGCATGCCGTCACTGGCCCCGCTGTACCGGCCCATCGTCCTGGCCATCGCGCTCACCGAGGCGGTCACGGCGCGGCAGGTGTCGGCCGTGGTCATGCGGGAGCTGCTGCCCGCGTTCGGCGGTGGCCGGCTCGCCCTCTACCTCCTTCAGGACCGGCACCTTTACCTGTCCTGGGAGACCGGCTTCCCCAAGGGGTTCCTCGCTCCCTTCGAGGGGGTCGGGCTCGATGCCCGGCTGCCCGGTGTCGAGACGCTGACCAGCGGCCGGCCGCTCTTCTTCGACTCGATGCAGCAGCTGACGGCCGCCTATCCCGGGATCGCGCTGGACGCGGCCGAGGGAGCCCGCGCCTTCCTGCCTCTGATCGCCTCCGGGCGCCCGGTCGGCTCCTGCATCCTCGGCTTCGACCGCCCGCGCAGCTTCAGCACCGAGGAACGCACGGTCCTGACCGCGCTGGCCGGACTGATCGCCCACGCCATGGAGAAGGCCCAGCGCTACGAGAGCGAGGCGGCCCTCGCGCGCGGTCTTCAGCAGGCTCTGCTGCCGCGCAAGCTGTCGGTCCACCCGGACGTGGAGACCAGCGGACGCTATCTGCCCGGCACCCAGGGCATGGAGGTCGGCGGGGACTGGTACGACGTCGTGGAGGCCGGGGACGGGCTCGCCCTGGTCATCGGCGACGTGCAGGGGCACGGCGTGCAGGCGGCGGCCACGATGGGTCAACTGCGCACCGCGGTACGGGCGTTCGCGCTCGGCGACCGACCGCCGGACGAGGTGCTGAGCGGCACGAACCACCTGCTCATCGACCTCGATCCCGGGCAGTTCGCGAGCTGCTGCTACATCCGGCTCGACCCGGCCTCGGGTCGTGCGCTGGCGGCCCGCGCGGGGCATCCGCCGCCGCTGCTGCGCCGCCCCGACGGTCACACCGAGGTGGTGGACCTGCCCGGCGGGGTCGTGCTCGGGGTCGATCCGCAGGCCCACTACCCGGTGGCGGAGCTGGAGGTCGAGCCCGGCGCCATCCTCGCGCTGTACACCGACGGGCTCGTCGAGCGGCCCGGCGTCGACATCGACGACGGCATCACGGCCCTGCGGGTGGCCCTGGCCAAGGCCGGCACCTCGGCCGCCCGCGCCGGCGCCCGCTCACTGGCAGGCGTCGCCGAACGCCTCACCGCGGCCGCCCGGCACACCGCCGACCGCCCCGACGACATCGCCCTGCTGCTCGCGACCCGGCGCGGCGACCGGCGTTGACGGTCGCGCCGGCCCCGCCGACCCCACGGCGCACAGCGGGCACACAGGAACCCGGACGCGCCCTGTCACCCTCTGTGACGCCTCTCGCCTCGCGCGGCCCGGCAGTGTAGACATGGGCACATGGTCCGACTTCTGGGTCGTTCCCAGGCCCGGTCGACCCACCGGGCTGACCCCACGCGTACCCGGCACACGCCTGCCCGGCGGACGGCGTCCGCGGACCGGGCCGGTCGCGAGCGGTTCTCGGGACTGCGGTCGGCGCTGAACGGGCGCAGCGTCGCCGGACAGGTGTTCCTCCTCCAGATCGCGATCGTGCTTCTGCTGCTGGTCGCCGCCGTGGTGGCGCTGGTGCTGCAGGGACGGCACGACAGCACCCAGGAGGCCCGCAACCGCTCGGTGGCCGTCGCCGAGTCCTTCGCCAACGCGCCCGGCACCCGCGAGGCGCTCAGCAGTTCCGACCCCACGGCGATCCTTCAGCCGCGCGCGGAGGCGGCCCGCAAGGCGACCGGCGTGGACTTCATCGTCGTCATGAACACCGACGGCATCCGCTACACGCACCCGAAGCCGGACCGCATCGGCAAGAAGTTCGTCGGGACGCTGGCGCCCGCGCTGGCCGGGCGGACCGTGACCGAGGAGGTCGACGGGACGATCGGTCGCCTCGTGCAGGCGGTGGTCCCGATCGAGGCGCCCGGCGGCAAGGTCGTCGGCCTGGTGTCGGCCGGCATCACCACCGAGAACGTGGGCGGCGCCGCCGACCGCCAACTCCCCCTCGTCCTGCTCGCCGCCGCGGCGGCACTCATCCTGTCCACGGGCGGCACCGCCCTGGTGAGCAGACGGCTGCTGCGCCAGACGCACGGCCTGGGTCCGCACGAGATGACCCGGATGTACGAGCATCACGACGCGGTCCTGCACTCCGTACGGGAGGGCGTGATCATCTTCAGCGGCGAGGGCCTGCTGCTGCTCGCCAACGACGAGGCGCACCGACTGCTCGACCTGCCCGCGGACGCCGACGGCAGGCCCGCCCTCGACCTCGGTCTGCCGCCCGACACCGCCGACCTGCTGGCCTCCGGCCGGCTGGCCACGGACGAGGTGCACCTGGTCAAGGACCGCCTGCTCGCCGTGAACCAGCGGACCACGGACGTCAAGGGCGGCCCGCCCGGCTGGGTCGCCACGCTCCGCGACTCCACGGAGCTGCGCGCCCTGTCCGGCCGCGCGGAGACGGCACGCGAGCGCCTCAACATGCTGTACGACGCCGGGGTGGGCATCGGGACGAGCCTCGATGTCACCCGTACCGCCCAGGAGTTGGCGGAGCTGGCCGTCCCCCGGTTCGCGGACTTCGCGACGGTCGACCTCTTCGACGCCGTCCTCAGCGGCGGCCAGCCGGAGGCGGTGACCCCGGTACGCCGGACGGCGCTCAGCGGGATCAGCAAGGACGCGCCGCTGTACCCCCTCCAGCAGCAGATCCGGTACGTCACCACCTCGCCGCAGTCGCGCAGCCTGCGTTCAGGGCAGGCCGTGCTGGAGCCGGACCTGGCGCGGGCGGCGGGCTGGCACGAGCAGGATCTGGAGCGGGCCGCCCAGGTGGTGGAGTACGGCATCCACTCGCTGATCACCGTACCGCTGCGGGCCGGGGCGATGGTGCTCGGCGTGGTGAGCTTCTGGCGCTCGCGGAAGCCCGAGCCCTTCGACGCGGACGAACTGGCCCTCGCCGAGGAGCTGGTGACCCGTGCGGCCGTCTCCATCGACAACGCCCGCCGCTACACCCGCGAGCACAGCATGGCCGTCACCCTCCAGCGCAGCCTGCTCCCGCGCACACTGCCCGAGCAGACGGCCCTGGACGTCGCCACCCGCTATCTGCCGGCCCAGGCGGGCGTCGGCGGCGACTGGTTCGACGTACTGCCCCTGTCGGGCGCCCGGGTCGCCCTCGTGGTGGGCGATGTCGTCGGACACGGGCTGCACGCCGCGGCCACCATGGGCCGGCTGCGTACGGCGGTCCACAACTTCTCCGCGCTCGACCTGCCGCCCGACGAACTCCTGTCCCTGCTCGACGAGATGGTCGGCCGCATCGACCAGGACGAGACACCCGAGGACGGCAGCGCACCGGTGATCGGCGCGACCTGTCTGTACGCGATCTACGACCCGGTGTCCCGGAGCTGCACGGTCGCCCGCGCCGGACATCCGCCGCCCGCGCTGATCCGGCCCGACGGCAGCGTCGAGTTCCCCGAGGTGCCCGCCGGTCCGCCGCTGGGCCTGGGCGGGATGCCGTTCGAGACGGCGGATCTCCAACTGCCGGAGGGCAGCCGCCTCGTGCTCTACACGGACGGGCTCGTCGAGGACCGCGAGCACGACATCGACGAGGGTCTCGATCAGCTGCGCGAGGCACTGGAACAGGCCGGTCCCTCCCCCGAGGACACCTGCCGGGCGGTGCTCGACGCACGGCTGCCGTCCAAGCCCGGCGACGACATCGCCCTGTTGGTCGCCCGCACCCGCGCGCTGCCCGCCGACCGGATCGCCGAGTGGGAGGTGCCGTCCGACCCGGCCGCGGTCGGCGAGGTGCGCGCCCGCGTCACCCGCCGGCTGGCCGAATGGGGCCTGGACGAGCTGGTGTTCACCACCGAGCTCATCCTGAGCGAGCTGGTCACCAACGCGATCCGCTACGGCGGAGAGCCCATCCGGGTGCGGATGCTGTTCGACCGCACCCTGGTCTGCGAGGTCTGGGACAGCAGCAACACCTCGCCCCATCTGCGGTACGCGGCGATGACGGACGAGGGCGGGCGCGGCCTGTTCCTGGTGGCCCAGCTCTCCGAGCGCTGGGGCACCCGCTACACCCCGGCGGGCAAGATCATCTGGACCGAACAGCCGCTCCCCTGACCGAACCGCTTTTCGTTCTTCCCTACGAAGTTTTCACGCGGTGGGTGTCACACGCCTGTTTCTTCTGATAGGAAACCTTCCTATCAGTGTGACGCACGACCAACTCCCCACCCCCCACTCCCCTTTGGAGCCTTCGTGAGGAACACCCCGGACGACGCGACCCGTTCCACGCACACCTCGCGCCGCACCCTCCTCGCCGTGCTCGGCGCGTCGCTCGTCGCGGCGCCGCTGCTCAAGCCCGCGCACGCGTCCGCCTCCGCGTCCTCGGCGGCCGCCTGTACACCGCTCGACAACTCGGCGAAGAAGGAGATCGCCATGAAGCTCGTCTCCAGCGCCGAGAACTCCTCGCTCGACTGGAAGGCGCAGTACAAGTACATCGAGGACATCGGCGACGGCCGCGGCTACACGGCCGGCATCATCGGCTTCTGCTCGGGCACCGGCGACATGCTCGACCTCGTCGAGCTGTACGCCGCCCGCAAGCCGGGCAACGTGCTCGCCAAGTACCTCCCGGCGCTGCGCTCGGTCGACGGCACCGACTCGCACTCCGGTCTGGACCCGAACTTCACCAAGGACTGGCGCACGGCGGCGGCCGACAGCGTCTTCCAGCAGGCCCAGAACGACGAGCGCGACCGGGTGTACTTCAACCCGGCCGTCCAGCAGGGCAAGACGGACGGGCTCGGCACGCTCGGGCAGTTCGCGTACTACGACGCCATCGTCATGCACGGCGACGGCTCCGACTCCACCAGCTTCCGCAACATACGCAAGCGCGCCCTCACCAAGGCCAAGCCGCCGGCCCAGGGCGGCAACGAGGTCACGTACCTCAACGCCTTCCTGGACGCGCGGGTGTGGGCCATGCAGCAGGAGGAGGCGCACAGCGACACCACCCGGGTCGACACCGAGCAGCGGGTCTTCCTGCGCAACAACAACCTGTGCCTGAACACGCCCCTGGACTGGAAGGTCTACGGGGACAGCTTCCACATCAGCTGACCGTGCTCCGGGTCGCCGTACCGCCCCCCGCGCGGTACGGCGTCCCGGGCGCCCAACGCCCCCGCCTCACTGGGGGAGTTGGCCGATCCGATCGACTACGCCCTTCTCCTCCAGACCGCGCATCTCGCGATAGGTGAAGGAGAACTCGAGCTTCCCGTCGACCAACTTCCCGACGCCCCCCTTGAGGCTCATGCCCAGGTAGGCGTAGGTCTCCGGGTCGAAGATGAAGGCGAAATCGATCTCCGGGTACGAGACGGCGACGCCCCTGCGGCCCAGGGCGTCCACCGCCTGACGGTCGATCCGGATGCCGGGGATCTTCGCGACGGCCTCGAACGTGGCGGCCTCAAGACCGGGCGGCATGACCCGCGGCACCACGAAGAACTGACAGGCGTTCACGAACGCCTGCATGTCAGCCTTCGTACCGCGGCCCATCCGGAGCCACTTGAGGAGCGTGTCCGGGTCCGTCGGCCACTTCGCCAACTTGGCGTACACGGTCGGCGGCCACATCACCTCGTGCTCGCCCAGCGGCGGATCGTGGTGGACCTTGCCGTACTCCTCGCGCCTGGAGGGCCCGGAGCCGTCCACGGAGGTCCAACTCTCGTCCGTCCAGGTCTTGTTGCGGCCACCCTTGAGGTAGGTCCTGGTGATGTAGGTCTTGGTGTACACGTACTGGTCGTTGCGCGGAATCGGCATCCTGTTGCCGTCGGCCCGGGACTTGTCCGCGGCCCGGTGCAGCAGTTGCGCGGCACTGAGGGTGGTCATGCGCGGGGCGTTCGTGCCCTCGTGGCGCCGGGTGGCCACGACGACGCCTCCCGCGACGGCGGCAGCCGCCGTCCCGGCGACGGCGACTCTGAGCATCAGCCGGCGGGACAACGCGCCCGGGCGGCCCTCCTGGACGATGGCGTGCTGGAGACGGACTCGGGCGGCCGAACGGGCCTCGTCGGTCAACGCGGGTACGTCGGCGTGCAGTTCACGCACTGCGGTGAGGTCATCCACGATCGCTCTCCCCGTTCTCCTTGGTCGCCTCGGTCGTTTCCGTCTCGTCGTGAAGGGCTGTGGGGTCCGTCCCGCCCAGCGCTCCGCGCAACTTGGTCCGGGCCCGGTGCAGCCGTGAGCGCACGGTTCCGACCGGCACGCCCAGGGCCTCGGCGGCCTCCGCGTAGTCGAGATCGCCCCAGGCGATCAGCAGCAGCACGTCCCGATGGCGGGCGGGCAACTGCGCGAGGGCGCCCGCGAGTTCGGCGCGGGATCCTTCGGCGCTCACCCTGGCGGCCACGCGGTCGGCGAGCGGCTCGCCCTCCGCCGGGGAGGCGGCGGCGACCCGGGAGAGGGCCTTGAGGCGGCGGGCCTCGGCGCGCCGGTGCTGGCCGACGAGGTTGGTGACGATGCCGTACAGCCAGGGGCGTGCCTGTGGGCGCGAGAGGTCGTAGCGGCGTCGCTGCTGGAAGGCGATCACGAAGGTCTCGGCCATCAGGTCGTCGGCGGCCTCGGTGCCCAGCCGTCTGGCCGCGTACCGGTGGATGTCGTCGGCGTAGCGGTTGAACAGCTCCGAGAACGCGTCGGGGTCGTCCCAGGACCGCTCGACGACCGCCGCGTCGGAGGAGGCATCGGCGGACGTGCCGGTGGAGGCAGCGGAGACTTCGGACACAGAGTCGTCGTGCGGGCCGAGGGCGGGTGGGGCTCCCGCGCTCGGCAAGGCGGTCACTGCTCGCCCTTCAGGTTCATCGGATTCCTCGAGGTCGCGGGCACGGTCGACTGCTGTTGGCCGATACCCGCGTTCGAGTTCCCGATCCTGGCTCATAACTTTGACTTATGAGCCCATAGATCGGACCCGCGTACTGACTTAGGCTTGCCTTAGTTTAGGCTTCCGTCGAGTCGATCTATCTCCACTCGAAGGGAACCTGATCATGCCGCGCCCCCTGCGGGTAGCCATCGTCGGAGCCGGCCCCGCCGGGATCTACGCCGCCGACGCCCTGCTCAAGTCCGAGGTGGCAGCCGAGCCCGGCGTGTCCATCGACCTCTTCGAGCGGATGCCCGCCCCGTTCGGCCTGATCCGCTATGGCGTCGCCCCCGACCACCCCCGCATCAAGGGCATCATCACGGCCCTGCACCAGGTGCTCGACAAGCCGCAGATCCGGCTCTTCGGCAATGTCGACTACCCGACCGACATCTGCCTGGACGACCTGCGCGCGTTCTACGACGCCGTGATCTTCTCCACGGGCGCGACGGCCGACCGCGAGCTGTCGATACCGGGTGTCGAGCTGGACGGTTCCTACGGCGCCGCCGACTTCGTCTCCTGGTACGACGGCCACCCGGACGTGCCGCGCACCTGGCCGCTGGAGGCCGAGAAGGTCGCCGTCCTCGGCGTCGGCAACGTGGCGCTCGACGTGGCCCGCATCCTGGCCAAGACGGCGGACGAGCTGCTGCCGACCGAGATCCCGCCGAACGTCCACGAGGGCCTCCAGGCGAACAAGGCGCTGGAGGTCCACGTCTTCGGCCGCCGTGGCCCGGCGCAGGCGAAGTTCTCCCCGATGGAGCTGCGGGAGCTGGACCACTCCCCCAATATCGAGGTCATCGTCGACCCCGAGGACATCGACTACGACGAGGGCTCGATCGAGACCCGGCGCGGCAACAAGCAGGCCGACATGGTCGCCAAGACCCTGGAGAACTGGGCGATCCGCGACGTCGGCGACCGCCCGCACAAGCTGTTCCTGCACTTCTTCGAGTCGCCCACCGAGATCCTCGGCGAGGACGGCAGAGTCGTCGGCCTGCGCACCGAGCGCACGGCCCTGGACGGCACCGGGAACGTCAAGGGCACCGGCGAGTTCAAGGACTGGGACACCACCGCGATCTACCGCGCGGTCGGCTACCTGTCCGACAAGCTCCCCAAGCTGCCCTGGGACATCGACTCCGGCACGGTGCCGGACGAGGGCGGCCGGGTCATCCAGGAGAGCGGCGAGCACCTCCAGTCGACGTACGTCACCGGCTGGATCCGGCGTGGCCCGGTGGGTCTGATCGGCCACACCAAGGGCGACGCCAACGAGACGGTGTCCAACCTCCTGGCCGACTTCGCCGGCGGTCGGCTGCACGAGCCGGCCACGCCCGCTCCCGAGGCCGTGGACGCGTTCCTCGCCGAGCGGAACGTCCGCTACACCACGTGGGACGGCTGGTACCGCCTGGACGCGGCGGAGAAGGCGCTGGGCGAGCCGCAGGGCCGCGAGCGCGTGAAGCTGGTCGAGCGCGAGGACATGCTCAAGGCGAGCGGGGCGTAGGCGCTGCCGCGCGGTGGACCGGGGGGCTCCGTCGGGGAGTTGAACTCCGAGGTGAGTGAACTCCCTGGCCCACCGCGGCTGTTCGTCGGTTCTCGTCAGGCGTTCAGCGCCTGACGAGGTCTCGCCGCGCCACGGCTGTGAGTACCGCGACCAGCAGAGTGAGTGCGGCGACCTGACCCAGGGCGCCGCCCAGGTACACCGCGGGCAGTGGGACGCCGAGCCACGGGTACAGGGCCGCGACCCGGACGACCAGGAGCAGCAGGCCGAGCGCGGCGAGAGCGACCGCTCCCCCGGCAGGACCTCGGTCCGCGCCACGGCTGCGCAGCACCAGCCAGCCGGCGGCGCCGACGAGGAAACAGGTGGCCGGCGCCCAGGCCGTGTCCGGGGCACCGGGCAGCA
The DNA here is from genome assembly GCF_053595415.1 of Streptomyces sp. NPDC002499. Classification (NCBI taxonomy): domain Bacteria; kingdom Bacillati; phylum Actinomycetota; class Actinomycetes; order Kitasatosporales; family Streptomycetaceae; genus Streptomyces; species Streptomyces sp. NPDC002499. The sequence goes on from NZ_JBSFXO010000002.1 coordinate 759,001, forward strand.
GGACGATGGACGCGCCCGTCACCACGGCGAACCCCGCGAAGACGAGGCCGGGAGTGCCGACCGGCAGCGCGGCGGCGGGGGCGTCACGGTGGTAGGCCGCGCAGAGCGCGAGCGCCGACAGCCAGCCGAACAGGGCGGTGACGACGGCGAACCACGGTTCCGTCAGCACCACGCCGTCGGTGACCAGCGGGCCGACGAGCGGCCACAGCGTGGGCAACGCGGCCAGCAGCACGGACGCACGGGCGAGGCGCCGGCGGTCGTGCAGCAGGGCGAAGTAGCCGACCGTCCAGAGCAGGGGCAGTGCCCAGGTGGCGACCTCGACGACGCCGATCAGCGGCCCTTGGTCGGTGAACGCCGACACGAACATGTCCCACTGGCCCGGACCGTGGGTCGACGCCCAGGTCAGCCCCAGCACCCGGTCGACGAGCGCGGCGGTCGCCTGCAGCAGGACGGCGAAGAGCGCGAAGTGCCGGACGGTCGAGCCGAGCAGCGCGTACCGCCGGGGCACTCCGGAGACGGCGAGGCGGCTGCGCACGGCGAGGGCGACGATGCTCGCCGTCTCGCCGAGGGTGGGCCGGCTCTGGTCCTGGGTGTCCCGGTCGAGGTCCCACAGATACGTCTCGACCATCTCCTCCTCCCGGGCCCGCCGGTAGTAGGCGGGGAGCAGGCGCAGTACGGCGCGGTAGCGCGTCTCGAGCAGCGTCGTCATGCGAGGCCTCCCGCCAGTCCGGGTCCGGTCGTGGGGTTCGCGGCGGCTCCGGGGGCCTTGCGCCCCTCGGCGATCCGCTGCTTGGCGGCGGAGGCGCCGGCCGCCATCCGCTCCGCCTCCGCGTCGAGGGCCCCCGCGCCCTCGTCGGTGAGGCGGTAGTAGCGCCGGAGCCGGCCGTCGTGCACCTCCTCCCGGTCCAGCACGATCAGTCCGTCCGCGGTGAGCCGGTCGAGTACGCCGTACAGGGTGCCGACGCGCAGTTGCACCGCGCCGTCGGAGAGTTCCTCGACCTCCCGCAGAATCCCGTAGCCGTGCCGGGGCTGGTCGGCCAGCGCGGTCAGGACGAAGAAGGCGGCTGTGGTCATGCCCTTCGATGCCATGCTGCCAGGATATATCGGCTCCCGATATATATCGAGCCGCGAGGCCGATGGCGTGTCGGAGTCCCCTGAGAAGTGGGGCGCGGAAGCCCCGAGAAGTACAAACAGGACCCGCCCCAAGCGGATGGTGGGCGGGCCCTGTTCGCGGAGGACATTGTCGCGGCCGGGACACGGCAGGGGCAGGAGTGAACCGCCGCGAACTGGAGTGCGCCGTACGCACCCCGAGTGCGCGCGTCCGGGTCCCGTGCGCGCGACCCCGGATGATCCCGCGCGAGCGGCGCGGACGATACTGGTGGGTGCACCTGCCCCCGCCCCGACAAGGACTCATGTCCAGCTCCGCCACAGACCGGCCCACCGTTCCCACCACCCTCTGGCTCGCCCGCGGCCGTCGTAGCGGGCCCGAAGCGGAACCCGTCGTCCGGCAGACCCTGCTGCGCCGCAAGAACGACGGGCTCATCGACGACCATCTGGAGCCGCCCGAGGCCCGGACGGAGGCGGAACACGTCTTCGAGGCCCGCTGGAGGGTCGCCGGGGAGGTGACGGTACGGGCCCGACTGAGCCTCTCCCCTGCCACCGAGCAGGGCCAGGAGTGGGTGCTGCTCGCCGAAGCGGAACGCGCCTGGGACCTGGAGTGGCCCTCCCCCGCCACGATGTTCTGGCCCGAGGAGCCGGACGCCGAGTGGGACCGCGAGCCCGCGAGAGGGCTGCGCCTGCGGGAGGTCAATCGCCTGCCGGAGGAGGACAAGGAGATACGGCGGCTGCTGCGCGACTGCGTGGACGGCGGCTGGGCGCTCAACGTCGTCGTCCACGAGGCCATGACGCCGGACGAGCACGGCCGGCAGCCGCTGAGCCGGCTGCTGCCGCCGAGCCTGCGGCACCGCGTGGTCGAGCACCGTGCCGCGCCGGAGCAACTGCGGGTCGTGAACCGGGCGTTGCGGCAGTTCGGCGTCGAGGTCCCGCGCGGCGGGGCGGTCCTGCTGCACGGGCCGCTGCCCGGCGCGGACGCGGCCGACTTCGCCGTACGCAGCGTCTTCCTGGACGGCTCGCGGCCGATCGAGCTGGTCGACGTCCTGGCCCGCTTCACCGCGCTGCCGCCCCCGCTGCCGGACGGTGCCGATCGGTACCTCACCGCGCTGCGGGAGGACTGGCGCCTGATGACGCTGGAGGAGGAACTCGCCCGCGAGCGCGCGCTGGTGGCGATGTACAGCGAGGCGCTGGAGGCGATGACCGAGTCCCGGGACCTGTACCGCGAGGCCGCCGACCGCGCCCACGAGGCGCTGACCGCGTACCGCGAGTCCGGCGCGGCGCCCGCGACGCCCGTCCCCCGGCCGCCCGAACAAGCCGCGGCCTCCCCGTTCCAGCAACTCACCCGTGGCCTGGAACGCTTCAGGACAACGGCGAAGTCCCGCCGCCCAAAGGCCGTGTCGGAGAACGGCACGGGCCAGGAGAGCGAGGCGGCGGACGGGGACGAGAAGGCCGACGGGCCGGACCCGTCGGCGGGTTGAGGCCGCCGGACCGGTCCGGCCCGAGCCGGGGGCTGCCGATCCGTCGTGGCGACCTGACGCGAACGGCGCCCGACGGCCCCTCCTCGCAGTCCATCGCGGGAAGGGGCCGTCGGCCGTGGGCCACGACCGGATGCCGGGCTCGCCCGGCGCTCCGTCACCGCCGGCCGTCCCAAGTCAGAGCCCACGGCTCGCCCTTGAGCTCCGACGCGAGCCGGCGCGGCCGGTCGGCCCGGTACAGGGACCGTCAGTCCCCCGGACGGCTCGCCGCGGCCATGACCCGGCTCTCCATCTCGATCGGCGGCGGTTGCCAGGCGAGGCGGACGACCAGGGCCGTGAGGGCGACCAGGGCCGCGCAGACGGCGGCCAGGCCGGCTGCCCAGTTCGGGGCGAGGGTGAGGTCCAGGGCCTGGGACAGGCGGGCCGAATGGAAGCGGCCCCCGTACAGCTGGGCTCCGGCGAGGACCGCCGGCACCACCACCGCCAGTGCCAGGAGGACCAGCACCGGACGGAGGGTCAGCAGTACGGCCAGGACCGCGCACAGCGCCGACACGCCCAGCGCGAAGCCGTAGGCGCGCAGGGACGCGCCGTCGCGGTGGAGCGGGAACCACAGCAGCGCGCACAGGAGGAGCGCCGCAGCGGAGACCAGCCCCGGCCAGGCCAGGTGCGTGGTGCGGCGGGCCGACCCGCGCGCGATACGGCGTGGTGCGCGGCCGTCCGCCACCACGGGCGGGGCGTCGGGGGCCGGCGGCACCATGAGGCTCTCGGGGACCGTGTACGGGCCGTCAGGCGCCCCCGGCGGCACGGTGTACGGGACCGCTGCGGGCTGCGCGTCGCGCTCCTCGCTGAGCCGGCCGATCAGCTCCACCAGTTCCTCGACGGGCCGCGCGGTGGCGGCGGCGCGGGCCGCCTCCTGTCCGACGTGCGGTTCCAGCGGCGACTGGTGCAGCAGCGCCATCAGCCGGGTCACGTCCTCCACGGGACGGGATTCGGCCGCGGCGCGGATCGCCTCGTCGGCGCTGTCGGCGTCGCGGGGCGGTTGGGTCAGCAGGGCGACCAGACGGGTGACGTCCTCCACGGACCGGTCCACGCCGACCGCACGCAGGGCGTCGACAGTGGCCCGCGCGTACTGGGGCGACTGCTCAAGCAGGGTGATCAGGCGCACGACCTCCTCAAGCGGGCGATCGGCCACGGCCGCGTGCACCAGGGCACCGACCGGGTCGCTGTGCGCCTCGGATATGGAGTGTTCGCTCGGTTGGGGTGATGAAGAGCCACTGCTCATGCTCTGCTCCATGGGAGGGTGTGGCGCCACTCGCGCCTCGGACGCGCTGAACACGTCGTTACGGTGACCATTACTAGGTCCCGCCGCCGCACCGTGCCACTCGGGTGAGCCACCGGTATGACGGCGCCCCGCTCCCGGCGGATCCGATCCCCCGTCAAGTACGTACGAACGCCGGATGGGGGCATCTGGGAGAAGAGCGCGCCGAGCGGCCCGCCGACGAGGAGGACCAGTGAAATCGACCACAGTGGTGATCGTCGTCGCCGTGGTGCTCGCGGTGCTCGTGCTCACCATGGCCGTGACCCTGCTGGTGCGACTGGTACGGACCCGACGGGACCTGCGGCGCGCCGGGCTGCCGACAGGTCCCCGTTGGGTTTTCTGGGGCGCGGTCCTGTATTTCGCCCTACCGACCGACCTGTTGCCCGACCCCGTGTATTTGGACGACATCGGCGTTCTTCTGCTCGCCCTGCGCACCCTGCGCACCTCTCCCGGCAGGCCGAATGGTCACGAAACGTCCCTCTGATTACTCAGAGTAAGGAAACCAATCACTCGTTCGATTCGTATAAGTGACTGGAAGGGCAAGGCAGTCGGCGGACCGAGCGGTGCCGTGGGGATGAGACCGCTGGGTCGGCGCAGACCGACGAGGGAGAGACCATGCAACCGTTCGCGCTCAACTACGCACGTCCGGCGGTGGACTTGGAGGCCACAGCTCCATATGTCTACGACACCGGCCTGCAGTTGAACGTGCTCTTCGACGGACGGGTCGCGGCCCGCGACTTCGCACTCCTGAGAGAACTCGCGACGACCACCTCCACCGCGGGGTCCAAGACGCACTTCGACGACTGAACACGGAACCGCCGACGATGACCGTGCTGATCCTGACCTCTGAAGAGGATGTGACGGCCGACATGGTGGTCGTGCACCTCAACGCCTCAGGGGTCCCCGTGATCCGACTCGACCCCGCCGATCTCACCGGCGGAGTCTCGCTGTCCGCCGAGTACGTGCACGGGGCGTTCCGTGGCCATCTCCAGGCCGCGGACCGCCTCGTGAGCATCAGCGGGCTGCGGTCGATCTGGGTACGCAGGCCGGGTACCGCCGCCACCAGGGCGGCCCAGCCGTCCAGTTGGCTCACCGAGGAGTCCGCACAGGCCCTGTACGGCATGCTGCGCGGCTCGGAGGCGCGCTGGATGAACCACCCGGACGCGGCCCGCCGGGCCCGTCACAAGCCCTGGCAGCTCCGGCTCGCGCAGCGCTGCGGGCTGCCGGTGCCGGCCACCCTGATCACGACATTCCCGCAAGCCGCGCGGGAGTTCGCGGACCGCTACCCGGACCTGGTCGTCAAGCCGGTCTCCGGGGCGCATCCGCAGGACCCGCCCCGGGCGGTGCCGACCAGCCGGGTGGCGCCGGACACCGACTTCGCGGCCGTCGCGTACGGGCCCACCCTGCTGCAACGGCGGGTCGCCAAGCGGGCCGACATCCGGCTGACCGCGGTCGACGACCGGCTGCTGGCGGCCCGCAAGGCGACGGCGTCGGACGCCGATCCCGACGAGGTGGACGTCCGGTTCGCCTCGTCCGACCTGCCGTGGCAGGCGACCGACGTCCCGCCGCGGATCGCGGAGTCCGTCCTGTCGTACCTGCGGGAGGCCGGACTGTCCTACGGGGCCTTCGACTTCGCCGAGGACTCCGACGGGACCTGGTGGTTCCTGGAGTGCAACCAGTCGGGCCAGTTCGGGTTCGTGGAGGTGGAGACGGGCCAGCCGATCGCGCGGACGATAGCGGAGTGGCTGTCCCGTCCCGGGCCCGAGCCGCATCAGCGGGTCAACGGATCGAGCACGCGGGTGTGTTGAGTACGGGTCAGTTCGGCCGCGAGCCGGGCAGCAGGGCCGTCCGCTGCCAGCCTGCGCCCGGGGAGGCGGGTCGCTCGGCGGGCGGTGTGGCGCCGAAGGACTGCAGCGGTCGCATGACGTACTCCAGTTCCCGGCTCACGCGCTCGGCCTCGCGACGGGTCTGAGCGGGGACGTCGCCGCGCTCGGCGACGAGTCGGTCGTAGATGGGGGACTCCTGGAACACCCGGCAACGCGCCTCTCCTGTGGGGGCCCACAGGATTGGGCCCGGTCGCCGAGTGTATGCGGAGCAGCACTGCGCGGTGTGAATTACCCGGGGGGACTTGACGTCCGCACATGCGGTGTGAGTGGCCCCGGCGCGCTGCCGTGACGAACGGTCAGGCCCCCGTCGTCGAGCCCGGCCGCACGATCATCAGGACGGTGACGGTCGCCCACAGGAGGTTGAAGACGCCGGTGAACATGGCGAGTTGCGCGGTGTTCGACCGCTCCACCGGCTGCTCGGCGTCGAGTTGGCCGAGGAGTTCGTCCTGGCGGGGCAGGACGAAGGCGATCAGGATGCCGGCGGCGACGGTGGTCAGGGTGATGGACGCCACGAGCCAGGCGCTGCCGAGCACCCCCATGGCAGCGGCGGTGGCGAAGCCGAAGAGCGGCACGGCGAGGCCGAGGCCGGAGTAGACGCGGCAGATGCGGTGCAGCAGCCGGACGGTGCCCACCCCGGCCGCGTCGGCACCGGCCCGGCGTACGGCCGGCGGGAACATGCTGGCCGCGACGGTGACGGGGCCGATGGCGACGATGGCCGCCAGGACGTGCAGGGACAACAGGAACTTGGTCATCGGGGCGCCTTACTCCATGGACATTCAGCCGCGCGCGGCTCACGCTATGGATCGCCGGGGCGCTCCCACAGAGGCTGAAATGACAAGATCCAACGGATTCTCGCCAACACCGCCACCAGGGGTTCCGTCGGCACCACGCGTCACATGTTCCCTACTCCGAACCGGATTTGACGCAAATCCGCCTCCCCACCCGATTCCTCGCCCGCCCTGAGGCGTTGAACACGGCGCAACCAATCCTGCACGAACGGTGAACGCTCATGAGTCGCTCCGGCCGCCTCCTCTGCGCCCTGTATCTCGCCACCAGCGGCGGACTCGCCTGGACCGTGGTCCTCGAACTCCGCTACGGGCCCCTGTGGATCGCCTTCCTGTTCGCCGCCGCGAGCGTGGTCCAGGTGATCGCCGTCGTACGCGAGACCCTGATCCACGACCTGCGCACGGCCTGCGCCGGGCCGCGCCGCCCGGCCCGCTCGGCCGCCGACGAGATCGTCCGCGAGGAGCTGGACGCCGCCTGCTGCGAGCGCTGGTGGACGAGTCTGGGCACCGACCACGACGCGGTCTGTCCGCACCTGTTCCCCCGGAGCAGCGCCGCCTGACGACACCGCCCGGGGCGTCCTCGTCAGGCGACCTGTCCGCCGTGCAGGGCGGTGTACGCCCCGCCGTCGCGCAGGAGTTCCTCGTGTGTGCCGACCTCCAGGATCTCGCCGTCCCCCATCACCACGATCCGGTCGGCGCCCCGCACGGTGGACAGCCGGTGCGCCACCACGAAGGTGGTGCGGCCGCGCAGCAGCCGGGCCAGCGCCTCCTGGACGAGGGCCTCCGAGCGTGTGTCCAGCGCCGAGGTCGCCTCGTCCAGGATCAGCACCTTGGGGTCCCGGATGAGGGCGCGGGCGATGGCGAGCCGCTGGCGCTGCCCGCCGGACAGCCGGGCCCCGCGATCCCCGACCAGCGTGTCGAGCCCCTGCGGCAGCCGGTCGACGAACTCCAGCGCGTTGGCGTCCCGCAGCGCCGCCCGCACGCTCTCCTCGTCGGCCTCGTCCATCCCGTAGGCGACGTTCTCCCGGATCGTGCCGTCGAAGAGGATCGATTCCTGCGGCACCACCGACACGAACCGCCGATACGTCCGCAGGTCGAGGGTGCTCATGTCGGCGCCGTCGAGCAGCAGTCGGCCCGAGGTCGGCCGGATGAACCCGATGACGAGGTTGAGCACCGTGGACTTGCCCGCGCCCGAGGCGCCTACCAGGGCGACGGTCTCCCCCGGCACCACGGACAGGGTGAAGTCCCGTACGGCGGGCCGGTCACCGGTCTCATAGACGTGACCGACGCCCTCGAAGGCGACCGCGCCGCGCAGTGAAGTGACCTCGTCCTTGCCCTCGTTGTCCTCCAGTTCGGGCGCCTGGAGGACCTCACCGACCGAACGCACCGACTCCAGGCCCTTGGTGATGACCGGCGCGAGGGCGGCCAGTGTGGTCGTCGAGTTGGTGAGGGTGGTCAGGAACGCGCTGAGCATGACGACGTCGCCGGCGGTGACGCCCCAGGCGCCGTAGTACGAGACCAGGGCCGCGCCGGCCAGGACCAGCACGCCGACCACGTTGAGGACGACCCAGGCCAGCGAGCCGAACCGGCCGTTGACGAGGTCGAGGCGGTTGCCGGAGGTCAGCAGGCGGCTCAGGGTGCCGTCCATGCGGCGCAGCGCCTTGCCCTCCAGACCGTGGGCGCGCGTGACCGGGATCAGCCGGGTCATCTCCGTCACCTGCGTCGACAGGGTCTCGACCTCGTGCCTGAAGTGCTCGTTGTGGGTGCGCAGCCGGGCCCGCAGCCGGGCCACGACGATCGCGGCGGCGGGCACGACGACCAGGAAGACGGGCACGAACTCCGGTGTGCGGACGGCGATGATGACCAGTCCGCCGGTGAGCACGGTGATCGCCCCGAGTCCGGTCTCCGCGGTCTGCTGCACCATCTGCTCGACCGTCTCGACGTCCCGCACGACCTTGGCCTGCAGGACGCCGGCGCTGACGCGCGAGTGGTAGCCGATGGACAGGTGCTGCATCCGCGTGCACAGCGCCGACCGCAGGCTGGTGCCCATGCGGCGCACGCTGCCGTACAGCAGGCGCACGTACAGCACGTGCAGCGGGTAGTTGATCAGCAGGATGAAGAGGATGATCCCCGTGCTCCACCACAGGTGGCCGATCGGCCCGTGCTGGACGACGGTGTCGATGATGGACGCGCTGATCAGCGGCAACAGCCAGATGGGGCTGTGCTTGACCGTGAAGACGCCGACCGCCGCGGCGAGGCGGCGGCGGTCGGCGCGGAACAGGTAGCCGAGTGTGCGGATCGGGTGTTCGTCCCGGTAGCGGTGGTCGAGCGGTTTCTCGGATGACGGCGCCATGCGTGGTGTCCTACCCCAGTGGCCGGGTTGTGAGCAAGCGCTTTCTCCCCACCCTCGCGGGGATTACACCGGTCTGTGCCGGGAGAGTCCGGGTCGGACGCCGGCCGACTCCGCGTCAGACGCCGTCCAGCTCCGCGAGTTCGTCGGCGCCCAGTTCGAGGTCCGTCGCGGCCAGCGAGTCCAGGATCGTCTCGGGGCGGCTGGCGCCGGGAATGGGCACGACCACCGGCGACTTGGCGAGCAGCCAGGCCAGGCAGACGCGCTGCGGGCTCACTCCGCGGTCCTCGGCGATCCGGGCGAACGGCCCGAACGTGGAACCCAGTTCACCGGCCCGGGTGATACCGCCGAGCGGGCTCCAGGGCAGGAAGGCGAGGCCGAGCTCGTCGCACAGCTCCAGCTCCGGCTCGCTGGAGCGGAAGGCAGGGGAGAACTGGTTCTGCACGGAGACCAGTCGGCCGCCGAGGATCTCGTTCGCCTGCCGGATCTGGTCGGGGTTCGCGTTCGAGATGCCCGCCATCCGGATCTTGCCCTCGTCCAGCAGGTCCCGTACCGCGCCGACGGATTCCGCGTACGGCACCTTCGGGTCGGGCCGGTGGAACTGGTAGAGCCCGATGGCCTCCACGCCGAGCCGCCGCAGGGACGCCTCGCAGGCCTCCTTGATGTACTCGGGGCTGCCGTTGAGGGTCCAACTGCCGTCGCCGGGGCGCAGATGGCCGCCCTTGGTGGCGACCAGCACGTCACCGCCCCGGTCGTGGGAGGCGAGGGCCTTGGCGATCAGGGTCTCGTTGTGGCCGACCTCGTGGGCGTCCCGGTGGTAGGCGTCCGCGGTGTCGATCAGCGTGACGCCGGCGTCGAGCGCGGCGTGCACGGTGGCGAGGGAGCGCGCCTCGTCCGGGCGGCCCTCGATCGACATGGGCATTCCGCCCAGTCCGATGGCACTGACTTCGACATCACCGATGCGGCGGGTCTGCATGGGTTCTCTTTCCTCCGATGGACCTCCAGCGTCACCCCGCGGGTGGCCGGCGGTCCAATAGAGGAAAGAGAACGCATTCAGCAGCCGCACCACTGAATCGACGGCGCGTGCCGCGAGGCCGCCACGGCGCGCGGCTCTTGATCGGCAGGCAGGTTGCGCGCCAGGCCGAGAGGTGTGCGACGCTCGCTCTCGAACAGACGTCGTAACGTGCGGCGGAGTGGAAAGGCGACGGCATGCGCATCGGACTGCTCGGTACCGGCCCGTGGGCGGGGATGGCTCACGCCCCCGCCCTCCAGGAACACCCCGACCTGGACTTCGTCGGGGTGTGGGGCCGCCGGCCGGAGGCCGCCAAGGAACTGGCCGACCTTCACGGCACCCGCGCCTACGACGACGTCGACGCGCTGTTCGCCGACGTGGACGCGGTGGCCGTGGCGCTGCCGCCGGCCGTGCAGGCGGAGCTGGCGGCGCGCGCGGCGCGGGCCGGACTGCACCTGCTGCTGGACAAGCCGCTGGCCACGACGGTGGACCAGGGCCGGGCCGTGGTCGAGGCCGTCCGGGAATCCGGGGTCGCCTCGGTCGTCTTCTTCACGAGCCGCTTCGTCCCCGAGACGGCGGCGTGGATCGCCGAACAGGCGGGCACCGGCGGCTGGTTCACGGCCCGGGCGCAGTGGATCGGCGATGTGTTCACCGGCGACAGTCCGTTCGCGACGCCGTGGCGGCGGGAGAAGGGCGCCCTGTGGGACGTCGGCCCGCACGCCCTGTCCGTGCTGCTGCCGATCCTGGGCGACACCCGGCGCGTGGCCGCCGCGGCGCCGGGGCCCGGGGACACCGTCCAGCTGGTCCTCGACCACGCGAGCGGCGCGTCGAGCACCCTCACCCTGAGCCTGACGGCACCGCCCGCCGCCACGGGGACCGACGTCGAACTCCGCGGCGAGGCGGGCGTGACCCGCTTCCCGGACAGCTCCGTCGGCCCGGTCGAGGCACTGGTCCGCGCCGCCGACGCCCTGATCGCGTCCGCCGCCGACGGCCAACCGCACCCGTGCGACGCCGAGTTCGGCCTCCGGGTCACGGAGATCCTCACCGAGGCGGAGACCCTGCTGAACGCGAACGCGGGCTGAGGGTTCACCGCCGACCGGCAACGGGGTCGGGGCCGGGCCCAGTTGGGCAGGACCCCGCCCCCGTCTCCTCCAACTACCCTCGCGCTACCTCAAAGTTGATCCGCTCCCTCACCACCGGAAAACCGGCCTTGGCGAAGTTCGCGGCCATCGGGAAGTTCCCCCGGTCCGTCGCCGCCGTGACGAACTCCGCGCCCTGCTCGACCAGGAAGTGCGTGCACTCCGCCAGCAGGTCGTAGGCGTAGCCGCGGCCGCGCTGGTCCGGGAGCACGCCGATGAAGCCGACGGTCGGGCCGGACGGGTTGTGGGCCGGGATGTGGATGCCCGCCAACTCGCCCTCCGGGGTGTGCGCCAGCTGCCACCACTCGCGGGGCGACGGGCACCAGTGGAAGAAGTCGAGCTCTTCCTGGGCGGCCCGGTCGAGGCCGCCCTCCTCGATGGCCTTGAGAGAGTGCGCGTCGAGGGTGACGGAGTGGATGCGGCGCAGCGCGTCGAAGAACACGGCGTCGTCCGGTTCGGCGCGGAAGACGAGCCGTCCGGGGCGCTCGGGAAGACCGTCCGCAGGGGTCCAGCGGTACAGGAAGCGTTCGACGAGGAGTTCGTACCCGGCCGCTCGTACGGCGGTGAAGCGGGCCTCGGCGGCGGCGCGCAGCCGTGGGTCCTCGCGCCAGGTGCCGGGCAGGTTCAGCTCGAGTTCGACGTGCCAGGGCGCCGTGCGCAACAGCTCGGTGCCGGCCTCCTCCTCGCCCTCGGCCACGTCGAACCAGTTGACGTTGAGGGGCTCGGCGTCGTCGGGTCCGCCCCACCAGGCGGCGCGCGCGACGACGACGCCGTCGCGCAGGGCGACGCGCTTCCAGTCGGTGCGGTGGGTGGTCCGGCGGTGGGCCGCGCGGTTTTCCAGCGGGTCGGGCAGGGTGTCGAAGAGATGGGCGTCGCGCTCGTCGAGCGCGCGGATGACCAGATCGGTCATGGGTTCCTCCGGGATGCGTACTGCGTGGAGCGCTCCCGGGTCGGTCTCAGCCGAAGCACGCCGGGGCTACGGGGAGGGAGCGCTGGATAGGTGTCATCTGCACGGCACTCGCCTCCTTCCGTCGGGCCTCCTGGCGTGGCGATCACACGCTAGGCAACCGGTCGTGGACATGTCCACCCCTTTTCGCGGGCTCTCTTTTCCCGGGTTCTCTTTCCCGGGCTCTCTTTCCCGGGTTCTCTCCTCGCCGGCCTCCGATTCACAGGTTCTCTTTTCGCGGGTCGGCATGCGCGAGACGTCCCGGCGTAGGAGCGTGGTGGTGTGGGAAGAGTGCCCGTCCTGTCTCCGCGCCGGGACCAGGACCGGCGGACCTGGCTGCGCGGCGCCCCGCCGCCGCGCTGGGTGCGGGTGCTGCCGGTCGCCCTGATCACGGGCGTGTGCGCGGCCACCCTGGTGAGCGGCCACGCCCTGGACATCGGCTTCCTGCTCGGCGCGATCCCGCCGCTGGCCGTCCTGTCGTACGGTCCGCTCGCGACCGCGGTGCTCGGTGTCGTGGTGGTCGTGGTGCTCAACATCCCGGCCTTCCACTTCGACCACCCCGGCGAGACCGACCTGCTGACCATCTGTTTCGTCGCCGCGCTGAGCGTCTTCGTGTCGTACGTGCGCAGTCACCGCGACGCCCAGCTGGACCTCGAACGCACGGTCGCCGAGGCGGCGCAGCGTGCCGTCGTGCCGCCGGTGCCGGAGCGGGTCGGCCCGGTCCACTGCACGGGCCTGTACCGGGCGGCCGAGCGCGGCACGCTGGTGGGCGGCGACTTCTTCGACGTACGCGAAGGGCCGCACGGCGTACGGGCGGTCATGGGCGACGTGCGCGGGCACGGTCTGTCGGCGATCTCCACCGTCGCCTCGCTGCTGGGGGCGTTCCGGGAGGCGGCGCTGGACCGGCCGGACCTGGAGTCGGTCGCCGCCCGGCTCGACCGGCGGCTCGTGGTGGACTCGGCCGAGGCCCACTACTCCGAGCTGTTCGCCACCGCCGTACTGCTGGAGTTCTCCCCCGACGCGTGCGAGGTGCGCATCGTGTCCTGCGGGCATCCGGCACCCGTGCTGCTGCGGGGCCGGCGGGCCACCGAGATCGAGCTCGCGCCGTGGACCCCGCTCGGTCTCGGTCTGTCCGACGGCGCCCCGTCGGACGCGCTCACACTCCGCCTGGAGCCCGGCGACAGCCTCTTCCTGGCCTCCGACGGCGTCAGCGAGACCCGGGACACCTCCGGCGCCTTCTACCCCCTGGCCGCCCGCCTCGCCGCCCTCGCCGACGAGGACCCGGCCGCGCTGGCCGACCGGGTGTGGGCGGATCTCGTACGGTACGCGCCGGCCGTTCTCGACGACGTGACGATGCTGGTGCTCACGCCCGGGAAACCGGACGCTCGCTGACCTGCGGCTCGGCGCTCTGCTCGTGGTCGCCCTCGGCGTCGATGTGCGGCAGCATCCGGTCCAGCCACCGGGGTGTCCACCACGCGTGCCGGCCCAGCAGGGTCATCACGGCCGGGACCATGAGCAGCCGTACGACGGTGGCGTCGATGAGCACGCTGACGGCGAGGCCCAGGCCGAGCATCTTGACGACGATGTTGTCGCTGACGATGAACGCGGCGAACACGCTCACCATGATCAGTGCCGCGCAGGTGATGACCCGTGCGGTGATCTCCAGCGCGTGCGCGACGGAGGCCTTGGCGTCGCCGGTGCGCAGCCATGCCTCGTGGACGCGGGAGAGCAGGAAGATCTCGTAGTCCATGCTCAGGCCGAAGATGATCGCGAACATCATCATCGGGACGTAGCTCTCGATGGGCACCTTGCCCTCGACGCCGAGCGCGGGGCCGCCCCAGCCCCACTGGAAGACGGCCACGACCACGCCGTAGGAGGCGGCGATGGACAGCACGTTGAGGACGGCCGCCTTGAACGCGACGAGCAGGCCGCGGAAGACGGCGAGGATGATCAGGAACGCGAGGGCGACCACCACGCCGATGATCAGGGGCAGTCGGCTCGCGACGATGTCGCGGAAGTCGACCTGGGCGGCCGTCGTGCCGGTGACGTATCCCTTGGCGTCCGTGCCGGAGACCGCGGCGGGCAGGGTGGTGTCGACCAGCCGGTTCGTCAGGTCCGTGGTGGAGGCGCTCTGCGGGGACTGCTTCGAGTAGACCGTGCCGATCAGGACGTCCCCGTCCTTGGTGGCGGTGAGCGGGGTGACGGTGGCGGCGCCGGCCACGCCGTTCAGGGTCTTCTGCGCCTGCGCGGAGAGGCCGGAGCGGTCGGCGGACGGTACGGAGGTCTGGTCGATGACGACGGTGAGCGGGCCGTTGGAGCCGGGCCCGAACGCGTCGGTCATCAGGTCGTACGCCCGCCGGTCCGTGAAGGACGTGGGGTCGGCGCCGTCGCCGATGTGGCCGAGCTGGATCGAGAACACGGGAATGGCGAGGACGACGACCGCGGCGACGCCGGCGGCCAGGAACTGCCAGGGCCGCCGCTCCACGCGCTGCGCGTAGCGGTGCCAGGTGCCCTGCGGCTGCGAACCCGCCTCGGCGTCGGTCTCGGCGACCGGACGGCGTACCCGGTAGCGGTCGATGCGCTTGCCGATCAGCCCCAGCAGGGCCGGGACCAGGGTCAGCGCGCCGATGACCGCCGACACGACCGTGACGGCCGCGGCGAGGCCGAGTTTTCCGATGAAGCTCACTCCGGACGCGGACAGTCCGGCGAGGGCGATGATCACCGTGCAGCCGGAGACGAGCACGGCACGTCCGCTGGTGGCGGTGGCGTGCCCCGCCGAGTGCACCGGATCCGCGCCGTCGATGAGGTTCTGCCGGTGCCGGGTGATCAGGAAGAGGGCGTAGTCGATGCCGACGCCGAGGCCGATCATCGTGGCCAGGGTCGGCGAGACGGTCGCGAAGGTGAACGCGGCGGCCAGCAGACCGAGACACGCGAGCCCGCCGATGGCGCTGATCAGCGCGGTCAGCAGCGGGATGCCGGCAGCGAGCACACTGCCGAAGCCGACCAGCAGGACGACGATCGCGACGGCGAAGCCGATCAGCTCGCTGACCCGGTCGTCGGCGACCGGACGCGCCAGCTCGCCGAGCGGTCCGCCGTACTCGACCTGCGCGCCCGCCGCCCGCAGCGGCTGCACGGCGTCGTCCACTCCGTGCAGGTAGTCGTCGCCCAGGGTGGAGGGCTGTACGTCGAAGCGGACGGTGACGTAGGCGGTCTTCCCGTCGGTGGAGAGGGGTCCGACCTTCGAGGACTGGGCGGAGAGCGGGTTCTGGACGGACAGCACGTGCGGGAGTTTCTGCAGGTCGCCGACCGTGGTGGACAGCTGGGAACTCAGCCCGGTCAGCGACTGCTTGCCGTCGTGCAGGACGATCTGGCTGCTGTAGCCGCCGGCCGCGGGATCGTGCTTCTTCAGGACGTCCAGGCCGTCCTGGGACTGCACGCCGGAGAGGGAGAAGTTGTCGGAGTAGTCGCCGCCGAAGGCGCGGTTGACGAACTGCAGCGCCACCAGGGCGACCAGCCAGGCCACGATGACGATCACGAAGTGACGGGCGCACCATTCGCCCAGCCGTCGTAGGACCCCTCTCCTGACGGCGTTCCGCTGTCCCGCCCCGGTGCTTGCGGTGGGTGCCATGGCCTCGGTCTTCTCTGCCGGCCGATCCGTTCGTCATCCCATTAGACGCCCGCCCGGTCGCGGCGGCATCCCGGGCCGGACGGCCTTCCCGATCACACGGGACCACGGGGTGTGCGAGCGTTGAAGGGTGAGAGACGGACTCGATGACCCACACGGAGTCCGACGCAGCGATCCGGATCCACGAGGAGCACCGATCATGCCGACGTCACAGCCCGCCCCTTCCGAGCCGCCCGAGGACCTCGTCACCCCGGACGACCTGCTCCACACCCGCACCGGCACCGAGGTGTCGCCCGAGGACCTCGTCCTCGCCGCCGGCAAGGACGTCACCCCGCAGACCCTCGAATGGGCCCGGCGGAAGCTGGCGGCGGAGGGCCCGGCGGCCCTGGAGAAGCTACTGCCGTGAGGCGTCCGTCGTCCGTCCTGCCGGGTCCGGCCCGTCGTCCTCCACGCACAGCACCGGTACGCGCTGAACGAGGTTGACGGCGAAGCCGCCGCGGTTCCAGGGCTGGTCGAGCGGCTGGGTGCGGCCTTCGGCGTCGGTCGCCCGCGCGCTCAGCACATGCTCGCCGGGGCTCGCGTCCCAGGTGAAGTGCCAGCGCCGCCATGCCCAGCGCCGCCCGTCGGCGGGCGCCAACTCGGCCCGCCGCCAGGTGTGTCCGGCGTCCGTGCTGACGTCGACACCCGTCACCGGTGCCCGCCCCGACCAGGCGCGGCCCTCCAACGCCACCGTGCCCGGACGCACCACACGGGCCCGCGACATGAAGTCCGGGAATCCCGGCGGGACCAACAGGGCGCGGGGCGCGATCCGGGTGACCGGCTCGCCCTCGTCGCCGGCCTCCTGGCGCAGCCGGTAGGCGACCGTCTGCTGGAATCCCGTGAACGGCACGTCGGTGACGGCGATCTCGCGCAGCCACTTCACATGAGCCATGCCGTACCAGCCGGGCACGACCAGCCGCAGCGGGTGACCGTGCTGCGGGGGCAGCGGGCCGCCGTTCATCGCGTAGGCGACCAGCACCTCCGGCTCGGTGCCGGTGGCGACGTCGATCGGCAGGGACCGCTGGTAATCCTGTTCGACCCCGCGCTCCACGCCGTGGTCCGCGCCGGTGAACACGACGTCGACGGCGTCGGGTTCCACGCCGGCCTCGGCCAGCAGCAGCCTGAGCGGTACGCCCGTCCACTCGGCGGTGCCGACCGCCTCGACGAGCCAGGGCTGGCTGACCGGGCGGGGTGTCAGCAGGGCCCGGCCGTTGCCCGCGCACTCCAGCGTCACGCGCGTGGTGACCGCGGGGTAGGCGCGCAGAGCGGCCAGGTCCAGCTCCAGCGGACGGCGGACGCGGCCCCCGACGGTCAGCCGCCAGGGCGGGTCCTCGGCGACGTAGGGGATGTCGTAGTGGGTCAGTACGTAGTGCAGGCCCGGCGGGGTGACGTCGTAGCGCAGCGCCTCCAGCGGCAGACCGTGGTTGCGGGTGGCGAGCGCCAGTTCGTCCCGGCCGATGCCCTCGTCGGGGGCGGCCAGCCGGGCGGGGGCACTCGCGTCGGCGAGTCGATGGCCCATGTCCGCATTATCACCCCTTGTCGTCCGCCGGGGCCGGTCGTGGGCGCGGAAGCGGTCACCGGCCGGAACTTGACGTCGCTCCCGGGGACTTCGGACGGGCTCACGACAGGGCCGCTGCCCGTTCACCCTTTCGAAGAGGGCCTTCGGGCTGACAGACTCGGGTAGGTGCGCGACTTCGACATGCTCGTCATCGGATCAGGACCGGGTGGCCAGAAGGCCGCCATCGCCGCGGCCAAGCTAGGCCGCCGGGTCGCCGTCATCGACCGCCCCGACATGGTCGGCGGGGTCTCCATCCACACCGGCACCATTCCCTCCAAGACCCTGCGCGAGGCGGTGCTGTACCTGACCGGTCTCACCCAGCGCGACCTCTACGGGCAGAACTACCGGCTCAAGGAGGACATCACCATCGCCGACCTCACCACGCGCACCCAGCACGTGGTCAGCCGCGAGGTCGAGGTCATCCGCAACCAGCTCTCCCGCAACCACGTGGCGCTGTACGCCGGCACCGGCCACTTCGTCGATCCCCACACCGTCGCCCTGAGCGAAGTCAACGGCCAGGAACGGCTGTTGAGCGCGGACAACATCATCATCGCCACCGGCACCCGGCCGGCCCGCCCGGACAGCGTCGAGTTCGACGGGCAGACCATCATGGACTCCGACAACGTCCTGTCCGTGGAACGCGTCCCGCGCTCCATGGTCATCGTCGGCGCCGGGGTGATCGGCATGGAGTACGCCTCGATGTTCGCCGCGCTCGGCAGCAAGGTGACGGTGGTCGAGAAGCGCGCCGGGATGCTCGACATGTGCGACGTCGAGGTCATCGAGTCGCTCAAGTACCACCTGCGGGACCTCGCCGTGACCTTCCGGTTCGGCGAGACCGTCGCGGCCGTGGAGCGGCACGCGCGGGGCACGTTGACCGTGCTGGAGAGCGGCAAGAAGATCCCGGCCGACACGGTGATGTACTCGGCGGGCCGGCAGGGTCTCACCGACGACCTCGACCTCGTCAAGGCGGGCCTGTCCGCGGACAAGCGCGGCCGGATCACCGTCGACGAGCAGTACCGCACCGAGGTGCCGCACATCTACGCCGTCGGCGACGTCATCGGCTTCCCGGCGCTGGCCGCCACGTCGATGGAACAGGGCCGGGCGGCGGCCTACCACGCCTGCGGGGAACCGGTCGGGCAGATGCAGAACCTCCAGCCGATCGGCATCTACACCATCCCCGAGATCAGCTTCGTGGGCCGCACCGAGGACCAACTCACCGAGGAGTGCGTGCCGTTCGAGGTCGGCATCTCCCGCTACCGGGAGCTGGCCCGCGGTCAGATCATCGGCGACTCGCACGGCATGCTGAAGCTGCTGGTCTCCCCCGTGGACCGCACGCTGCTCGGCGTGCACTGCTTCGGCACCGGGGCCACCGAGCTGATCCACATCGGCCAGGCCGTGATGGGCTGCGGCGGCACGGTCGACTACCTGGTCGACGCCGTCTTCAACTACCCGACGCTGGCGGAGTCCTACAAGGTGGCGGCTCTCGACGCGACGAACAAACTCCGGCAGATCGACCACATCGGCGACTGACCCGCCCGGGGCGGGCCGCCCTTCGGCCCGCCCCGCGCCAACATCCCCCACATCTACCCGCGTTGCGTTTCCGTGCTGCTGTCCGGTACCGCTCGGTCGATCCTGAACGCCCGACGCGTGGGGCTATCATCGCTCGCACACACGGTGTGACCCCCCTGCGACGCAACCGCCGAGCGGTACCCGCCACCCCACTTCACCGCCCCTGCCCCGAGGCCAACCCTCGCGGGTCCGGGGCGGTTTCACCCCCCACCTCCGCTACGCCGTCGGGGCCGGTCGACCTCGCGTCGTGCAAGACGGAAAGCAGCGCAACGATGAACAACAACAGGGGCAGAGGGCTTCAGCCCAATGCCCTCGGTACGTTCGACACCGTGGTGATGGCCATCGCGGGCAGCGCTCCGGCCTACTCGGTCGCCGCGAGCACCGCGGTCCTCGTCGGCGCCGTCGGTCTGGCCAGTCCGGCCGCGCTGCTGTACTGCGCCTTACCGATGATGGGCATCGCCCTGGCGTTCAGCTATCTCGGCCGTATCGACGTGAACGCGGGCGCCAGTTACTCCTGGGTGGGACGCACCCTGCACCCTTTTCTCGGCTTCATCAGCGGCTGGGCGCTGGTCGTCTCGGCGACCATCTTCATGGTGGCCGGTTCGCTGCCCGCCGGTTCGATGACGCTCGCCCTGTTCGACGAGGGTCTCGCCGACGACACCGCGCTGGCCACGGTGGTCGGGGCCGTCTGGTTCGTCGCCATGCTGCTGGTGGTCCTCGGCGGTGCCCGGCTCACCGTCCGCGCGCAGTTGGCCATGTCCGGTGCCGAACTCGCCGTCCTGGCACTGTTCGCCGTGCTCGCCCTCTTCCACACGGGCCACGCCCACGCCTTCGACTGGTCCTGGTTCGGCTTCGGCCACTTCGACGGAATGGCCGGCTTCGCCTCGGGCGCGCTGGTCGCCGCCTTCTACTACTGGGGCTGGGACGTCACCAGCAACCTCAGCGAGGAGACCCGCAACAGCCGTCGTACGACGGGACTCGCGGGCCTGATCGGCCTGGGCGTCGTCTTCCTGCTGTTCGAGGTGTTCACCATCGCGGTGAACGTCATCCTGTCCTCGAAGCAGATCGAGGACAACGAGGCGAACGTGCTGGGCGTGCTCGGCCAGGAGGTCTGGCCCGGCATCGGCGGCAAGCTGCTCGTCGTGGCCGTCATGCTGTCCACCATCGCCACGCTGGAGACGACGCTCATCCAGGTCACGCGCTCGCTGTTCGCGATGGGCCGCGACCGGACGATGCCGGCCGCCCTGGGCCGGGTGCATCCCCGCTGGAACACCCCGTGGGTGGCCATCACCGTGGTCGGCGGGGTGGCACTCGCGATGTTCATCGCGGCCAACTCCCTCGGCTCGATGGGCGACATCCTCTCCGACGCGATCTCGGCGATCGGTCTGCAGATCGCCGTGTACTACGGACTCGCCGGACTCGCCGCGGTCGTCGCCTACCGCAAGACGCTGCTGCGGTCGGCGGGCGACTTCGTGCTCGGCGGGGTGTGGCCGCTGTTCGGCGCCCTGTTCATGTTCTGGATCTTCTTCGAGTCGCTGGGCGAGCTGGACACCGCGGCGATCGCGATCGGCATCGGCGGGCTCGCCGTCGGCCTGGTCCCGATGCTCTGGTACTGGAGACGGGGCAGCGACTACTACCGGCCCGCACGGCTCGACGCCACCCGCGCCATCGAGGCCGAGTACGTGCCCATCGGCTCCGCCCCGTTGGGCACCCGTGTCCACGAGGGTCTCTCCACGGACTTCTGAGGAGAACCCGATGGCACGCAACCGATTCGCCCCGGACTTCGATCCCGACTGCGGGGACACCGCCCTCAGTTCCGCCCGCCACGACATCGTCATCGGCCGCTGGCAGGGTGTGCGGGACCTGCTGCGTGCCACCGGCCCGGACTGGCTCGCCCGCGGCCACCGGGTGCGGACGCTCGCGCAGGCGTGCACCGGCAGTTCGACGGCGGAGTCCTGGCTGGCCGCCGAACCCTACAGCGCCGACGCCCTGTTGCTGCGGGCCGCGACGGAGACCGCGCGGGCGTTCAACCTGGCCATCACCGCCGGACGGGGCGTGCCGATCGACCACGAACGCGTCGACGCGGCGGTGACGGCGTGCCTTCAGGCGGCCGAGGCGTACCTGGACGATCCGACGCCGTGGATCTCCCTCATCTCCGTGTCCCGGCTCTACTCGGCCGGGGTCCGTCGGCAGGAACTGGCGCGCTGGTGGGACGAGTTGCACCAGCGCGACCCGTACAACGTGGAGGGCCACCTGCAGATACTCCACTACTACTCGGCCCGCTGGCACGGCACGCACGGCCTCATGTACGACTTCGCCCGCGACGCGGCCGGCGTGGCACCGCCGGGCTGCGGGCTGCCGGTGCTGGTGCAGTACGCGCGGGTGGAGGAGTACCGCTACGCCCTCGACACCGCCCAGGGCAACCGGGCCTCGGTGAGCCTCGGTCAGCACTGGAACAACGACGGGGCGGTGAACGACGTACGCCGTACCTGGCAGCGCTGGATCATGGGCCGCCCGACGGGCGAGGACATCGAGCCCGGCGAGCTGCGCGACCTCAACTACCTGGCGCACGGCGCCTGCAACGCGGGCATCGAGGACATCGCTGTCGCGCTGCTGCGCATGGTGGGGCCGCGGGCGACCCGAACTCCCTGGTCGTACACGGGAGATCCGGAGCACCAGCTCGTCAAGTGGCGCAAGGACCTGCGGCTGCGCTCGTGAGACCTGGTCGCCGGGGTGTCGCTGCTCGACCCGTGATCGCCCCTAGTCGGCGGGCTGTTCCGCGGGCGGGGCCAGGCCCGCGGACCACTTCTCCTCGATGCGGCCGAACTTCCACACCAGCAGGGCGAGCACCCAGGTGGCGAAGAACAGGCCGACGATCACGAAGCCGATGATGTTCAGGTCGAGGCCGGCCACCCAGTCCCAGAAGAAGCCGTGCAGGTCGAGCTTCTCGGCGAGCAGGCCGAGGAGTTCGACGGTCCCGATGACGAGGGCGACGGCGACCGAGAGGCCGGTGATGGTGAGGTTGTAGTAGACCTTGCGGACCGGCTTGGAGAAGGCCCAGTCGTAGGCGAAGTTCATGAACGAGCCGTCGATGGTGTCGAGCAGCGACATGCCGGCCGCGAACAGCACCGGCAGGCACAGGATCGCGTACCAGGGCAGTCCGGAGGCGGCGCCCGAGCCGGCCAGCACGAGCAGGGCGATCTCGGTGGCGGTGTCGAAGCCGAGGCCGAAGAGCAGGCCCAGCGGGTACATCTGCCACGGCTTGGTGATCGACTTCATCACGCGGCCGAGCAGTCGGTTCATGAACCCGCGGTTGTTCAGCTGCTCTTCGAGGGCGGCTTCGTCGAAGTGGCCCGAGCGCATCCGGCGGAAGACCTTCCAGATGCCCGCCAGGATCACGAGGTTGATGATCGCGATGACGTAGAGGAAGACGCCGGAGACGGTCGTGCCGATCAGGCCGGTGACGTCGTGGAGTTGTGAGTCGTCGTCGCGGACCGGACCGGCCACGGCCTTCACGCCCAGGGAGAGCAGGAAGGCCAGGGCGAAGACGACGCTGGAGTGGCCGAGCGAGAACCAGAAGCCGACCGACAGCGGCCGCTGTCCCTCGCCCATCAGCTTGCGGGTGGTGTTGTCGATCGCGGCGATGTGGTCGGCGTCGAAGGCGTGCCGCATGCCGAGCGTGTAGGCGGTCACGCCGATGCCGATGCCGAACGACTTGGTGCCGATGCTGTAGTGCTCGGGGGCGACGATCGCGATCAGCGTGAACCAGCCGATGATGTGCAGCGCCAGCACGAAGGCGGCCATCCCGCCGACCCTGATCCACTCCTGCCGCGTCATGGAGCCACGGACGCGGTGCCAGGCCGAGCGCTTGGCCTCGGCCGGGGCGGGGAGGGGCGGAGCGGAACCAGGGGCGGCCGTCATCGGGAGGGTCTTTCCGTCGGTGGAACACGAACGGCCGCACGGAGGCAGCCTTGTGCCATGCTCCCGTACTTGCAACTCATGTGCAGTAAAGGCCGAGGCAGGCCTTTCCCATGCGCGGGGAAAATGCGAGGCAGCCGCTGGTCAGGCCGTCGCGTTCGGTCCGTCCGGTCGGTCGCTCCGCTGGTCGACCATCTCGCGGCTGAGCTCCTCCGTCTCCGTCTCGGGCAGCCGCTCGAAGCCGTCCTCGGTGATCACCGACACCAGCGGGAAGATACGGCGGTTGACGTCGGGCCCGCCGGTCGCCGAGTCGTCGTCCGCGGCGTCGTACAGCGCCTGGAGCGCGGCGAGGGCCGCCTCGCGTCGGGACATGCGCGGGTGGAAGAGCTTCTTCAGCGCGCCCCTGGCGTACGGCGAGCCGGACCCCTCGGCGTGGAAATCGGACTTCTCGTAGGGGCCGCCGGTGACGTCGAAGCTGAAGATGCGGCCCCGTCCACCGACGGGGGCCGAGGGGTCGTAGCCGACCAGGAGCGGTACGACGGCGAGGCCCTGCATGGCCTGGCCGAGGTTCTGCCGGATCATGGCGGCGAGCCGGGTCGCCTTCGCGTTGAGGGTCATCGGGATGCCCTCGATCTTCTCGAAGTGCGTGAGTTCGACCTGGTAGAGCTTGATCATGTCGAGGGCGAGTCCGACGGTGCCGGCGAAGGCGACGGCCGTGTGGTCGTCGGCGGGGTGCACCTTCTCCAGGTCGCGCTGCGCGATGAGGTTGCCCATCGTGGCCCTGCGGTCGCCGGCGATCATCACGCCGTCGCGGTAGGCGAGGGCCAACACCGTGGTGCCGTGCGGGAACCGGCCGGGCGCTGCCCGCACGCCGGGCGGCAACTGCGGGCTCATGGGCAGCAGTCGGGGCCGGTGCGCGGCCAGGAACTCGGCGAACGACGAGCTCCCGGGGACGAAGAACTCCTCCCCTAAGCGGCCTTCGGACTCACTGCGTGTCATCCAACTCCCCCTCCGCGCCGGGTCACCGGTCGATAACGGAGTCCTACCTGAAGCGGGCGTGCGCAAAACGCGGGGCCGCTCACAGCGCCTTGCGGCGGACGAGCACCCCGAGCACCACCAGTCCCGGCAGCAGCGGCAGCCACACGGTCAGCAGCCGGTAGCCGAGCACGACGGAGGCGGCCGCGGCGACCGGCGCCCCGGTGGCCGTGAGCGCGAAGGCCAGCGCCGCGTCGAGGGAGCCGAGCCCGCCCGGAGTGGGCAGCAGCGCGGCCGCACTGCTGGCGGCGAGGTAGAGCAGGGCCACACGCGCCGGGGCCAGCGGCAGTCCCACGGCCCGGGTGACGGCGATCAGGACGACGGAGTGCAGCGCGGCGAACGCCAGCGAACCACCCCACAGGGCGGCGGCCCGGTGCGGTCGCGCGTGTACGGCCCGGATGTCGGCGACCACCGCCGCGAGGGCTCTGCGGCAGCGCGGCCACAGCGGGCAGCCGGCCAGGACGACCACCGCCGCGGCCAGCGCGGGTACGAGGGCCACGAGCCAGCCGGGGACGGGCGGCAGCCGCAGGACTCCTGGGCAGGCCAGGGCGAGTGCGGCGATCAGGGCGCAGCGGACGGCGCCGGCCGCGGTCGTCTTGACGGCGAGGGCGGTGGCGGAGCGCCCGGCGGGCAGGCCGCAGCGCATGAGGAAACGCAGGTTCACCGCGCCGGCGCCGAGTCCGGCGGGCAGCAGGTGGTTGGCGGCGGTGGCGGCGAACTGCGCGGCCACCAGCCGGCCTCCTGGCAACCGCTCCCGCACCGCGCCCTGCTGGGCCAGCGCCGCGCACGCCCAGGTGGCCGCGGCGGCAGCGGCTCCGACCAGCAGCCAGCCCTCGTCGGCTACGGCCAGCCGACCCGCTCCGGTGACGACCGCGGGCCAGTGCGGCAGGGCCGCACAGGCGGCGCAGACCAGCAGGACGAGAGCGAGAACCGACTGCCAGTACAGGCGTCGGCGGGCGGGTTCGACGAGGGCGGCGTGCGTGCTGTCGGCCATGCGCCCCTCCCCGTCTCAACAAGATACGGACAAATTAACCCGTATCCGGCATGGAGGCTTCATGGGGTACCGCCGGGCGGATGACCGGTCAGTCGTGCGGGAACGAGTGGTGCTCGTGGGCGACCACCCAGCGGCCGTCGTCCTTGCGCAGACCCAGGGTGAGCCGCAGCCGCATGGTGGGGTGGTGCGCGAGTTCGTCGGGGGTGCCGCAGCGCAGCAGGGCATGGGCGTAGGCGACGTCGGTGTCCGCCATGACGTCGAGGGTGTCGATCTCGAAGCAGGCACCCTGCGCCTGCCAGTCGAAGAACGGCGGCCACGCCGCGCTGTAGGCGGCGAGCCCGTACACCCCTTCGTACGGCGGTGGCACGTCGTACATGACGAGGTCCTCCGCGTGATCGGCGAGTACGCCGGCCAGGTCGCCGCGGTGGACCGCGTCGGCCCACCGGATGATCAGGGCACGGATCCGCGCCTCGTCGTCGGGCATGGCGGGCGCTCCTTTCCTCTACGAGGGGCGACTCCCCTCGCAGAGGCTCGCCACTCCCCGATGTGTTCGAGCAGTTCGATCTCTTCGAGTGTCACACCCGGCGCTGTGCCGCTGCCTTTCGACGATCTCCGTGCCCATGCCCGCGCCCGTGCCCTGCTCCCGGAGGACCGGCCCGGTCGTGCCGGACAGTGCGCTGCCCGCGCCGGAGATCAACTCGCGGCGCGGGCAGGCGGTCGAGGGGGCTCAGGCGCGCAGGCTCAGCTCCGGCTCGGCGTCGGCGTCGCCCGCCGGGTCGCCGATCACCGCGGTGAAGGCCTCGGTGCGGACGGTCAGGCCGTTGTCGCCGACCTCGAAGGCGGGCGCGAACGGTCCTTCGGCGCCGTAGCGCACCGCGAACACATGCAGGTCCTCCGGTGCTCCGGGGGCCGGTTCCGCCTCCAGGGCCGTGGAGGACACGAGGTGCCGCCAGCCCTCGTCCGGGTTCCCGTAGCCGCGCGGATCGGCGGCCAGCGCGAAGGCCGCCAGCTCCTGGGTCAGTTCCGCGCGGGCGTCGAAGTGGTCGGCGCCCTCCGACTCCGGGTGGGTCAAGCGCAGTTCACCGGCCGA
Organism: Streptomyces sp. NPDC002499; assembly: GCF_053595415.1. Taxonomy (NCBI): domain Bacteria; kingdom Bacillati; phylum Actinomycetota; class Actinomycetes; order Kitasatosporales; family Streptomycetaceae; genus Streptomyces; species Streptomyces sp. NPDC002499. The sequence goes on from NZ_JBSFXO010000002.1 coordinate 784,853, forward strand.
CGTCACCTTCGCCTCCGCGGTCCTGCGCACCCGGTCGCCGTCGTCCGCGGCGTAGGGCAGGCCTGCCAGCAGGTACGGGGTGCCGGGCAGACGTTCCACGGCGACCGTCGTCCACAGGGCCGTGCCGTCGGTGACGTACAGGGAGCGGACGTGCCGCAGGACGTGGTCGCGGCCGACGACGGGCTTGGTGACCAGCTTGGCCGTGAGCCCGTCGGCGATCAGGTCCCGGACCCGTACCTCGCCCATCGGGCGGCAGAACAGGAAGCCGTCGAGGACCGGCCCGAAGCCGTGCTGCCGGTTGACGGCGGCGGGCAGGTAGTACGTGCCGCCGGCCTCGACCACCGAGGGAGTCATCTTGCTGTCGAAGGCCACCGACACGGTACCGGCGCGGAGTTGATGGCGGACCGGCTCCGTCGACGGGGTGCGGTGCCAGGGCGTGGTGTCCTGGATCTGCCAGACCAGCATCCACGCGAAGTGGCCGTCCACTCCTCCGTCCGGCTTGACCGCGTGCCGGGCCCAGCGGCTGTCGCCCCGGTAGCGGCCGATGTCCGCGCCGATGCGGCTGCCGAAGTAACGCAGGCCGAGGACCGACTCGAAGGCGGAGTGCTGCTCGCTGTAGCGCGGACCGCCGTTGTCGAAGCCGCCGTTGGTGAGGCGTGCGTCGATGTAGCGGGCCAGGGCTTCGCCGTCCTCCGCGAAGACGTCCTCGCCGCTGACGATGTGGGCCTGGGCGAGGAAGGAGAGGGAGATCGGGCCGTAGTTGTTGTCGTAGGCGCCGCCGTGCTCGGGCGGGAGCAGTGCGCCCCGGTCGCTGACGCGGTGGGCGCGGATCTCGTCGTGATAGAGGCTCAGCGCGCGCTCGCGGACCTCCTTCCCCTCGTCGCCGTGCAGTTGGCGGGCCAGCATCAGACCACCGACCACACAGCCGATGGCCTGGTTGCCTGCCTCCTGCGGATTGAAGAAGGTGGCCTCGGTCAGCCAACGCCAGTACCCGAGCGCCAACTGGCCCAGTTCATATCGGAGTTCGTCGTGGATGAATCTGTCGCCCAACTCAACGACATTGACCACCTGGAGCAGCGCCCACACCGTGCTCGGCCAGTCTCCGATCGGGTGCGCTCCCGGCTCCAGTACGTAACGGGCGTACGGGAGACCGGAGTCGCGCACCTTCAGGTTCGGGTAGCCGGGGTTGTCCTCCGTGAACACCCGCTCACGGAGGTGGAAGTACAGGCTGCGCAGGGCTGCCTCTGGGAGACGTGAGTCGTCAAGGCGCTGGTTGGCCAGGGCCAGCAGCGACGTGATCCCGAGCGAGGTGTCCCCGATGTCGTCGACCGCGTCGGGGTGTTCGAGGTTGCCGTTCGGCGTGATGCGGCGCAGGGCCTGCTCGACGACGTCGGCGAGGACGGCGTCGTAGGCCTCCGGGGTGTCGGGGAGGTCGTGCAGCGGACCGCGCTGGTGGAGGAGGTGCACGGGTGGGTCAGCCCTTCATGCCTGAGGTGGCCATGGCGTGGGTCGTCGGGGTCAGGAGGCGGGTGCGGGGCGGCGGGCGCGCAGTGCGAGGGTCAGTGTCTGCGGGCCGTTTCCACCGATGTAGACGCGGTTCCCGGTCGTCGCGTCGGTGCCGCCCACCACCGTGTAGTCCTGGCCCGGGTCGTACCGTAGTACGTCGCCGCGCTCCGGCCCGGCGAGGGGCTCGCCCGCCTCGACGTCGACCTCGACGCGGATCTCGTCGTCGCCGGCCCGGTAGGTCGTCGGCCCGGTCGTCAGGCACCAGCGTCCGTCGTCGATCGGTACGGCGCCCTCCACAACTCCCCCTGGCCGGAAGGTCAGTTCGAGGGCCCAGGGCACCCGCGGTCCGCTGATGTCGATCCGCAGGTCTGCGCCGTCCTCCCGCAGATCCACCTCGATGCGGGTCGTCTGGGAGACCTCGTCCCGAGGCCGGTCCGCGAAGGCCATCGCGGCCGAGAAACGTCCCTCGTCCGCCAGCCGGTAGGCGCCGTCGTCGCATCGCCAGTCCGGCGGGAGCGGTTGGTAGTAGGCGGCCGAGAGGGTCTCGGTGAGCCGGTACCGGTTGTCGGCCAGTTGGTGCATGCGGGCGGCGCGGAACGGGCCGAGGTCGAAGAAGCCCCGGGAGAGGCGGACCGCGTCGAGGACGGCCTCGCCGGCGAATAGGCGCAGGAAGGTGGGGTTGCAGGCGAGGCCCGAGCGGATGCGCCGGTGTTCGGGCACGTCCGAGCCGCCGTACAGGACGCTGTGCGCGGTGGTGGAGACGCGTGAGGCGAGGCGGGTCGTGGTGAAGTACCGGTCGCGGGGCAGGGGTTCGGGCTCCGGTGCCGGCAGCGGGCGGCTCAGGTCGGGGGTGAGGAGGGTCTCGGCGAGCAGGTTGGGGTCGTCGATGCCGTCGGCCGCCGCCCACCGCGCCGCTCGGGCGAGGTCGCCCCGGCCGGTGCGGATCGCGAGCAGCCGGTAGTGCGCCAGGTAGGCCGCCAGCGGGTACCGGTGCCTCTGGTCCTGCCGCCGCGAGTGGACGGTCTCCACCGTGCCGTCCGGCCTGATGAGGTCCAGGGTCGCGGTGAGGTTGCGTTCGACGGCGTCCCGCAGGTCGGCGCGGTCGAGGACGTCGGCCAGGAGCAGCAGCGACGGGTTGGACACATGGGAGGCGTAGACGGCGCTCCGCTCCGAGTACAGGCCCTCCGCGTCGATGTCGACGCCCTCGGCGAGCCACTGTTCGACGCGGTCGAGGAGTCGGTCGTCCGGGAAGGACCGGTGCAGCCGGGCCAGCGCCGCGCTCAGTTCCCATCGGTGGTTCGGCGTGTGCACCCCGCCCGCCAGGAGGCTTTCGGCCGCCGCGCCGGCGATGTCCGCGAGGGCGGCGGCGACCTTGCGCAGCTCCGGACCCGCGCCCTCGGCGAGGACGTGCGCGTCGCACACGTCGTTGACCGTGAACGCGGAGTCCGGGGGCGACTGGACGTTGTCGCCGCCGGCGAAGAGACCGGTGGCGGTCTGCGCGGCCCGGAGGGCGTCGAGGTGGGTCATCGTCGCGGCGACGGCCTGCTCGCTGCCGTGCAGGGCCGAGTCCGGGGAACGGTACGCCGCGATCAGGGTCTTCACCCGGCGCGCCAGAACGCGGTGGGTGACACCGGCCGGCTCCTCGTCGGGGCCGGCCGCCAGCGGGGCGGCCGACCGGTCTGCGGCGCCGGCCGCCGCGCGGACGAACTCGTGGTCGAACGGGGTGGGCACGGTCAGTCCTTCAGTCCGGCGTTGATGTCGGCGCTCATGACGTACCGCTGGAACACCAGGAAGACGAGGATCAGCGGGATCATGGAGATGACCGAACCGCCGAGCAGCACCGACCAGTTGATGTTCTGCGCCCCGACGAGGCTCTGGATGCCGATCTGCACGGTGAACTTGTTGGGGTCGTTCAGCATCAGCAGCGGCCAGATGTAGTCGTTCCAGCGCCACTGGAAGGACAGGATGGCGAGGGTCAGCATGATGGGCCGGGAGATCGGCACCATGATCCGCAGGAAGATCGACAGTTCGCGTGCGCCGTCGATGCGGGCGGCCTCGACGAGTTCGTCGGGGACCGTCAGGAAGAACTGGCGGAACATGAAGCAGCCGGTCGCGGTGAGCACGGCCGGGAGGATGATGCCGCCGAACGAGTTGTAGAGGCCGAGGTCGCGGACGACCAGGAACTCCGGGGCGAGCATGACCTCGGACGGCAGCATCGTGGTGGCCAGGATGCAGATGAAGAAGAACTTCAGCCACTTGTTGTTGTACTTGGCCAGCGCGTACCCGGTGCAGCAGCTGACTCCCACGGTGAGAATCGTCGTGATCACGCACACGAGGGCCGTGTTGATGAAGTACTGGGAGAAGTTGGCGCTGTCCCAGGCCGCCTTGTATCCCGACAGGGTGGGGTTGTGCGGAAGCACGGTCAGCGGAAGGGAGAACAGGTCGCCGGCCGGCTTGAAGGAGCTGAGGACGAACCACAGCACCGGCAGTCCGTAGAGGGCCGCCAGGATCCACAGCAGTGTCGTCGCGGGTACCGCCTGCCGGAGCCCACCACTGCGCGCACCGCGGGACCGCTTCTTGGCGGTGGCCCGTCGGGGACCGGCGTCGACCGGACGCGGCGTGTCTGTGGTTGTCATCGGTTCTCCATCCGCCGATTGGCGATCAGTTGGATGATCGCGACGGCCATCAGGATGAGCATGAGCACGAAGGACGCGGCGCTCGCGTAGCCGATCTGGCCCCGGTTGAATCCGGTCTGATAGATGTACTGGACCAGCAGGTTGTTCGACGTGCCGGGTCCGCCGTTGTTGAGGGAGACGAACAGCGGGTATTCCTTCATCGCGTTGATCGTGTTGAGCAGGATCACGATGAACGAGGTGGGCGCGATGCTCGGCAGCGTGATGCTGATGAACTGGCGCCAGGGACCGGCGCCGTCGAGCGAGGCCGCCTCGTAGTACGAGGTGGGCACGTTCTTGATCGCCGCGATGAACAGCAGCATCGAGAAGGCCGTTCCCCACCAGGCGCCGGCCATCACGACCACGCCCAGCGACAGGTCCGCGTTCGACTGCCACGCGATCGCGTTCCCGCCGAACTTCTCGATGACGTAGTTGATCAGTCCGAAGTTCTCACCGAACAGCCACCGCCACAGGACACCCACGACGATCGGCGAGATGAGCCACGGGATGAAGAAGAGGACACGGGCGACCGACGCGCCCTTGGCCTGCTTGCTCACCACCAGGTTGGCGATGAGGAGCGAGAGCACGAAGTTCAGCGGGACGACGAGCACGGTGTACAGCAGCGTCCGGAACAGCGCGTCGTAGAAGGTGGAGTCCCCGAACAGGTTCTGGTAGTTGTCCAGTCCGATGAACTGGAACGCCCCCACGCCTGTGTAGTTGGTGAAGGAGTAGACGAGCCCGATCACCGCCGGCCACACGAAGAACAGTGCGAAGAGCACGACGTTGGCCGCGATGAGGACGAGCGGCGCGACGGTGTAGGTGTTGCGTCGCCTGGGCGGGCTCCCGGACACGTCCGAGGCGCGTTTTGTCATCTTCCTGACTCCGTGCTGGTGGATTGGATTGCGGTGGGCTCACGCGATGAGCCCGGCATCGTGCGGGCGCCCGGGGCCGGGCGGCGGTGGCTGGATCCCCGCCGCCCGGCGCCGGCCCACGATCAGCCGCCGACCGCCGTGTTGTAGCCGTCCACGATGTTCTGCAGGGCCTTGTCGGCCGACTGCTGGCCGTTGATCGCCTTGCCGAGCTCCGTCTTGGTCGGGTCCTCGGTGAGGCTCTTGCCCTTCAGCACCCAGTTCGTCTGCGCGCTGTTGAAGTAGCCCGAGATCGGGGCGTAGAGCGGGATCTCCTCGTTGTAGAGCTTGAACGCCGCCTGTGCCGCGTCGGAGGTGAAGGGGTACTTCGGGTTCAGTCCGCTCTCGACCGGGAGGAACCCGGAGGCCTGGACCAGCTCGGTGTAGTTCTTCGGCTCGTAGACCCAGGACATGAACTTCTCGGCGGCGGTGGCCGCGGCCCCGTTGTTGTTGAAGCCCACCATCAGGCCGCCGCTGTTGACGTCACTGGCCTGCACCGGCTGGGCCGGGGTCGGGACGCTCGCCCAGTCGAACTTCTTGATGCTCTCCGCGAAGGCGGCCACCTGCCACACGCCGGACCAGTAGGCGACCACGTCACCGCTCTGGAACATGGCCGACGGGTCGGCGCCGCTGGTCCACACCGACTTCGGCATGACCTTGTCGTCGTTCCAGCCGACGAAGGTGTTCACGGCCTTCTTGGTGGCGGCGTCCACCGAGAACTTGCCGGAGGAGTCCGCGTGGACGTACTTCCCGCCCATCTCGTAGACCATGGCGCGCAGTCGGGAGGGCGACTGGTCGAACGTCAGGGAGTACTTGGCGCCGGTCTTCTCGCGGACCTTGTTGGCGGCCGCGATGAACTCGGTCCAGGTCCAGGTCTTCTCGGGCGAGGCCGGGACGGAGACGCCGGCCTTCTCGAACAGCGACTTGTTGATGAACAGCCCGGACGCGGTGATGTCCGAGGGAATGGCCAGCACCTTCCCGGACGAGTCCTTGGCGATGAAGTTCTGGTTGATCTTGTTGGTCTTGTTGTCGGAGATGGACTTGAGGTCGATCAGCTTGCTCGACCAGATCGGGTCCAGCGCCGGCACGGCCGCCACGTCCGGCAGGGAGTTGGCCTGCGCGGCGTTGTGCAGCTTCGTGGTGTAGCCGTCGTAGGGGACGTTGACGAGCTTGACGCTGACGCCCTGCTCCTTCTTGTACTGCGCCACGAGCTTCTTCCAGCCCGCGTCCTGCCCCGGAACCGTGGAGATCCAGAACGTCAGCGACTTGGAGGTCCCGCCCGAGCCGGAGCCCGACCCGCAGGCGGAGAGCAACAGGGCTCCTGCCGTGGCTACGGCAGCGAGAGGAACCAGGCGGCGCATGCCGCCGCGGCCGAGTCGGCGGGAGCGCCGCACACCCACAGTGGTCATCTTGGATCCCATTTCGTCGTAAGGGACGGAGCACGGCGCCGACTGGAGCGGCACGGGTGCATTTTGCTGGAAAAGTCGCATTCCGGGGGCGCGGCCTCGCCCGGCCGCATCATCCACGCGGGGTAGAGATCCCCGGCCGTCCTGGCCGTCACCGCACGGGCACGCCCTCGTGCGGTTGCCGTACGTCGTGTACGGGCTGGGAGGCTCACCCCAAGTCGGCGTCCCGACCGACTTAGAAAGCGCTTGTCCGGACATTGGCAGACCGAGTCCGAGGCCGTCAATCCTTCACCCACGCGGCTTCGGTCACGGTTTGGACTCCTCTGGCCACCGCGAGCCGGGCCGCGCCGACCACCGTGCCGCGGTCCCCGACCGTGCTGCTGACCACCTCGGTGGGCCAGCTCAGCCGGGCCAGCTCGGCCCGCACACCGGGCAGGAGCTGCGGATACGCGCCGGTGCTGCCGCCCAGCACGATCAGCCCCGGGTCCAGTACGGCGGCCACGGCGGCGGCGAGCCGGCCCACGTCGGCGGCGTGCCGGTCGACGAGGACGCGGGCCGTCTCCCGGCCCGCGGAGGCGAGGGCGAAGAGCCGGTCGGCGCTGTCCGGGACCGGGCCCTCGGCGTCCCGCCAGGCGGCCGCGGCCCGTCTCAGCAGGGAGTGCGCCCCGACGTACTCCTCCAGGGCCTCCTGACGCGGCTCACGGTCGTCGTCCCACGGGTAGGGCAGCCGCGCGAGCTCACCGGCCGCGCCGTTGGCCCCGCGCAGCACCTGGCCGCCGATGACGATGCCGAGGCCGATACCCACGCCGATCCGCAGATAGCCGAAGGTGCGCCGGCCCAGGGCGGCGCCTTCATGCAGCTCGGCGAGGGCCGCGCAGTTGACGTTGTTCTCCAGGTGGACCGGCACTCCGGGCGGCAGCGCGACCGACACCGCGTCGAAGACGGGACCGGCCTTGGCGGTCGCGGGCCGCATCCGGCCACCGGCGCCGTCCGGCGCGGTGACATCACCGACCGCGACGACGATGGTGCGCAGCGGGGCGCCGGCGGGCAGCGCGGCCAGCGCCTCGCGTACGGCGTCGACGGCGTTCTCCCGGGTGGCGGTCGCCTCGGCGAGCAGGGTGCCGTCCAGGGCGCAGCCGCGCACCAGGGTCCGGGCGGGGCCGAGATCGACGGCGAGCACGGCACCGGAGGCGGGCCCGAGACCGTATACGGCGGCGGAGCGGCCCGTGCCGCCGGAGGCGGTGCCGGAGTGGGTGGCGAGCCGGGCGGCCTCCAGTTCGGCGACGGCGGAGGACACCGTCGGCTTGGACAGCCCCGCCAGACTTGCCAGCTGGGGCCGGGTCGCGCTGCCGGCCTGCGCCAGCACCGCGAAGACCGCGCTCGCGCTCTCGGTCAGGCGGGGGGTCTCCGCCACGACGTGTTCCACAGTTCCCCCATGGGTCAGGGGCCGCGCTCCCCGGGTGTCGCGGGACGCGGCGTTCAGACGACCTTGCGTCACGCGTCCCCGCCACGCAGCGGCCCGGAGGGTCGGTCCAGTGATCGAGTTCGCGATGACTCTTGACGCACTGTACTTCGTTAGTTAACTTCCTAACGAAGTACACGGTACTCGCCTGCCGTGATCCGCACGAGGCCCGTCCCGGGGCTTCCCAACTTCTCAATTCCTCTTCGGCCAGGCACGGTTCGTCCACCGTCCACGGGCCGGCGGAACGATGAAAGAGGAGTCCGTGCAGGACGCACCCCCCTCGAACCCTCTTGTGGTCGGTATCGACGTGGGCGGCACCAAGACGCACCTCCGCGCCTTCGCGGGGGACGCCGAGGTCGCCGATCACGTCCGGACGAGCAGCGGCTGGCGGCCGCATGATCCGGTCGCCGCCGCCGCGTGGCTCGCCGCCCTGGTCGCGGACGCCCTGCCCACCGGCGCGCGTCCGTCCGCCCTGGCTCTGGGCGGGCACGCCTGCGAGACCCCGCGCCAGTGCGCGCAGATCCGTACCGCCCTGCAACTCCACTTCGACGCGCCCGCGCTGGTCGTGGGCGACGCCGAACTGCTCGTACCCGCCGCGGGCTTGGACAAGGGCGTCGGTCTGGTGGCCGGCACCGGGTCCGTGGCCGTGGGCCGACTGCCCGACGGCAGCCCCGTTCAGGTCGGCGGCTGGGGCGCGGTGCTCGGTGACGAGGGCGGCGCCGCCGGTCTCGTCCGGGAGGCCGCGCGCGCCGTGTGGGCGGCCCACGACCGGGGCGAGGCACCTGACGCACTCGCCCTCGGCCTGGTCGAGGCCTTCGGCGTCGCCGAAGTCCCGGCACTGGGCGACGCGTTGGAGAGCGCTTCCGACGTCTCCGCCGAGTGGGGCCGGCGCGCACCCTTCGTGTTCGCCGCCGCCGACGCGGGCTCCGCACTCGCCCGCACCGTGATCGCCGAGGCCGGCCGCTCGCTGGCCGCGCTCGTCGCTCGCCTCGCCGCGCGCGGGGTCCCGGTGGACGACGTGGTGGTCGCGGGCAGCACCGTCCTCGCCCAGCCCTCGCTGTACGGGGCGTTCACCGCCGCGCTCGCGGAATCCGTGCCCGGAGCACGCCCGCAGCCGTTGCGGGTGTCCCCGGTCGAGGGCGCCGTGCGGCTGGGGCGCTCGATCCTGTGAACCGGTCGGTCCGGGTTCACACAGCCGCCATGCCGCGGTCGCCGGGCCACCCCTGACGGGACAGGGCCCGGCCGTAGATCTTCGCTCAGGCACCAACGGGACGTCCCGGAACCGCAGTTCCCACGCGTCCCGCGCACCACGTCTCCGTGCACGATCTCCCTCCCGGCCGCAGGGCCGAAGAACTCAAGAGAGGCACACGCATGCCGTCACCAGTCGGGCACCGCTCCCCCGCCATCGGTCAACTCGCCGTCGACCGGCGGGGGTTCCTCAAGAGCTCGCTGGGCGTCTCGGCCGGAGTGCTGGCCGCGCCGACCCTCGTCACCTGGCTGGCCGCCGCAGACGCCAAGGCCGCGACCGCGCCCCTCCCGTTCGTCGACGACTACAAGACGAACGTCGTCACGAACCTGACGCCCGAGACCAACGCGGTCGTGCGGATCCTCGGCGGCTTCGCGAAGGTGTGGAAGACCGGCGGAGCCTGGAACACCGGCACGCCGCTGCGACCCGAGGTGCTGCGCGCCAACATGCGCTACTGCGCGAAGATCACCCGTGCGCGCACGGACGCCCAGGCGAAGGAAGCCTTCGTCTACGACCGCCAGCACCAGAGTTACGCGATGATCGCGGCCCTGGGCCCGCTCGCCGACCTCTACAAGTCCGGTGCCCTGGCGGTCACTTCGATCACCAGCGCCCCCGACGGCACACCGGCGACCACGATCAGCGACGCGGTGCCCGCCGGCGCCCCCGCGGGTTCCGCGCTCGGCGCCGGTTCGCACGACTCGGCGCTCGGCAAGGTCGCCGAACTGGTCGACACCGTGCGCGGCCCGTACGCCTCCGGCAACCCGGGCAAGTACGCCTACCAGTACCCGCGTCCGTGGCGCATGAACGAGGACAGCGAGGTCGTCGACACGGGCACGACGGACGCGCTCGGCTTCCCGGTGTACGACTCCGAGGTGGTCGTCGCCCCGCAGCTGCTGCGCCAGCGCAGTCCCTCACCGACGGACGACGGCGGCTTCCCCAGCGGTCACACCAACGCCTTCCACCTGGCGGGACTGGCCTACGCGTACGCCGTGCCCGAGCGCTTCCAGGAGCTGGTGACCCGCGCCTTCGAGCTGAGCCACACCCGGATCGTGGCCGGCATGCACAACACGGTCGACGTCATCGGCGGCCGCGTCATGGCCACCGCGCTCGCCGCCGCGACCCTCGCCGACCCGGCGAACGCCGCTCTGAAGGCTGCGGCCCGCGCCCAGGCCGTCGCCTACTTCGAGGCGCAGACGGGCACCACGGCCAACACCCTCTACACCTACGCCCACTCCGCCGGCACTGACACCGACAAGTACGCGGACCGCGAGGCCAACGCCCGTGTCGTGGAGCCCAAGTTCACGTACGTGCTGACCCGCAAGGGCCGCAGCACGCCCCTGACCGTGCCGAAGGGCGCGGAGGTGCTGCTTGAGACGCGGCTGCCGTACCTGGACGCGGCCCAGCGGCGCGAGGTGCTACGCACGACGGCGCTGCCCTCGGGTTACGTGCTGCTGGACGGCTTCGAGCAGTGGGGGCGGCTCAACCTGTTCGCTGCGGCGGACGGGTACGGCGCCTTCGACTGCGACGTCACCGTCACGCTGGACGCGGCGGCCGGGGGCTTCGGCGCGGCGGACAGCTGGCGCAACGACATCGACGGCGACGGCGGCCTCACCAAGCGCGGCACCGGGACGCTGACGCTGACGGGCCACAACAAGTACACGGGCGGCACCGTGGTGACCGCCGGCGTCCTGGCGACCGCCTCCTCCCACGCCCTGGGCCACGGCGACGTACGCGTGACGGGCGGCACCCTGCGCCTGGGCGAGCCGGTCCAGGTGCACGGCCTGTACACGCAGGAGTCGGCCACGCTCGACCTGGAGCTGCGCTCGGGCCACTCGCCCGTCCTGAAGGTCACCCGGCGCGCGGTCCTCGGCCGGGGCAGCGTGCTGTCCCTGCGGCTCGACGCGCACCGGCCGCCGAGCGCGGGCAGCACGGTCCGCGTCCTGTCCGCGTCGGCCCTGCGCGGACAATTCGACCGCGTCGAGCTGAACTCCGACCGGCTGCGGGCCGTACCCGTCTACACGACGGACGGTCTGTCGGTACGACTCCTGAAGCGGTAACGCCCTCGGTGGCGGGAGCTGATGCGAAGGTAGGGCCCATGAGAAGGGTCCGGATCACTCCCGCCGCCTCGCGGTCGGTGTCACCGCGGGGCGGATGATGGCGCAGGAACAGCACTCGGTGCTCGAACCCGGGACTCTCGACGACGCGGCCACCCCGCCGGAACCGAAGGCCGCGACGCCCGCACGGCACCCGGCCAGGCGATGGGTGGTGCCGCTGCTCGTGCTCCTGCTGCTCGGGCAGATGGCCGCCGCCATGGCAACCACCGCGGTCCAGCAGACGCCGACCATCGACGAGCCGGTGTACGTCGGCACGGCCGCCGACTACCTCCACGAGCACCGCATCCGCTTCAACCCCGAACACCCGCCGCTCGGCAAGCTGGTGATCGCGCTCGGGGTCGCGGTCGCCGACCCGCACGTCGACACGAACTACGCAGGCGACCAAGGGCAGTTCGGGCGGCATCTGCTGTACGAGTCGGGCAACGACCCCTGGCAGCTGATGTTCTGGTCGCGGCTGCCGGTGATGGTACTGACGCTGCTGTTCGGGCTCGTCGTGTTCGCCTTCGCCCGTGAACTGGCGGGCGCCGTCGCGGGGTTGGCCGCCCTCGCCCTGTACGCCTTCTCCCCCGACATCGTCGCCCACGGCTCGCTGGCCACGCTCGACGTGCCGGCCGCCGGGTTCGTGCTGACGTCCGCGTGGCTGCTGTGGCGCGCACGCCAACGCCCGCGCCTGTACGTGCCGTTGGCCGGAATCGCGCTCGGAGCGGGCCTGGCCACGAAGATGAGCGTGCTGCCGGTCGTGCCGGTGCTGTTGGCACTGGCCGCGTGGTCGGTGTGGCACGGCGGTTCGGCGGACCGGCGCAGGGCGTTGCTGCGGGCGCTCGCCGGTGCGGCCGTCGTGGCCGGGGCCGCCGTAGCCGTCGTATGGGCGTCGTATCTGGTGGTGGACCCACGGCTGCGCGCGTCGTCCATGGACCCGGTGCCGGCCGTGCACGGGCTGAAGGGGCTGGTGGTGGATCTGCTGCCGCTGCCCGGGTCGTACAAGGACGGGATGCGCCTCCAGTTCGGTATGGAGGCCTACCCGTGGCAGGGGTTCCTGTTCGGGCACGTGTACACGGGCTCGCTCTGGTACTACCTGCCGGTCGCGCTACTGGTGAAGACACCGCTCGGCATGCTCGCGCTGTGGGCCGCCGGGGCGGTCGTGCTGGTCGCGGTGCCGCGGCTGCGGGCCTCGGCGCCGTACGTGCTCGTGCCCGCCGCGGTGCTGCTGGCCGCGGCCATGACGGGGTCGCGGGACTTCGGGACGCGGTACGCGGTGTTCGTGCCGATGTTCCTGGCCGTGGCGGCGGGGTGTGTGCTCGCCGTGCGGTGGCGGTGGGCGCCGCTGGTGACGGGGGTGCTGGTGGCGTTCGTCGCGGTCAGTTCGGTGCGGACGTATCCCTACTATCTGCCGTACTCCAACGAGGCGTTCGGCGGGCCGGCGAAGACGCATCTGCGGCTGCACGACTCCAACGTGGACTGGGGCCAGGACCTGGGACGGCTCGCCGACCGGCTGCGCGAGCGGTACGCGGGTGAACGGGTGTGGCTGGTCTACAAGGGCAGCGGGGTGCCGTCCTACTACGGCATCGACGCGGCCGACCCGCGTGAGGTGCCGGAATCCGAGGTGCACGGGCTGCTGGTGGTGTCGGACTCGTCGGTGGCCAAGGCGCGCGGGCGGCTGGCCGAACTGATCGACAGCAGCCGTGCGGTCGACGAGGTCGGTCATTCGATCACGATCTACCGGCGGTGACACCCCGTCCGGCGGCGCGACCTGAGCATCCGTCCGCCGTACGGCATATGCCTTCTTACAAACCCCTGTGGTGACAGCGTGTGAGCTATGTTGAGGCACTGTGGGAGACAAAGGAGGCGCACCGGTGCCATCGCCGCAGCAGGCACGCGCACAGGCATCCGCCATCACCTCGGGCAAGACCGCACCGGAGGTCGAGGCCGCCCCGGCCTCCCAGCTCAGGACCCTCTTCGACCGGCCCCGGCTCTCCCCGGGCCAGCGCCGCATCGCCCAGTACCTGATCGAGCACATCACCGAGGCCGCGTTCCTCTCCATCACCGATCTCGCCGAACGTGTCGGGGTGAGCCAGCCCTCCGTGACGCGCTTCGCCGCGGCCGTGGGCTTCAGCGGCTATCCGGCGCTGCGCGAGAAGCTCCAGTCGATCGCGCTGGGCACACTGGCCGGCGGGCCCGCGGCGACCGAGGAGAACGGCAGCAACGAACTGCAGTCTGCGGTCGACGCCGAGATCGAGAACCTGGAGAACCTGCGGCGCGACTTCGCCGACCCCGACCAGCTCATCGAGATGGGCCGCAAGCTGTCGGAGTCGACCCCGCTGACCATCCTCGGCCTGCGTATTTCCGCCTCGCTCGCCGAGTACTTCGCCTACGCCGCGCGCCGTATCCACCCGGACGTGCGGCTGGTGACGCGGGGCGGCAGCGTCGCGTACGACGCGCTGCTTCAGTCGCGCGAGGCGGGCGGCACCTGGGTACTGGCGTTCTCGATGCCCCGGCACGCCCACGAGACCCTCACGGCGGTCCGGGTCGCGCGCAGCGCCGGGCTGCTGGTCGCCCTCGTCACGGACCTGGCGCTCGGTCCGGTGGCCGACGAGGCCGACGTCACCTTCGCCACCGCGACCGGCTCCCGCCTGGTCTTCGACTCCTATGCCGCGCCCGGCGTGATGGCCGCCGCGCTGCTCCAGGCCATGACCGACGCCGACCCCGAGCGCACCCAGGCGCGCCTCGAGGAGTACGAGCAGATCTCCGACCAGCACCAGTTCTTCCTCAGGGACTGACCGCCGGGGTCCCGTGACCGTCCGGGGTGCGCTCCGGGACCATGTCGGTCACTTCACTCATTTCGCAGCACAGACGGATCATCCGCCATATATCACGCATGAATGTTTTCATGCGCCTTGCAAAGCGGACGGCATATATAAATACTGCTCACGGATCGCGCTCCGGCTCACTCCGGAACTCGTCCGCGCCCCCGTCCCCGCCGCCCCATCCGCCCGCAGAAAGCCGACGGTCCGCCCCATGCGCACGCCGCTCCTCTCGTCGCGCCGGCACCGCCTGCCCTCGCGGGCTCCTGTACGAGCACCCGGGGCCGCCGTCTCCTACCCGCGTCGGCGCCCAGGGTGTTCGGTAGGGCCTCGCCCGTGCGAGGACCCGTGGCGGCCCCGGTCATCCCCTAGACCGGGGCCGCCCGTCACCGTCGGACCACCCTCCACGACGCCGCACATCCTGGAGCGATGACCATGCAGATGACGACCACCCGTGTCAGCCCGGACTGGCCGTGCCAGGTCAAGTCGCCCGGCAGCTACGACTGGGAGCGCTCGGCGACCAAGTGGCTGCGCGAGCTGGTGCCTGCGCGGTACGCGAGCTATCCGGCGCTGATCCGCCATCCCGTCCTGCTCGCCCGGCACGCGCAGATCCAGGTCCAGCACGAGATCCGGGTCGCGCGCACCGCCCTGCAGACCGCCCGCGCCGACCTGCCTGCCCTGGGCCTGCCCGAGTCGGTCATCGAGCACACGATCAAGCTGTACGCGGCGGAGGTGCTGCAGCTCCAGCACATCGCGCGCAGCGTGCGGACGGTCACTCAGGCGCTGGTGGAATCGGCGCGCTGACGTCGGGCGCGTCGGCCTGCGGGGCACCGACCTCCGCAGCACGGCCCGTCGTTCACTCGTCGCCCCGGTGCCGCCAGTACCAGAACAGGCCCACGACGAGGGCCAGCAGGAAGACCGCGGGCAGGATCAGGCCCGGGATGCGCGTGCCGTTCATGGGTGGTGCCTTCGGCTCAGGACGGGCCGGGCGTCTCGCACGCCGGCCCCGTCCCATGGTGCCGGGCACACGGCACCCGCTCACCTGCACTTTCCCCACCCGTTGCCCGGCGTTCGAGACCGTGCGGGTCAACACCCCGGCCGGGTCAGCCGGTTCCGGGCGCCGTGCGCGATTCGAGGGCCTGGCGGGTGTCGTTCCCGTAGACGCCGGTCTCGTCGCCCCGGATGCCGTACCAGAGCTGGAAGCGGGCCACCGCCTCGGTGAGGGTGGTGTCGTAACTGCCGCTGGTGGAGCCGTCCTTGTAGACGTCCGGGATGTGCCGCAGGCGCTCCTGGAGGTCGGTCACCGCGGCGCCGCTGTCACCCTCGCGGAGGGTGCCCGCGCCGTCGGGATCGCCCGTGCCCGGGTCCGAGGCGGCCGGGGTCGGGTCGGCGGACACGGTCGGCGGTGGTGACGCGGTGGCAGCGTCGGTGCGGCCGGGGAGCAGGAGGGCGCAGCCGAAGCCGACGACGGCCGCCGCGCCGACCCCGATCACCACGGCGGCACGACGGTGTCCCGGGCCGAAGCCGAGGCGACCGACGGCACGCGGCGGGCGTGGGGGCACGGCGGCCGGTCCGGCGGCGGATCGTGCGGCCGGCCCGGCAGCTGGTCCCGCGGCTGTTCCGGTCGTGAACTCGTCGGCGACAGGCGGGAGTTCCTCGGTCTCCTCGTCGGTCCACGCGTACGGGTCCCGTACGGCCACGGCCTCACGATCGCGGTAGTCCTTGTCCTGGCGAATGTCCTTGAGCAACTGCGCCAGCGCGTCGGTGCGGCGCGGGCGCAGTACGCGAACCGGTTCCAGCGGTGGGCGGTCGTCCGGTGACCCGGATCCGGGCGGTGTCGGCACAGCGCACTCCTTCCGTCCCTGACAGGGACCTCCGCCGTCCCTCGGGGAGTGATACGCACCGCCCGCCCCGGGAGTTCAGCGACCGAGGAACCCGCGCAGGGACTCCTTGAAGGCCGCCACGAAGCCGTCCCGGCGTGCCTCGTCGAGGACGTCCAGGGACAGGTACGGGTTGAGGTCCTCCAACTCGACCAGCAGCAGCTCGCCGCCCGGCGCGCGGCAGGCGTCGACCCGCTGGATGCCGTGCTCGACGGTGTTCCAGTCGATGAAGCCGCGGGCGAACTCCAGGTCCTCGTCAGTGGGTTCGTAGGGTTCCAGGTCCCAGCGCCGGTCGGTGTGCGGGGCGTGGAGGGCGTACTGGAAGTCGTGGTCGACGAAGTAGAAGGAGACCTCGTAGGCGAAGTCGACGCGCGGCTGGACCAGGACGCTGCCGTCCACCAGGGCGGGCAGGCGGTCGGCGGGCACGATGGACAGGCCGACCGAGTCGGCGCCGAACTTGGGCTTGACCACGTACTCGGCCGTCTCGGGCAGCCGGTGCAGGTCCGCCACGCGGTCGACGGTGGGGATGACCGGGTGGCCGGCGGCGCTCAGGTCGAGCAGGTACTGCTTACCCGCCATGTCGGCGCGGCCCGTGAGCTGGTTGTAGACCCGCGTCCCGCTCGCGGTCGCCTTCGCACGGAAGGCGTCGTACTCCGCCTGGTAGCCGAGGACCGGACCGCTGTTGCGGACGACGACGGCGTCGAAGGCGTCCATCAGCGCGGCGGCGTCCCGCGGGTGGCAGAGCGCGACGTCGAAGTCCTCGCGCAGGCGCGAGGTCAGGAATATGTCCTCGTCGCAGTAGCGGCGCCCGCGCGCCGGGTACGCCAGGTCGCTGACGTACAGGAGGCGGGATCTGTGGGAAGGCATGCAAGGAGGCTAAGCCAGGGGTACGCGGCGACCCGGGTGCGGGTCGAAGCACTCAGTTCCCCGAAAGGGGCGCACTGAGTGCCATGCGTGCCGCCAGGGTGTTACGTTCCCGTCCATGAGCTCCAGCGGTGCGGCGACGGGTCGCGGTGAGAAGGCGCGGCCGGGTGTACGACCGCCCATGCGGGACGCCCTGGTCGCGGCGGCCTTCCAACTGTTCCTGGAGCGTGGGTACGAGCAGACGACCGTCGACGACATCGTGGCGCTCGCGGGCGTCGGACGGCGCTCGTTCTTCCGGTACTTCCCCTCCAAGGAGGACGTGGTCTTCCCCGACCACGAGCGCTGCCTGGCGGACATGACGACGTATCTCGCCGACAGCGCGGACGAGGACGAGCCGGTGCGGCGGGTGTGCGACGCGGCCCGGCTGGTGCTGAAGATGTACGCCGAGAACCCGACCTTCTCCGTGCAGCGCTACCGCCTCACCAAGAAGGTGCCAGGGCTGCGGGCCTACGAGCTGTCCGTGGTGTGGCGCTACGAGCGGGCCCTCGCCGAGTACCTGCGCGAGCGTTTCGCCGGCCGGCCCGACGGGACGCTGCAGGCCGACGTGATCGCGGCCGCCGTGGTGGCGGCGCACAACAACGCCCTGCGTTCCTGGCTGCGTTCGGACGGCCAGGGCGACGCGAGCGCCACGGTGGACCACGCGCTGGGATACGTCCAGTCCGCGTTCGGCGTCGGTGTTCCGCCCGTCCGGCCCGTCGGGGAGCAGCCGGAGGACGTGGTGGTCGTCGTCTCCCGGCGCGGGGCTCCGATGTGGCGGGTCGTGCGCGAGATCGAGACGGCGCTCGACCGGGACCGACCGGCTCCCGCCTGAGTTCATCGGGGGAACCCGAATTTATTGAGGGAACCGAGTGCCTTTACCGCTGACACTCAGTGCCATACGCTGAATCCGTGCACGGTCGCACCGCGAACCGCGCACGTCGCATTCCGGCCGAGCGCAGGGGGTTGACCAGCGTGTACCACCACTCAGCGAGCGTCGTTCGTCAGGCAGCCGGCTCCTCGGCGGGCGTACTCGATCCCACCGCGGCACCGGCCTCCGACGCCGTTCTCTTCCAGCGCTGCACCTGGTGCGCGACCGCCATGTACCACCGGCTGTTGTGCCCGGTCTGCCAGGGCAGCGACCTCAGGACGGAACGCAGCGAAGGCACCGGCACGGTCCGCCACTCCACGATCGTGCACCGCAACACCCCGGCCGCGCGCAATGTGTCGCTCGTCGAGATGGCCGAGGGGTTCGTCGTCCGCGGCCGGGTCATGGGCCCGCCGATCGGCATCCACAGCGGGGACCGGGTACGACTGTCCACGGCGAAGGACCCGGTGCGCGGCGAGCCGGTCTTCCAGCTCGTCGACGAGCCCTACCGCGCCTGGACCTGATCCTCCCGTTCGCCGAGCGCACCCATGCCCGTCGGCCAATTCCTCGATCACAGGCAACCCACAGACGCCCCCGCCCGTCCTCCGGTACGCGAGAGGCCTCCGCTGACCAACGGGGTGCCTGAGCTGTGAACTTGAGGAGGGCAACCTTGATCCGTGCCCGGCGAATATGGGTGACCGCCGCGACGGTGCTCGCGGTGGCGGGGGGATCGCCAGGCTTGGCGCAGGCGGCTCAGCCGTCCGACGCCAGACCGATCACGACGACGGCCGACAGTGACGGCGGACTGCCGCCGGGCTGGCGGATCGCCGGCGGGGGCGGCGACCGGCAACTGGTGTGGCGTTCCACCAAGCCGGTACCGATGGGGGACGCACGCGTCGACTTCTACGCGGGGGACCGACTGCTCGGTCATCCCGCACCCGGCAAGGACGGGCGCACGTTCCGTCTCGATCTCCAACAGGCCGATCCGAAAGCCGATTTGACGGACCTTCAGGTGAGGTCCGGCGGACGGGAGTTGAACGCGGCGGGACGCGTCGACACCTCGAGCGGCAAGCGGTCCGCGGCGGCCACGCCGCCCGCCCGGCTCCCGGCGAACTCCGTCGACCCGGGCAAGCCGGGCTCCTACCGCACGAGCACCGGCGAGTACGACCTCGACCCGGTGAAACTCCCCGGCTTCCCCGAACCGGTCGAGATGCAGGCTGTGGTGGTCGCGCCGAAGGGCGCCACCGGCAAGCGGCCACTCGCTCTGTTCCTGCACGGCCGTCACCCCACCTGTTACGCCGGTGAGGACATCGAGGGCGACTGGCCCTGCCCGCAGGGCACCAAGCCGATCCCGAGCTACCGGGGTTACCTGCGCGACCAGCAACTCCTCGCCTCCCAGGGCTATGTGACGGTGTCGATCTCCGCGAACGGCATCAACGGCCAGGACTGGGCGGCCGAGGACGGCGGCGCCCAGGCCCGCTCCTCGCTGGTGCGCCAGCACCTGGCCCGCTGGGCCGACTGGGCCGCGAACCCGGCCTCGGCACCCGCGGTCGTACGCAATGGCCCCAAGGCCGACCTCTCGCGCGTGCTGCTCGTGGGCCACTCGCGCGGCGGCGAGGGTGTCAACCGCGCGGCGATGGACAGCCTCTACCCGCCGCCGGCCGCGCAGGACGGCTACCACGGCCGGGTGCGCTGGCACATCCGCGGCACCGTCCTCATCGGACCCACGATCTTCGGCCAGAACCCGGTCGCGGACGTGCCCTCGGCGACCATTCTGCCGGGCTGCGACGGTGACGTCTCCGACCTCCAGGGCGAGGTCTACGTCGACGGCACCCGGGGCGTCAGCCGCGGCGCCGCCCTGCACAGCGCGGTGTACGTGGTCGGCGCCGACCACAACTTCTTCAACTCGGAGTGGACGCCCGGGCAGGCGGAGGCGCCCGCCTGGGACGACTTCTTCGAGGACCCGGACCAGCGGGACGCGGTGTGCTCGCCGGGCACCGCGACCCGGCTGACCGCCGACCAGCAGCACAAGGCGGGCAGCACCTACATCGCGGCGGCGGCCCGGCTGTTCGTCGCCGGTGACGACCGGGTACGGCCGCTGCTCGACGGCTCGGGCAAGCGGGCCCCGTCGGCCGACCCGGCGCGGGTGCTCACGCACGCGGTCGGCGCCAAGCGGGCCGGCGGTTTCCTGCCGGACGGCAAGATGTCGGTGACCGGCGGCAAGCTGTGCGCGGTCGTGGACCCGTCTCCCGCCAAGGCGTGCCTGGGCGCGGACACCAACGGGAGTTCGCCGCACTTCGCCCAGTGGGACACGACGCATGAGGTCGGCCGCCGCGCGGTCGCGCTGAAGTGGTCCGCGGCCGGCTCGGCCGTGAAGGTGCGCCCCGGCGCGCCGGTCTCGCTCGGCGGCGCCAAGGACCTGTCGCTGCGCGTCATCGTGCCGCCCAACTCGACCGGCACGCGCCTCGGCGTCTCCCTCACCGACACTCACGGCAAGCGCGCCACCCTCGGTGACGTCAAGGTCGACGGGCTGCCGGGCACCGAACGGACCAGCTCCTACTGGGCCCGCGAGGTACGCGTCCCGCTGACCGCCGCCACCCGTGCCGGTCTCGACCTCAAGCACATCAAGTCCCTTGACCTGACACCGCGTTCACGCTCGGGGCAGGCCTGGCTGATGGACGCCTGGGGCTGGCGCTCCGGCACTCCCGCGGTCACGGCGCCCGCGCTGCCGCGCGTCGACCTCGGCCGTCTGACCGTCAAGGAGGGCGACTCGGGCGTCCGGACCTACAAGGTGCCGGTGCAGGTGTCCGGGCGCGGCTCGGGCCAGGTGCGTCTCTACGTCCTCGACCCGGTCACCGGCGGGGAGAAGGAACAACTGGTGACGGTGCACCCCGGCGGCAACGACATCGACGTGTCGGTGAAGGTGGCGGGCAACACGCGCTTCTCCTACGGCACTCAGGACGACGTGGTCGTGAAGGCCGTACGGGGTGCGGTCATCGGCGCCCACCGGGGCGGAGTCCTGGTCGAGGACGACGATCCCATGCCGTCGGTCACCGTGACGCCGGTGGCGGACCGGGTGACCGAGGGGCAGCCGTTGCGCTGGAAGATGACGCTGTCCGAGCCGGCGGACGTGGACCTCGGGGTGTCGTTCGGCATCCTGCCGGTCACCGACGGCCCGGAGCTGTCGACGAAGGACGTGGATCCGCAGTGGCTCGCCGAGAACACGGGCGAGGAGCCCGATCCGGAGCGTCCCCTGTCCTCGCTTCAGTACCTCTCCCTGTTCGGCTACGTGCCCACGGGTGAGCTGAGCGCGGAGGTGACCCTGCCCACGATCACCGACCGGGTGACGGAGCCGACCGAGTCCGTCCGGTTCCAGCAGCTGAACGACAACGGTGAACCGCAGGAGGGCGGCGTGATCCTGAACGGCACGGTGCTCGACGCGTCGTAGCCGATCCTCCCGCCGACCACGAGCCGCGCGGCACTCCCCCGGAATCCCGAAGCCGGGAACCGGAGTGCCGCGCGGTTCGTCATTCGGCGGCGGTGCCGGGCTCCGGTCCGACCAGGCGCACGCGGATGCCGACGGTGCCGTCGAGGCCACGCCGCAGCCTGCTGCCGAGGAGCGTGAACCGGCCCATGAGGCCGTATTTGCGGGTGATGAGGGTGCGGTAGTGGGCGACGGTCGCCGCGTCGGTGATCTCGGCGGTGGCCGGCACGGAGTCGCCGGTCGGATTGCCGCGTACGTCGCAGGGGCCGACGAGGATGTCGCCCCGGGCCCGGATCCGCTTGACCTTCCAGGAGTCGGCCACCGTCCACACGCCGAGGGTGTCCCCGTCGCGCACCACCCACACCGGGGTGGCGACCGTGGTGCCGTTCTTGCGGTAGCTGGTGACCAGCAGGTACTTGCCCGAGGCGAGCCGGTCCAGCGTGGAGTCGTCCATGGCGCGCAGTCTATGCACCGGCGGTGGAACGCAGCAGTGCGAGGTAGCGGCGGGAGAAGAGGTAGGCGTCGCCGGGCCAGCGCGCCGACAGATAGGTGCCGTCCTCGACGACGAAGGCGTGCGTGTCGTCGCTCGCCGTGCCGCGCCGGGTCAGCTCCCGGGGACCGCGTACGAACTGCGCGCCCGGGTCGCCGAGCGCGCCCCGCACCTCGTCCTCGACGTACGCCGGGTAGGTGCGGTAGTAGCGGCCCAGCCGCCAGGCGGTGCTCAAGTAGGCGCCGCGTTCCATGTACTTGGGCAGACAGGTCGTCCGACGGTCCGTCAGAACACTGCGTCCCGTGGCCGGTTCCTCGGTACGGGCCAGCACCAGGACGCCGTGGCAGATCGCGCCGACGGGCCGGCCCAGCGCCCAGAACCGCGCGACCTGGCGCCGCAGTTCGGCCGAGCCGAGGTACTGCCGCATGCCGGGCGCGTGCCCGCCGGGCAGCAACAGCCCGTCGTACGACGTCACATCCTCGTCGGCCCAGGCCACGGTGGCGCCGAACTCCGGTGCCTGGGTGAGCTGTTCGTAGAACCGCTTGGGTTCCTCCGCCGCACCGAGCTGCCCGAAGATCACGCCGGTCAGCAGGCGCGGGTCGGCGGCGGGCCGGGTCCCGGCGCGTTCGGTGGCGAAGACGAGCTCGTGCCCCGCGTCGGTGAGCACCCGCCAGGGCACGGCGACCTCGGTGACGTCGAAGTCGTGGTCGGGAAGCGGCATCAGCACACGCATGAGCTCATCATGGCAGCCGGCGTCACGTGGGCATGACACCCCCGGCAGCGCTCAGCCGAGGGCCGCCGCCATGCGCCGTACGCCCTCCTCGATCACCTCCGGCGAGGTCGCCAGATTCAGGCGTACGTGTCCCGCCCCGCCGGTGCCGAAGCGGGTCCCGGGGCTCAGTGCCACCCGCCCCCGCTCCAGGAAGACGTCGGCCGGGTCGGCGCCGAGGCCGAGTGCGCGGCAGTCGAGCCAGGCGAGGTAAGTGGCCTCGCCTGGACGGCAGTCGACGGACGGAAGGTGTGCGGCGAGGAGGTCGGTCAGCAGCCGCCGGTTCTCGTCGAGCCCGGCGAGCAGCGCGTCGAGCCACGCGGTGCCGTCCCGCAGGGCCGCGGTGTGGGCGATGGCGCCGACGTGGCTGGGCCCGTGGCCGACCTCTTCGGGCAGCCGGGCGAGGTCGGCCGCGGCCGCCGGACCCGCCACGGCGAGCGCGGCCTTCAGCCCTGCCAGGTTCCAGCCCTTGGACGCGGACATGAGCGACAGGCCGCGCTCGGCGCCGGGCACGCTCAGGTACGGCACGAAGTCCACGCCGGAGGCGATCAGCGGTGCGTGGATCTCGTCGACGACCACGCGCACCCCGTACCGCTCGGCGAGGGCGGCGACCGCGGCCAGTTCGTCGGCGGTGCGCACCGTGCCGGTCGGGTTCTGCGGGCTGCACAGCAGGTAGGCGGCCCGCCCGCCGCCCGCGACCGCCTGTCGGAAGGCCTCCTCCAGCACCTCGAGGTCGATGCGCAGGTCGGGGCCGAGCGGCGCCTCGACCACGCGTCGGTCCATGTGCTCGATGAACTGGAAGAACGGCGGATACACGGGCGGATTGACCACCACCGGGTCCCCGTTCCCGGTGACCAGTCGCAGCATCTCGACGATGCCCATCATCACGTCGGGCACGAGCGCGGTGCGCTCCACCGCGCACCCGTCCCACCCCCACCGCTTCTCGGCGAACTCGGCCAGCGCCTCGGCGTAGGCGGTGCCGGCCGGGTATCCGGTGTCGCCGAGCGCGAGCGCGTCGGTGACCGCGCGCACCACGGGTGCGGCGAGCGGCACGTCCATCTCGGCCACCCACAGGGGCAGTACGTCCGGCGGGTAGGTGCGCCACTTCATGCTCGTACGACATCGGAGGCGGTCGAGGGTGAGGGCGCACAAAGGGTTTGCCTCACCTGTGGTGTGGTGCGCGATCCTGGTCATGCGCTCAAGATAGGGGGCCCTGGTGTGACCTGGAACGACGCGTACGAGCCGCGGGTGGTGGAGATCGCCTGCGACGAGTCGGGGTCGGACGGCGAGAATCTCACCGGCGGGAACACGGACGTGTTCGCGCACGCCGGTGTGCGCTTGCCGATGGATTCCGCCGCCGCGTACGTGCAGGAGATCCGGGACCGCATCCGCTCGCCCGCCGAGGAGTACAAGGCCAACCACCTGCTGCGGGAGAAACACCGGGCGGTGCTGGAGTGGCTGCTCGCGCCGGCGGGGCCGATCCACGGGGACGCGAAGGTGCATCTCACCGAGAAGACCTTCTTCGTCGTGGACCGGGTCGCCGACCTGCTGCTCGGCGGCGGTTCCGAGGGGCTCGCCCTGTTCCGCGAAGGCCCGCGGGTGCTCGGCGAGGAGCGGTGGCGGGATTTCCTCCAGGCGGCCAACCGACTGCTGCGGATCAGGAACGACGGGGAACCGGGCGAACCCGTCGACGGCTTCTTCCGGACGGTGGAGGCGCTGCGGCGCGCGCATCCCGGTACGGACCTCGCGGGGATCCTGGAGCGGCTCGCGGCGGCCCGCCCGCGCGCCGACGCCTATCGGGCCCGGGTCCTGTCCGGACCGGTTCTGGTCCCCGTCCTCAATCCCCTGCTGCCGGCGATCGTGGGCACGGCCGCGTACTGGAGCGCGGATGGTCGCACGGTGCAGCTGACGCACGACCGGCAGAACATGCTGACGCCGGAACGGATCGCCTGGATCCAGGAGACGGCGCGGCGGTCCGGAGTCGGACTCGGCGAGGTGCACCTGGTGCACTCGCGCCTGGACGCGCGCGTGCAGGTCGCCGACTACCTCGCCGGGATCGCCCGCAAGATCGCCTCGGACGTGCTGAACCGACGGTCGGACCCGGAACTGACCGCCTTGCTGCGCCCGTACGTCGACCCGGCGTCGGCGTGGGGGGACGAGCGCAGTTGGGCGCTGCTGGCGGGTGACGGCACGGGGAACACCGAGGGCGGGACCGCGCCGGAAGTTGCCGGGAAAACAACCCACGCGGTTCCCTCGGCAGACATCAACTCGGCAGTCTAGATTGCCACTTGACATATCCGCTCCCCCCACCAGGCCCTCCAGGAGCTGACCCCGTGACGGAGCACATCCCAGCCACGGACGACCCCGCCGCGACGCTGCGCGGACGCATCGACACCCTGCGCCCGCACGCGGCCCGGATCTGGAACTACTGGCTCGGTGGCGGCGACTACTACGAGGTCGACCGGGTGGCCGGCGACCGCATCCGTGAACTGCATCCGGCCATCCACGACTACGCCCACGCCGACCGGCAGTTCCTGGGACGCGCCGTCAGTCACCTCGTCACCGAGGCGGGCATCCGCCAGTTCCTCGACATAGGCACCGGACTGCCCACGGCCGACAACACCCACGAGATCGCCCAACGGCACGCCCCGGACAGCAGGATCGTCTACGTCGACAACGACCCGCTCGTCATGGCCCACGCCCGCGCCCTGCTCACGAGTTCACCCGAGGGCCGCACGGACCACCTCGACGCGGACCTGCGTGACGTCGACACGGTCCTGGAACGGGCCGCCAGGACACTGGACTTCAGCCGGCCGGTGGCTCTCATGCTGCTGGGGGTGGTCATCTTCCTGCCCGACGAGGAGGATCCGTACGCCGTCGTCCGCCGCTACCTGGACGCTCTCCCGGCCGGCAGCCACCTCGTCCTGTCACACACCATCAGCAGCCCGGCGATCCCGGACATGGACGAGGCGGTCAGGTTCTGGAACGAGCGCGGCATCCCGTCCCTCACCCAGCGCAGCCCGCAGGACGTGGCCCGCTTCTTCGACGGCCTCGAGCTGCTGGAGCCCGGGGTGGTGTCGTGCTCGCGCTGGCGCCCGGAGGGGCCTCCGGAGGCCGTGCCGCAGGAGGTGGCGATGTACGGCGGGGTGGGCCGCAAGCCGTGAGCCGGGGCGGGCGCGTGCGATGCACGGGCGGCCCGCGGGACGGGCGAGAAGATCATGCGCGCTCTGAACGCCTCCGCCTCCGCACCCGTTAAGGAGAGAGGGCACTCAACGACCGGAGCGCCCCGCGGTGTTGAGGCCGCGCGTTCGGGGTTCGGGAGCCATTGATGAGGCACGCACGACGACGGATCGTCCGGCGGGTTACACGGCTGGCGGCAGTCGGCGGACTCCTCCTGGGAGGAGCGATGGTGACGCAGGCCGCCATGGCGAGCGAACCCTCCGGCACGTCCGCCGTCCCGTTCAGTTCCAAGGACACCGCCACGAACGAGGGTGCCCGACTCGCCGCCCGGCTCGGTGCCTCGCGTACGGCGGGCAACTGGATCGGCGCCGACGGGAAACCGGTCGTCGCCGTGACCGACGAGAAGACGGCCGCCGAGGTGGAGCGGGCCGGGGTCGTGGCGAAGGTGGTCAGCCACAGCATGAACGAGCTCAAGTCGGCCGCCTCGACGCTGCGTTCGGCACCCCGGGTGCCCGGCACGGCCTGGGTGATGGACTACCGCAACAACCAGGTGGTGGTGCAGGGCGACACCACCGTGTCCTCCTCCGACTGGTCGAAGATGACCCAGGTCGCGGGAAACATCGGCACCTTCGTGAAGACGGAGCGTACCCAGGGCGCCTTCACCACCCGGCTCAACGGCGCGCAGCCGATCCTGTCGACCGGCGGTCGCTGCTCGGCGGGCTTCAACGTGACGAACGGGCAGAGCGACTTCATTCTCACCGCAGGCCACTGCGGACCGACCGGCTCGCTCTGGTTCGCGGACGACCAGGGCACCCAGCAGGTGGGCAAGACGGTCCAGCAGAACTTCCCCGGCAGTGACTTCTCACTGGTCCAGTACGCGAGCGGCACGGCGGGCGCGGGGGCCGACGTCGTCTCCATCGGCAACGGCAACGGCGTGCGGATCACCGGCGTGGGCGATCCGTCGGTCGGCGAGCGGGTGTTCCGCAGCGGCAGCACCAGCGGTCTGCGCGACGGGCAGGTGACGGGGCTGAACGCGACGGTGAACTACCCCGAGGGCACGGTGACCGGTCTGATCGAGACCAATGTGTGCGCCGAGCCCGGGGACAGCGGCGGCCCGATGTTCTCCGAGGGCATCGCGCTGGGCATCACCTCGGGCGGCAGCGGCGACTGCACCTCGGGCGGTACGACGTTCTTCCAGCCGGTGACCAAGGCGATGACCGCGCTCAACGTCCAGATGATCGTGTCGAAACAGGCGGCCGGGCAGAACGGTTCGCAGGCACCGACACCGGCGGCCTCGGCGACGCACAGCGCGATCGCCCCCGGTTCGACCTCTCCGGGTTCCTCGGCTCCCTCGTCGGGCCTCACCGGCGAGACGTTCGTGTCGCAGCTCACGGACCCCAAGAATGTCGGTCCCGGCCTGCTGGTGATCGCGGGCAGCCTGGTCGCGCTGGTGGCCACCCGCTTCATCCGCGCCGAGCAGGACCGCAAGGCGTATCAGCGCCAGTACCGGGCGATGTGGGGGTGACGCAAGGGAAAGGGCACCCGTCCGGTCGGATCGGGTGCCCGCGTAGGTCGTGGTCCTGGCAAGGTCGTCGAGGTCGAGGCTCGAGGTCGGTCGAGGCTCGGGGGGCTCCGGTCGGCGTGCGGGTCAGGCCGCGTGCGCCGGCTGCGGGGCCGCGGCGGCCCACTCCAGCACGAGCCGCTGGTACTCCTTGCGCTGCTCGCCACTCAGTGTCCCGCCCGACCGGTGCCACAGGGCCCGGATCTCCTCGTTGACCTCGTCTGCCGAGCGATCGGAGGCGGGTTCAACAGTGGTGGACATGGTGTGAAGCATACGGCCCGACGGGTGAAGGCGTTGTGAGTAACCGGCAGATAAACCGGCAATTCGGACCGTGTTACTGATCACGTGTATCAGCCACCGTCCGTCCGGAATTCACGTCTGCGCAGGTCCCAGCACCAGGACCTGGATGGCCAGCACGGCGGCGCCGCGGGCCCAGTCGTGGAAGTCGGACACCTTCGTCTCCAGCGCGACCCGGGGCGCCAGCGGGTGCCGGTGGGTGCGGACGGTCTCCTCGACCGTGTCCCCGGCCACATCCATGAGGCCGACGCCCTCGCCGGCCAGCAGGATCTTCTGCGGCATCGCGAAGTTGGCGATGTGGGCGACCAGGATGCCCAGCGCGCGGGCCGCCTCGCCGATCACGCGGGCCGGCCCGGGGGTGCCGGCGGCGGCCAGCGCGAGGATCTCCTCGTAACTGTGGTCACGGCCGGTGGCCGCGTTGATCTGGTAGCGGATGTTGCCGATGGTCAGCAGCGACACGGCGCTGCCGCGCTCCCCGTCGGGAGTGAGCGGTCCGTCGGGAGCGAGGATCCAGTGCCGGCCGAAGCCGCGGTCCTCCTCGGCGTTGGGCACCCGTCTGCCGCCCTGGACCAGCCCGTAGCCGATCCCGGCGCCGATGGTCAGGACGACGAAGCGGTCCAGGCCGCGGCCGGCGCCGAACCAGGTCTCGGCCTCGACCAGTGCGGCGACGTCGTTCTCGACGACCACGGGCAACCCGGTGCGCTCCCGCACCAGTTCGGCCAGCGGGACGTCCCGCCACAGCAGGAACGGCGACTCGCGCACCACCGTACGGTTCGCCACCAGGCCGCCGACCCCGACCCCTATGCCGGCGAGGCCCTGGTGCGCGTGGGTGAGTTCCTTGGTCATCTCCGCGAGCAGGTCGGCGACCCGCTCCGGCTCGCGGGACTCCAGCGGGCGGTCGTGGCGGGCGACGATGTCGCTCCTGAGGGTGGTGACGACGCCGTAGACCATGTCGGCGGTGATCTTGAAGCCGATGAAGGAGCGGGACTCGGCGACCACGTCCAGCGGCTGCGAGGGGCGACCCTGGCGCACCTCCGCGGAACCGGAACCGGAGCCGAGGCCCGCGCCGGCCTCGGCGACCTCGATCAGCAGGCCCGACTCGATCAGCGGCTTGGTCAGCCGGGTGAGGCTGCCCGCGGACAGACAGAGCCTGCGGGCGAGTTCGGTGCGCGACAGCGGCCCGTGGACGAGCACCTCGATCGCCACCGAACGCTCACCCGTGCTCAGCGGGAGCCAACTGGCGGCATGCGTGGTCATGGACGTCGTTCTCCCCATGATTAGTTTCACCGTAGAAGCAACAGGCACACCCTAGGGCCGCGGGATGCGCAAGCAAAGATGTCAGCCCATTCCCGCAGACATCTTGACGAGATGATTCTTTCGCAACAAAAGTAAGTGGCGCGAGGATTCTCGACCAGCGAAGGACACGCCTCACATGACGTTCTCGATCGGCATCGTCGGCGCCGGGCAGTTCTCCGGCCAGTTCGCCACCCTGTTCCATGCCCATCCCGGCGTCAGAGACGTCTACGTCACCGACCTGCTGCCCGAGCGCGCCCAGCAGCTCGTCGACGCCCAGCAGCTGGCCGGCACCTTCCCGTCGTACGAGGCGATGCTGGAGTCGGAGGCCGTGGACGCGGTCGCGATCTTCACGCAGCGCTGGACGCACGGCCCGCTGGTGCTGCAGGGCCTGAACGCCGGCAAGCACGTGTACTCCGCGGTCCCCATGGCGATCACCACCGACGAGATCGCCGCGATCATCGACACGGTCCGCACCACCGGACTGACGTACATGATGGGCGAGACCAGCCAGTACAACCCGGCGACCGTGCACGCGCGCAACCAGATCGCCGAGGGCGCCTTCGGGCGGATCTTCTACGCCGAGGGCGACTACGTCCACGACATGGACCTGGGGTTCTACGAGGCGTACCAGTACAGCGGCGGCGAGAACTGGAAGGCGACCGCCAGCTATCCCCCGCTGCTGTACCCGACGCACTCGGTCGGCGGGGTGCTCGGCGCCTGGCAGACGCACGCGGTGAGCGTGTCGGCGATCGGGGTCGTCGACGAGCGCGGGGACGGGGTGTTCGACAAGGAGGTCAGCCAGTTCGGCAACGACTTCTCCAACGCCACCGCGCTGTTCGAGGTGGCCGGCGGCGGTTCGTTCCGCACGAACGAGTTCCGGCGGGTGGGCTATCCCTCGCAGATCAGGGAGTCGCGTTTCCGGTTCTTCGGGACCGACGCGAGCATGGAGCAGCTCGCGACGGTGGCCTTCTGGCAGGACAAGAAGGGGGTGCAGGACATCAGCGAACTGCTGGAGCCCAAGCCCACCATGTCTCCTGACGACCCGTCACTCCAGCACATCGCGCCGGATCTTCGGGCCGCCTTCACCTCAGGGTCGGCACCGGTGCACGACCGGGCGCGGCTGCCGCGGGAGTTCGACCACCTGCACAACGGCCACGAGGGCAGCCACCACTTCCTGGCGGACGACTTCGTGACCGCGGTCAACACCGGCACCCTGCCCTCGGTGAACGCATGGGTCGCCGCCCGCTACACCCTGCCGGGCATCATCGCGCACGACTCGGCGCGGCAGGGCGGGGCCAGGCTGGACATCCCGGACTTCGGAGACGCGCCCGAGGCGTGACGAACTCCCGTGAGCCGGGTGCCCGTTGCGATCAGGTGCCCGGCTTGCGGCCGTAGACGAAGACGTCGTCGCCCTTCTTCAGCAGCGACCAGTACTTCTTGGCGGTGGTCTTGGTCATGTTGACGCAGCCGTGCGAGCCCGGCGGGTTCCACATGCTGAGGTTGACCGAGTGGAAGGCCTGGCCGCCGTCGAAGAACTGGCTGTAGGGCATGGGCACGTCGTAGATGTTCGAGACGTGGTCGATGTCGCGCCAGTAGATCTTCTTCAGACCGGTGCGGGTCTCGTAGCCGTTGCGTCCGGTGCGGACCGGGACCGGGCCGTAGACGAGCCTGTTGCCGTCCTGGATCCAGCTGAGCTGGAGGGTGAGGTTGACGCAGGCGATCCGGCCCTTGTTGGTGGGGCACTTGCCGTCCCGGTTCGGGTTGTTCCCGACCGCCTTCTGCTTGTTCATCAGGTTCATCACGCCCCAGGTGACGGAGCCCGCGTAACCGATGTTCGGCGTGATGCCGTGCTTGGTCTGGAAGGCCTTGATGGCCTTGCAGTCGGCGGTGGACTGCTTGCCGTCGACCGGCCGGCCGAGGAACTTCTCCACCTTCTTCTGATAGGGCCCGGCCTGCGTGGTGCAGTTCGTGGCCGCCTGCGCGGGCGCGGTGCCGAGCGCGAGTCCGAGCGGTACGACGAGTCCGGTGATCCCCAGTGCGACGGCGCCCCGTCTGCGTATGTCCCCCATGGTGGGCCCATTCCCCTTCTTGCGGTCCTGCGACCACTTCTCACGGTCCTGCGACCGAGTACATTCCTGCGATCTCATCCACCTAGACCGGTGCCCCGTCCGGTTCGTTGTACGGCTGGGCACGCTGCGACGAAACGGTGACAATCGTCCATCGTCCGATGTCACGGACGGGGTCGGAGCCTCTCCGTGAAACCAGGGCTCACCGCTGTGATGCCGCCGTCGACCACGAGTGAGGTGCCGGTGATCCAGGACGCGTCCCGGGAGGCCAGGAAGGCGACGGCGGAGGCGATGTCGTCGGGCTCGCCGATCCGGCCCAGCG
This sequence comes from Streptomyces sp. NPDC002499, assembly GCF_053595415.1. Taxonomy (NCBI): domain Bacteria; kingdom Bacillati; phylum Actinomycetota; class Actinomycetes; order Kitasatosporales; family Streptomycetaceae; genus Streptomyces; species Streptomyces sp. NPDC002499. Next base: position 816,081 of record NZ_JBSFXO010000002.1, read on the forward strand.
GGTAGAGGGGGCGGATCTCCGCCAGCTCGTCCTCCCGTCCCTCCCAGGCCGAGGTGCGGATCGTCCCCGGCACCACGAGGTTGACGCGCACCCCTCGCGGAGCCGCGTGCCCGGCGAGGGTGCGGGTCAGGGAGGCCAGGCCCGCCTTGCCCGCGCTGTAGCCCTGGTTGCCGAAGTCCACCATGCCGTTCACCGAGCCGATGGAGACGACGGCACCGCGCCCGGAGGCGGCCAGGTGCGGGAGAGCGGCGCGGCAGCAGCGGTAGGTGCCGGTCAGGGTGATGTCGATGTCACTGGCCCACGCCTCGTCCGTTCCGTCCTCCAGGAGCGGCGGGTCGGGCGTGCAGTGGGCCGCGCAGTTGACCAGGACGTCCAGCGAGCCGAAGGCCTCGACGGCATGCGCGACGGCCGCCTCCACGGACGTACGGTCGGCCACGTCGCACTCCAACGCCTCGACGGTGAGCCCCTGTTCGCGCAGCACGTCCGCGGTCTTCGCCGCCTCGGGCCCGTCGACGTCGGTCATCAGGACCCGCGCCCCCTCCCCCGCGAGCCGCCGGGAGATGGCGGCGCCGATGCCTCGGGCCGCGCCGGTGACCAGGACTCCGTACCCCTCGAAGCGCTTCGTGTCAGCCATGGGCCGAACCTACTCCCGAAACGATCAACTGGGCAGATACCGTGCGCCCATGTCAGCGTTCATGCAGCAACTGCCCGCGCTCATAGGTGTGGTGATCGGCGCGCTCGGTTCGTATCTGGCCGTCGTCCGGGGTGATCAGGCGCGGTACCGCCGGGAGCGGGAGGCCCGTTGGGAGGAGCGGCGACTGGCCGTCTACAGCGACTACGCGCGCGTGCTGAAGAAGACGGTCACGCTCACCTACCGCGTGGCCTCGCACCTGGGCAACGACCCGCATCCGCATCCCCTGTCGCCCGAGGAGGCGGCACCGCTGATCGCCGAGGCCGGGCTCGCCCGGGACCCGGCCGGGGAGACGCTGCTCCTGCTGGGCAGTCCGGACGTGGTGGAGAAGGCCCGGGCGTGGGTCGCCACGGTGCTGGCGATGGAGCGGTTCCTGCGCGAGGGCACGCGGGATCCCGAGGCGTGGCAGGCACTGCTGGAGCGGCAGCGGGCCGGACGGCAGGGCTACTACGCGGCCGTGCGCGAGGAGTTGGACCTGGGGCCTGGTCACTCCGCGCGCTGGCCGCTGCCGCAGCTCCCGGCCGCCTGACCTCAGCGGTAGCCGGTCACGTCCGCCGGTTTGCCCGTGTCCTGCACCTCGACGAGGTAGCGCCAGGCGTCCGGGCGGCTGCCGTCCAGGTCGGTGAAGCCGTACTCCTGGGCGAGACCGCCACTGGAGAAGGACTGGCCGTTGCGGCGGGCCACCTCGGGGTCGGTGGCCAGGGCTGTGACGGCGCGACCGACGTAACGCGGGGTCTCGGAGATCGCGAAGTGCGGGGTTGTTTTGAGGGCTTCACGCCAATTGTCCTCCCCGACGCCGTAGTGGCCGAGCATGATCTCCGAGCGCAGCCAGCCCGGGGTGAGGGCGACGGCGGTGGCGCCGCGCGGGCCGAGTTCGTGGCCGAGGGCGAAGGCCATGCGCAGCACGGACGTCTTGGCGAGGTCGTAGAAGAAGGAGACGCGGTAGGTGTCGCGGTTGTACTCCGCGGTGCCGTCGGTGACCTCGACGACGAGTCCGCCGGGGTTGCGCAGGAGGAGGGGCAGGGCGTGGTGGCTGGTGATCGCGTGCGTCTCGACCGCGAGCCGGAGCAGCTTGAGTCCCTTGTCGAGGTCGTGCTCCCAGACGGGGGCGTCCCATGCGAAGAGGTTCTCGGCGCCCCAGATGTCGTTGACGAGGACGTCGAGCCGGCCCTGCTCGTCCGCGATGCGGTCCACGAGGGTGCGGACCTGGGCCGGGTCGAGATGGTCGGTGGGTACGGCGATGCCGTGGCCGCCGGCTTCGGTGACGAGGTCGGCGGTGTCCTCGATGGTCTCGGGGCGGTCGTACTCGGAGCGGCGCTCGCGGGTGCTGCGGCCGGTGACGTAGACCGTGGCACCGGCCACGCCGAGCTCCACGGCGATCCCGCGTCCGGCGCCTCGCGTCGCCCCGGCGACCAGCGCGACCTTGTCCTTCAGCGGCGCCTTGTCCGTCAGCGGTGCCTTGTCCTTCTGCGGCGCGGACATGTCCGACCTCCCGTTTCCCGTCGTGTGTGTGCTTCTACGTCGAGGATCTCGGGAAAGCCGGACATCTTCTGTCGCCTATTGGCGGGTCTTCACCCGGCCGGCCGCAACCTCGCGTCGAGCGCGTCCTCGTCCGCCAGGAACCACACCTGTCCGCCCTGGTTGGTCTCGTGCACGAAGTCGCGCAGGGCGGTGCTCGCGGAGACGTGCCGGGACACGTCTCCGACGATCACCAGGCGCTGGCGGTAGTTCACGAACTTCTGCACGACCGCGCCCGCCACCCCGGACCGCAGCCGGAAGAACTCGTCCGCGACCCGCTCGACGGGCACCGCCACGAGTTCGGCTTCCTGCCCCATCGCGTCGCCGATCAGGTCGAGCGCGGCCTGCTCACCGTCGAGCGGCGGGCCTTCGGCTGCGATGCGCAGGACGCGCACTCCGTGCAGGGTGACGAGCGTGTTGGTGGTCATGTCAGGTGATCGTAATGGCCCACCGGTTCAGTGCCCGCGCGCGATCCACTCCTCCAGGTGCGAGGCCTCGGCGCCGATGGTGGTGCCGTCGCCGTGGCCGGTGAGGACCTTGGTGTCGGGCGGCAGGGTGAGCAGACGGTCACGGATGGAGTCGATGATCGTCGGGAAGTGGGAGTAGGAGCGGCCGGTCGCGCCGGGGCCGCCCTGGAAGAGGGTGTCGCCGGTGAAGACGGTCGCGAGAGCGGGGTCGTAGAGGCAGACCGCGCCCGGTGCGTGCCCGGGGGTGTGGAGCACCCTCAGGCCGGCGCCGGCGGTCTCGATGACCTGGCCGTCGGCGAGGTGCGCGTCGGGGTCCCGGTCGGGGTGGGTCTGCTTCCACAGCGGCAGGTCGTCGGGGTGCAGCCAGATAGGGGCACCCGTGCGGTCGGCCAGGGCGGGCGCGGCGTCGATGTGGTCGTTGTGGGCGTGGGTGCACACGATGGCCACGAGCCGCCGGTCGCCGACGGCTTCGAGGATGGCGTCGGCGTCGTGCGCGGCGTCGATGACGATCGCCTCGTGGTCGTCGCCGACGATCCACACGTTGTTGTCGACGTCCCAGGTGCCGCCGTCGAGCGTGAACTGCCCTGAGGTGACGAGGTGTTCGATGCGCGCGGCCATCACAGCACCACCACCGAACGCAGCACGTCGCCTTGGTGCATCCGCTCGAAGGCCTTCTCCACGTCGGTCAGTTCGATGGTCTCGGTCACGAACGCGCCCAGATCCAGGCGGCCTTGGAGATGGAGATCGATGAGCAGCGGGAAGTCGCGGGAGGGCAGACAGTCCCCGTACCAGGAGGACTTCAGCGCGCCGCCGCGTCCGAAGACGTCCAGCAGCGGCAGTTCGAGCTTCATCTCCGGCGTGGGTACGCCGACCAGCACCACGGTTCCGGCGAGGTCACGGGCGTAGAACGCCTGCTTGTACGTCTCCGGGCGACCGACCGCCTCGATGACGACGTCGGCCCCGAAGCCGCCGGTCAGCTCGCGGATGGCCTCGATCGGGTCCGTCTCCTTGGAGTTGACCGTGTGGGTGGCGCCCATGGTCCGGGCGGTCTCCAGTTTGCGGTCGTCGATGTCCACGGCGATGATCCGCGCGGCCCCGGCCAGGTTCGACCCGGCGATCGCCGCGTCGCCCACGCCGCCGCAGCCGATGACGGCGACCGTGTCGCCCCGGCCGACGTTCCCGGTGTTGATCGCGGCGCCGATGCCGGCCATCACGCCGCAGCCGAGCAGCCCGGCCACCTGCGGGGCGACGGACGGGTCGACCTTGGTGCACTGGCCCGCCGCGACGAGCGTCTTGTCGGCGAAGGCGCCGATGCCCAGGGCCGGGGAGAGCTCGGTGCCGTCGGTGAGGGTCATCTTCTGCTTCGCGTTGTGCGTGTTGAAGCAGTACCAGGGGCGGCCGCGCAGACAGGCCCGGCAGTTCCCGCACACCGCTCGCCAGTTGAGGATCACGAAGTCGCCGGGCGCGACGTCGGTGACGCCTTCGCCGACGGACTCCACGATGCCGGAGGCCTCGTGGCCGAGCAGGAACGGGAAGTCGTCGTTGATCCCGCCCTGCTTGTAGTGCAGGTCGGTGTGACAGACCCCGCAGGCCTGGATCTGTACGACCGCTTCACCCGGGCCGGGATCGGGCACGACGATCGTCTCCAGCCGTACCGGTTCGTCCTTGCCCGGTGCGATCACACCACGTACTTCCTGCGCCATGGTGGGGACCCCTTTCGTCGACCGACATCCGTCCTTTCGACCCTACGTGCAACTGATCAGGAGCGGCACGGTAAGGAACGGCCTCGTTGGGCCGGCTTTTCATGACCCCGGCAAGAATTCGCTATGAATCGTCCCTGCTCGCACCGGGTCTGCGTAGGTTGACAAGCGGAATTCCAGCACGGCTCTCCCCTCGGGAGCCGAACAGCCACTCCCGCAGGAGCGCGGCATGAACAGCACGCCCGGAATCATTCCCGCGACGCCCGCCGAGGACGAGGACCTGCTCCGTGTCTCCGCCGACTTCGGCCACATCATGGACTCCCGTCCCCGCGGTGTCCTCGCGGCCCGGTCCGCCGGCGCCGTCCGCGAGCTCGTCGCCTTCGCCGGCCCGCGGGGCCTCGCGGTGTCCGCGCGCGGCGGCGGCCAGGCCCTGTACGGCGAGAGCCAGGCGGACGACGGTTACGTGGTCGACATGACGCCGCTCGACGCGGTGCGCTGCGTGCCCGGCGAGCGGACGCTGGTCACCGGCGCGGGCGCCCTGTGGCGGGATGTCGTACGGGCCGCCCTCGCCGAGGGTCTCGCGCCGCCGGTGCTGCCCGACCACCTGGGCAGCAGCGTCGGCGGGGTGCTGAGCACCGGCGGCTTCGGCGGCTCCAGCCACCGCTTCGGTCTGGTCGCCGACTGGGTGCGGGAGTTGGAGGTGGTCACCGGCACCGGCGAGTGCGTGGTGTGTTCGCCCGAGGTCGAACCGGAGCTGTTCCACGCCGTCCTGGCCGGGCTCGGCCAGTGCGCGCTGATCGTCCGGGCCACGCTGCGGCTGGTGCCCGCGCCGACCGTGGTGCGCCGCTACCGTCTCCACCACCCCGCCCCCGGCACGTTCTTCGCCGACCAGCGGCGGCTGGCCCGGGACGCCCGCTTCAGCCATGTCGTGGGCGAGGCCCGGCCCGCACTCGACGGCGGCTGGAGGTACGTGATCGAGGCGGTGGCCCCACACGTCGACGAACTCGCCTTCGACGACGGCCTGTTCGTCGGCGACCTGGACCACGAACACGACACGGCGGAGATCGAGGACCTCTCCTACGCGGAGTACCTGTACCGCCTCGACCGCGACGAACGCCTGCTGCGCGCCACCGGCGAATGGCAACGCCCGCACCCATGGCTGACGTTGCTGCTCCCCGAGGAGGCCGCCGTCTCCTTCGTACCGTCGGTACTCGCGGCCACCGCGCAGGAGGGGTTGCGCGACGGCGGAACCGTTCAGCTGCGCCCCCTCACAGGCAGCGCCCTGCACGCCCCGCTGCTGCGCCGCCCGCCCGGCGAACTCCTCTGCCAGCTCTCCCTGATGCGCACGGCACCGCCGGAACGCCCGGACATAGTGGGCGAGTTGATCACCGCGAACCGAACCCTCTACGACCGGGCGAGGACCGTCGGCGGAGTCCTGTACCCGGTCAGCGCACTGCCGATGACCCCCGAGGACTGGCGGGCCCACTACGGCCCGGCCTGGGAGGACTTGGTCCGCGCCAAGGCCCTGCACGACACGAACCGCATCCTGACCAGGGGGTACGGCATGTGGCCGTGACCGCTTACCACCGGGCGGGGCGACAGCCGAGGTGTCCGCCGACGTAGCCTGAATGCTCACCGCCCGTCGAAGGAGCGCAGTGAGCATCGTAGAGACCCGGCCCGACCCGCCCGCCTGGCGGCTGCTCCTCGCCTATGTCCGGCCGCACCGGTGGACGCTGCTCGCGGGCGCCCTGCTCTCGCTGCTCACCGGCGCCACCGGACTGCTCCTGCCGCTGGTGGCCAAGGGGTTGATCGACGACCTCTCGCACGACCGCACCATCACCGGTGCCCTGCTGGCGATGTCCGCGCTCGTGGTGGCCAACGCGGCGCTGGGCGCGCTGGGTTCGTACGTGCTGCGGCGCACCGCCGAGTCGGTGGTGCTCGGCGCGCGGCGCGCCCTGTCGTCGTATCTGCTGCGGTTGCGGATCACGGCCGTCGACCGGAGCGAGCCGGGCGACCTGATGGCCCGGATCACCTCCGACACCACCCTGTTGCGCGAGGTCACCACCGACTCGCTGGTGGGGCTGGGCACGGGCGGGCTGACGCTGGTGGCGACCATCGTGATGATGGGCCTGGTCGATCCGGTGCTGCTCGGGGTCACCCTGGCCGTGGTCGTCTGCGCGGGAACGGTCCTTGGCGTGATCGTCCCGCGCATCAACCGGGCCAGCCGGCAGGCGCAGGACGCGGTCGGGGTGATGGGTGCCTCGCTGGAGCGGATCCTCGGCGCGCTGCGCACGATCAAGGCGTCCGGCGCCGAGGACCGCGAGGAGCGCACCCTGCACGAGGCCGCCGAGGAGTCGTGGCGGCAGAGCGTGCGGGCCGCCAAGTGGACGGCGGCGGCGGGCAACACGGCGGGCCTGGCGATGCAGATCGCCTTCATCACGGTGCTCGCGGTGGGCGGGGCACGGGTCGCGACGGGGGCCATCGACGTCGGCACGCTGGTCGCGTTCCTGCTGTACGTCTTCTATCTGATGCAGCCGATCCAGCAGGTAGTCGGCGCGATCACCCAGTACCAGACGGGCGCCGCGGCCCTCGCCCGCATCCAGGAGGCGCTGAGCCTGCCCGCCGAACCGGCGGCCGAGCCCGCCGCGTTGCCGACCAGCGACGCCGAACCGGCCGCGCTCGCCTTCACGGACGTCCGCTTCCGGTACGCCGACGACCTGCCCTACGTCCACCACGGCGTGACGTTCGCCGTACCGGCCCAGGGCATGACCGCGTTCGTCGGCCCGTCCGGCGCGGGCAAGACGACGGTGTTCTCCCTCATCGAGCGGTTCTACGACCCCGAGTCGGGCACGATCACCCTCGACGGACTCCCCCTGGACGACTGGGAGTTGCCGAGGCTGCGGTCCGCGATCGGGTACGTCGAGCAGGACGCGCCGGTGCTGTCCGGCTCGCTGCGGGACAACCTGCTGCTGGGCAACCCGGAGGCGGACGGCGACGCGCTCACCAAGGTGCTCAAGACGACCCGCCTGGACGGCCTGATCGCCAAGCTGCCCAAGGGAGTTGACACTCTCGTCGGCCACCGGGGCACCAAGCTCTCGGGCGGCGAGAGGCAGCGCGTGGCCATCGCCCGCGCCCTGCTGCGCCGCCCCCGGCTCCTGCTGCTCGACGAGGCCACCTCGCAGCTGGACGCGGTGAACGAGGCCGCGCTGCGCGACACGGTCGCCGATGTCGCCCGTACGACCACGGTGTTGGTCGTCGCGCACCGGCTGTCGACGGTGACGACGGCCGACCGGATCGTGGTGATGGACGCGGGCCGGGTACGGGCCGTGGGCACCCACCGCGAACTGGTGGCCGCCGACCCGCTGTACGCGGAGCTGGCGGCCACGCAGTTCCTGGCGACGGCGGGCTGATTCCTGGGCGTCGATCCCTAGAAGGGGTAGTGCGCCTGCTGGGTGGCGATGGTCACCCAGCGGGTGTTGGAGAACGCCTCGATGCCCCAGCGACCGCCGAAGCGTCCGTACCCGGAAGCCTTCGCACCGCCGAAGGGGGCCTGCGGTTCGTCGGCCACGGACTGGTCGTTGATGTGCACGATGCCGGTCCGGATCCGGCGTGCGACGGCCAGCCCGTGGGTGGCGTTCTCGGTGATGATGCCGCAGGTCAGGCCGTTGTCGGTGTCGTTGGCGGCGGCCACCGCGGTGGCGTCGTCGGCGAAGGTGTCGAGCACGCAGACCGGCCCGAAGGCTTCCGCGTAGTACAGCTCGGCGTCCTTGGGCACCTCGCTCAGCACGGTCGCCGGGTGCACGGCCTCCGCGGGCTCGCCCCCGCCGACGACGACCTTCGCGCCCTTGGCCACGGCGTCCCCGACAAGGCCGGCCACCCGCCGCGCCGCCGACGTGCTCACCAACGGGCCCACCACGGTGTGCGGGTCCGACGGGTCACCGGCCTGCAACGAGGCCACCTTGGCGGCGAACTTGGCGGTGAACTCCTCGGCCAGCGACTCGTGCACGAGGATCCGGTCGCCGGACATGCAGATCTGGCCCGCGTTCATGAACACGCTGAAGGTGACGGCGTCGACCGCGTAGTCCACGTCCGCGTCGGCGAGGACGAGCACGGCGTTCTTGCCGCCCAACTCCAGTACGGCGGGCTTGAGATGACGGGCCGCGTGCTCGCCGATGATGCGGCCGACATTGGTGGAGCCGGTGAAGTTGACGGCCCGCACGCGCTCGTCGGCGATGAGCGCCTCGGCGATCTCGGCCGCGTCCTCAGGGGCGTTGGTGACCACGTTGAGCACGCCGTCGGGCAGCCCGGCCTCGCGCAGCACGTCGGCGACGAGGAATCCGCAGGCGAGCGGCGCGTCCTCGCTGGGCTTGACGACGACCGTGTTGCCGGCCGCGAGGGGCGCCGCGACGGCCCGTACGCCGAGGATCACCGGGGCGTTCCACGGCGCGAACGCGGCCACCACGCCGAGCGGTTCCCGCACGGCGAGCCCGAGCGCGCCCTGCTCCTGGGCGCTGAGCACCTCGCCGCGCGGTGCGGTGATCGCGGCGGCGGCCTCGCGCAGGATGTTCGCGGCCAGGGCCACGTTGAAGTACGCCCAGGGCCGGGTGCCGCCCGCCTCGTGGGCCATCAGCTCGGCGACCTGCTCGCCACGGGCGTCCAGCAGGTCGGCCGCCTTGAGGAAGATCGCCCGCCGGGCGAAGGGCGCCAGCGCCGCCCACTCCTCGAAGGCGGCGTCGGCGGCGTCCACGGCCCGCCGTACGTCCTCCGGGCCGGCGGCGGCCACGGTCGCGTACACCTCGCCGGTGTACGGATTCACATCCTCGGCGGTCCGGCCGGAGGCGGCGGGCACGTCCTTGCCGCCGATGAACAGGTCACGGGTGATGGGCATCGTACGCACCTTTGCGTTCGCCAGGTGAAACTGTATTCACATTCCTGACGAAAGACTGCGATTCGACTCGGGCAATGTCAAGGGCCGCCCGGTGGTCCGGGCGGCCCTCGACTGGGACGTACGACGTTCGGCCGACTACTCCATGCCCTCGAGCAGCCCGGTCACGGGGGCGGCGAGGTCGGTGACCTGGTGCAGCTGGTTGAGGTCGTTGAGCTTGTTCAGCTGCTGCAGCTGGCCGGACGGCCGCGGGATCGCCGACTTGTGCTGCTCCGGGATGTCGCTCACGGTGAGCGAGTCGAGCGTGGCGATGGGGTTGATTTTCCCGGCGTCCGGAGCGGCCGCCTCGGCCGCGCCCGCCATCGGCGCGGCGAGACCGGTGATACCGGCGGCGAGACCGACGGCGGCGACGATACGTCGTGTTGAGATCATGCTTTCAGCAACGCCGCTCGGCGCCCGACGGTCACGGCCCGTGCGCGCTCCTCACCCGTCAGGCCCAGCGCGCGGTTGCGCTTGCCGAGCGTGCCGGGGCGGAGGAGGCTCAAAGGTGAGGTCCTCCGCGGCCCGTTTCCCCGTCGGGCCGCGGCCCTTCAGGGAGGTCACCATGGGCACGGCGGCACGCCCGGCGTTCGACAGCGACACACTGCGCCGGGGCATCGAAGGACACACACCGGAGACGCTTCTGTCTCTCTACGCGGACGACGCGGAACTGCGCGTCGTCAACCGCAACAGTCAGCCCAGCAACCCCACGGTCCTGCACGGCCGGGACGCCATCGGCCGGATGCTGAGCGACGTCTACAGCCGCGACATGACGCACAAGCTGGAGAGGTGCGTGGTCCAGGGCGACAGCGCGGCCTTCAGCGAGTCCTGCCGGTACCCGGACGGGATGCGGGTCCTGTCCGAGTCGATGATCACGTTGCGCGACGGCAGGATCTCCGAACAGACCATGATCGAGGCATGGGACGAGTAGGCGGGAGAACCGCGCGGGTCCAGATCAGCTCGCGGCTGACCTGGACCTTCTCCGTACGGTCCGCGCTGGGCGGGACCAGACGGCGACGCCCGGGCTCCGCGGCGGGCCGGCGCGTGTCCGCCGTCGTTCTCCGGTCGGTCCTGCGGGCTGCCCGGCCGCGTCCGCTCCCTCCCGCACTGCGTGCCACCCGCAGACGTTAGGCTCGTACCGGGCCGTGACTGGCGCTGAGGTGGAGCACCACCGGGGAGCGGCCTCGCAGAGCAACTGCCGTGCGCCTGGGCGATCCCGTCATCCAGCCCAGGAGTGGATCATGTCTCAGGCCCGGCTCATGGAGGGCACCTCCCTCGCCCGGCGCATCGTCGAGGACGCCGCCAAGAAGGCCGCCGACCTCACCGACCGCACGGGCGCCGCACCGTGTCTCGCGACCGTCCTGGTCGGCGAGGACCCCGCCTCCGTCACCTACGTCCGCATGAAGCAGAACCGCTGCCGCAAGGCCGGCATCGAGTCCCGCCACGTGGCCCTGCCCGCGACCACGACCACCGAGGAACTGATCGCCACCCTGCGCGGCCTGTCGGACGACCCCGGTGTGCACGGCATCCTGTTGCAGCACCCGATGGGCGAACACATCGACGAGCGGGCCGCGTTCGAGGCGATCGCGCCCGAGAAGGACGTCGACGGCGTCACCTTCGCCTCCTTCGCGACGATGAGCTTCGGCCTGCCGGGCTTCGTGTCCTGCACACCCGGCGGCATCCTGCGACTGCTCGACGAGTACGAGGTCGACCCGTCCGGCAGGCGTGCCGTGGTCGTCGGCCGCAGCGCGATCCTCGGCAAGCCGGTGGGCATGCTGCTGCTCGCCCGCGACGCGACGGTGACGTACTGCCACTCCCGGACGAAGGACCTGTCGGACGTGGTCCGGGAGGCGGACATCGTGGTCGCCGCCGTGGGCCGGCCGCGGCTGATCCGCGGGGCGGACATCAAGCCCGGCGCCGTCGTGATCGACGCCGGGTACAACCCGGGCAACGTCGGTGACGTCGACTTCGACTCGGCCGCGGAGCGCGCGGGCCTCATCACTCCGGTGCCGGGCGGCGTCGGTCCGATGACGATCGCCACGCTCCTCGAACAGACCGTGGACGCGGCCGCCCGGCAGCTCGGGGCGTGATCAGCGCATCCACGCGCTGTAGTCCGCGACCGCGCCCGCCTTCACCCCGTACTCGGGCACGGCCTTCGTGTAGACGGCCTCCAGGCCGAGGACGACTCCGGTGGACGGGTCCATGATCAGCATGCGGCGGTAGCCGGACCCGTCGTACACGTAGGCCTGTCCACGTCGGCCGAGACGGTCGGTCACCTGACCGACAGGGCGCAGTCCCTCGGCGTCGGCGAGCAGTTCGGCGAGCGCCGTGGACTCGGCCGCGCCGAGCGTCCAGTTGTCGAGCAACACGCCGACCGCGTCAAGGAGTTGCGGGGTGGTCATGGTGCCGTGCGTGTACGTGGCCTCCGTCAGGTAGGCGCGCAGCTTCTCGGGGTCGTGCGGAGGTGGCGACTCGGGCGGGGCGTCGCTCCAACTGGGCGGGTAGGTCTGGCGGTTGATGACGTGGCCGTCCTCGACGAGGTGCGGTTCGCCGTTCGCGTCGCTCAGGACGGGTCGGCCGGGGTGGCGCGGGTCGGTGGCGACCACGAGTTCCGTGTGGCTGCCGTCCGCCTTCCAGCGCACGACGCGCTCCTGCGGGAGGGTGATCGGGGGCTTGTCGTCGCTCATGCCCAGGCTCCAGGACTGGGCGTGCGTGCCCTTGCGCAGCCGGGGCGAGGCGTCGGTCGCGATCGCCCCGGCCAGCTCGGCCAGTTGACGCAGAGGTACGGGGGTGGAGTCGGCCTGGACGACCAGCGGGCGCGGGGCGGCGACCGCGGGGGCGGTGCTCGGGCCGCTGAGCAGCAGGGTCAGCGCGGTCGTGGCGACGACGGCGACTGCCGCGAGGCTCCACAGGAGTCGGGTGCGGCGACGCGCCACGGGGCGTTCGTGCAGCAGCCGGTCGAGGCGGCGCTCGGCGTGGTGGTCGAGGGGGCCGTCACCGTAGTGGGGGCCGTCGACCGGCATGGGGTTGGCGCGGCGCAGAAGGTCGAGGTCGAGGTCGTCAGCCATGGCCGTGTTCCTTGGTCAGGGTGGCGTCGGGACGGATGGCGTCGGGGCAGGCGCGGTCGATCTCGGCTCTGAGCCGGCGCCGGGCCCGGTGCAGCCGCATCGCCGCGGCCCGACGGCCGCAGCCGAGAACGACGGCGACCTCGTCGACGGCCAGTTCCTCCCACGCCGTCAGGCGCAGTACCTCCTGGTCGGCCTCGGAGAGCCGGGCCAGCGCCTCGTGCACCCAGGCGCCCGGAGCATCGGTGTCGGGGCCGGCCACGACCTGCCGGCCGTGCGCGGTCTCGTCGTTGCCCAGTCGCGCGACCAGCCGGCGCCGGCGTCCGTGGCCGCGTACCGCGTTCGCCAGGCAGTTCCGTGCCACCCCGTACAGCCAGGGCAGGGGGGACCCCGGCAGGTCGGTCCGGCGCCGCCAGGCGACCGTGAACACCTCCGCCACCACTTCCTCCACCTCGCTGGTACGCCCGTCCAGTCGCCGCGCGACATAGCGGCTGACCGCCCAGTAGTGCTCGCGATAGGCAGCGGCGAAGAACTCGTCGTTGCTCATGTCCCGTACGTGTCCGGCACTCGCCGAAACGTCACACCCCGATTCCGTGATTCACCTCGCGTTCCCCGAGTGTGACCGGTGGGGCGGCAGCGGACACAGGCGGGGCGTGAAGAACATCCATGTCAAGAGCATCAAGTGGCTGACCACCACGGACCACAAGACCATCGGAACGCTGTATCTCGTCACGTCGTTCGCGTTCTTCCTGATCGGCGGCGTGATGGCGC